>UQBE01000001.1 GCA_900539155.1 uncultured Porphyromonas sp.
TGATTCCTCCGAAGAATTTTTTCTTCCCCACGTGGAAAATAAAAATTCTCCACGTAGAGATTTCGAAATATCCACGTGGAAATCCGTTTTCCCCGACATAGGACCGTATTGATATGTAGTCGGGTCTAAATTATTTGTAACAAGCTGGCGTTAGATTTCTCTAGCTGAACTGATGCATTACAATCGCTCTGTCAGGAGCTACACATAGCGACCAGCGAGGAATAGGTGAGTTCATTATATATAATGCGTCAGCCCTGACTAGGGACGATCGACTCCTTGTCATCTCAAGATTTATTTGTACCTTTATGGTGTCGGGGTGAGTAGACCTCCCGTTCGCTTGAGTCTGAGCGTGCCCGAGTAAGCTCCTCCAGACGACTATATAAGATATATCACCAACTAAAAAAACAGAATAGATATGAACAACACAGGACGTATAGCACTCGGCATTGCACTAGGAGCTGCCATAGGGGCAGCTATCACTTACCTCTCCGATCGCGACAAGCGCGAGCGTCTCTACGACGACTTCAACACGACTGCTGACCGTACGCGCGACACACTCGTAGAGGGTTACTATGACGCAAAGGACAAGTTCGAGACATATCGCGACAAGCTTATGAAGCGCGGCGAGCACCTAGCAGAGGATCTCGAGGAGGACTTTGAGGATACAGTCGAGAAAGCTAAGGAAACCGTCGGCAAGGCTAAGGAGACTGTCAACGAGGCTAAGAAGGCTGTCAAGTAGCTTTTCTCCCCAGCCCCTACACCCTTGAGCTATATAACTCAATAGGTCTTGTGAAGGGTAGCATGCACATCTAGTGAGCGTGGCGCAGAGTCGCTCTCGACTGGGTGCGCCTGCTACCCTCTACATCTTAACGCGTGGCACGAGCCACCTTACCACTATCTGACACCATTCGCTATGCAAGACTTCAATACATCTCGCTTTATCCATCACACCAAGGAGTATCTGAAGGCGGTCACGCGTCGGACGCTCTACTCTAGTACCGATGCTGGTATGAAGGTCGCGGGCAATCTCCTCGCACTCCTCATTGTGGTATCGATACTCCCCTTTATGATGCTCTTGCTGCTCATAGCAGGTGTGTGTGGTATCAACGCCTGGCTGGAACTCGGCTGGGGCTGGAGCTTTCTCATAGGAGCGGGCGTCTTACTACTACTAGTCGTTTGTCTCTTACTACTACGCAAGGCAATCGTCCGAGCCTTCTGCTCCTTTACCTACAGACGGATACACCCCGCTCTGACGAAAATTGATGACAAGCTACGTCCGGAGCCTGATTCCTCTGGAGAGCAGGATGAGCGTGCCATCATACCATCTACCGAAGACCCTTTAAGCTAATCTTGACTGTCTAACATGAAGAATAGAGTATCATACAAGGAGTTCCAGAGACGTCAGAAACTAGCAGAGGCGGATTATCAAATCGCCGAGCGTGTCTGGCAGAGAGATATCCAGTATATCAAGCAGCAAGGTGTCAAGAAGACGCTTATCGACGAGGTCAAAGAGCAGGTAGCTCCTCCTGACTCACTACTAGGTCGTCTCATCAACCCCTCGAAGCGAAAGAAGAGAGGTAAGAAGTCTTTCTTTAATCGACTGCTGGGGAGTGCTAGCCTCCCCACCTACGACTCGCTGACGCAGGGAGGCGGTCAGTCAGCCTCGGACAGTAGCTCTAATGGCCCTATGCAACGAGCTATCAATGCAGGACTAGCACTTGCTAAGCCTATCTTGTGGACCGTGGGGCTAGGTATGGCAAAGGGTTACCTGCGTCGTAAGTTCAAACCGCTACGCTTCTTCATTCGCTAGGGCTTCTTGTGTCTCGGACGCTCCTCGTGCGGAGAGCTGTATGAGCGATGCTGTCCAGGAGTCATCAGAGAGACGCTAACCGTTTATTTCACTATCTTTGCGAGGTGTAGAGACCGAGGGGCAGGGACCTTCGCACTACACCTCTGTCTCTTATTGACTTAAGCCTTTCTTGGTATGACACTTACTCGTAGATATTTTCTGTCTGTCCTGATGGCGTTATTTTGTCTCCCCCTCGTATCACAAGAGCGTGGCGAGATAGAGCAGCGCTACGAGGCTATCATCGAGCGTCCTATGGGGGTAGCTCCCGCCATTAGCGACTCGGCGTGGGGGCAGCTAGTACAGAAAGCTCTCGACGCACCCGACTCCACGGTCTCTCTGCAGACTAAGTCGACGGCTTCTCTGCAGATGCGCCTAGACAGAGAGCGGGTTTCCTGTGTCGTCTCTGTCTCAGGCTTAGTCACCTACGAGCTCCTACTCGCTCCGTGGCGCATACAAGGCGAGCAGCCGCTTCTACAGATTACAACGCTCGAGCGCCCATACCGTGTGAGCCAGCTGACAGCTTATCTGCCGAAGTTGGACAAGCCCTGGGAGCTCGCTCCTAGCATCTCGGGTACGGAGTGGCTTCTCCCGAAGTCGGAGCGCCAGCTCTCTGCGGAGATCTCTGAGGCTCTCCAGTCTCAAATAGCACGAATGCCTCTCGTACTAACCTTTGCCACGGAGCAGGGCCGACGGGAGGTGAGGCTTAGCGTCACCCCTTCGCTAGAGGGCTGGACGACGAGAGAGGAGTGTGAACGTATAGAGCAAATCATTAGCACATCGCCCCTAGACTACCAACTGACGCGACGGGGCGTATTGAAAAGAGTCAAGTAAAATCTCATGGCTAGAGTAGATAACAAGCAGACTAAGTACATCATCGCAGGAGCAGCTCTCATAGTGCTGCTCGTCATTGTGAGCGCATGGATCTATATAAGGCGCGAACGCCACCAGATGCAGAGTGAGCAGAGTGAACTGGTGGAGATGGAAAAGCAGCGTATGCAACAAGAGCTGGACGAACTAGCGGAGCAGTATCAGCTGCAGTACGACAAGCTCGTCTCAGCCTCTGGTGAGACGAGTATGACTTTCAACGATGACAACCTGCTGGCTCAGCTCGAGAGCGAGCAGCAGCGTGTGGTACAGCTTAGTCAAGAGCTAGCAAGTGTCAAGGCGACGAGCGCAAAGCGTATCAGCGAGCTGACGGGTGAGATTAATACGCTCAGAGCATTGCTCCGTAGCTACATCGTACAGATTGATTCGCTTCATGCGACCAATGAGCGGCTTGTTGCCGAGAATCAGCAGGTTCGTGAGGACTACTCTCGTGTCAGTAGCGAAGCATCTCGCCTCTCCGAGGAGAAGGCTGCTCTATCTAGTCAGGTGGCTATAGCGGCCCGTCTAGACCTAGCGGGGCTTACAGTCTCACCGCTCAACGGACGGGGCAAGCGAACCACACGCATTGATAAGGTAGAGACGCTCGCTATCTCCTTTACGATTAAAAAGAATGTCACCGCTCCCGTCGGCAACAAAGCGATCTACGTACGTATCCTCAACCCAAACGATATGCCGATGAGTGGCGAGGGAGGTTCCTTTAGCTTCGAGGGACAAACTCTTCAAGCGACAGCCGCCAAGAGTATTGAGTACACCGGCGAGGACACGCCCGTGACTATCTATTGTCAGATTACCCAAGCGCTCCTCTCGGGGAGCTACCGTGCAGACGTTTTTGCCGATGGACATCGCATCGGACACACCACCTTTACCTTATGATGAAAGCTCTATCGACACCCCTACGAGGACTACTCGCACTCGTCCTCAGTTGCACACTCACTGGCTCCCTCTATGCACAGACGGAGCCTCTCAAACTATCACTACACGACTGCTTCCGCTACCACCGAGAGAGCCCCGTACCATCGGCACAGCTAGAAGCACAGCGACAAGCAGCCCACGCCACACGGCTCAAAGCTCAGAGCAACTTCTTCCCGCAAGTCTCTCTCTCAGGCGGATGGCTCTACACACCAGCCAAGCTTAAGCCCTTCTCCGTCGACCTCTCCTCCTGGCTTCCACCCATGCAGATGCCCAACCTACCAGGAGTGCCTTCTCTAAGCGAAGCGCAGTCTTGGCTCGACGACAAGATGAGCCTTGAGCTAGGTCACATCCTCTACGGCTCTCTCTCGCTACGTCAGCCCATCTTCGCCGGTGGACGCATCTACAACGGCGTACGCCTAGCGCAGATCGGCGAGCAAGCAGCCGAGTACCAGTGGACCATCCAGCAGCGTGGCGAGGAGGAGCAGATCGCCAAGACCTATTGGCAGGCAGTACAGCTACAGGAGCAGCTCAAGGCGATTACGCAGTTCAACGACATGCTAGACAAAACGCTCGCTGACGTCTCAGCTATGAAGGAACAAGGAGTCGTAGCTGATCGTGAGGTGGTCTCCGTACGAGTCAACCGCAACAACGCCAAGCTCCAGGAGGGCAAGCTACGAGAGGGCTTGCAGGCACTGCTCATCCTACTCAAGCATCAGTGCCGTATTCCAGCGGAGCAAGCCATAGAGCTTACTCCCGACTTCACGCTCGCCAGCCAGCAACCGATCGATCCATGCCAACCCAAGCTATACAGCACGGTCAATCCGATGGAGCGTGTCGAGCTCAAGGCTGCCAATCTAGCTGTCGAGGCGGAGCAGCAACGCGCTAATATGGCTCTCGGCGAGATGCTCCCCGAGGTAGGCTTTACGGCACAGCTACTCACCATGTCGCCCAATCCTATGGATGGCTTTAAGAAGCAGTTTGGCTCTACGTGGATGGTCGGTGTAGCCGTTCAGATTCCCATCACCGGCATCTACCAAGGCTTGCAGAGTCGCTCGGCCGCACTTGCCAGCCAGCAGGTACGTCAGCTAGAGCTACAAGACGCTGAGCGTGCCATCCAGATGCAAAACGAGCAAGCCTCACGGCAACTCACCGAGGCACTCGCACGCTACGCCGAGACGGAGCAAATCCGCACCGACGCACAGCTCAACCTCGACCTCTCGACCGAGGGACACAAGGAGGGCGTCGTCACACTCGAGACACTCTCGCTAGCACAGCGCAACTGGCTCGAGTCGGAGATGCAGTACATCGAGACCTTCGTCGCCGTACGCCTAGCGCAGGTCGCTGTCAATGTCGCCACCGGACAAGAGATAGACCTCTAGCAGTCAAAGGAGCGCAGGCGACTTTCCTGCACATTTCCCTACCATCCTTACACACTCAGTGGTCACAAGAGGCGCTAGATACGCTCTTGTGACCACTGATGGTTGAGGAGACTACGGTTTGTCTCTGTAGCTATTTCTGTAGCGCGCAGTTTGCGCACTGTCTGATTTGCTGGAAGAAGTCGTTGCCTTTGTCGTCAACTAAGATGAAAGCGGGGAAGTCCTCTACTTCAATACGCCAGATTGCTTCCATTCCCAGCTCGGGATACTCGAGGCACTCGACATGCTTGATGCTTTCCTTCGCTAGTATAGCTGCGGGACCTCCGATGCTACCCAGATAGAAACCGCCGTGCGCTTTGCAGGCATCGGTGACCTGCTGACTGCGGTTGCCCTTAGCAATCATAACGAGGCTACCTCCGTGGCTCTGGAAGAGGTCTACGTAGGGATCCATACGTCCTGCCGTGGTAGGGCCAAAGGAGCCACTCGGCATTCCCTCGGGCGTCTTGGCGGGTCCTGCGTAGTAGATTGGGTGCTCCTTAATGTATTGGGGTAGCTCCTCACCACGATCGAGACGCTCCTTGAGCTTGGCGTGAGCTATATCACGCCCCACGACTATGGTGCCTGATAGAGAGAGACGCGTAGAGACAGGGTACTGGCTCAGTTGCTTGCGTATCTCGTCCATTGGGCGGTTGAGGTCGACCTTAACGACCTCGCCCTCGGTGCCGTGGCGCATCGACTCGGGGATGAGTCGTGCGGGGTGCTTCTCCAGTCGCTCTATCCACAGTCCATCCTTATTGATCTTAGCTCGTACGTTGCGGTCTGCTGAGCAGCTTACTCCCAGCCCGACGGGACAGGAAGCTCCATGGCGTGGCATACGGATGACTCGTATGTCGTGGGCGAAGTATTTACCTCCGAACTGCGCTCCTAGACCAATCTCGTGAGTCGCCTCAAGGAGTCGCTGCTCCATCTCTAGATCTCGGAAAGCATGCCCCAGCTCGTTGCCCTCGGTGGGTAGCTCGTCGTAGTACTTGGCACTGGCGAGCTTGACAGTCTTGAGGTTTGCCTCTGCCGAGGTGCCGCCTATGACAAAGGCTATATGATAAGGAGGACAAGCAGCAGTACCTAGCGAACGCATCTTATCAACTAGGAAAGGGAAGAGCCGCTCCTCCGTGAGGAGTGCTTTGGTCTCCTGATAGAGGTAAGTCTTATTGGCAGAGCCACCGCCCTTAGCGATAAAGAGGAACTTATACTCATCGCCCTCCGTCGCCATTAGGTCGATTTGTGCGGGGAGGTTACAGCCCGTATTGACCTCTCGATACATATCGATGGGAGCATTTTGCGAGTATCGGAGGTTGTAGCGTGTGTAGGTGTCGTAGACGCCGTGCGAGAGGTACTCCTCGTCGCAAGCCCCAGTCCATACGTTCTGTCCCTTCTTACCCAGTATGATGGCGGTACCCGTGTCTTGGCAGAAGGGGAGCTGTCCCAGAGCACTTACCTCGGCATTACGGAGGAAGGTGAGAGCGACAAACTTATCATTGTCCGACGCCTCTGGGTCGGATAGTATAGATGCGACCTGCTCCTGGTGGGCGGGACGCAGATAGAAGGCGACATCGTGCATAGCTCGCTCGGCAAGTATGCGCAGAGCCTCGGGGTCGACTTGGAGCATCTGGTGACCATTGCAGTCGACCGTGTGCACGTACTCGGAAGTGATTAACTCGTACTCAGTCTGATCGGGTCCTACGGGATACATCGGCTGGTACTGAAATGGTGGTGTGGGCATCTTTCTTGTGTCAGTTAAGTGTGTGTATAGAGAGCCTCATGACATAGCTCGTCATAGGCTCGAGTGGGGTAGGGAAAATAGTCAGAGACCGAACGCTGGGGGGCTGCTTCTTAGAGGTCTAAGCGTGCGTTCCCCGGCATTCGGTCTCTATTAGGTGGGAAGAGGTAATCTCTTCGACGGTTATCTTACCAAGCGAAGATGGGCAGTGGAGACATCATCTCGTTGACCTCCTTGCGCACCTTAGCTATCTCATCTTCGTTCTCAGGGTCACGCAGTACGCGGTCTATGAGCTCGACGATGTATGGCATCTTGTCCTCCTTGACACCGCGTGTCGTAATAGCCGGCGTACCGACACGGATACCAGAGGTCTGGAATGCGGAGCGTGAGTCAAAGGGTACCATATTCTTATTGACCGTGATGTCGGCACGTACGAGAGCGTTCTCGGCTACCTTACCCGTTAGGTCGGGGTACTTAGAGCGTAGGTCGATGAGCAGGCAGTGATTGTCTGTACCGCCAGAGATACAGTTATAGCCCATCTTGACGAAGGCCTCACCAAGTGCCTTAGCATTCTTCATCACCTGCGTCTGATACTCCTTGAATGAAGGATCAAGAGCCTCGCCAAAAGCGACAGCCTTAGCAGCGATGACATGCTCTAGTGGACCGCCCTGGATGCCGGGGAAGACCGCAGAGTTGAGTAGCTGAGACATCATCTTGACAACGCCCTTTGGTGTCTTGAGACCCCAAGGATTCTCAAAGTCCTTACCCATGAGGATGATACCCCCGCGAGGACCTCTGAGGGTCTTGTGCGTCGTAGAGGTGACGATGTGAGCGTACTTGACTGGGTTGTCGAGAAGACCTGCTGCGATAAGACCTGCTGGGTGTGCCATATCGACCATAAAGATAGCACCAATCTCGTCAGCTATCCTGCGGAATCGAGCGTAGTCCCACTCGCGGCAGTAAGCCGAGCCACCAGCGATGATGAGCTTAGGCTTGTGCTGACGAGCTAGCTGCTCCATCTCGTCGTAGTCGACCATACCGGTCTCCTTGCTTACATTGTAACCGATGGGGTGGTAGAGCGTACCAGAGCTATTGACAGGCGAACCGTGTGAGAGGTGACCACCGTGGTCTAGGTTTAGACCCATGAAGGTGTCTCCAGGCTTGAGGCAGGTGAAGAGGACAGCCATGTTAGCCTGAGCGCCTGAGTGGGGCTGCACGTTGGCATACTCCGCGCCAAAGAGCTTCTTGATACGCTCTATAGCTAGGTTCTCAGACTTGTCCACTACCTCGCAGCCGCCGTAGTAACGCTTGCCAGGGTATCCCTCAGCGTACTTGTTAGTCATACAGCTACCCATAGCTTGCATGACCTGGTCGCTGACGAAGTTCTCAGAGGCAATCAGCTCGATGCCTTTTTGCTGGCGCTGATGCTCCTGTTCGATCAGATCAAAGATCTCTTGGTCTCTTTTCATTCTATGTGAAGTTTAATAAGTAAATCGTCAAACTCTTCGTGTCTCCCTCCAGAAGCATCTATGGTCGCTCGCTGTGGCTCACACGATTCTCTCGCAAAGATAACAAGAATATCCGAAGTGGGGCAATGTTTCCGACGACGAAATGCAATTTCATCGACTGACGGGCTAATTTCTGCTTTGAGGTGCTGAGGAGTGAATCTCCACGTGGAGATTTGAGATTTTCCACGTGGATATCCTATTTTATAGTCTCAGCTGATTAGAATACGTCACCCTAAATCTTTCCTAGCACCTCAAAATAGATATTAGCCGACTGACAGCTATCAGGAAGTCCCCGAGGAGGAGTCAAGAGAGGCTTCACGAGAGATGTACGAATTCCTCTTGAGATGTCATTTGACTTCTCGGGAAGAGTGATTTCTTTCTTCTTGGGAAGTTTCTTTTGTCCTCAGCAGAAGGGGCGCGAGCTGGTTACATCAGAGGTCGTCTGAATCAGGACTGCTCCTCCTGCTTGGCTCGTTGTGTAGCTTGATGTATCTGGTAGGCGTTGAGGAGGTTTTGCCAGATAGAGTAAGCGGCCATAGCGACGGATGAGAGTGGGTTGAGGTAGCTCTGCGCTAGCCAGATGGCGATGGTCGAGTTTTTCTGCCCTAAGCTCTGTCCGAGGGTGATACTCTCGCCGAGGACTCGCTTGCTGAGCCACTTGCCGAGTGCGAACTGGACGATGCAGGCGACCAGACCCATGACACCGAGCAGGATCATCGTCGGAATCATCTCTCGTGGCTCCTCTGCGATGAAGTGGACTGTATTTGCCATGATGAGCGAAAGGCAGACGAGCCAGACCCAGAAGCTGGCTGAGGGGATCTTAGTCAGTACCTGGTAGACGGGCTTGACGCCGTAGCGAACGGCCCAAGCGACGAGTAGCGGTAGCGTGATGACCGGGAGGACACGGTAGAAAATCTGCACGAAGGTGGCGCCGTAGTCCATCGTACCACTACCAAAGAAGCCGAGCAGGAGCGGAGCTAATGCGATGACGCCTACGCTAGTTAGCAGGACATAGGTAGTACCTAAGGCGACATTGCCCCCGAGGAATCCGATGACCACGGGCGAGGCTGAGGCTGCGGGACAGAAGAAGCAAATCATCAGTCCCTCGGCTAGGAGCGTGCTCTCTGGGACCCCAGAGTAGCGCACCAGTAGGTAGCCGCCTACGGCTAGCACAATCTGTATGAGCTGTAGGAGGAAGTGAATGGGGCGGATGCGCAGGTCTCTAGGCGTGAGCTTGAGAAAGCTAAAGAAGAGCATCAGCATCAGCATATAGGGGATGGCGGGACTCAGCGCGGAGAGTGGGCGATAGCCCACGATGCCTATTAGAATGGAGAGCGGGAGCCCGTAGTCTTTCAGTCGGCGCATAAAGCGTCCCCGTAGGGCTGCTATGTCATAGTGTCTTGTCATATCACTGAGGGATGGTTTTGGTTCGCTAAGACTGCCTCGGCATTGCGACGGAGGTCTTCGTAGGCGCATCGTCGCATCGAGGAGCCTATCGTTAGAGTTTCGTAGAGTTGGGGGGTGAAGTTTGCCAGTTGCTCATAGGTGAGCTGAGCGATGGCTGGGCGGAGCATAAAGTCTGGCTCGTCATGCGGTGTGCAGTGTGCATTGTGTGGACAAACTGTCTGGCAGACATCACAGCCGAAGAGACGGTCCCCTAGACGCTCAGTAACACCTTCGGGCCAGGCACCACGGTGCTCGATCGTTAGGTAGCTCAGGCAATGGTCCGCACGGAAGGTGCCGTCCGCCTGCAAGGCACCCCCGGGGCAGTTGTCGATACATCTCCGACAGTTACCGCAGTAATCCACATCGATGGCTGCACCGTACTCTAGCGGTAGGGAGACGACGAGGAAGCCATAGATAAAGAATGTCCCGAGCTTAGGTATAATCATCATCTTCGAGCGTCCCTGATAGGCGAGCCCGCTTTGCATAATCCAGTATCGCTCCAGTAGCGGAGCCGTATCGCAGCAGACACGTCCCGTGGCTGTTTGGTCGATGTCTGACTGGATGAATGCGAGCAGACGCTCGAGCTTCTTACGAACCACCTTGTGGTAGTCGCGTCCGTAGGCGTAGTAAGCTACTTGGGGTGCCGATAGTGGCTGCTTGACTGGCGGGTAGTAGCTCTGAGCCACGACGATGATTGACTTAGCATCGGGGAGTAATTTGCGTGGATCCGCACGGACCTCATCATAACGCTGCAGATAGTCCAGCCCAGCATAGGCATCTCCTGTGATAGTCTTCTGGTAAGCCCGCCAGACATCTGGCTGAACCGCCTGGGCCGGAGCTAAGCCGACAGCACTCAAATGTAGCTCATCGTGTGCATAGTGGACGATAAGCTCTGTAGGCGACAGCGACTGTTGGGTCATCTTCCCCCAGAGGCATGCAGCGCCTCGGCACCCGCTTCAAGACGTTTGAGGTGGCAGACGAGGAGCTTTCCCTCGTCATCGCGTAGGTGCATCCCATTGCCTAGGCAATACTTCCAGCTCTTGCAGTCGGCGCAAGGACCTGTCTTAGCCCACGACCGGTCACGGTAGCTCTCGAAGCGCTCCTCCCACACTTGCCAGAGGTCGTCGTGATGGATGTTGCCCTGCTTATGGTCGAAACGAATACTCGGGCAGGCACTGATAGAGCCGTCGCATAGGATGGAGGCTATGTTCACACCAGCACGACACTGGTAGAACTGCTTGCGAGTGCGCCCCTCGAAGGCTCCTAAGTAACCTTCGCACCCATACTGCGCTTCAATCTCTCCCGCCTCATTCGTCTCGAGGATAAACTGCATCATCTGGTAGTACTGACTGTCGGAGAGCTGGAGCTGCTTGTTCTCAGCAGCGCGTCCCACGGGGAAAATGGAGAAGAGCCGCCACCGCTTCACTCCGGCATCAATCAGTTGCTGACGGAAAGCGGGGAGCGAGTCGAAGTTCATCGGATTGACACAGGTCACCACGTCCCAGACCAAGTCCTCAGCCTGCGTGAGTAGCTGTATCGCCCGCCAAGCTCGCTCGTAGCTACGTGGATGCCCTCGCAGAGCGTTGTGCGCCTCGGCAAAGCCGTCCAAACTCACCGTCGCTGTATGTAGTCCGGCACGGCGCAAGCTCTCCAGACGCTTTTCGTCGAGTAGCATCCCATTGGTCACAATTCCCCACGGATAGCCACGACGGTAGAGTGCTAGCCCCGCCTCCTCGATGTCTTGTCGTACGAGCGCTTCGCCACCGGTGAAGATAACCAGTAGCTTATTCGGATCGACGTGTGGTGTCAGCCCGTCAATGATATGGATGAAGTCAGCGACCGACAGTTCGTCGACGCCACTCTCCACGCGACAGTCGCTACCGCAGTGCCCGCAGTGCAGGTTGCAGCGTAGCGTGCACTCCCAGAAAAGTGTCGTCATCGGATGGCGACGCACGTTCTCAGCTTGCAGTACTCGATGCAGATCTAGTGCGATGCGCTGCTTGAAGGCTGGGCGTAGGAGCGTCTGCCCGACGGACTTTTGTTTGCTTAGTTTCATCAGATGAGACTACAATCTCTCGTTTACTCCTGCTCCTCCGACTCTACTATCTGCTTAGGCTCGAACATCGTCGTGGGTGTGCCGTACATCGCCATGCCCATACCGTCTGGTCTAGGTCTCGGCTTGACCAGCGTAGTCGTATCAGGCTGCTCTGTCTTGTCACCCGCACTCGTCCTATGCGTCGTGCGCGTCTTACAGCTGGAGAAGCCTAAGCAACCAATCAGTGCGAGTAGTGCACCGACGATGAGATTGGAGAAAATGTTTGAGAGTGTTCGCTTCATACACTATGTTATATAGTATAGTAGAGGTGAGGATAAGGACTCTACAGAGGCTACTTACGCTCCACTTGGATCTCTATATCCTTCTTTACCTTGCCTTCGTTCCAATTTCCAGAGCCTTTGCTGACGAAGTCGCTCTCCTCGATATCTACAATCACATGCTTGTCTGCGACGACGCCATTCTTCTCGCCATCGATGTCTTTCACCTCTAGGGCTACCCCATGCCCCCCGTGAAAGCCTGTGTAGCTACCCTCTAGCTCAGCGTTGCCCTGAGCATCGGTGAGTTTCTTTTCGTCTCCATAGCTGTTGGGCAGCTCTACCTGAAGACCCTCGACAGGCTTGGCGTCTTGGTCTGTTACACGCACCTTGAACTCATAGTCAACTGTAGGCGTGCCGTACTCAGCCATTCCGCCCCCTAGGGACTCTGTGCAACTAGCGAATCCCAGCCAACCCAGTAGGAGTGAGGCCCCAGCCGAGAGGAGCGAGCGGACGGATAGATAAGCTCTTTTCATACGTTACTGCTCTTATAGTGAATGTATTCTAGGGCAAATGTAATACAAATATCCGAACGAGACAATACAGTTGCAATTGATAGTTGAATCTACGTCCGCATCGGTGCGCTTGTTTATCCGACGAATATTTGTACCTTTGCAGGCAATAGCATTTTCACTAACTATATATGAACCACTACGAAACCGTTTTCATTTTAACTCCCGTTTTGTCTGATGCTCAGATGAAGGAAGCGGTAGATAAGTTCACATCACATCTCACCTCTGCAGGTGCCACGATTGTGAACGATGAGCACTGGGGGCTCAAGAAGCTCGCCTATCCCATCGAGAAGAAGTCTACCGGATTCTATCACTTTATAGAGTTTGACGCTGAGCCTTCAGTGATCAAGCCTTTCGAGACGCTCATGAGACGTGACGAGACAGTCCTGCGCTACCTCACGATTGCCCAGGACAAGTTCCACCATGCGTATGCTGAGAAGCGTCGCGCACTGAAAAGTAACCCTGTAGCAGAGAAGTAAATCATGGCAAGAACAAGAAGAAGAGGTCGCTATAGCAGACCACTCCCAGGAGAAGTTCAGCAGAAAAAGTATTGTCGCTTTAAGAAAGCTGGCATCAAATACGTAGACTACAAGGACCCCGAGTTCCTCAAGAAGTTCCTCAATGACCAGGGTAAGATCCTCCCTCGTCGTATCACAGGCAATAGTCTCAAGTTCCAGCGTCGTGTAGCTCAGGCTGTCAAGCGTGCTCGTCACCTAGCCCTGCTACCCTTCGTCACGGACCTTATGAAATAGTCATCACACCTAGAGAACGATAAGACAATGGAAGTAATACTGAAAGAAGACATTATCAACCTAGGCTTTAAGGATGATATTGTGACTGTCAAGGACGGTTACGGACGCAACTACCTCATCCCTCAGAAGAAAGCTGTCATCGCTAGCGAGAGCGCTAAGAAGATGCTCGCTGAGGAACTACGCCAGAGAGCTCACAAGCTCGAGGCAATCAAGCAGGAGGCACAGGCTCTTGGTGCGAAGATTGATGGTCTGCACCTAGAGATTAAGGCTAAGACATCTAAGTATGGTGTCATCTTTGGCTCTGTAACGAATATACAGCTCGCTGAGGCTCTAGCTGAGAAGGGCTTCGAGATCGACCGCAAGATTATCCAGATTAAGAAGGCTGTTAAGGAGGTCGGCGACTACGAAGCACAGGTACGTCTGCACCGCGAGGTGATTGTACCGATCACCTTTACCGTTACCTCGGAGAATCACGCTGTCATCGAGTCTGAGACACCTGCTCCAGCACCCGCACCTGCTCCTGAGGCTACTGCCGAGGAGAGTGCAGAGGCACCCGAGGCTACCGCTGAGGAGACAGCTACAGCTGCCGAGTAAGTCAATCGTATGCTCTAAGAGCTTTCTCTAGAGCAGTACAATCATAACAAAACAAAAGGTCATCACGTAGTATATACGTGGCGACCTTTTGCTTTAATCTATTGTCTGTCGCTAGGAAGTGCTTGTCGCTAGGGTAGGACGGTGGCTTGATGCGGTTGAGACTGTTGTAAAAGTCAACAGTCTCACAATCTTGCTTGCAAGATTGTCTAGATTTTGCAGAAAGGATGAAGCGCAAGGCGCTGAGGGTGAGGTCTGAAGGGAGCATACCTCCGTATGTGACCGAAGCCGAATCCCGAAAGCAACACAGCGATTCGCCTTTATGCAACAGTCTCCGGTTAGTCTACCTCGACTACTTGGTGTCCTTCGGGTGAGAGGTAGAGCAGGTAGGCTTGTACAGTCTGGAAGCCACTCTCGAGGAGCGTCTGGCGGTAGTTGCGTAGCTGTCGCTTGTGACGAGCGGTGTAGTGCTGCGCCTCGTCGCCACTCTTGTAGTCGATGATGACTGCGTGCTGTCCCTCGGCATCGTACACAATGCGGTCGGGTCGCTCTATACGGGTGTGCGTCTTGTGTTCGTCCTGAGTCTGCATCTGACGAGCCATACTGCGCTCGTTGATAACCTGCCATCCGCTATCTCGCTGATAGTAGCTGGCTATGAGCGGGTCTGTGAGTGCCTTCTCGATGAGTGCTGCAAGTGGGGCTACCTGCGCTAGAGGGATGAGTCCCTGGAGGGCTTTCTTACTCAAGAACTGACGTAGCTCGTTCGTGCCGTCTAGATAGTCTATTTCACTTAGTAAAGCGTGGAGGAATAGCCCATTGCGTACAGCGTCTTGCGCCTGATATCCTACACTCTGGGAGCGACGAACGTATAGCCGTGCCACTTCGCTCTCTGACGATATGCGTGGTATGGGACGAGGCTGCGAGGTCTCTGGGGTGGCCTGTGCGGATTGGCTTGGCAATTCCTCTGTCTCTGGGAAGAGTGGACACCCCTCTGCGAGAAACATTTGTCTAGTCACCTCTAGAGCCTCGGTGTCGCATCTCTCCTCGGTAATGTGGAGCGGTATCTCCTGTGTCGTAGAGGCTATGGGGCTTTTGCTAGGACCTGTCTCTGAGAGCTGTGAGACTAGTTGGCTGACGAGTCGCTCGAAGTTGACACTTCTCTTAGTGGCGCCATCGGACTCCTCTAGGATGAGGTGCATCTCGCTCTTGGCTCGTGTCATAGCAACGTACAGCGCATTGATACGGTCTAGCTGTGCCGAGGCACTTTCCTGCGCAATGAGTGCTCCGAAGGGGGTCGCCTTGGCTTCATTGGTTGGAGAGACGGGGAGGAGGGGCGGTATATCAATCTTTTCACCGAGCAAGGCTTGTAGAGGCTCTTTGATGCTCTCGGCTAGGCACCATACGGTGTCGCTACTGCTGAGGATCTGCATCTGATACTCGAGGAGGCAGACAACTGGGAAGCCGAGTCCCTTAGCAGAGTGTATCGTCAGTAGCTGTATCGCATCTTGGGTCTCAAGGCTCAGCTTGGGGGTATGGGATTCGAGCCACTCTAGGAAGCCTTGCAAGTCTACATAGTTGTCTTGGCTATAGTCTTGGACGGTGTCTAAAAGAGCATCTATGTAGAGACGATCCGTGGGTGTTGTGAGAGGTTCGAGCTGCTTTACGATGAGTAAGAGTAGCTCATAGAGCGAGGCTGACTGCCCCTCTAGGTAGCAACGGGCAAAGTCAAAGGGAGGTGTCTCCTCTGAGAGGAGTATGCCTTTGGCGATCTGGTCGAGATGAGCCACCGCAAGTCGGTGCTCGAAGCTCTTGGCATAGCGTGTCTCTGGGGCTCCGGCATTGGCAAGGACGCTGTAAAGTAGCTCTATGATGAGTCGATAGAGGGGATTGGCGTCCAGAGTAAGCATCTCGCGAGAGACGAAAGCTAGGGGAGGACGTGCTGGTTGCTCCTCTTCGTCATCCTTGTTGTGTCGAATGATGGACTCAGCGATGCGCTGGAGGGTGTCGTTCTTTGGGGTGAGTATGGCGATGTCTGACTGCTTGTAGCCACGCTCTAGGAGGGTGGGGATGACGTTGCTGAGGAGGTAGTCTATCTTGGCTTGGAGCTTGTCCGAGGGGGTGTCCGACTCGCCCTTGAACTCTGTGCAACGGTGTACGAAGACGCCCCCCGCCATCTGACGGTGCGATGAGGGAATCTCTTGATGTACTTCATCGATGTTGTAAACCTCTTCGATGAGACTGTCTCCATCGGAGCGGGTGTCGCCTTCCACTTGTAGCTCGGGAGAGCTGGGAAGGAGTGAGAAGAAGCGGTTGTTGAACGAGACAATAGCCGGGGCGCTACGCCAGTTGTACAGGAGGCTTTTTGTGATCTGATAGGTCGCAAAGTCGTCAGCAAGTCTCTCCTTGAGGAGCTTCGGGTCGCTACTGCGAAAGCGGTAGATGCTCTGCTTGACATCACCCACGATGAAGCTTTCGCCCCCTGACCCTAGGGCTTCCTCGAGAAGTGGCTTGAAGTTTTCATACTGGAAGCGACTGGTGTCTTGAAACTCGTCAATCATGTGGTACCGCAACTTGGTACCGAGACGCTCGTAGATGAAAGCGGTGCTGCTGGGCTCTCCTACGAGCGTACGTATGAGACGCTTGGCATCGTCTAGGAGTGTGACCCCGAGCTCCTCGACGACTAGCTTGATATTGTCCTGAATCTCGCCGAGGAGCTGTAGCTCGTAGCCTTTCCTAATGGCTGTCTGGAGGGTGAAGAGGTCTGTATGAGAGCGGACGATGTCGTAGTAGATAGGGAGTATAGCTGAGCCTTCAAGCCCTTTTATATACTTATCATCCTTGCCGTCGAAGAGAGTCTCCACTTGACTGCTGCTGGTGTACTTGTCCCAGATTGCCTTGGATATGTAGGAGTCTGTAGCACCAATCGTCGTCTGCCTAGGCTCGTCGCCTAGGAGTCTGAAGAATGGAGAGCGCGACTTATAGGGAAGTGTCTGCTCATCCAGCCCATCCGCTGCCGCGAGCTCCTTGAAGCGGTCTCTCTGGTTGCTGATGTGCTGCTCGATCTCTCTGACTTTGGTCTCGACAGCCTCGACAAACTGCTGATAGGTTGTATAGTCAAAGAGTTGCTTGCCCTCGAAGTCTAGCTCCTGAACCTGCTCATTGTACAGCTGGCGCGCCAGTAGCTTTAAGCTGGCCTGAAGGGATTTCATAGACTTGTCCTCGCGACTGGACAGGAAGCTCTGGATGGCTAGACGAGCCTTGTCGGTGGGGGTGTCGAAGAGTCGCTCCACGGCAAGGTCTAGGATCTGGTCCTTGGAGAGCTCAATGCGTGTCGTGGGACGCTGCTTGAGCTCGATAGCAAGCGCATGAATGATGTCTTGAAAGAAGGAGTCGATGGTCTTGACTCGTAGCCCTCCGTAGTCAAAGAGTATCTCTTGGAGCGCAAGCTTAGCGGAGTGCTTGAGCTTCTCTTTGGAATAACTCTCCTTAAAGCTTTCGTAGAAAGGGGACCGCTCGGGATCTTTCGCCAGCGTATAGAGTTCCTTGAAGAAGCGCTGCCTTAGCTCTCCCGTAGCTAGGTTGGTAAAGGTGACCGCCTGCACCTCACGATAGCTGCTGTGAGGGTCGCGCAGGACATGGCGCAGGAAGGCCTCCGTCATCGTATGGGTCTTGCCGGCTCCTGCTGAAGCTTTGTAAATATGTAGTCGCTTGTCAGACATGACTCTGGGGGAGGGGCTCCTCCTCTTTAGTCTCCTCTCGGTGTAGATTGTCGAGGAGACGCTCATAGAGCTTGCGATAGTTCCACTCTAGATAGAGCTGTACCCCCACGATATGGAGTGTCAGGAGGATGCCTGTCACGAGCATATACCAAAGCTCCCACTGGAAGGCTAGCATGAGGACGAGTAGGAGCCAGCGGTTGTAATTGCTCAGCAGACCCAGTGCGGTGCACAGGCTTCGCTTGCTCTCAGGCATCTGATGGACAAACTGCTCGGGGACACCACTCTGGTGAGCGTGACGGTAGAGCAGCGACTGTAGGCGGTGATGCCACGGTAGCAGGTGCTCCCATGCGCCAAAGAGCGCGTAGAGCGCACGTCTAGACGAGGGCGCTTGCTCGCTTGGAGTGCCAGCTTGGCACCCTGTCTTATAGCGATAGGCAAAGAGCGGTGCGAAGCGTTTCGCCTGGAGCTGTGCTGACATACTTCGCTGATAGTATCGAACGAAGTACTCGATGAGCAGCTGGTAGAGGTAGAGCGTGATAACGACAATGGCTAGTCCTGCATACCACCAGTCGGAGATGGGCTTGGCTCCTGTCTCTTGGGGAGGATAGGTGCTTAGGCGCACCGCCAGAGAGATGAGGATGACTAGCTGTGTGACGATGGGTGTAGCTACGTACCAGGCTGTCGTCTGCCGGCTAAGCATCGATGCAGAGCCACGAGCAAGACGCTTTCGCTCGATAGACCACGCCGTCTCATTGAGGATGAGTGCTAGGAGTATGACGACCGAACCAACGATGGCACTCCATAGGGATATAGGATCAATCAGAGAGAAAGCTCCGACCACACCCATGAGCATCGCTAGCATCGACATATAATGAGTCTCCGCAAAGTCAGTACGGACGAGCACTTCGTGAGCTATCCGATTGGTCATGGGGCGTATTGCCTTGCTGGCTATGAATCCATTGATGCGCTCCTTATCCATTATTGTTCGTTCTTAGTTACTCGTTCTCGCCACGCTTGTTCTTATACAGCTTGGGGAGTACATTGCTCCGAGCTGCTGCGTCTGCCTGACGATTGCGATACAGGTCAATAGCCATATAGATTGACTCCATAAGTGCCTGCTCATTGGCACACCCCTTGAGGACGATGTCGTAGCCTGTCCCGTGATCTGGTGAGGTGCGGATGATGGGAAGTCCCGCCGTTACATTGACCCCGTCGTGGAGGTGTAGTAGCTTGAAGGGTGCCAGTCCCTGATCGTGATACATGGCCAAGACTGCATCGTACTGCGTGTAAGCACCCGAGCCCCAGAAGCCATCAGCCGAGAAAGGTCCAAAAGCATAGACTCCCAGCTCACGCTGTGCAATGGAAATGGCTGGTATAATCTCCTCTTGCTCCTCAGAGCCTATCAGACCATTGTCTCCAGCGTGTGGATTGAGCCCGAGGACTGCTATACGGGGTGAGGATAGGAGGAAGTCTCTTCGGAGTGCTTCGTCGAGGATCTCTAAGGTCTTGACTACACGTCTCTGCGTGATACACTTAGCTACCTGACCGATGGGGTCGTGCGTCGACACGAGAGCGACACGCAAGCCGGAGGGAGAGGCGAGGATCATAAGTGGCTCCTTGCCTTGTCCGCAGGCCACGCCTAGATAAGCCGTATGCCCTCTGTAAGGAAAGCGGTCTTGAGGCATAGCCGCCTTATTGATGGGACAGGTTACGAGCACATCTACAACGCCTCGATTGATATCGCTCGTGGCACGCTCCAGGGCTGCGAGGGCAGCTATGCCAGACTCTTCGGTCACTTTGCCTGGCGTCACGTTTATCTCGTCACCGACGACGTCAATGATGTTGACCACATTCTGCTCAGCCTCCGCAGCGTCCGTAATCAGATGCCAAGAGATACGCTCCATCTGTAGTGCCTTGCTGTAGTAGGCGGCGATGCGTGGTGAGCCATATATAATAGGTGTAAAGAGTTCGGTCACCCCAGGACGACTGAATACTTTAAGGAGCAACTCGTAGTTAGTCCCGTTGATGTCTCCGTGAGTGATCCCGACTACAATGTTCTTTTCCTTCATAGTTCAATAGGTCGTGTAAGCTGTCCAGCGCACCTGCGCCACCTCGTCGGCACTCCACTGCGCCACCGTGTCAGGTCTCACGGAGAAGAGCGCAGCCTCTACTTGCTGCATGATGTCTCGCTTCGCCTCGTTGGGATGGTAGACAAAAGACTCAGCCACCACCAGCTCGTCACCCTTAGGTGTGACAAAGGCGTGCTGTACGAAGGGCCCGCCCATTGAGCCGCCACCACGTAGTTCCCAAAGCCCTCGCAACTCAGTACGAAGCGGTTGCCCCTCGATAGCCACCTGTCTCGTCATCAAGATATGAGGAGCTGTGACTGCGTGACTACCCTCTATGGGACCGGGCACATTAGCCTTGAGGACCGAGTCGCGTAGAGCTACAAGGTAAGGCATCATCAGAGCCTCTCCGTGGTAGGGAACCTTGTAGAGAAGCATATCGGTGCGCCGACGCATCGCATTGTTGGATAGCCAGAGACAGCTCTTGCCAACCTTGTAGGAAACGATGTCCTCAGGAGCGTTGAGATGGTAGCCAATCGTCTTCACCGCCAGCTCATCAGCCTGACGACTGAAGTTCTTCACTAGATTAGAGGCCTGCAGTGCCAGCTCATGGCGTACGAAAAGGTTTAGAACACCTCGTCCACGGTCCTGCATCAAGGCGCAGACCGAGTCGGGGGCGGGGCTTTGGATTGTCACCACTATCTGTCCGTGCGCCCACTGGTCGTAGGCGTACTTAACACTATTCTTCGAGTAGCGCTCCGCATCAATGTCAACAATCAAGATGTTGCGTACGTAGCGTAAGAAAGAGTCGAAGTCCGTTGGGTCTACTGTCGTTACGTCCATCTGCTCCTCAATCTGAGGCATCGCTGGGACATAGCTGCGTAGCATCTCCTTGACAGCCGTTCCGACAGAGTCTGCGAGGAGGTCGCGATCCATCACGAGCATCACCTCGTTGGGCTTGCCACTCGCTTGGGTGAAAGTGCTTCCTCCTCCTCCGGTGCAGCCACTCAGAGTGCAGAGCAAAGACGCAAGGAGCAGTGTAATCTTAGCAAGTTGCTTCATAACTGGTATAGTCTGCATCGTGAGCTAGTCAAGGCCGAGCTCACGCTTGCTGTAGCTCTCTTGACGCTCCTTGACCTCTTGATACTTACTCAGGATACGCTCGTTGTCTGGGTACTGGTCGAGCATCGTCTCGAGGAGTGGTAGCACGATTGGGAAGTTGTAGTATCTCGTCTTCAGAATATAGTCTACGAGGAGGAGCAGACGATGTATCGTGCCAGGAGAGGCGATGCCACTAGCTGTGTGCCCCTTCTCGTTGGAGCCTTTGCAAAAGATTACTTCGTCTGTTACACTGAGATCCTCATCCGTCAGGGCACTAAAGGGAAACCAGTAGTTAGTCTTTTCTTCATCAAAGCCTTCTATGAATCCATACTTCTTCATATTCTCCCTCATCTTGATGGTTCCCGAGGGGCGTACTACCGCTAAGTCTTCCGACGGAATGAGCGCTCTGTCCTCCTTTGCCTCTAGTTCGTCTAGGATTTCGGAGAGCGTCGGCTTGTCGGCTGAGTTATGGGGAATATGCTTCGTGGGAGAGTACTTGTAGGGCTTGGGCGCTTGAGGCTTAGTGGCAGAGCGCTGGGGCGCTATATGAGGTAGAGGGATCCGGTCGCCAGGCTTGTATATGTAAGTCTTATTCTTGTCTATCGAGCCATCTAGTGGTGAGAGCAAGTCCTCGGGGCTTAGCTCTTCGTCTGAGCTCTCCTGCGAGTCCGTCGTCTCAGTCGTGGGCTCCTCATCTAGTAGCTCACTGGTGGGGCGTGCAAATCTGCCTGCTCGCTCGTGATAAGCTGTAAAAGACTCAATCAAATCCTCACGAACGAAATGTCGGTGCCCCCGTCTGCTCTCGAGGACGATAAAGTCCCCACATACAGTTTGGAAGGCTCCTCTGAAGGTTTGGCTTTTGGTTACAATAAGGATGTCTTGGCCTGGTGTCAGCCAACTTGCGAAGTCGTTCATCATAATAAATCTATAGAGTGAAAAATATCATTTAGGACAAGTCCTGATACACAAAGATAGTGAAATCTTTGGCTCCGTAGGTAAAAGTAGCAGCCCTGCCCTCTAACCTCTAATCTCTAACCTCTAATTTCTAACTTCTATTCTCGAATATCCACGTGGGGAATCTCAAATCTCCACGTGGATATTTTTTATTTTCCACGTGGGCGTGATTCATTTCCTCCGAAGTTTCATTTGATTCCTCCGAGGAATTTTTTCTTCCCCACGTGGAAAATAAAAATTCTCCACCTGGATATTTCGAAATATCCACGTGGAGATCGATTGAGAGATTAGAAATTAGAGACTGGCACTAGTGGCTCTAGTGGTTCTAGTGGCACTAGTATTTCTAGCCAACAGCCAACAGCCAACAGCCAACAGCCAACAGCTAACAGCCAACAGCCAGCATACAACAGCAAAGGTCACCTAATCCTCACGGAGAGGACTAGGTGACCTTCGTCATGTTTTGGTTGCTTAGGTTATCTCAGATTGCGAACGATCTAGAGAAGTTGGTGTTTACTTCTTGATCTGATCTGCAGTCTCCTGAGCCTTGTCGGCAGCATCCTGTGCAGCCTCTGCAGTTGCATCAGCAGCAGCGTTAGCCTCGTCAGCGACTACCTGAGCTGCGTCCTGAGCTGCGTTCTGTAGATCCTGAGCAGCTGCGTCAAGGTTCTCCTGAGCGTTCTCAACATTCTGCTCAGCCTGCTGAGCATCCTGATTCTTGTTCTCCTTGTTGCAAGAAACAAGGCTAAGAGCTGCTACAGCAGCTACAAGTACAAATACCTTCTTCATATTAGCTTTAGTATAAGTGATTAGTAACTGGTGCAAAGGTACACATTAATTTTGAATATGCAAGGGGTTTAATCGCTCCAATCAAGTCATCGAGTGTATAGTATGGGTAGGAAATGCCCGACAGATGACCTGTAGGCGTGATTTGATAGGCTGGGATTCCCGTACTGCCGTAGGCTAGTGCGACAAACTCTGTGCAGTAAATCGTCGTTGTATCCCTAAGATTAAAGTATGCATCAAAGCTTTTGGGGTACTTCCCACCAGGGCGATGAAGAGCGATATACACCCGTATCCTCTGCAAGGCTAAGCTATCGAGAGCCAATGCTGGATAGATAGCTACCGCCTCCGACTCCATTACAAAGCTGTCTAGCGACTGGCAGAAGATACCGTCAGCTCCCAGTGAACTATCCTGGTAGGCGTGCCAGACGACCCATCGATGACCCGTCGAGTCGTAGTCGACGATACCGCAGTGACTGTAGCGCTGCTCCTTGGAGGCGATTTTGCTAAAGAAGGTCGATAGCATCCCCTCGCCACGACGCAGGATGAGACTACCAGGGCTCAGTCCTGTCGTATCAATAGTTACCCTCTCCTGCTTACGATGGTGAGCGGTGCAGGAGACCGTGCCAAAGAGAGCAAGCCCCAAGAGCAGTAGGAGGAGAGACCTCGCTAGCACTTGGGGCTTGTGGATGATAGACTTCATCTGAAGATTAAGTCTAGAGAGCGGGAGCCTGAGTGGCAGTCGCCTCGGTTAGTCCATAATAAAGTTAACAATCCTCCAGTTGTTACCCACTTGCTTGAGTACAACTTTCTGTAGAGACATTTCGGAGCTTTTGTTTGTGTATGGTTCTGAGATTTCCACATAGCAGATAATCGCATTGTCCATCTCCTCGGTCTGAGTGATGTTGTACACTACTTTGGACAAGTCAAACCCTTTGCGAATCTCTTCTTCATTCTGAGAGGTTTGAGCTATAGCGTCTACAGAAGCTTCTATTCTACTATCTCCTGCGTACTTTTTTGCATCGTCAAAGCGTTGGTCAAGTATAGCATCAAAGAACTGTCGAGTTACTTGCTCTGCTTGTTGAGTAGGAGTGCTACAAGAGATAAATGCCCATAGACTAGCGAATGCTAGGCTTAAAAAGATGGCTCTTTTCATACGCTGATTAGGGTTGGAGGATTGTATAGTTTTTACTTGGTCTAAACCTCGGTTATTTGATAGGGAGCTCGACAATCTTCCACTCGTTGTCTACCTTCGTGAGTAGCACCTTCTGGCTGAGCGTGTCGGGCTCATCCGTGGCCTCTATCGTCTCGACATAGCAGACGATTGTGTCCTGTAGCTGCTCCGTGCGCGTGACGCGGCTCGTAGTCTTAGCTCTTATTGCCTTTGCCTCTTCAGACTCTTCGGAGTCAAAGTACTCAGCAAGACCCACATAGGACTCTGCCTGCTCGGAAGCTGTGTAGCTGCGCGCCTTGTCGTATTCACCAGCATTGAGAGCCGTGAAGAAGTCCATCGTGACCTGCTCTGCCTTTTTCGTAGGATTAGAGCATGCAGCGAGTACAAGCATACTGACGAGCGTCACACTAATTAATGCTAATCTCTTCATAATTATATATGGTTTAAAAGATTACTGCCGTACCGTATGAGCCATTACTTATCTATCGGAATGGAGACAATCTTCCACTCGCCATCGATTTTCTTAAGGATTACGCGCTGGGTGCTGTCATCAGCCTCCTCATCGGTCTCCTCTTTCTCTATCTTGACGGTGCACTCTATGGTGCCATCATCCGCCTGCTCAGTCGAGACTATTCGGATGCCTTTGTCTAGGTTTGCTGCAGCCAGCTCAGACTCATCTGCCGCAGAGAGCACCATGCCAAAGAGCCCCACGTAGAACTGCGCCTGCTCAGATGCCGTATAGCTACTAGCTTCGTCAAGGCGCCCCTGGAGGAGTGCCTTGTAAAACTTCTTGGTAACCTGCTCAGCTTCCTGCTTGGGACTACTGCAAGCAGTCATCATCAGTAGGCTGAAGAGAGATATGCAGATTAGGGTAAGTCTTTTCATACTCATGAAGTGGTTTAGTTGTGATTGGGGATAGCTGTCACACGGATTTGTATGGACGGGGCGGGTCGTCTGTATCCCACCCCGTCCATAGCTTCGCTTACAGTTGCTTCTTAGGCTTGATGTGGTCAAGCTTCGAGGGCTGGGTCATGTGCTTCGGGTCCATAACCTCGTCGAGATCCTTCTTGTCTAGGATGCCATGCTCCAGGACTAGCTCGTAGATACCCTTGCCCGTCTCAAGTGCCTCCTTGGCAATCTTGGTCGAGTTCTTGTAGCCGATGATTGGATTGAGTGCGGTGACAATCGTGATGGACGCCTCAATCTGCTGACGGCAACGCTCCTCATTTGGTGTGATGCCGGTGATACAACGCTCGATGAGTGTCGTGATACCATGCATCATCAGGTCAGAGCTCTCGAAGCAGCACTGAGCCATGACGGGCTCCATAGCGTTGAGCTCCATCTGAGCTGCATCGCCAGCCATGAGGACAGTCGTATCGTTGCCCATCACCTTGTAGCATACTTGGCTCATCACCTCGGGGATGACGGGGTTCACCTTACCTGGCATAATAGAGGAGCCAGGCTGCACAGCGGGTACGTTGAATTCGCCAATACCTGCTCTAGGACCAGAGGAGAGGAGACGAATATCGTTGCAAATCTTATTAATCTTCACAGCGATGCGGCGTAGTGCAGATGAGTAGCCGATCATCACAGAGGTGTCACTCGTCGCACCGACGAGGTCAGCGCTGAGCTTGACGGGCCAGCCCGTAATCTCAGCTAGAGCCTTAACGCAAGCTTCTGCATAGCCTGGCTCTGAGGCGATACCGGTACCAATGGCGGTAGCGCCCATATTGACCGTTAGGAACTCCTCACAAGCACTCTTGAGACGAGGTAGCTCATCCTCTAGGATAGAAGCGAAGCCGTGGAAAGTCTGCCCCAGCGTCATAGGCACAGCGTCCTGTAGCTGCGTACGACCTATCTTGAGGACATGCTTCATCTCCTCCGCCTTAGCACGCAGTGCGGCGATGAGCTGCTCTACATGCTTGTACACCTCTAGCCCCTTGGGGTATAGCCCTAGGTGGATAGCTGTGGGGTAGGCATCATTGGTCGACTGTGAAGCATTGACTCCATCATTGGGCGCGAGATGCTTGTACTCGCCTGGCTTGTGACCCATCTTCTGGAGGGCAATGTTGCAGATTACCTCGTTGGCTGCCATATTGGTCGTTGTACCAGCACCACCCTGAATCATATCAATCTCAAAAGCATCATGGTGCTTGCCCGCGATGAGCTCCTTGCAGGCGAAGACGATAGCCTCGTACTGCTCATCGGTCAGGATGCCCTCGCTGTGGTTAGCGATAGCTGCGCCCCACTTGGTGTAGGCGAGTCCCTGGATGAAGTAAGGGTACTGGCTCAGCTTGAAGTTGCTTATCTGAAAGTTCTCCATACCGCGTAGCGTCTGCACTCCATAGAGTGCGTCTGCGGGTAGTTGGCGATCGCCTAGCAGGTCGCCCTCCGTTCTCATTTGCTTATTAGCCGTCATGTCTATAATATGTTGTATTATTCTGTATTTCGCTTTGCAGGACGATCACCGAGGCGTGACCGTACAATCCGTTTGAGACTATTGACTTTTGCAACAGTCTCCGTTTGGCAAAGATACCTCTTTATTTTCTTATTGCGAAAGGTTTCCCCACTTAATCCCCACAAATTGCTACTCTCCTCGGGAAATTCTCTCGACTTCTCCCGCAAATGACGATTGCGGAGGGAGGGTTTTATTGTGAGGAAAGGTGGCGGGCGAGGGGATAGAAGAAGTGCGAAGCCCGTAGAGAGGGGACTTCGCACTTCTGCTGTCGTATGTACCTGCGGGAGGGGCTATCTACCGCTCTCGCTGGGGGGGTGCTACTAGATACGGTCTAGGACGATCTCGATGAGCCCTCCGATGCCTTGCTTGTAGTTGGTATTCATATTGAGATTCTGACGACCAGCGATGATGTCGCAGACGGTCAGCGTCTCATGACCTAGGAGGGAGCCGATGCCACTGAGTGCTGCGGACTCCATCTCAAAGTTGGTGATGCGCTGTCCCTCAAATTCAAAGGCCTCAATCTTCTTATTGAGCGTCGGGTCGGCGAGGGGTAGTCGTAACTGGCGACCCTGGGGGGCGTAAAATCCGTTGGCAGCGATCGTGCAGCCACGGACGATGTCCCCGTGGTCTCCGACGATCCGCTGGTAGAGTGGCTCGCTACAGTTGACCACATAGGGGTCTAGTCCCTTGATGGGCCACTGGAGCTGCTCCTTGAGTGCTGCCTCAAAGGGGAGGTCGCGTATCGCCTCTGTATTGGCATAGAAGAATAGGGAGCCCTCGAATCCGATAGCCTTGTGCGCTGCTACAAAGGTGCCTATGGGGGTCTCGGGCTGCAAACCGCCACTGGTGCCGACACGCACCATAGTTAGCTGGCGATGGTTGGGACGGACCTGACGGGTCTCTAGGTCTATGTTGGCGAGTGCGTCCAATTCGTTGATGACTATCTCTATATTGTCGCACCCGATGCCGTGGCTCTGTGCTGTGATACGCTTGCCCCGGTAAGTGCCCGTAACGGAGTGAAACTCACGATTGGTCACAGAGCACTCCTGACTGTCGAAGTGAGAAGCAATCATATCTACGCGGGCGGGGTCACCGCAGAGGACTATCTTGTCGGCGAGCTGCTCAGGCTTCAGATGAAGGTGGAAGATAGAGCCGTCATCATTGACGATAAGTTCGCTCGGAGGTATGACACGATTGGATGTATTCATATGGATGTATTCTTAAAGTATTGCTGATAATAGTCCAAAAATACAAAAAACTTCTGGATAGCCAGTCGCCCGCAAGTGCAGGCTCATTGACCTTCTTTAGGAATGGAGACCGTCGGGATGCGATCTGTCGGGACGCACGACCTGCTTGTCGGCTTACGGGTGCTCGAGCTGTCGTATCTCGTGGGCGAGTGCTCGTAACGCCTTGCGTGCTGCGGGAATTTGACGCTCGAGTTGTAGAATCATCTCGGTCAGGTCGGCATCGCTACCGCTATGCTGGTGGTAGGCTGTGCGGAGGCGAGCCAGTGTCTGCTCCTGCTCGGTGAGCTGCTTTTGCTGGGTCAGATATTGATCATAGAGGGTCGCAGCCTCGGCGGTGTGAAACTGCTCGCGGCTTGTATAGATGACATCTGGAGCCACGACGAAAGCTCCCTGAGAGGCACTGCCGTGGGCAGGCTGTGCGGTTGTTTGCTTGCTCAGCAAAGCCGTGTAGTCTACATCCGCCCGCTGCGTGATACGATAAGGGCGCAGCATAGCATACTGGCGCAGGAGGGTAGGGTCGTTGGAGGGGACCTCGGTTACCTCGCCATCATTGTAGACAAAGCGGTAGATGGTCACCATGCCGTGAGGAGCATAGCGGTCTGAGACGAGGTAGCCGAGATGACGCTCAGCGTTGAAGGCGAGGAGCAGGTCATCGCCCGTGCTGTTGTACGGGAGTCCTAGCGGAACCGGCTGTAGGTAACCTCCCGAAGCGGTCTGACGGGTCATATAGAGGTCTCGTCCGCCCAGTCCGTGCTTGCTAACAGCTGAGAAGTAGAGCGTGATACCGTCAGGAGCTAGTGAGGGGTAAGAGGGAGCCTCGAGGCTGTCTGGGATGGCGGTAATAATCGTAGCATCCGCTTGGAGGGTTGTGGGGATCGGCTGATTGGCTAGGAGACCACCGTAGACGAGACGAATGGGTGCCTCGGGACGCTCTCGGAGCGGTCTGATGTATCGATCGCCTCGCTCGGTGAGGAAGCCGAGCCCTAGGCTGTCGCAGGAGAAGACTTTGACACCTTGTCCGTTGAGGTAGTTGGCTAACTGCTCTCGTGCGATGGTGACGGTGTCGGCCACTTCTAGCCAGAGAACGTTTCCCATGAGTCGACGCAACGCATGCAGTCGCTCAGCGTAGAGGTCCGTAGCGTGATGCGCCTTGCGCGCTTTGCTCTGCTTCTCGAGCGAAGCGGACAGCTCGTCTAGTCGTAGCTCTCGGAGGTAGCTCTCCCAAAGAGCGGGCAGGTACTTACCATTTTGATGAGCGAGGTACTCATAAGCCGAGACGGCTAGGTCACTGCGTCCTCGCTTTGTAGCCTGCTCCACGAGCTGCGTGGCGGTAGCTACAGAGGGCTTCGCACGAAAGGCTTGCGTGAGCGAGTCTAGCTCCTGACCTTGGACCATAAAGAGTGGCAGGGTGAGGAGGCAAACGAAGAGGACGAGTAGACGCTTCATGGGGGATTAGAGATTAGAAATTAGATGTTAGAGATTAGAGGTTAGATTAGAGCAAGCGTCTCGGAGTAGTCAGACAAGATCCGACAGCTCCGAGACGCTGATGATTACTGCTGCGCGATGCGCTGCAAGATGCCGGCGTAAGCCTCTTCGTAGTGTGGCGCTGAGAGACCTAAGCGACGACTCTCACGAACTACGTAACCGACAAGGCTCTCGACCTCGCTCTGATGATGGTTGCGTAGGTCGCTATTCATCGAGGTGGTCGTGGCGGGTGGCATACGCTCTATGCGACGAAGTGCTGAGGCGACTGGATCGGCATCGCTGAGGCCCCACCCCTTAGCACGGTAGAGCTGGCAGAGCTCTTCGGTGAGTCCGATGACAAAGGCACGATGCGCACCGAGCAAGCCCTCGACATTGCAATCGTAGTAGCCTGTTGCAGCTGCTGAGTTGGAGAGCATGAGGTACTTTTTGCGCACTTCCTCCATGGGATCGTCGGGGATGACGAGGTCGATGCCCGCAGCTTGGGAGATATTGAGGAGTCGCTCTTCGCTAGCCGTTCGCTCACTACCAATGGGGCGTGCGAGGGAACCTATATAGAGTCGCTCGTTGTCGGAGTGGCTCTCCACTACGCCAGGCTCTGTGCGCCGTGCGGTGATATAAGCGACACCCGCCCAGCGCTCGACCTCTGCGGGGAGCATCGTGCGGAGCTGCTCGTGGATGTCTAGACCATTGAGCAGGGGCAGGACGGCACTCTCTTTGGTCAGATAAGGCTGGAGCGGACGTATGCTGTCGGCTAGGTCATAACTCTTGGTCACGACAACTAGATAGTCTATCGGGGCCAGCTCTTGCGGATCGCAAGTGACGCAGCTAGGACGCACGACGGTCTCTGCCAGACGCGGCGAAGAGATGCGTAGCCCCTCACTACGCACTCGGTCGTAGTGCGCTCCTGGACGCATAAGGTAGGAGACGCGCAACTGGTCGGGATGCTCCATAGCGTAGCGTGTCCAGAGCCCGCCGAAGTATCCGCCGACGCCTCCTAAGCCTAGTATAACGATGTGAAGAGTTCTCATGGCTAACTAGTGCGTACGGGGAAAGGTCTCCAGCGTCTCCTTGAGGATCTCAGCCACAGAGGGGTGCGGGAAGATGATTTCGCTCAGTTCGTGCGCTGTCATGCCACGCTCGATGGCTAGCCCAGCGGTGACGATTAGTTCGCTACAAGGATTGCCTAGCATGTGCACACCGAGTATCTTGCCCTCGGGGTTGACGAGTACTTTGCAAAATCCTGAAGCCATCTCGTTTTCGGCAACAAAGCGACCTGAGTAACTCATCGGGAGCATCAGCTTCGTATAGACCTTGTCTCCATTCTTTAGGGCGTCTTCGGTGAAGCCTACGCCCGCTATCTCGGGATGCGTGTAGACGACCCCTGGGATGGCACGATAGCTCATCGGATTGAGCTTACGGCCGAGGATATGGTCCACCGCCACCTCTGCCTCACGCACAGCCGTATGGGCTAGGAGCGAGTGGCCATTGACATCGCCCGCAGCATAGAGGTTGGGGAGCGAGGTCCGGAGGTATTCGTCAGTCTTGACGCCTCGACGCTCTAGCTCGAGCCCTTGGCTGAGCAGTGCCTCGAAGGAGCTAGTCACAGGACGACGACCCACGGAGAGCATCACTTGCTCGCCCTCTACCTTAAAGGTCTCGCCCTCGTACTCGACCTCTACGCCATCGGCATAGAGATGCGTCACCTTGTGCTGGAGGTAGAACTTGATACCGCGCTTCGTGTACTCCTCACGCAGGAGTGCAGCCAGCTCGCTGTCCATTCCATTGATGATCTCGGGGAGCATCTCGACCACGGAGACGGTCACGCCCATCTCGTTGTAGTAAGCTGCGAACTCCATGCCGATGACGCCACCACCGATGATGACGATTGAGGCGGGAAGCTCCTTGCTGTCCAGTGCCTCTCGGTGGGTGATGTAGTGCCCCTCTTCGACGCCTGGGATAGGCGGGATAACTGTCTCTGAGCCCGTGCAGAGGAGTAGATGCTTAGCCGTATAAGTCTCATCAGCTGCCGTGACGGTATAGGTGTCGTCACTATTGTGCGCTGTGACGGTCGCATGCTCCGTGACCACGGTCACGCCAGCATCCTTCATACGTGCTCGAATACCAGCGACGAGCTTGCGCACGACTTTGTTCTTTCTGGAGATAACCTTGGCGGGGTCTATCTGCTCTGGCGTGCAAGTGACGCCATACTTAGCGGCACTCTGTACCGTCTGCCAAACTTTAGCCGAGTAAAGAAGCGTCTTCGTAGGGATGCACCCTTCGTTGAGGCAGACGCCACCGAGCGCGCGCTCCTCGATGAGTAGCGTCTGCAGTCCGCCACGAGCTGCACGCTCAGCGGCTGTGTAGCCCGCAGGCCCTCCACCGATGATGATGAGATCGTATGTCATATTTGAGATAGTCTAATTATAGTAGTGGGTGAATCGTAGCTACTTGCTCTTGCCCTGATTGGCAACGGCTGCCTGTAGCTTAGCTATCTGCTCGGGATCACCGAGGAAGTAGTCACGCTGCAACTGCATCTTGTCGTCAAACTCGAAGACGTACGGGATGCCCGTCGGCAGATTGAGAGAAGGAATCTCTTCGTCTGAGATACCCTTGAGGTGCTTGACGATACCTCTCAAGCTATTTCCGTGGGCTGCGACAATAATCTCGCCATACTTCTCCAGGTCGGGACGAATGTTGCTCTCCCAGTAAGGGAGGATGCGCTCGACCGTCTCCTTGAGCGACTCCGTGAGTGGGAGTTCGTCTGGATTGACCGCAGCATAGCGTGGGTCGTGCTGAGGAGCACGCTCATCGGTCGGGTCTAGCGGTGCGGGTGGCACGTCGTAGCTGCGTCGCCAGATGTGTACCTGCTCCTCGCCATACTTAGCCGCTGTCTCGGACTTGTCCAGTCCTTGTAGCATGCCGTAGTGCTTCTCGTTGAGGCGCCACGACTTCTCCACAGGGATCCAGTCGAGGTCCATTTCGTCGAGGATAATGTTTAGCGTCTTGATGGCGCGCTTGAGATATGATGTGTAAGCCTTGCCAAAGCGAAAGCCCGCCTTGAGTAGCTGTCGGCCAGCCTCGTGCGCCTCCTCGATACCTTGCTCTGTGAGGTCGACATTTGTCCAGCCAGTGAATTGGTTACTCTTATTCCACGCACTCTGTCCGTGGCGTACTAATACAAGTCTTTTCATAAGGGTGTGATAAGGGAGTTTCTAAATGGTTACTGATTTGCTGAGTCTGGAAGCATCTCGCCAAGCTGCTGAGCAGTCATCGCCTTGAAGGCCTCCAGCGATCCGCCAAAGGTGGGCAACGCTTGCCGTAGCATCGGCTCATACTCAGGTAAGAGTTTGCCCCCCCTGCTCATATCTATGCGAAGTAAATCCATCAGTGTGTAGAACGCATAGCGCACCATCGAGTCGTTCCTAAGAGCCGACTGATGACGTGGGCTCTGCTGGCTAACCCAGTAGAGGAGCTGTGCCGTGTCTCGATAGAGCGCACGCATGATCTCGTCACCCTGATCCGTCATCTTGGCATTGTAGTAGGCATCTGCTAGAGCTACGTCCGTCACATCGTAAGGAACCGCCTTAGGCGAGATCACCTCAGCACACTTCGTCAGCACCTTCTTAGCTCGCTCGGTATCGCCTTCGTGTAGGAGTGCTTGAGCCAGCGTGGTGAAGACACGAGAGCGGTAGTAGTAAGAGATGTTCCGTCGGATGTTTTCGTCAAAGTAGATGTCTGGGTCGTTGGCATTGAAGTAGCGATACTTGTTCATCACCAAGTCATACAGACGCTCCACATCTATTTCATAGGGCGTACCCGCTACGGTCGTCGGGTTAAAGCGCTGCGCCATACCCACATGAGACATATACTGTCTCTGGTTGGCAAAGATATTCTGAGGAGCTGAGGTCACCCACATGATCGGTCTCTGCCACTCCGCTGCGCCCAGCATATCCAGGACAAAGAGTTGGTCTCTCGTCACAGCCGCTTTGCCCTCCAGGGAGAGCACCATACTCTCAGGCATAGGCAAGCCTTGAAGCTGCGGGAACTGCTTAGCAACAACTGCCGAGTCAACGGGGAGTAGCACCTTGTCTGTAGGCATCTGCGCCTGCCCCTGAGGAACGATCTGAGTAGCAGTCTTCATCGCTTGGTCGAAAGGCATCGGCACCTCACTCGTCGGGCGTACCAACGCATAGGAGTTCGTCACAAAGAAGGCCGGAGTCATATACTTATTCGGTATCGGCTGCGCCTCGTAGCTCTGTCGGAGCATATGCTTACCGTACCACTCCGACTGCAGATAGCTCAGGTTGCCTACCTTGACATCCGTGCGCACACCCTCGACCTCCTGGGCATACCATAGGGGGAAGGTATCGTTGTCTCCGAAGCAGAGTAGTACCGCATTAGGATCGCAGCTAATCAAGTAGTTGTAGCCGAAGTCGCTTGCTAGGACACGCCCCGAACGGTCATGGTCGTCCCAGTTTTCCGAAGCCATCTGTATCGGCACGATCAGCCCTAGTACCGAGACGATTGAGGCGGTCAGTACAGGCTTGAGCTTAGCACGGCTCAGCAGCTCGTAAAGGCCTGCCACACCGAAGCCGATCCATATCGCAAAGGCGTAGAAGGAACCCGCGTAGGCATAGTCTCGTTCACGCGGTTGCCCTGGCGTCTGGTTGATGTAGAGTATGATCGCCAATCCCGTCATAAAGAATAGGACGAGCGTAATCCAAAAGGCTTGCGTCCCCTTCTTGCGCCTCGTAAGTTGATAGGCAATCCCGAGGAATCCGAGGAGCAGTGGCAAGAGATAGTAAGCGTTTCGCCCCTTGTTGTTGCGTAGCTGATCGGGAAGGTCCTTAGTACTGCCCAGTGCGATTTGGTCGATAAACGAGTAGCCCGTCAAGACGCCTCCCTTGAGCATACCGCCATCGCCCTGCAGGTCGTTCTGGCGGCCGATGAAGTTCCAACCGAAGTAACGCCAGTACATATAGTTCACCTGATAGCGCAGGAGGTACTTCAGGTTGTCCGCTATCGAGGGCTTGGACATATCATTAGGATTACGATCTATCCAAGCATTGTACCCGCTTATATGCTCCGGTTGCGGTGAGTACATACGGGGGAATAGCATCTTACTCTCCTCGGCATACTTGACCTCCGGCTGGCTGTATATTTTGACATATTCGTCGGGTTCGTTGGGATTACTCTTCACCTTAGGCGCATAGACCGGCTTACCCTCCTCCATGGCAATAGGACGCGCCACGTAGGTAGCACTGTATAGATGCGGGATAGCACCATACTGCTCACGGTTGATGTAACTCTTGATGGCGAGCGCCGTGTTCGGTTCATTCTGATTCATCGGCGTACCTGCGAGTGAACGCACGAGGATGACCCCGTAGGAGCTGAACCCAATCATGATAACCAGCATACACATCTGCGCTGTGTGCAGGAGTCGTAGGGAGACCTTTTTGTTGTGAAAGAGGTAGATAGCCAGTACGACTGTCACAATAATGCCCACCCCGAGCGCACCTCCGAAGTAGGGGATGCCGATTAAGCACCACGAGAGTAGGAACGAGCTGATGATTAGCTTGCGACCACGCTCGCCTCGCCGATAGAGCGTGAGCGAACCGACCAGCACCGCCATAAGAACCAGTAGGTAGATGTAGAAACCACTATTATACGGCAACTTCAGTCCATTGACCACCCAGCGGTCTATCGTTCCGCCGAAGGCGACGACACCCTGCATGATGCCAAACATGATGACTGCTATCAAGAGGAAGGATAGTATCAGAGTCTTCACAATCCCCCAGGGGGAGAGCTTATCATGCTTACAGAAGTAGTATATGAGTGCCATCGCCGGGATGCAGAGCAGGTTGAGCATGTGCACCCCGATGCTTAGTCCCATCACGTAGGCGATCAGGACGATCCAGCGGTCGGAGCGAGCATTGTCTGCACGGTCGCTCCACTTGAGCATCAGCCAGAAGACCAGCGCCGTGAGGAAGGAGCTAAAGGCGTACACTTCGCTCTCCACAGCACTGTACCAGAAAGTGTCCGTAAAGGTATAGAGCAACGCTCCCACCAGTCCAGAACCCATGATTAGGATAGTCTGTGCCAAGGTAGGTACAGGCGTCACCCCCTCGGGAACCAGTTGCTTAGCACAAGGCGAAGCACCCGGTAGCACTACACGGCGCACCAGATGAGTGATGGTCCAGAAGAGTAGCAGTATCGTCCCCGCACTGAGTAGACCACTCAGTGCATTGGTGTACAGTCCCGCCAGTTCAGGCGTAGGTGCTAGGTGAGCAGCGACATTGTACACGAGCATGTAGATAGGTGCCCCAGGTGGGTGCCCCACCTCCAGCTTGAAGGCTGATAAGATAAACTCGGGGCAGTCCCACAGGCTCGCTGAGGGACCGATGGTCATCAGGTAGACCACCGCTGCGATGACGAAGGTCACCCAGCCCACCACATTGTTCAGAAGATTGTACAGTCGCCAGTTCTGTTGCATATCTTATTGGTCAAGGTATCGTATATATGAGGACAAAGATACGAAAATAGAGGTTAGAGATTAGAAGTTAGAGATTAGACTCTAGAGGCACTAGCCTCGCCCCTCTAACCTCTAATCTCTAACTTCTAATCTCTACTCTCTACCCTATCAGGCGGATCAGGCAGTAACCTCCGATGGTGAGCCACAGATAGAGCGCACCTGCGAGGAGGAAGGGCTTGCCACCAGCCTGCTTGAAGCGGGCAAACGAGGCGTCGCTACCAAGTGCTGCCATAGCCATACAGAGCCCGAAGTCGTCCGCCCAGCGAATGCCTCCACAGATATCGTTATAGAGCGTGGTTAGTTCCTGCTGCTCAGCAAGGTAGCCGATGAGCGTATTGACACATATCATAATGAGGAACCAAATGGCAAACCAAGGTATCGACACTTTGCGCTGTACCGTCTCTCCGCCACGCCTGCCACGATGCAGGACGGAGGTGAGGATGAGGAGGAAGGGGGCCAGGAGGATCACTCGGATCATCTTCGTGATGGTTGCCGTGGCTGCAATAGTCTCTCCCATAGCACCACCAGCTCCTGCGACGTGTGCCACCTCGTGGAGCGTACCCCCAGTGTAGATAGCCATCTGATGCTCCGTCAGCCCGAGCCATCCTGCCTGATACATAAGTGGATAGATGAACATGCTGAGCGTGCCGAAGAGCACCACCGTAGCGACGGCTACAACCGTCTTCTCCGAGCTGGCTCCCAGCACAGGTTCGGTGCCTAGCACAGCCGCAGCACCGCAGATAGCACTGCCCGAAGCGGTGAGGATAGCTGTGTCGCGATCCATCTTGAGCCAGCGACCTATGAGTACCCCGAGGAGGATGACCGAGGTGACGATGATGATATCATATACAAAAGCCGTAAGACCAGCCTCCTGGATATCTGTCAGCGTAAGGCGAAAAGCGTAGAAGACGATTGCCAAGCGTAGGATACGCTTTGACGAAAAAGCAAGCCCTGGTACCCAAGCGGGGTTGAGCTTGTGCCGTAGCGTATTGGCATAAATCATGCCTATCAGGACGCTAATGATGAGGGGTGAGATGCGGAGTGTCTCCTTAAAGAGTGGTAGCTGCGCTAGTAGTACAGCTATGCCAGCGAAGGCTGCCATCAGAAGTAGCCCACACCAGAAGCCTCGGGTGGGGCGTGAGATTGCTTTTGTCATAGATATATAATAAGGTATAGGTCCAGTCGTGACTGCTTACAAGGCGACAAATGTATAGACTAGCGAGACAATGGCTATCACGGCAAAGACGAGCGCAAAGATGCGGTTGAAGATGCGTAGATTGCGCTGACTGACTAAGTCTCGAAGTTGAGTCGCTATGTAGGTTATAAAGAGCCACCATATCAGAGCTCCCAAGGCGATGGAAATAAGCCCGAGTGCAAACATCCCGTAGGGTGGCTCACCGAGCGGGTAGACGAAGTTGAATTGGCTGAAGAGAACTACGTAGACCGGTACAATGAGGAGATTAGGGATAGTCAGCAGGAATCCACTTCCTAGGTGGGAGAGGTTGCGCTGATTAATCTGCCCAGCGACACGTTGCGACACGCCTAGCCGTGGAGTGCTGAAGTATAGATACACAGCAAAGGCTAGAAAGAGCATGCTTGCTACGATGCGGAGTGCGGTCTCGTTGTGGTCTATATAGTCAAGCATAATCCCAGTAAAGAGGTAAGTCACAATGGCGTAGACGAGGTCTCCCAGTGTGGCTCCTATACCTGTGATGACCCCTGCACGTCGCCCCTGCTCGAGGGCTCGTCGTAAGCAGAGAATCCCCGCGGGTCCCATAGGGGCGGAGATACAAAGACCGATGATGATCCCTCCAAATAGCTGTAGTATATACTCTAAGATTAACATGTAGCTGCAGAATCAGAAGGGGAGCCCTCAAAGGGGGGGACTCCCTATCTACTTCTGTGCAAAGATACAAAAAGGCAAGTTTAGCGACTGTCCCCGTGCGGGAGGGGACAGGGCTAACGCATTATATACAGAGACTGTTGCAAAAGTCAACAGTCTCACAATCTTGCAAGCAAGATTGTCTAGACTTTGCAGAAAGGATGAAGCGCAAGGCGCTGAGGGTGAGGTCTGAAGGGAGCATACCTCCGTATGTGACCGAAGCCGAATCCCGAAAGCAACACAGCGATTCGCCCTTATGCAACAGTCTCATACAGTGAGCTCATCTATCTCTCTATCCCTCGCTGGTCGTCATATGTAGCTCCTGACAGAGCGATGATGATGAGACTGTTGACTTTTGCAACAGTCTTATGATGCTCAACCCTGGCACTATGTCGGGGGGAAACGGATTTCCACGTGGATATTTCAAAATCTCCACGTGGAGAATTTTTATTTTCCACGTGGAGAAGAAAAAATTCCTCGGAGGAATCAAATGAAACTTCGGAGGAAATGAATCACGCCCACGTGGAAAATAAAAAATATCCACGTGGAGATTTGAGATTCTCCACGTGGATATTCGATAAAGGAGGAAAATTAGAGATTAGAGGTTAGAGATTAGAAGTTAGAGCTTAGAGGAGTCGTGAGATAGCGAGTGGGTGTAGGGCTTTGCATTTCAGGGGAAAAAGCGCTACCTTAGAGGCCTAAATCTATTAGCAATTCAACAACTATGAGAAAAGAACAATTGATCCGCATCTGCCTAGCTCTGTTGCTAGCTAGTGCCACCCTGACACTTAGCTCCTGCCGGAAGGAGCAGAACCCTAAAGACAAAGACCCCAAGGTCGCACTTGTCAACACACGCTGGCAATTGGTTACCGAGATCCAAGGATTTGACCTTGGCGATGATAGTGGCGAAGTGTCTGGCGAACTTACCTTTACCTCCTCATCGGAGGGCGAGCTTGCCTTAGGTATCAAGGGACTGAAGCTCACCTTCTCGCTGACTTATAGCTATGATGCTACCCAAAAGGCTTACATTGCCACGACAAAGGTGGGGAATGAGACCCAACAATCCCTGATGAAAGTAAATTGGGACACCAAGATTCTGACGGTCTATGAGGTGGAAAATGGTGTCGCCTCACCGAAGCCTGAGATGTTTTTCAGACTTATCCAGTAGCCCGCTCTGAGGCACGATGTGTCTCAAGGGCATACGATACAAATAGCGTCTTACGACAATAGTACGAGGGACAGGACTCTAAACGGGAGGACTGCCCCTTTTCTTGAGACTTTTGCGACAGTCTTCTCTTATCTCTGCGAGCTGGAGGTCGTCGGAGAGACTAGGGGAGAGGGGAGTGAGCGTTGCGACTAAAAGGGTAGCGATTGTGCGCTCTAGCTGACATTGACTCCCTTAGACAAGGAGGTAGCGGAGGAGGACGAGCGCACTAGCGAGGAGGGTGACAGCAATGACGATGAGGATGGTGTGGTGCAAGCTTCTTGCAGTGACGGGGTGGATGGGGGCACCGATGTAAGGCTTCTCGACGAGTAGTCCGTGGTAGATATTAGGACCGCCAAACTGTACCCCAAGGATGCCCGCAAGAGCAGACTCGGGGTAGCCTGAATTGGGGCTGGCGTGCTTGCGGGCATCTCGCCATACGGTGCGGAAGGCGCGCTTACTGGGTGCGGCGAGGAGCATGAGTAGGGCGGTGAGACGTGCTGGGATATAGTTCGCTATATCGTCAAGGATGCGCGCAGAAAAGAAACCAAACGCCTTATATCTCTGATCCTTATAGCCAATCATTGAGTCAAGCGTGTTAATCATCTTGTAAGCCATCATCAGGGGGACGCCACCGAGTGCGTAATAGAAGAGGGGGGCTATAACTCCGTCCGAGAGGTTCTCAGCGAGGGTCTCTAAAACTGCTGTCCGGATCTGCGCGAAGGAGAGCTGCGAAGTGTCGCGCCCTACGATCCACGAGAGCCGTTGCCGTGCGCCTTCTAGGTCATCGGCTGCGACAAACTTCTCAACGGCTAGGGCTTCTCCGATGAGGCTACGGGGACAGATGGCGAAGAAGAAAAAGACCGTTTGCCAGACGAGTAGGATATAGTGGTGATTCGCTAGAAGCCATTCGGCAAAAAAGAAAAAGCCCCATACACCCAGCACGAGGGATAGAGCGAGGAGGGTGCCTTTTGCCTTCTGGTGTGGAGGATGGTTGAGCCACCGCTCGCCGACTGCGATGAGCTTGCCAAAGAGTCGTATGGGGTGCAGAGACCAGCGAGGGTCACCTAAGAGAAGGTCGAGGAGTAGTCCGAAGAGTAGCGGATACATAAGGTACTAAAGCTTGGAGAGCCCACGGAGCAGTGCTTGGCACGCCTCGGGGGACTGTACGGAGAGGCGGAAGTGTCGGGGGGTGAGAGCGCGAAAGTTGTCCGCATTGCGGATTAAGATGCCCTGCTGGGTGACGAGTTCCTCTTTGAGCTGAGCAGCGGTGCCAGTGGCAAGCTGAGCAAGGAAGTAAGGCGTGGGGCTGGGGGTGATAGAGATGCTCCCGGTACACTCTGTAATGCACTCGGCAAGGTGACGCGACTCTGCGACAAGGCCGACGGCATCGGGCAACAGGCGATCGTAGTTATGACAGATGTAACGACCCGCTTCGAGCGCAAGGGCATTGACGCTCCAGGGCGAGCGGAGTGGCTCTAGGCGCCTCAGCAGGGCAGGATGTGCTACAAGGTATCCGAGACGGATGCCAGGCAGTGCAAAGCTCTTGGTCAGGGAGCGTGCGAGGATGAGGTTCGGATGGCGGGGTAGTTCGCAAAGCAGAGAGACTGGCTCGTCACAGAGCTCGGCATAAGCCTCGTCGACGATTACATAGCTCTCGGGATGGCGGGAGCAGTATCCTAGGATTTGCTCTCGATGTCGTATCTCTCCGTCGGGATTGTTGGGGAGTGCAGTCCAGAGGAGTTGGGCAGGCTCGCTGACACGCTCGATATCTCGTGTCGGAATGTATGTAATCTGGTGGCGGAAGAGCTGGCAAGCGTCTTCATACTCGGCGAAGGAGGGTACGGTGATGAGTGTTCGTCCACCTGCAAAGAGATGCGCTAGGAGGTAGAAAGCTTCGGTCGAACCATTGGTCACGACAATCCATTCGGGCTCTAAGTGCCACCGGTCGGCTAGTAGCTTTCTCAGCTCCGTCGCGTTGGGGTCTGGGTAGTGCGAGAGGCATTCGAGCCGACTGGAGAGATAATCGATGATCTCCGCGGCGTGGTTTCGGTACGGCACGTTGCTAGAGAAGTCGTGACGGACGACCTCTCCGTAGCGGTACCGATCATCTCCGTGTCCTGTAATCATAGAGAGCGCATGCGGTCTAACATATACTCTAAGTCGAGATGTTCGCTCATTCCTTGCGCCAGAAGGTCGTAGGCTTGCTCACGACTCTTGAGGGTGTGCTCCAAAGTAAATGTGCGCTGAGGCGCAATCTCGTGGAGGATATGTCGCACAACCTGCTCGTTGTCCCAGATACCGTGCATGTAGCTTCCCCAAAGTCTGGAGGATACGAAGTAACCGTCGGGAGCCTTGTCGCTCGCACCTCGCAGCACCACTGGAGAGGCGGGCGCATCGATAGGCGTAGTCTCGCCACAATGTATCTCGTAGCCTTGGCAACTAGTTGCGCCTGTCGGGAGGTAAGTAAAGGTAGAGGTGCGGACCGCTTTGCCCTCCTGTAGGATAGTCTCCACGGGGAGGAGACCCAATGCCTCGACAGTGCGGGAGGCACCCTCTACGCCGTCGGGGTCCGCGATGCGCTGTCCCATCATCTGGTACCCACCACAGATGCCGTAGAGCGGGCGACCCTCCTTGTGATGGCTCTGGATTACTGCATCGAGACCCTCCCGACGCAACCAGAGGAGGTCGTCAATCGTATTCTTGCTGCCTGGCAACATAATGATGTCGGCTGCCTGAAGATGCTTCGCCTCTGCGGTAAAGTAGAGGGTTACACCAGGGATATATCTTAGCGTGTCGAAGTCAGTAAAGTTGGAGATGTGAGGAAGTCTTATCACCGCTATGTTGATAGTCTCTGGATTGGGTCGGGTCTCGTAGCTATCGATAGACACACCATCCTCGGCATCTATCTGCAAGTGCGGAATGTAAGGGAGGACGCCTACGACAGGGACTCTAGTTAAATCCTGGATTATCTGGCGACCCGAGTCGAAAAGGGTGCTGTCTCCTCTAAACTTATTAACGATGATTCCCTTGATGGCTGCTCGCTCCGCTGGGGGAAGTAGCTCAATTGTCCCATAGAGACTGCCGAAGATACCGCCACGCTCTATGTCTGCGACTAGATACACGTCAGCACCTGTGCGTAGAGCCACCCGCATATTGACAATATCCATCGGCCACAGGTTAACCTCCGAGATGCTACCCGCGCCCTCGATTACGATGGGGTTAAACTTTGCAGCAAGCCGATCGTATGCTTTCATTGCCTCGACAAAGAGTGGCTTCCTCTGCTCCACATTAAAGTAAGCTCTGGCAGACTGATTGCCCACTGCCCGACCATTGAGGATAACTTGCGTAGTCTCGTCGGCTGTCGGCTTGAGTAATATCGGATTCATGTCCGTGTGGCACGGGATCCCACAGGCCTCAGCTTGCACAGCTTGCGCACGACCTATCTCACCCTCCTCGGGGGTCGGATAGCTATTGAGCGACATATTTTGCGCCTTAAAGGGAGCTGGGTGATAACCTCGCTGAAGTAAGATACGACAGAAGCCGGTTGCTACGATAGACTTCCCCACATCAGACCCTGTGCCTACGAACATAATAGGCTTCAACTGCTTACTCATATTTATATATCTCTCCAAAGTTTACCGATTGCGCCAGAGCTTCGTCTGGCTCTAGATGACCAAGCAAGATGCGATAAGCACGAATTACTCCAGCGTGTGTCACTAGCAACGTTTCTAGTCGACGGTCCCGTTCCGCCTCGAATGAGGAGACACGATGCAATAGGTCGTCATGGCTTTCGCCTCCCTCCGTCTGAGCATGCCAGTAGTCGGCGAACCATCGTCGTCCGCTCTCTCGCTCGTAGATTGCCTCCCAAGATAACCCCTCCCACGCTCCGAAGTGTAGCTCACGGAGTCTCTCGTCCTTTTCAACCGTCAAGGCGCGCATCTGAGCAATCTCCTCCGCGAGCGTCACACAGCGCTGTGATGGACTGCTATAAATCTTGTCGAGCTTGACCTCACTCAGTCCGGAGATAATCTGCTGTGCGTAGCGAGGATAGTCGTCTGCGAGCGGAGCATCCAGCCAGCCATAGCAGATGCCTTTCGGTAGAGCCACGGGAGTATGACGCACGAGGTAGAGACTCATAGAGCTAAGCTTGGTAAACCACGATTAGTGTGACCAGGGCAAGCGTTAGCTCGCCAAAGCATTCGACAGCACCCAGTACGTCACCCGTGTATCCACCGATTCGCTTGTTGCTGACACGCATGACCAGAAGTGTCTGCGCTATCATAGGCAGAGGAGCCGCTACTGCCGCTTGCCAGGGCAAAAGGAAGAGAGCAAGAAGTGCCCACACGCTCGCTAGGAGAAGCGTCTTTGTTGTGACAGCTTGTCGTAGATGTGTAGCCTTGCTTGCCTCATTGCTCTTGCGGGCGTAAGTCGATAGGCGCATCACGAGGATTGGCATCCAGCGCGCCACGACAGCCATCGCCACGATAGTTCCTATAGCTACTCGGCTGGGTATATAACTTAGGAGTATAATCCGGCTTATGAGTAGAACTATCAAACCAAGGATGCCATAGACGCCCGTAGAGCTGTCCTTCATGATGCGCAGTGTCGACTCTCGGTCATGGACACCTCCGAAAGCGTCGCAGTAGTCCGCTAGACCATCCTCGTGCATGCCGCCTGTTACGACCAGCCCCACGATGACGCATATCGTCGCCGCTACGGGTTGTGGTAGCCAATAGTCCGCAAGTGCAAAGGCTCCCGCCATCACCCCTCCGACGATAGCTCCCACTAGAGGAAAGTAGCGAAAGGAAGCTCCCATCCGCTCCTCACTGTACGCCACCTGCCCCACGGGGATGCGTGTGTAGAAGAGTAGCGAGAGACGCAGTAGGTCCCACTCAGAGCGTATTGGCTGCAAGGTCATAGCTCTACCGTTCTTACTTGTCTACTCGATAGACGGCTGCGTCCTCAAAGCCTCGCATATCTCGCATGAAGGCGACCGCCGACTCAATAATCGGGTAGGCAATGAGGGCGCCCGTTCCCTCGCCTAGGCGCATCCCTAGGGAGAGTATAGGCTCTACGCCGAGGTATTCCAGCATCGCCTGATGACCTCTCTCCTCGGATGTGTGACAGAAGAGCACATTGTCCAGAATCCTTGGCTCCATCTCGTGGGCCACTACAAAGGCAGCGGTGGCTATGACCCCATCGGCCAGTATGAGCATCCCCCGACGATACGCCTCTAGTACACCGCCACAGATGGCTGCTATCTCAAGTCCGCCCATTTGGGTCAGCAGCTCCATAGGGCTCTTCGGGTTATAGCGTGCAGCGACCTGCTCGAGGATGGTCTGCTTGTGTCTCAACGCCTCTCCACGGACGCCCGCCCCAGGTCCAATGATTGAGGAAATGGGCTGTCCCGTGACCTTGTGGAGGATGAGCGTAGCGGGAGAAGTATTCCCAATTCCCATCTCCCCAAAGGCGACCACATTAGAGCCGCGCTCTGCTTCTTGCGTCACACAGTGCGCTCCTACGAGCATCGCCTGGGCGCACTCTTCGCTGGTCATAGCTGGCTCGTGGAGCATATTGCGCGTGCCGTGAGCCACCTTGGCCGACTCCACACGACAGTACTCGGGAAAGTCGTAGTCAACCCCCACATCGATGACCCGCAGGCGGAAGCCATTTTGCCGTGCCAACACACTACAAGCTCCTCCGCCCGAGACGAAGTTGATGCACTGCTGCCAGGTTATCTCTGGCGGGCAGACGCTCACCCCCTCCGCCACGATGCCGTGATCCGCTGCCATCACGAGGAGGACTGGGTCCACCAGTTGCGGGGTTACCGTGTGTTGAATCATGCCTATCTGGTAGGCGATGCGCTCTAGCTGTCCGAGCGAACCTTTAGGCTTCGTCCGGCTGTCGATGCGCTCTTGAAGTATTTCTTCAAAGGTCATGGGTCATTTATAATTCAGAAGTCAATAGAGTACGAATAGCTCTTCCGGATACCATCAGGTAAGCTTCGTCAGCCGTAGCCGAGATGTATTGGTTGACCCATCCCTGCAGGTCCACGAAAGCTCTCGACGATGCGTCCGCAGCGTGTAGGCTCATCCCAATCTCGTTGCTTACCACGATGAGCGTCTCAGCACGAGAGCCGAGCAAAACGTCCTGCCACTCCCGACGCGCCTCTTGTAGCGCACCATCTGCGTCAAAGGATAAGTCACTATATATATTGGTTAGCCAGAGCGTCACGCAGTCCACTAGCACTACACGCCCAGCTATATCCACTTGGCTCAGATAGCGGGGCTCCTCGATGGTGGTCCACTCTGCGCCTCTGTCCGCCTGGTGTCGTGCGATGCGACGCTCGAAGTCCTCATCCCAGTGGCGAGCCGTCGCTAAGTAGATAGGCGAGTCCGAGAGCGAGCGCGCCAGACGCTGGGCGTAGCCACTCTTGCCACTGCGTTGCCCCCCTGAGATATAGACCACATGGGGGCGCTGGTATAGCTCACCCCCCTGGTAGATGCGGTAGCTCCCGTTATCGAGAAATGTAATCTCATCAATCCTCGAGAGCGGGCCTCCCTGCAGGACAGTCTCCAGGACTCGTAGTGTAAAGCCGTGGCTCATCACGAGGATTGTCTCTTGCTCCGTATGCCGCTTGCCAATATCCTCTAGAAAGGAGCGCACACGCTCCGCAATAGCCCTCACGGGTTCAATCTCCGTAGGCACGGAGTCGGCATCGGGAATCTCAACAAAGGGGTGACCCTCCCACTTACCAAAAGAGCGCTCTCGCAGACGCTCGTCCAGTTCCAGCGGAGCCTGACAGTGAGCTGTCGAGAGAAGGAGCTCCGCAGAGCGTAGCGCACGTAGCTGATCACTACAATAAATGTGTGTGAGTGGTAGGCCCTTCAGTTGGTCGCCTAGTTGCATACACTGCGCCTTCCCCCGAGGTGTCAGTGTACCAGGCGTTTGTCCCTGGCAGATACCCCTGAGATTTTCCTCAGTCTCACCATGACGAGCTATAAGCAATCGCATAAGTCAATCTATAGATTAAGTAGCCACTTACAAAGGTACTACATTCCTAGACTAGAGCATCACACTGCGTGCGATGAATGCGCCAGCGGTCATCTCAGCTCAGAGCAACTGTGCCAGAAGCTCCTCGCTCAGGGCTAAGTGCGTATAGGTGGCGTAGCAGTGGCCCGTGTGCCACAGCGCGGTCGCTACGGGATCACCCCACGCATTGTACTGCTGCGCTGTCGAGGGTAGCGGGTCGAGGATACGGGAGTAGTGAAACTCGTGTCCACGCATCGCCACACCTGCTATCTCGAGCTGGCGGTAGCCGAGCGCTAGCCTGCGCTGCTGCATCGTGGCGGTCTGCTGTAGCGCACCCACGAGCGGATAGCTAGTTCCCTTCTCGTCGACAATCGCCTCGCAGAGGAGGAGCATGCCCCCGCCCTCGGCAAGCATCGCCCCGCCACCACGGATGTAGTCGCGGAGGCTGTCAAGCATTGACTTATTGGCGGACAACTGCTCTAGATGTAGCTCGGGATAGCCCCCTGGGAGGTAGACGAAGTCACTCGGTGGCAGTGAACTATCGGAGAGCGGACTGAAGTAAGTCACCTCGCCCCACTGCTCTAGCTGGCGCACATTTTCCTGGTAGAGGAAGTTGAAAGCGTCGTCACGAGCCACGGCTATGCGACGAGAAGCTGACGAAGAGTGCTTTTGCAGAAAAGGGGCTTCGTGGGGCAGCTCCTTTCGCTCAGATGAGATGGCTAGGAGGCGATCAATGTCTAGATGTTGCTCTAGGAGGTCGGCCACCTGATTAGCGTAGCGGTCTATCTGTGCCAAGTCGTCAACGTCCAGCCCTAGATAGCGACTGGGGATGGAGATGTCGTCGACACGAGGCAGCGACCCCAGCACCGGCACGCCCGCATCTGTGGCAGCCTGCGTGAGATAGGTCAGGTGACGCTCTGAGGAGACTTTATTAAAGATGACGCCCGCTATCCGAACCCTGGGGTCAAAGTGTTGCAACCCATAGAGTAGCGGAGCCACCGTGTAAGCCATCGAGCGCGGTGTCACGACCAGCACAACGGGCAGGTCTAGGAGGCGAGCTATGTCGGCTGCGGAACCTTTGTCCCGATCGTAACCATCGAAGAGCCCCATCACCCCCTCCACGATGACCGCCTGAGCGTCCTGACTATAATGGTCGTAGAGCGCCTGCACCCGCTCGGTGCCGTACATGAAGAGGTCCAGATTGACCGCCGGGCGACCCGTCGCCACGCTGTGTAGCTTAGGATCTACGTAGTCGGGACCGCACTTGAAGGCTTGAGTGGCTAGACCACGACGTGTGTATGCACGGAGGAGGCCCATGGTGAGCGTGCTTTTGCCACTCTCAGAGAGGGGCGCAGCGATGAGTAGGGAGGGAAGTGATGCCATAAGTGAGTGACTAAAGTTGAGAGTCAGGAATGAGGAGTACCTCGAGCTGAGCCGAGGGTACGAGAGGTTTGCAGACTTGATAGCAGTGGTCGACGATGCTCTGGTATAGAGGGTGGGTGTCGCCGGGGAAGATCTGCCACAGTTCGCGGGCTAGGGTCATTGCGCTAATCTGTTGCTTCTGTGCTTCGCTTGCTCCACTGGCAGAGGCGAGGGCGGTGATGAAGGCTTTGTCCATCACCACCTTCTTGCTATGTGTATCTAGTTCGCCAGCCGCTAGCTTGACCGCTTTGCCAATCATAATGCCGAGGGTGATCTGCGGGAAGCCTAGTTCGTTGGCTAGGCTGAGCGTCTCCCCGATGAAGTTGCCATACTGAACGAAAGCGTTGGCGGGGAGGTCGGGAAAGCGTCCCTTGAGGTACCGCTCGCTACGTCCGCCAGAGTTGAGCACGAGATGCTTGCCGTAGACCGATTTGCTCACCTCCAGCTCACGACGTATCGACTCAACAAAGGCTTCGCTCGAATAGGGTCGCACGACGCCTGTGGTGCCGAGGATAGAGATGCCGTCTAGGATGCCGAGCCGTGGATTGAAGGTGCTCTGGGCGAGCCGTCGTCCCTCGGGCACGGAGATGGTTAGGTCGATGCCCACTTGAGAGAGGTCGACTAAGGCTCCGAGTGCTTGGCGCATCATCTGACGCGGTACGGGGTTGACGGCAGGCTCTCCGACCTCTAGTCCGATGCCGGGGAGTGTGACGCGTCCGACGCCTTCGCCTTGTAGGAAGGTCACCCCGCTGTGTGCCTGTGTGAGCGATAGGTCAGCAACGATCTCAGCACCGTCGGTTACGTCGGGATCGCTGCCGGCATCCTTGATGGCGACTGCTCGAGCGCCTTGTGTCGTTAGCTCACTGTGCTGTATGGGGAAGGGAACCCGCTCGCCCTGGGGGAGGGTCACGATTACCTCGCTGTAAGACTCCTCGTTGAGCAGTGTGAGCAGGGCGGCCGTAGCGGCAGCTGTGGCGGTGGTGCCTGTCGTCAGGCCGATGCGCTGCGGAAAGAAGTTGTCTCCCAATAGTTGCTCAATGGCGCGACGAAGCCCTACGGGTCCCTCGACGGTAATCGTGGCAGGGTAGGGGATTTGTGGCCTTCGGATGACCAGCACGGTGATGCCGAGTGCGAGAGCCTCCTCAACTTTTGCCGCAAAGCCGCTCGTCTCACCACTCTCCTTGAGTAGGATTGTGTCTGGTCGTAGCGTGGCGAAGAGCTCTCGGTCACACTGCTCCTTGTCGTAGTAGACCACTCGCTCTGGCGGAAAGTCGCTCTGGCGTAGTCGCTCCTCGGTCTCTGCGATGGGCATCACCCGCAAGTAGGTCTCGTGCTGGGTCCAGTAGGCTCTCAGTCTCTCTATGGAGTTGACGCCCGTCAGAGCAAGTAGTCGCTGGGGCTGATGCTTGAGAAGATAGGTCAGTGCCGAGTCAAAGGAGTCTAGCACTACGACCGAGGCGGGTAGGACGGGAAAGGTGCGCTCGTAGCGTATGACAGGAAGCTGCAGGCGGGATACGCAATCGGCCACGCTCTGGTGAACGCCCATAGCGAAGGGGTGCGCCGCATCTACGATGAGGGCGATCTCCCGCTCCGTGCAGAAGTGCGTCATCTCCTCACCATTCATACCGCCCTCTAGACGTATCCCGTGGTGCATCGTGAGCTCTTGCGAAGTACCTCGTGTGGAGTAGTAAAAGGGTTTGCCCGCCTCCTCACACACTTCGAGAGCTTTGCGCCCCTCTGTGGTTCCACCGATGATCAGAATCATACCTTTTCCTCTGAGGTGTGGATGGAGAAGTGCAGTGTCTCGGGGTCGAAGTCTATCCCCTTTGCTGCAAAGTAGCTCGGCAAGGTACCGTCACTGGCGAGCGTCCTCGGCGGACCCATGTGTAGCACGTGGTCATCATCGAGGAGCCACACTTGATCCGCTATCTGGAGAGCCAGCTCTAAGTCGTGCGTGGAGAGAAAAATCGTCTTGTGCGTCTCACGAGATAAGCGAAGTAATAGTTGGAGCATATCGACCTTCGAGGGGAAGTCCAGGAAGGCTGTCGGCTCGTCTAGTAGTATGATGGGCGTCTCCTGCGCCAGTGCCTTGGCAATCATGACCTTCTGACGCTCGCCGTCACTGAGCGAGTCGATCATGCGCTTCGCTAGAGGTCGTATGCCGACCAACTCTATTGCCTCATTGACAGCCTGTCGATTGCTCTCGTCCATCTGCCCCCAGAAGCCGGTGTAAAGGCTCCGCCCGAGGGCGATCATCTCGTAGGCAGTCGTATTGCTCATGATAAGTCGCTCCGTGAGCACGACACTGATACGACGTGCCAGTTCTTTGGCACTGTATTGCTGTATCTCCTTACCCTCGACTAGTAGCGCACCGCCCAGCTTTGGCTGGAAGGCGGCGATCGTCCTGAGCAGCGTCGACTTGCCCACACCATTTGACCCGATGAGGCAGGTGAGCTGTCCCGACCAGATGGTAGCATTGAGCTGGCTCGCCACGACGCGCGTGCGCTTCATTTGGTGATATCCTATCGATAGGTCGCAGAGCTCTATCGTTGCGTGTCTAGTCATACGCGATTACAATTCTTCTCTACGTCGTTTGTCAAATAGGACCCAAATGACAATTGGTGCCCCGATGAGAGCTGTTACTGAGTTAATCGGCAGAGCGCCTTCCATACCTGGCATACGAGCGATTAGGTTACAGCAGAGCGCCAGGAGTGCCCCAACGAGCGTGACCGCAGGCATCAGTATGAGGTGATTGGAGGTGGCAAAGATGGTGCGACAGAGATGTGGCACCGCCAGTCCGATGAAAACGATCGGGCCACAATATGCGGTCACGATGGCGGTCAGCAGACAGGCCGAGAAGATGACTAGATGTCGAGCCCTGCCATAGTTAAGTCCGAGGCTTCGAGCGTAGTTCTCCCCGAGGAGCATCAGGTTCAGTACTTTGATTAGTAGGAAGGAGAGCGGTATTAGTACTAGCATAATGATGACAAAGGTGGTCACCTGATCGCCACTCACCTTGGCAAAGCTTCCCAAGCCCCAGATGACGTAGCTACGCACATCCTCATCGTTGCTAAAGAACTTCAGCACGCCGATGATTGCGTTCGCTATGTAGCCGATCATCACTCCCATAATTAGTAGCACCACATTGCCACGGACGCGCTGCGCCATCGTCATGATGATGGACATTACAAGGAGTGCCCCGAGGAGCGCTGCCACAGAGACCGCCATCTCCCCCACGAAGCCCATCCGCACGAGTGCTTTCTGGCTGATGCTTCCCGAGAGAAGGATGAAAGTCGCCACACCTAGGCTAGCTCCCGAGCTAATACCTAGCTCCGAAGGGCCCGCCAGAGGATTGCGAAAGACCGTCTGCATCTGCAGACCACTGATGGAGAGCCCCGCACCCGCTACCAGCGCCGTGATCGTCTGCGGGTAGCGACTCTTCCAGATGATGTTGCGCCAGATCTCATTACCCTCACCGTCACGTCCTAGAAGTATGCGCACCACCTCATCAAAGGGGATAGCGATTGTCCCCAGCGACAGATTGAGGACAAAGAACACTATAATAAGGATACCTATAATTGTAAAGGCTATAACTGGACGTCGCATAGCTCCCCTAGTGGGTTAATATCGAGTAAAAGACTGGCTCATGGTCAGGCAGTAGCTGCGGATGAAAGGCGTGAATCAGATCCGCCAAGACCACCTCAGGCTCCACGGGAGACAATTCGTAGAAGGGTCTCTCCCGCAGATTGCAGTAGAGCACCTGCTTATCTCGATAAGCCTTGAAGTCTCGGTAGCGCGCATCCGTCTTGCCCAGCACATCGTAAGAGAAGGCCCCGTCGTAGCTATTCGCAATGCGCCAGTAATCCGCGTCAGCTGCCTGGGCATAGACGGTCTCAAAGTCAACGTAGAATCCCCCCGATTCCTTGTCGTCTGCCATAAAGTAGTCCGCACCAGCATCCTCAAAGAGGTGAGCCAAGTAGCTCGCGCCACCCACCACATACCAGTTGCCACCGTGCAGTTCGCCACTAAGCACCTTCGGGCGAGTCAAGTCGTCCGTGATTAATGCTTGTAGCTCGTGGTAGCGCTGCTCGATGGATGCAAAAAGTGTCTCAGCACGCTCCTCCATCCCGAGCAGAAGAGCCGTAAACTTAAGCCACTCAGCCTGCCCCAGAGGCGAAGTTTCCTTGTATCCCAGGAAGGTAATCAGCGGTATATCTAGCTGCTTGATTACATCGTAGCCCCCTCGCTTGAAAGGACTTACTAGTATAATGTCTGGTTGCAGCGTCATAATCAGCTCACTGTCGAAGTTGCCCTCGATGCCGATTCGCTTAGCCTCGCCCGAAGCGAGCCGAGACTGCATCTCTTCGTTGAAGAGAAAGCGTGTACTTGGCATGCCGACGACCCTATCTACCGCATCAAGCTTGATAAAATTAGAGAGCTGTAGCGTCGTCATCACGATGACACGACGCACGGGTGTCTCTATAGTGGTGTAGCCCTCAGGCACCTGAGCCGCCAGCTCCGACGCCTGCTCACGAGGCACCAAAGCGTAGCGATACACCTCATTACTGTCATGCGTCGGGTCGGAGATGGTGACCAGCGTCACCGCACCTGCGTGCTCGATTTGTAGCCCCTCGGCATAGCGTATCGTAGCAGTGCTATCAACCTCTGCGCCCCCCGTAGAGCCCTCGTCAGAGCTCCCCTTGCTACAAGAGACTAGTAGCAGGGGCAGAAGCATCAAGCTACTCAGTAAATATCTCACACAGCGTAGTCTGTCCATCTTATTATCGATCTGTTGCGTTGCAAAGATACGCAAACGAATCGTCCTAGCCTCTCTCTCCGCGCGACAAATTCTCCAGAAAAATAGGGAAACTTCTCCACAGGGGACGAAAGGGCTTTCTGGAGAAGTCAAATGGTTACTCTGGAGAAGTTAAATGATTATTCAGGAGGAACATCCCTTTTTGTGGTCAAGGGGATTCGATTTTCTTGTGCAGGAGCCAACTCTTGACGGCATTACAGCTGCGTAAAGCTTGACCGATACAGCAGCATCCGATGCGAAACAAGACTGTTGCAAAAATCAACAGTCTCAAAACAATAGGAGACTGCCTCCTCCTATGAGAGACAGTCTCCTATCAATATATAGTGCACTCCAGGGGTGCGCAGTACGCTACTTGACTACTTCTTGTCGAGTAGGTTGCGGATTTCGGTCAGTAGCTTGACTTCGTCAGAAGGCTCGGGAGCGGGTTCGGGAGTTGCTGGCTCCTCCTGCTTCTTCCTCAGACTATTGATTCCGCGGATCATCATAAAGATGACCAGAGCGATGATGAGGAAGTCGATAATGTTCTGAATGAAGAGTCCGTAGTTGAGCGTCGTAGCTGCAACAATCTCCTCGCCAGCAGCGTTGAACTCAGCAGGCTTGATCACATAAGCGAGTTCGCTGAAGTTGATACCCCCTGTAAAGAGTCCGATGATAGGCATCAGAATATCGTCAACGAGCGAGGAGACAATCTTGCCAAAGGCGCCGCCGATGATGATACCGACAGCCATATCCATGACGTTGCCACGGAGGGCAAATTCCTTGAATTCTTGCTTGAAACTAGCCATACTGTTTTTATTTACTCAGTTCGTCAATAATTTCTGGAGTGCAGGCACAAAAAGCTGGAATCAGGTTGCGGTCGCCAAATCCATTGTCTATGCGCGCCACATTGACCCAAAACTTATTGTCCTCGAGGTAGGGTAGTGCGAAGGCTGCCTGCTGACGGGTGTAAGCGTGATGCCACTCGTCGGCACAGACCTCGTACTGAGGGTGAGGTGCGTTCTTGATGACGTTGTCCTCTGCGTCAGCCTTGCCAGAAGCGATGTCCTGAGCCTCCTGGTAGATCTGATTCATCACAGCGACAAAGCGGTCTAGCTCTGCCTTGCTCTCGCTCTCGGTCGGCTCGATCATGAGCGTGCCGTGAACGGGGAAGGAAACCGTCGGAGCGTGATAGCCGAAGTCCATCAGACGCTTGGAGATGTCGCCCTCATCGACGCCTGCCTGAGCCTTGACGCCACGGCAGTCGAGGATCATCTCGTGTCCGACGAAGCCACGGTCGCCCGTGTAGACGACGCCGTAGTTGTCGTGGAAGCGTGCCTTCAGATAGTTAGCATTGAGGATCGCCATAGCGGTCGCCTGGCGTAGTCCCTCGTAGCCTAGGAGGCGAATGTAAGCGTAGGTGATGACGAAGACACCTGCACTACCGAAGGGTGCTGCCGACACTTGGTTCGTAGCATCAGACCAGCGCTCCACATGCTTGGGCAGATGGGGTAGTAGGTGCTCAGCAACACAGATTGGACCGACACCAGGACCGCCACCACCGTGCGGGATTGCAAAGGTCTTGTGTAGGTTCAGGTGGCAGACGTCAGCTCCCATATAGCCAGGGTTGGTCCAGCCTACCTGCGCATTGAGGTTGGCACCGTCCATGTAGACCTGTCCGCCGATCTCGTGGATGCGGTCGATGATGGTGCGGATGTTGCTCTCGAAGATACCATGCGTACTCGGATAGGTAATCATGATGGCTGCGATACGATCCTTGTACTGCTCGGTGAGCTCCATAAAGTGATCCATATCGATATCGCCATTGTCGGCCGTGCGGACAGTAATGGTGTCAAAGCCTGCCTGTACCGCACTCGCGGGGTTTGTGCCGTGTGCAGAAGCGGGTAGGATGATGAGGTCACGAGCACCCTGACCGGTAGCCTCTAGATAGCTACGTATGACGCGCAGACCAGTGTACTCACCAGCAGCACCTGAGTTGGGCTGGAGCGAAGCACCCTTCATACCCGTAATCTCGCAGAGGAGAGCGGACAGATTGCGTATCATCTCTAGGTAGCCCTCGACTTGGTCATCGGGAGCGTAGGGATGGATATTGGCAAACTGTGGATTGCTCAGCTGGGCTACCTCCGAAGCAGCATTGAGCTTCATGGTGCAGGAGCCTAGCGAAATCATAGACTGAGCTAGTGAGATATCCTTGCGGTCTAGTCGCTTGATGTAGCGCATCAACTCGGTCTCAGAGTGATACTTCTGGAAGGTGTCATACTGCAGGAAGTCACTCTGGCGAGCGAACTTCTTGTCGAAGTAAACCTTTGTCTCATTGACCTCAACACCCTCGATGTCGCCCTCTTTGCCCTGGAGCTGTGCGAAGATGTAGAGAAGCACGGAGAGGTCGCTCTCGAGCGTGGTCTCATCGATGCTGATGCCGACGTGACGACCATCCTCGTAGTAGCGTAGGTTGACCTGGCAGTCGAGGGCGATATCACGAAGCTTCTCAGTAGTGAGTCCCTCGGGTAGCTCGATGTATAGGGTGTCGAAGAAGTTGTCGTTGAGCTGCTTGTAGCCCATCGCCTCAAGCTGCTCTGCTAGATAACCTGCATAAGCGTGGATGCGGTGAGCGATGTGGCGCAGACCCTCGGGACCGTGGTAGACAGCGTAGAAGCCACTCATCGTAGCGAGCAGAGCCTGTGCTGTACAGATGTTGCTGGTAGCGCGCTCACGCTTGATGTGCTGCTCGCGTGTCTGTAGCGCTAGACGGTAAGCGGGACGACCGTAGGTGTCCTTAGAGATACCGATGATACGCCCAGGGATGGTGCGCTTATAGTCCATCGTAGAGGCTAGATAGCCGGCACTAGGCCCGCCGAAGTACATGGGGATACCGAAGCGCTGTGCCGAACCGAAGACGATGTCTGCGCCCCACTCGCCTGGAGGTGTGAGGAGCACGAGACTCATCAGGTCGGCGGCTACGGCTACACGTACGCCAGCAGCCTTGGAACGCTCCATAAAGTCGTGGTAGCAGTGGATGCTGCCCTTCTCGTCGGGGTACTGGATGATGGCACCGAAGACTTTGTCTGTAAAGTCAAAGGTCTCGTAGTCGCCTACGACAATCTCCATACCTTGCTGGGGAACGCGTGTCTGGATGACTGCCTGCGTAGAGGCAAAGACGCGCTTGTCGACGAAGAGCTGATTGGCACCCGCCTTCTTCTGCTCTCTCGAACGCTCGTTGTAGAGCATAAGTGCAGCCTCAGCACCTGCGGTCGCTTCGTCAAGTAGCGAGCAGTTGGTCAGAGGTAGCCCCGTTAGGTCGGTGATGACGGTCTGGAAGTTAAAGAGCGCCTCGAGACGCCCCTGCGACACTTCAGCTTGGTAAGGGGTATAGCTGGTGTACCATACGGGATTCTCTAGGACATTGCGGATGATAGGCTGTGGAGTCACTGTATCATACCAGCCCATACCGATGTATGAGGTGAAGATACGATTGCGAGACCCTAGCTCGAAGAGGTGCTCGCTGAGCTCACGCTCAGTCATCGGCTCGGGTAGGTCGAGAGGCTTCTCGAGGAAGATGCCCTCGGGATAGACCTTGTGCATCAGCGCGTCCACGCTGTCTACGCCGACGGTCTGAAGCATCTCTGGTAGGTCAGCCTCGGAGATGCCTATGTGACGATAGGCAAAGTTTCTTGTATCCATCTATTTTAGTTGATATAAGGGTTATTACTTTTTTCGTTGTATATGGTTGTGTGTGGTCCATGCCCTGGGTAGACGATGGTGTCGTCAGGCAGGGGACGCAGTTGGGTCTTGATACTGTGGAGGAGTGTCTGGTAGTCTCCGCCTGGGAGGTCACTGCGCCCGATGTCACCCCGGAAGAGCACATCGCCCGTGAAGACAATCCGCTCGCTCGGTAGGTAATAAGCGACGTGTCCTGCTGTATGTCCTGGCACGAAGAGGTCGTAGATAGGTAGCTCGCCCAGTCGTAGCGGCTGGTCGCTCGGCAGTGGGCGAATCAGCGAGAGATCGAAGGCTCTCTCTGGTACCTCAAAGCCCCAAGCGCGCATCTGTGCCTCGGGCGAGACCGCCTGCGCTAGCTCGACAGGGTGAGCATACGCTTTTGCCTCGGGGAAGGTCTGGAGTGCCCAGGGCAAGCCCCAGAGATGGTCGAAGTGTAGGTGCGTGAAGAGGAGTAGGTCTACAGTCAGTCCCCACTGCTTGATGCGCTGTGCGAGACGCTCCTGCTCGCTTGCGGTGGCGCATCCGCAGTCGATGATGGCTGCGTGACCGTCGCTGGTTGAGAGGAGGTAGGTGTTTTCCTGTATGACGTTACATACGAATGTAGACACTTCGCAGTTCATAGTTCTTTTCTGTTAGTGGGTTTGTCCTGCTTACCGACATAAACGATCCACTTGTCTTGATAGTAGTCGGGGTAGTCGGCCAGTGTACTGATCGCTGTAAGCTGAGCGGTCACGCCCGACTGCGCTATCTCCTCGCTGAGGTCGCCACCCTTGAGACAATAAATGCCGGAGCGGGGAGCTTGTGAGCCTTGGAGCAGATGCTGCGTGTACTCATAGAGCCGTCCCAGTGGCATGGCGGCGCGCGATACGACGTAGTCGCAGTGGAGACCGCTGCTCTCGACACGGGTGTGGTGCGTAGAGACATTGGTCAGGCCTATCTCATCAGCGATGGACTGAGCTACGTGGAGCTTCTTGGCAATGCTGTCGATCAGCAGGAACTTGTACTGAGGATATAGGATAGCTAGCGGGATGCTGGGGAAGCCTCCGCCACAGCCCACGTCAGCAATGGCGTAGCTGGTTGGCTCGTCGGGCAGAAGCCACGCGAGTGCCAGTGAGTGCATCACGTGGTGCAGGTAGAGATTGTCTATATCTCGTCGGGAGATGACGTTGATGCGTGCGTTCCACTCTTTGTAGAGCGGATAGAGCGCGGTCAACTGCTGCTGGGCAGTTGGGGAGAGCGCAGGAAACTGCCTCAGGAGCCTATCCAATTGCTCCGTTGGGGTAGTGCTTGGTGTGATGGGCATCTCTAGGGCGCACGATTAATAGGGGAGAAACGTCATATCTCCCCACAAATGTACGAAAAAAGAGCACACCCCACGATGTCGTGAGTTGTGCTCTTGAGGGCAATCGTATTAGAAGTTTGGAACTGTGTCAAATGTCGATTTCTAGAAGGCAATCGTTTTGTATGGGTGGATCTATGTGTCCGCAAGATAAATAAAGATTGACCATGAGTCGATTGTCAATATCGGACGAGTATATAGGTCCGCCCCCTATACGAGCCACAATTCGCTTCGGTGTCAATAGTGTCCTAAACGTTTTACAGGATAAAGAGAAAAGGGTAGGTTTGTAATTGGAAAGCAAGTACAGCTAGTGAGAGCTGTCACAAACCACCCTTTCCAATGGATAAATGAGCCGTTTTCACCGCCTCCAGACGAGCCCGAAATAGCATAGGGGGGATCCCCCCGTTTTTACCGCAAATGTCAAGGGGCGATTGACCCGCTTGACAGATATCTTATACCCTTTGCCCGCAAAAAAAACGTTTAGGACACTATTGGGAATTAGCCGATATCTCATAAGTCTTGAGAGATTTGCGCAAAGAGTGCCCAGCAGAGTGCGATGCAGACCCCTATGCAGACTAGGATCAGGAGCGCGTTGATATACTTCGCCTGTGGCTTCGAGTCTTGATGTAGGTCTAGTGCGAAGTACTCTCGGAAGAAGATGTAGAGAGCCGGTATCGCCGTGAGTACTAGGATGAAGTCCTCGGGTATCCCGAAGAACCAAGTCTTTGTCACGCCCACCATAGCCCAGTTGAGGAGGAGTAGGACGATAAAGATATTGACCCGACTTGTGAAGAGTAGCAGTAGCCCGATCGTGTAGATAGCCACCGTGCAGGGCATCACAGGCGTTGTGATATAGGGGAAGGATAGTCCCCGCATGATCGAAGCGAGGGGGTACATCAGTGGCAGTATGAGCACGAAGACCCCAAAGGGCTTGAACTTATCTCGTAGGGCAAACTGAGTGTCGTTCTGTATAAGATCCTTAACCCATGCCAGAGCCAGTATGCCCCAGTATATGCTGAGTAGTATAGAGTAGCTACGCTCTGCACAGTAGACAGCGTAGTATGCTACAGCGATCCATACATACAGGAGTATCAGATAGGACTTAGCAATGATTGTACTGCGACGTGATGGACGCTTTACTAGTAGGTACAGAACCACAACGGCAGAGATGACTAGGAGTATCTGTATCGGCCATGTTGCGACATTGTACTGGGCGATTGTATTCCAAAAGGTATTCATATAGAGATCAGAGCTTATGGGTGCTTACGAGTTAGAGAGAAGGTCCGCTTAGGGAAGAGTAGGATAGGAAGTGTAGCCCCTGCTGCAAGAACGAAGATGACTGTGATGGCTACGATGCTATTGAAGAAAAACATCTCCATATACTTCTGCTGTCCCTCAAGACTGTCTAGATTTTGCAAGAACATAATCTGTGCGAAGAACATATTGTACGCATACTTACCTGGGATCATCGGAAGGAGTGCCGGTATCGAGAGGACGGTGATCGGCGTCTGTATACGCTTTCCCAGCCATAGCGCCCCAAAGCCTATCGTTAGCGAGGCGCAGAGCGAGCCGATAGCGATATTGACCCCACACATCGTCATCAAGACGAAGCGTAGCGCATGCCCCACGGCAGCTAGTATAGCGATACTGCGGTAAGCCCTCAGCGGAGGGTCCGAGATAGCTCCAAAGCCCATCGCTGCCATCGCTGCAAAGAGCCCATCTAAGAGTATGTCGACCAGTAGCGTCATAGCAAGCTACTCTTAAAGATAAAGAGCGTAATCGAAAAGCCCCACCCGATACACCCTATCAGCAGGAAAGCCTCTACAAGCCTTGAGAAGCCCGTCTGTATGTACCCCTCCACGATGTCTATCACACCATTGATGAGCGGCACTCCAGGCACTAGGTAGAGTACGCTCGTCGTCAGAGCGATCTCACTATCTGTATTGAAGATCAGAGAGATGCTCGTGCAGAGCGATGCCACAAAGGCTGACACCATAAAGGCTATATAGTGGTTTACATGCTCCTGGATCAACTTCTGCTTGCAGATGAACCCCACGACCGTAGCCCAAAAAACGATACCCATAGCTGGCAAATCGCCTCCGAAAAGCCGACAAAATGAAGCGTTGGCCAGCCCTACTAAGATCAATACAAACAGCGGGTGGGTACGCGGCGCAGCCAGTATCTGCTCATACCGCTCACGTGCCTCGTCCAGCGTCAGATGCTCATCGACTACCTCCCAGCTCAAGGCACTCAAACGGGCGTTGTGCTCGAAGCTGATAGGTAGTGGTGGAATAGCCCCCTCAATAGCAAAAAGAGCATTGCTCTTAGGATCGTACAGCTTGATCAGTACCCCCTTCTGTACCATCATCGTCACAACGGTATATCCGTAGCTCTCGCCTATGCGCTGCGTACAGCGCACGACACGAGACGTGTGTACGCCACAGCCCATCATATGTGTCGCATAGGCTGAGAGAAAGGTCCCGACAGCCTTCAGACTATTACCATGAAGATCGTTTTCCATAGTCTTTCTTCTCTGAGAGTCAGTTTAAGCACCATCACCAGCAGTGCACCTGACTCCGCAATGAATGTATGTTTTCGTTCCCCCAGTGTCATAACCCATCCACAGAGTATGTGTGACCACCTGCTGATAAGCTTGTGCACTAGACTGCAAAGGTACGAATTTAGAGGTTAGAGATTAGAGACCAGAGCTGACGCATTATAAATGCTTTGTCGAGCCTGTTGACTCTTGCAACAGTCTCAAGCGAGGAATAGATGAGGTTACTATATATAATGTGTCCGCTCTGCCCTCTAATATCTAACTTCTAACCTCCCCCCTCCCCGATCACTCTGATAAGAAGGGACCTCGCGAGAGGTCCGACGCATCGTAGCCGTCGGTCGGAGGGGCAAAAAGCCCCGAACGACCGATGGATAGGCGAACGTGGTAAAAAGTCGACCCCTTGTGGGTCGGACTAAGCGAAGACGCAGTCCCAGTCCGACCATCCACACTGGGGCGGTCGCTTGCTTCGTATGGCATTCCTACCCTCCAGTCGTTCGGGCCTGTGCCCCTCCGACTGGGGGCTACGATGCGTCCGACCGCAAGCGGTCGTCTCCTCTCTAATCTCTGCAAATCGGCTACTCGTCCCGATGGGACACAACGGTGGCTCTTGACTGGTAACGATGATGTAGGGGCGCACGGGAATGTCTAGTGGGAGGGCGTCCGTCCCCGTTAAGCTTTACAGCGTTCAGGCTACAACCTCCCGGTCGTTCTACAACGGACGCACCGACCGTGCGTCCCTACACGGCGACGTGGGGGATGACGGACGCACTATGACTCGAGGCTAGCCGTGACTGAACCCTGTAGGGACGCTCGGTCTGAGCGTCCGTCCCCGTTAATACCTCGATGCTGTAACTTTTGACACAACGGACGCACAGACCGTGCGTCCCTACAGGATTCGTTTTGCTTTGACGGGGACGTGGGGCTGTGCGTCCCTATAAAGGGTTACTCGTCCCCTCTAACCACTAACCTCTAACTTCTAATCTCTATTTCCCCTCTTTTTTCGAATATCCACGTGGAGAATCTCAAATCTCCACGTGGATAATTTTTATTTTCCACGTGGGCGTGATTCATTTCCTCCGAAGTTTTATTTGATTCCTCCGAGGAATTTTTTCTTCCCCACGTGGAAAATAAAAATTATCCACCTGGATATTTCGAAATATCCACGTGGAAATCCGTTTTTCCCTCAGACGAAGCGTTGATGTGGCTTTGAGCTTGTTGGAGGAGCTCCACTAGAAGTGTCGTACAATCAAGAAAAAAACGTAACTTGCGACTGGAATCAATCCATAAAAACTTAAAGCCAATCAAGACCGTACAACTATGAAACTCTCCAATGTAATCGCAGCTACACTAGTCGTCCTCCTTACTAGCTTTGGGGGCGTATTAGCTCAGGAGTCACAGCCCACTCCTAAGACGCATCCGACCATCCCGACCATACAGGCAGGAGCCAAGTGGCATTTGTTGAGAAGGGATCTGTACATTGTAGATGAGCCTAATGCCACCTCGACCGCCTTGGAGCGGCACGTGACGTTTGACGCTTCGACAGAAACCTTCGAACTAGACAAAATCAAAGAGGTAGATGGGAAAAGCTACTTTGACATAGGAAAACACCAATTTCGTGAGAATCTATACGTCCGAGAAGATCTAGACAAAGGGAAGATCTATCTACGTTGCAACTTCCGAGATGATAATAAGGTTGATGGGCAGCCTGCGGAGGTAGTCCTCTTTGACTATAATTATAAGGTCGGTGACACTGTGAGAGTCTACTCGGGATATGATAATGATGAACGACTCTCCTGGGACTATGAACAGGGAGCTTTGGGATGGATGCGCCCTATGCTCCTACGAGTGATCGATATTCGTACGAGAGAGATGCTGGGAGCAAACCGCATAGTGTACACGCTCGAGAGAGTACTTCTAGCGAGTGACAAGCCACGCTCCTCTCTAGAAGTTTACCAATGGATTGAGGGTATTGGGTACTCCTTTGGTTTTTTGTTTAACAAAGAGGAACTAGGTGTGGTGCCAGGCTTTACCTACCTTGACTACACCCCTCTATGCTACACCTCTCCAACTGGGGATGTATATACATTTCACCCATCAGGGCTATGCGACATCAAGCAAACGAGAGGAACTACAGCGCCTTTGACTAGAGAATCGCTTGACGTGCAGATAGAGCGAGACCGATTAGGACTGACTATCCGTGTAAATGATGACAAGCATCACGACCTGACCGTTTACCGCTCTGATGGCACGGCTCTTGTGGGTACGACCTCCTTCTACGAGAGTTACGCTCTCGCTCTGCCCTGCAATGATGGAGAGAAGATATTCGTTGTAGTTGATGACGAGACTATACCCTACATCCTATAAGGAGTGATAGTCATATCTTGTGTAAATGAGGAGGGGAGCTAGCTTCTCTCCTCTTTTCCTCTAAGTAGATTTATTGCCGTCCGATTTCCTCCGAGGTTTTTCCAAAATAGCTCGGAGGAAAAGCTCGATTTCTTCAGAGGAAAGAAAAAATCTTCGGAGGAATCAAACGATAAGTCCGAAGAATTTTCTCTCACTTCGCTGGAAAATAAAAAATCTCCACCGAAGAAATCCTAAATCCTTCGGTGGAGATTTATATAAGAGTCTACTGACGATGGCTTGTTAGCCTTGCAGCAGGGAGATTTATGCTCTATTTCTTGTAGGCACTCAGTGAGTGCTTAGTCTAGGAAGATGAGCTGCTTGTCAGCACCTACGTCTAGCGTAATAGGCTTCGTGCGCTCTACGGTGCCAGCCAAGAGTGCCTTCGAGAGCTCGTTGAGGACGAGGCGCTGTATGACACGCTTGACGGGACGTGCACCAAACTCGGGATCGTAGCCCCGCTCGGCTAGCAGGTCGATGGCGGCATCGCTGTAGTGGAGCGTTACGCCATTCTCCTGAAGTGTACGAGCTACCTTGTCGAGCTGTAGACGTACGATCTGAGCGATCTGAGGCTTGGTCAGCGGCGTGAAGACGATGGTCTCGTCGATACGGTTGACAAACTCAGGACGGATCGTCTGCTTGAGTAGCGTCTTGACCTCTTCCTCGGTGCGCTCGATGACCTCTTCGCGGTTCTGCTCGTCGATATGCTCGAAGTTGTGACGGATGAGGTCGGAGCCTAGGTTGCTGGTCATGATGATGATCGTGTTCTTGAAGTTGACCACGTGCCCCTTGTTGTCCGTAAGCCTACCATCGTCCAGTACTTGGAGGAGTAGGTTGAAGACGTCGGGGTGAGCCTTCTCAATCTCATCAAAGAGCACAACCGAGTAAGGCTTACGCCTGATCGCCTCGGTGAGCTGACCGCCCTCGTCGTAACCGACGTAGCCGGGAGGTGCTCCGATGAGTCGAGTTGCGCTAAACTTCTCCTGATACTCGCTCATATCGATACGAGTCATCATGTGCTCATCGTCAAAGAGACACTCAGCCAAAGCTCTGGCCACCTCTGTCTTACCGACACCTGTCGTGCCGAGGAAGATAAAGGAACCGATCGGCCTATTGGGGTCCTGCAAGCCTGCACGACTACGACGCACCGCATCGGCAATGGCGGTGATCGCCTCCTCCTGACCGACGACACGCTTGTGCAGCTCGGACTCTAGGTTGAGCAGTTTGTCGCGCTCGCTCATGAGCATACGACTTACGGGGATGCCGGTCCAGCGCGCTACGATGTCAGCGATGTCTTCGGCCGTCACCTCCTCGGTGATTAGGGCCGTGCCAGAGGCACGCTGCTCGGCTAGCTTCTGATTAATCTGCGCGATCTGATCGTCGATCTCCTTGAGCCTTCCATAGCGTAGCTCAGCCACACGACCGTAGTCGCCTAGTCGCTCCGCTTTGTCTGCCTCGATAGAGGTTTGTTCACGCTCTACCTTCAGTTGCTGCGCCTCATTGACTAGGTCTTTCTCGCCATGCCACTGAGCAGCCAGCGCATTGCGCTCTTCCTCTAGATTGGCTATCTGCTTAGAGAGAGCCGCCAGCTTAGGCTCGTCGTGCTCACGCTTGATCGCCTCACGCTCTATCTCTAGCTGCTTGATACGACGCTCCAGCTCGTCTAGCTCTTCGGGCATCGAGTCTATCTGGATGCGTAGTCGTGCTGCAGCCTCGTCCACAAGGTCGATAGCCTTGTCGGGAAGGAAGCGGTCGGTGATGTAGCGCGAACTAAGCTGCACGGCAGCCAGTATGGCGTCATCTTGGATACGCACTTTGTGGTGGTTCTCGTACCGCTCCTTCAGACCTCTCAAGATAGAGATACTGCTCATCTCGTCTGGCTCGTCGACCATTACCATCTGGAAGCGACGCTCGAGAGCCTTGTCCTTCTCAAAGTACTTGCGGTACTCATCGAGGGTGGTGGCACCGATAGCCCGTAGCTCACCACGAGCGAGAGCCGGCTTGAGGATATTTGCTGCGTCCATAGCACCTTGCGAAGCTCCTGCCCCGACGAGTGTGTGGATCTCATCGATGAAGAGGATGACCTGTCCGTCGGAAGCGGTCACCTCGTTGACGACCGACTTGAGACGCTCCTCAAACTCTCCCTGATACTTTGCTCCTGCTATGAGAGCACCCATATCGAGTGAGTAGATGAGCTTGTCTTTGAGGTTCTCAGGCACGTCGCCACGTATGACACGGTGCGCCAAGCCCTCGGCGATAGCTGTCTTACCGACACCTGGCTCACCGACGAGGATAGGATTATTCTTCGTACGGCGAGAGAGTATCTGTAGGACACGACGTATCTCCTCGTCACGACCTATGACCGGGTCTAGCTTGCCCTCACGAGCTCGCTCGCAAAGGTTGATAGCGTACTTGCCAAGGGCGTTGTACTGCTGATCACTCGTGGCGGAGTCTACCTTGCGTCCCTTGCGAAGCTCCCGGATGGCTGCCTCAGCGTCAGCGTAGGTCAAGCCCGCGTCGAGGAGTAGCTGACGCGCATCGCTGGTCACCTTGAGAAGGGCTAGGAAGATATGCTCCACAGCTATGTATTGGTCACCCATCTCACTAGCTATCTGCTCGGACTGGGTGAGCACTTGGTTTGTCTGGTTAGAGAGGTAAGGCTCTCCGCCAGATACGTGAGGTAGACGCTCCAGTTGCTGTGCTACCGACTGCTCTATCTGGTGTATGTAAGCACCCGCCTTGGTAGCGACATACTCGACGACGTCACGCCCCTCACGTAGCAGCGCATCTAGGAGGCATATAGGCTCTAGAGCCTGATGCTCCTGCTGACGCGCCTGGGCAATCATCGTTTGGATCACCCGCTGCGATTTGATGGTGTACTTATCTATGTTCATGTTTTTAAGGTTTTTTGATTCTGTCTATCTCAAGCAACAGATATGCCAATGGAGAGCAATGTGTGACAATTTGTCGCACCTAGTGAAGCTCTTCCCCCGAGTCTTAGGCATCTGTCAACACCTCCGTAATGACGAAATTGCCATTGCGGAGCGGTGCTTCGACCTTTCCAGAAATGTCATTTCACCATTGCGGAAGAAACCTGCTCTTCTTTCGCAAGTGTGGGGCAGGCGACGTGGAGCCGAGCGGGCGGGGCGGGGGAGCTTCCACAGAACCACTCGCCATATGGCATCGCTCGTCTAGGCTAAGCGTAGCTGTGCATCCCGCCGAGGAAGAAGTTGACACCGAAATAGGTGACCAGGACCGACACGAAAGCGATCAAGAGATAAACATGCAGGAACCTCTGCGAGCGGAAGCAGCGTAGCGACTCGCAGTGTAGTGGCAGGGCGTAGATGATGAGCGTGATGAGTGCCCACACCTCTTTGGGGTCCCAGCTCCAGTAGCGTCCCCACGAGACATTGGCCCAGACGGCTCCGATGAAGATACCGATAGCCAGTAGCGCAACCGCGGGATAGAGGAGCAGTCTACTGAGTGCCTCTAGGTGCGCTCCGACAGTGGAGCGTCTGGACAGGATTAGCGCCATACAGCTATTGAGCATCATAAAGGCCAGAAGACTATAGGCTATCATGATGACCAGCACATGGATGCTCAGTAGCGGCGAGTGTAGCACTGGCATCAGAGGAGTAATCTGCGGATTGCTACCCCCAAAGGAGGCGACCAAGAGCGACAGCCCCCCCATGAGCAGACCAAAGGGGATCAGTACTCGATGCTTGCGCCCGGCAAGTATGGTCAGTAGTAGGACAATCCAGGCTAAGGCTTGCATCGTCTCAAAGCCATTACTCAGCGGTACATAGCCCGAGACAATCCAGCGCAGGATCACCATCAGGGTTAGGTAGAGCATACTAGCGTAGATGATGATCCAGATGCCCCACTTGACCAGCGGAGGATCTTGGAGTCGCCCCACGGAGAGCTGATAGGCCGTCCAGATGAAGAGCAAGATACCGACGGTGGCGAGGATTTTAGCGAGGAGTCCGATAAAAGGCGAGAGCTGGTTGTAGTAAATCTCAGAGCGAAAGCGTACCGCCGAGGGACAGCTCTCACCGCCCTCCTTGAGCTGGTACTGACGGAGCTTGACGAGGAAGTCTTGCGCCTCGTCCCACTGCTGCATGATGACCAGTTCGCTGAGGTAGTTAAAGCTCTTGCGTACGAAGGTCCACTGATCTAGTGGCATCTCTGCGGGTAGGTCGGTAGAGGCAGGATGATACCACGCGATACTCCCATGGCTCTGTACGGGGAAGATCGCAAGCGACTCCCCTAGCCCTAAGCTTTGTATCACCTGACACTTCTCGTGTGCCTCAAAGAGTGCCTTGCGTCCGGGCTGGTCGGGGTGCTGTATGTAGTTGTCCAGTAGAGACTCTAGGCGATAGTTGCCCTGTAGGTCAAAGAACTGCAGGTAGCTCACCCGCTTCCCCTCATAGCACCCGAGTAGCTTGCGAATGCTCGGGTCTTTAATCCGTATCATCGGCTCATTGACCCAACTGTCATAGTAAAAGATCCAACCCGCCAAGACCTGCTCGGCAGAATAGCCTCGGTAGCTACTGCGTCCATAGAGCTTCTCGGTAAACTCCTGCGCGTAGGTCTCTAGGGGACAGACTCGATTGTTGTACAAGATGTGCAGTTCGCCCAAGCTTTTCGCCACACTAGCGGGGATCGTCTTGGGGAGTGGCGTCGCAGGCGCTTTTGCCTCTGCCGAGAGCGTACCACCAGCGAGGAGTATCAGGAGCATCGCCACGGGAGAGACGAGAGCCTGCTTGAGGAGCTGTCTCACCTTACGACGGCGCGCGTACATACCCCCTACGAGGCTGATTGCTAGGAGCGCATAGCCTAGGTAAGTGATGGCAATGCCCCACGGGTCGTAAGCGATGGAGAGGATCGAGGAGGTCGTCTCTGGGTCGTAGCCTGACTGGTAAAAGCGATAGAAGCGGTAGCGGAAGATGCGATTCATCGAGACAGCACCTCGGAGGCTCTGCGACCGCTCCCCGTCCTGAATGAGGAGATTGCTCTGGTAGTCTAGCGGGAATTGGGTCCCTGTGTAGTAGGTCAGATCAAAGCGCTCCAAAGCGACCTCAAAGGGGAGGGCCAGTGTCTCTCCCTGTTCACTCTGATAGCGATCCGTAGGACTGGCACCCTCCTGGAGCTTGATCCGTCCATGTATAGCAGTCCAGCTAGTCACGCCAGCACCCAGCAAGATGACCAGCAGTGAGACGTGGATCATCCAGATCCAGAAGCGTCTGTAGAGCTTAGCCCGTAAGATATAGAGTAGCCCAACACAGGAGAGCAGCACCCACAAGATGGTAAAGAGCGGGGAGCCATACCAATGCTCCTGCACGAAGGGCGTACCGTAAAGCTTTTCAACCACAGTGGCTGTCGCAAGGACAGCCACCGTGATAAGTAGTAGTATGAAGGGGAGCTTGCGCCACACCATATTTATATTGTATCTAGTGTGTGAAGCTATACAGCGTTGATAAACTTGACAACCGCCTCACGATCCTTGCGATTGAGCTTGCGAAATTTCTCTACCGTAAAGCGAGCATCACTATCCTTAGCACCGTGCCACATGATCGCCTCGATCACATTGCGTGCTCGGCAGTCGTGCAGACGATCCTGGTGACCCGAAGCCTTTTGGCTCAGACCACGTCCCCAGAGCGGAGTGGTACGGCACCAACCTGTGCGGATATCGTTTTGCATGTGGAGCCGGTGCTGGATTAGGTCGGTGTAAGGCCAGATCTTTTGCTTGGGATAGCGAGGCATAGCCTTCTTGCCACCCTCGGTCAGGCCATATACATCCACGACCACATCATCGCCCGTAGTCCAAGAGGGACGGTGGCAAGTAGCACAGCCTATCTCGGTGAAGAGCTGCTTACCACGCTGCACATCGGGTGCGTCTATATCTCTCGCAGCTGGCACCGCAAGACCACGTATCCACACCATCAGATCGTAGCAAGCCTGTGCGTCCATCTCGACGGGCAGGTCTGTAGCTGTAAAGAAGTCATAGATATCCTGCTCCACATTGCCAGTCTTCTTGCGCTCTGGGAAGTATTTGTAGAACTGTGCCTGCACCTCGGGGTCTTTGCTAGCCGTCCGTGCGTAAGCCTCGGGTACGTAAAACTTACGAAACATCGGCGTGATGATGTTGCACACCTCCCATAGACTCACATTGGCAGAGAGCTTGGTGAAGTCACACGCGTAGTCAAAGCGCATAGGGTGCCCTGCAGCGTCTACCCCCGTGGGGGCGAAGTCGTTACCAGCCCAAATAGCGGGGTTGAGCGGCGTATGCGGAGCCTCCTTGATATACTGCTGACGTATATCCTCATCACTGATTGCATCAAGTAGACACGTGCCGTAGATGCCGATGGTAGACTCAAGCGTGACGACCGCCTGATCTATTGGATAGGGCTTACCATTCACCTCTAGCGGTGAGTAGAGAGCCTCTGCGGGCAGATGCACCTCAGGATAGATGAGGTCGTAGGTCTCGCCATCGTCAAACTTATTGCCCCACTCATCCGTATAGCTACGCCAGTCGATGGTCATCTTCTTTTCGTCAATCATCGGCTTGAAGGGAGGCAGTGCGACAGTCATAGGCACCAAGCCGAGCGAGGTAGCCATATTTCCCTCTTTGTCGGTAACGATGATGAGACAGCCATTGCCCATCTGCTCACTATTGTAGCGTGTGATGCGCTTACCATGTCCATAGCCAGGGTGACAAGCCTCGCAGGAGGTACGATTGTATAGAGGACCTAGTCCCGTGAAGGTCAGACCAGGTACATCACCAGCAGCGTGCGCCGTCTCAAAGCGACGCTCGCCTTGCTTGAAGTTGGCATCTAGTCCAGCCAGAGCGATAGCCTCCGTGGGCTGCTCGAAGCAGGAGGCGGTGTTGTTGAAGGTAGTGCCTAGCTTACCGCCACTGTAGTACTCTTCGCTAAGGGTCTGAGGGGTGTCGCTACCACACTCCCGCTGACAAGCTGGCAAGCTAGCAAGGATGAGTGCTAGCAGAGCTAGCTGTGTAGTTAAGTGCTTCATAAGGATAAAGTGTTTGGGTGTATGTGTATCCCCTCCCCTGACAACCTTTATCTATCATCATAATCTATTGCATTGGGAGATGTGTACAGGGGAGGGGGAGAGTTAGATAGAGGTTAGAGGTTAGACTTTAGAGGTTAGATAGACTCGATGAAGGTGACGACAGCCTTGCGCTCCTCCTTGCTGAGCTTGCGAAACTTCTCAATAGAGGCTCTCGCATCACTAGTCTTAGCACCGTGCCACATGATCGCCTCAATCACGGTACGTGCACGGCAGTCGTGTAGACGATCGCTAGCTCCAGTAGCCTTCATGCTCAGACCACGTCCCCACAGCGGCGTAGTACGGCACCAGCCTGTGCGGATGTTGTTCTTCATCTGCAGTTGGTGCTGAATCATATCGGTGTAGGGCCAAATCTTCTGATGCGGGTAGCGTGGCAGGAGGCTAGCACGAGCACCGACGAAGAAGTTGTTCGGGTCACGGATTTGATCCTCGCCTGTGGTCCAGGTAGGACGGTGGCAGCTGGCACAGCCCATCGCCTCAAAGAGCTTCTTACCCTGTTGAAACTCTTCGCTATCAGCATCTCGAGCTGACGGGACAGCTAGTCCGCGGTGCCATACCATGAAGTCGATATACTCCTCGTCGGTCATATCGGCAGGGAGCTCGCTAGAGGTTAGGTAGTCGTAGATGTCCTTCTTGACATCACCGCTCTTCCTCCACTCGGGATAGTATTCGTAAAACTTAGCCTGTACCTCGGGATCTTCGGAGGCGACCTTAGCATAGGCCGTAGTCATGTAGTGGTAGCGACGATCGCCACGAGTCACGTTGGTGATGTTCCAGATAGCGTTGGCTCCAGGGCCATCCTGTATGCTACCACGTGTCAGTCCGTAGGTGTAGCGGGGAAGGTACTTAGTGCCATCGCCCTGCTTCTTATTGACGTAGTACCTAACAAAGTCTCCGTCCTTCCAGATAGCGGGATTGAGGTTGGCACCATGCTTCTCCTCCGTCTGATACTGAGCGCGAAGGTCCTCGTCACTGATAGCGTCGAGCAGCCCCGTGCCGTAGATACCGATGGTGCTCTCGAGGCGGACGCGTAGATCGGAGTATGGGATATCCTTGCCCTTGGCCTGCAGAGGTACGTAGAAGGCATCCTCCGGTATGGTCACCTCTGGGTAAATAAGGTCGTAGGTCTCGCCATCGTCAAACTTATTGCCCCACTCATCCGTGTAGGGGAGCCAGTCTATCTTGATCTTACGCTCATCAAGAGGTGCCTTAAAGGGAGGCGCAGCTTGCGTCTGAGGCATACCCGTGAGAGAGGATAGGTAGTTATCGTTTTGATCCGTGAGGACGAGTAGATAGCCGTTACCTATGGTGTGCGAGTTGTACTCAGTTTGTCTAGCGCCATGACCGTATCCCGGGTGGCAAGCGATACAGCTAGCACGCAACCATAGGGGACCTAAGCCACGTAGCGGAAAGTTGGGGTCGGTAGAGGTGTCAAAGGGGTTCTCGAAGAGACGCTCTCCCCGCTTGAACCTAGCGACTAGGCCAGCCTCTTCGACAGCAGGGGTAAACTGCTCGTAGCAGGTGGCCGTATTGTTGAACGCGGTGCCTAGTCTTCCTCCGCTATAATACTGCTCTTCGTACTGACCCTTGTCCGTCGGCTCTGGACAGTCTGAGCTACAGGCACTCAAGAGTGCCAGAGAGCCGATGAGACTACATAGAGCTAATAGCTTATTCATGACAATTGTCTCTAAAGTTATCACCCACCTGCAGGTGTTCTCTCAGGAACAACCTGCAGATGGTATGACAGTTTCTTACGGATTACTTCTGTACAGCTTCGATAGCTGCGTCGATTTTTTCGAGGAGCGCATTGCACGCCTCGATGGCGGGCTTGGTAGCCTCCTTGGTCAGATTATTGCGGAAGGGTGCCGGCATAGCGGCTACCGTTTTGATTGCATGGTCTATGGCAGAGCGTATCTCCTTGTCTAGCTCGGGATGCTGCTTAGCCATGTAGGTAGCGAGAGAGTGATTGTGTACAGACCCATCGAGAGAGCCGTAGTAAGCATTGCGCACGCTGATCAGGTTGTCGGTAAAGTCCTCAATAGAGTTCCAGCTGTACCACGACTCCACGTCTAGGACGTTGCCCGAGTTGACTGGGTCAGTGATCTTCGTATTGCCCACCTCGTCAGAGATGTCGCTTGCGCCTTGTAGGATCTGAACGAGAGCATCCTTCTGACTCTTGTAGGAGCTGTTACCCTGCTCACCAGCGGCGATCATAAGCTGACCGTAGTCCATTGTGGGGAGGAGCTCGGCATCCTCAAGCGTCTTCTTCTTGTCTGCCGTCACCTTGTCAATGCCAGCCCAGCTAGCCTCTAGACGTGTAGTCTGACGAGCTAGATCCTCAGCGACAGCCGCATTGTAGATGCGCTCAGGCTCTGTGATCTCAGCAACCTTGCGAGGCTTACCATCTCTAAAGATAATGTACTCCACAGCGTGGAAGCCGAGTAGACCGTAGCCTAGAGAGGCAAAGCCCGTAGCATCGGCTCCCTCCTCCTTGAGCTCATCGAGGAGATCTTTGTTCTTAAGGATGTTGTCTAGCTGATTCTTTTGCAGAGGCCAAGAGTCAATGTGCGGGTCGATGTTGTAGTCACCAGCAGCTCCATAGAGAAAAGCCTCACTACGCTCCCAGTAAGCACGCGCTGCGACCCACTTCTGGCAAGCCTTGTCGACTAGCTCTTGAGAGGGGTTTTTCATCAGCTCCTCGCAAAGCCCAGACAGCTCGATAGCATTGTCGGCTAGAGACTTGTAGGTGGGGACGATGACACCCTCGACGAACTGCTTGACGAGTGCCGTCTGCTCTGGGTCTAGTTGCTTTGCCTTGGGCTCGTCGCTCTCTTGACAAGAGACGAGAAGGATGCCCACGACTGAGAGAAGGAGCATCTTAAAGATGTAGGTGTACTTATTCATAGTTGATTGTATTGTGTTGTGTTAAAAGAATCTAGAAGTGAAACATGCCAAAGTAGGCGATGCCGAGGCTGATTGTCGGCTCATCGTTGAACTGCTTGTGTAGCATACGATAGCTATACTCAGCCTTGACGACAATCTCTGGGATGGGGTAGTAGTTGAGTCCGACGGTAAACTTCTGTCGCTCCCACTCCAGCTCGTCGGTCATACTGGGCACTACTTGAAACATGGAGTCGTAGTAGTCATATCGCCCGAAGAGGTAGAGACGCTGCTTGAGCTGACGTAGCTTGGCCGAAGCTGAGAAAAGGTCATATCCGCCCTCCAGGCCAGCAGCTAGAGCCGCCTTGGCGACACTATTCTTGGGTGAGGGTGAGTCCTTGCGGGTCGTGCGATTGGCCTTTGTTATCTCCATCGAGTCGCCTAGATGTCCGTAGTCCACATTGCCTCGCAAGATGAGCTGCGGATTGGCATACTGAAAGTCAAAGGCTCCGATACAGACGAGACCCTTGATATGGTCATACTTATTTGTCGCATTGAGCGTGTTGCGACCGCTCGTCCCGACGTAGCCACTCAGGCTGAGGCGCAGATTGCGTACGGAGTAGTTGTCCACGCGCATAGCGCAGGCATAGTTCGTCGCCATCTTAAACTCGTAGGGACTACCCGCACCGCCATGAATCCAGTCCTTATTATTAAAGCGGTCTGCATCCAGTCCCGCGATACCCATCACCTCATACCGCCAGTTAGGTAGTTTACCCCATAGCCCTATACCGGTCTCATGCCAGGTGCAGGGCAGGATCGTATTCTCCCCCTCGGGGCGGTAGACCGTAAAGAACTCCGTCGGCATATGATACGCATTGGTCGCTCCGACAGGCACTACCATGTGTCCGATGCGCAGGTTGAGTGCTGGTGAGAAGCTCTTCTGTAGCCAAAACTGCTCGAGAGCCACCTCGCCACCACGCTCTATCTCAGACTCGTACTCGCCAGTCTCCTCCTCTTCGATCTCGACAGCACTCTCCGTGCCACCATGCTCAAACTCGATCTCAGAGCCTAGAGACCAGCCGTGACCGAAGTCATAACCGACGAAGAAAACTACGTGAGGCAAGTCCACCTGCCCGAAGCTACGAGCATCTTTGTAGAGTGCTGCATCGGTGTAGCGCTTGAAGTTATTACTGTAAAACATCCTCGATGCGACAGCCTCTCCATACCCACCTAGGGTGAGCCGACGAGGAGCTGGTGCGGGAGCCTGTGACAATGTATCCACAGTCTGCGCCTCTGATAGCTGTACGGTGCAAAGTACGAGAGCACAGAGGAGATACGAAATGAGTCGTTTCATATATTATTATAGCGTGTTTGATATCTGAGTGATTCAAACGCAGGGGGAGCTTCATCAGCACCCCTTACATTGTTTAGCGTACCTCAAGATGGGTATAGCGGAGGGTAAATCGAAGAGAATCAGGGGAACGAATCCTCTACTACGCCACATCTTGTGAAGCCTGCCGATAATCCGACAGATATACACTGCAAAGGTACGGTGGTGGCGCACATCTGCTCACGGCAAACACTAGCGAATAGTAGGTATATGCAGAAGAAAGTAACAGCTGTTCAATACTATCTGTTAGGTAGTCCGTAGCGGCGGGCCAGAGGGTGTGAAGCTCGCTCTTCGTAGCTCTGCACTCATCTGGAGACTCTTGCAACAGTCTCATCTGGAGACTCTCGCACACGCACCATGTCGAGATGTCCTCCACGGCTGACACATTATATATAATGAGACCGTTGTAAAAGTCAACAGTCTCGACAATAATTTAGACCCGACTACATATCAACACGACTCTATGTCGGGGAAAAACGGATTTCCACGTGGATATTTTGAAATCTCCACGTGGAGAATTTTTATTTTCCACGTGGGGAAGAAAAAATTCTTCGGAGGAATCAAATAAAACTTCGGAGGAAATGAATCACGCCCACGTGGAAAATAAAAAATATCCACGTGGAGATTTGAGATTCTCCACGTGGATATTCGAAAAAAGAGGGTAATTAGAGGTTAGAAATTAGAAGTTAGAGGGCAGGGCTGACGCGTTATATTATAATGACCTCATCTATACCTCCCTCATGAAGGGGGCAGAAGGGGCCTCGCGGTTAGTCTAGTCGAGGCTTGACCCAGCCATCTAGACGCGAGGTGAAGTGTAGCCCCGGCATAGCCCGCTCAGGGTGATCTACTTGTAGCGAGCTCAGTAGCGTATAGTTCGTAGCGTCTAGCGCATAGTAGCTTGTGGCATCGGTGGTGGAGACCTTGAGGGTGTAGCTGTCTAGGTCGTTGCCGATGATGGTGAGATCCTCACGGCGAGGGTCCCACGAGGGGATCTCAAGGCGACAGGGACGATAGCCCTCACGCTCGATCAGATAGAGCTGATGGTCTCGGGTAGAGACGAGACCGATATGCCGACGACTAGGCAGCTCCCAGACGAAGGCCTCGGCAGCCTCTACGCCCTCGGGCAGGTCAATAGCCCGCAGGTAGGGCTTGCCCGCCATCTGCTTGAGGTGAAAGAGCTTGCCCTGCTGATCAATGAGGAGGTAACCGTTGTCATACTCCTTTTGTGCAGTTGCATTGCCAGCGACCCGCTGTGCGGGGAAGGCGAAGCCTTTCTCCTGAAAGAGCTTCGTATAGTTAGCACTCTTCGCCTTGTCTAGCTGATTGCTCTGCATATCTACAAATTCGATCGCCTGGTCGGTGATGCGAAAGAGATCCTCGGGCATCTCCAGCTTGACTCTCCGTGAGGCACTCTCCAGGAGGGGGTAGAGCGCTACGGCAGGCGCAGAGAGGGTGCGCGGCGAGTTGCGAAAGGTGACGACACCCCGCTGTATAAGCTGTGGGGTCACCGCCTCTCCATAGAGCGTGTCGGGTAGGCGACCATCAGTCAGGAGCTGGCGGTAGTAGAAGGTGGGGAGCAGGCTGTCTACCTCCTCACGACTATACTGCACGCCCTTACCGCTACGGTAGGTTATCGCCCCCTCATCATGGCCTGTGACGATGAAGTCGCCTAGTAGCTGACTATAGATAGTGAATGGCTCACGGCTTGCATCGGCTCGGAGGTAGTTGTACCACCAGGGTATCTGCCAGACGATGAGTAGTGCTACGGTGATGTATAGGAGTATTGTGGCTATGCGCTTCATATAATGGTCGTTTAGTCTTGTCTCCCCTCTTTGAAGCGACTCACGGAGAGCCACACGAGTGTCGAGGCGAGGATGGTGTAGATAAGTAGCGTAGGTAGGAAGGGTGCGTAAGCTCCTGCCGTGGGTGAGATGAAGCAGAGACGCATGAGGAGTACGGCGATGAGGGTGTAGAGGATGCGTCTGCGCCAAGTGGGCTCTAGGAGTATCCAGCTCATGAGGAGGTAGCCGAGGAAGCCTGCCAAGATCCAGGGCAATGTGGCGGAGAGGACGTAGGCGAGGAGTTCGTAAGCTAAGAGCCCTTGCAGTCCGATGAAGAGGACACCTATATATAATAAGGTATGCCACAGCAGTAACGTCACCCCGCAGGCGAGCATCTGGTAGGTCGAGCGGAGCGGTGACTGAGGTAGGTGCAGGGTAAGCTTGAGACTACGACGAGAGAGCTCTGGCGCAAACTGAGCGATGGCACAGAGCAAGCCTAGTATGAGGGGTACGTAGCGCATACTCTCTACGAAGACTACCCCTTTCTGTATCATCACGAGCCAGATATGGTCAGCGCCTTGCAGGGCGATGGCTCGGTGTATGCGTATGACGCCGTAGAGCGGTACGGCTAGTGCGACAAGTGTCGATAGTAGTGCGTATAGTCGGAGCTTGAGCCACTCCTTATACATTATAGAGGCAAACATATAGATAGCGTTAGTACTTACCGGTGAGTCCTATGAAGGCATCCTCGAGCGTCGTCTCGTGTGCTGTGAGATCTTGGTAGGGGACGCCAGCCTGAGTGAGTCGCTCGGCGACCTCTAGCAGAGGAAGGAATGAGTAGCACTCCCCACGTCTGTGGTGCGCCTCAAAGTGGTACAGCCCATTGATCTCAGGGAGAGGACGGTCGTCTGTGAGGGTGCATCTGTAGAGTCGCCCCTCGTCTAGTATCTCAGCAACGGGTCGCTGCAGGAGTATAGAGCCGTAGTCCATGATGATGCAGTCATCGATCAGGCGCTCCATATCCTGGATGATGTGGGAGGTGAGGAAGATCGTGGTGCCCTGCTCCTTGGCATAGTGATGCAGGTAGTCCACAAAAAGCCTGCGATAGCCGGGGTCTAGTCCCATGGAGAAGTCGTCGAGGATGAGGACTTTGGGGTTTTGCGCTAGGAGCAGTCCGAGAGCGACCTGCGAGCGCTGGCCACAAGACATACGACTGAGGTGCTGCCTCTCGGTGACCTTGAGTAGCTCCATCAACTCGTAGTAAGCCTCCCTACGCCACTTCGGATAGAAAGGCGCGTAGAAGCGCTCTATCTGCCGTATAGTCATAAAGCTATACTGAACGTGCCCCTCGATGAGTAGCCCGATATCCTGTCTGAGCCGGTCGGGCATACGGGTTATGTCTTCGCCTAGGATGCGACAGACACCCGACTTGGGGCGGAGGAAGCCACTGAGTATATTGATTGTGGTGGTCTTGCCGGTACCGTTCTTGCCAAGCAGACCGAGGATGCGACCACGAGGCACGGCAAAGGAGAGATCACGGTAGATCAGTCGCTTGCCGTAGTAGTGAGTCAAGTTTTGACACTCGATTAAGTTGTCCATGTTAGTTAAGTGGTATAAGGGGAGGTGTGGGCTACTCTTTCGGCAGTAGTGAATGCTACTTGTCCTTATAGGAAGAGGAAGAGTAGTGGTACCGCCAGCCCGATCAAGAGGAGGATGCCTCCACGACCTATGAGCCCGCGTCTCCCTGGCACGATGAGTAGTCCCGTGAGGGTGATGAGGATAAGACCGATGGCTAGCACATCAGCGACGATCGTCCACCAGCGCCCTGGGTTGTAGTGCAGTTGTGTCATAGAGCTGATGAGCGGGCGTCGCTCGATCGACTCGTAGACGGCTACCCCCGTTGAGGTGTCGAGGAGTAGGGTGGCACGTCCCTTGAGGAAGACTTTGAGCGTATGGTCGTCAGGGTAGTAGTGCTTGGTATAGCTACCCGACAGGTCTATCTCGTCTAGGAGCTTACGGACGGCAGATGCGTCAAGGCGTCCAGCAGCTTGTAGCTCTTCTAGCGGGATCTGATACTCCCGCTGAGTGATGATGTAGTGTGGATTGATCGAGTCTCGGTGGTTCATGTAGAGACCCGATAGGGCATAGATGAATATAAGTGCAGCAAGTAGGTAGGAGAGGTCGCGGTGTAGTAATCTACTCCAGCGACGCACGCTCCTACCTACTTTCTTGAAGTTTACTTTCATAGAGTCTTGTCAGTTCCAGATGGGTTACTGCTGCTCTATCTGATAGCTTGTAGCATCGATGTGGTAGAAGGAGAGGTATGCCTTGCCCTCCTGAGCTTCGCGCTCAGCGATCTGCTTGCGAAAGTCTGCGATACGAGCTTCGGGTGTGTCGGCCGTTTCGCCACGAGCCTTCTTCTCATTGGCGCAGCCTGCCTTGCCCTCGCCATGCTCTTTGGCGACTTGAGCTTTGAGCTGCTCCTCCCAGTTTTGCAGATAAGCCTCATCGATACGATCCTCGACAAGCTGCCCTGTGATGGTGACTATACTATTGATACACTCCTGGGCAAAGGCGCCCATCTCCTCACTAGCCTCAGCGCGGATCACCTTGGTGTCGTCGCTACCCATGAGGAAGGCTTTCTTAGCACCATGCTTGCAGAGGTGGGTGCAGACGCCCTGCACGGTGACCGTCTGACCGACGAGACTATCGGCAGAGGCGAGGAGTGCGTCCACCTCCATGTAGGTCGGAGCCTCCGTCTCTGTGGCTGCTGTCTGATCTTGCTTTTGCTTATTGCAGCTGATGAGGGCGATGGAGAGTAGTGCTGCAAGGAGTGCGAGAGATAGTTTATTGTTCATACTGTGTTGGTGTGATAACTATGTTTTGAGGCAATAGGGTGTGAAGTGCGAGCTTCACAGATTTGCTTATAAAAGAGGATAGTCCCTCTCCTCCACATAGGGAGAAGAGGGACTAAACAGATTAGATAGCGGGGATGTAGACACGATAGGCCTCACGATCTGTCTGGATGAAGTAGATACCAGCAGGTAGTGAGAGCTCCATATCACCAGAGAGTAGTTGCTGTGCAACCATCTCACCAGCTGACGTGTAGATAGCTACAGGACGTGTCTCATCGCTATGTACGTAGAGCGTACCAGCAGCGGTAGCAATAGAGAGCTTGGCTGCTGCAACCTCCTCAATAGCTGTATTGCTCTGACCAGATAGTGTGACAATCGTCTTGACATCGCCAGAGGTTAGGACGAGCTGAGCTGTCGCCTTGGCATTAGCTGCGATGGTCTTGTCAGGTGTGTAGGTGACCTTGAGGGTCGCAGGCTCATTGGAGACGGCTAGTTCGCTCTTGTCTACTGAGTAGTACTTAGCGCCCTCACCCTCGATCGTACAGGTGATAGCGTCCATGAGGTTCTTCTGTGTGACGATCAGATCGACAGACTTATGCTCACCGACAGGTATCATCGTGAAGTCGATCTCGCTCTGAGATACCTTGATGTACTGCTCTGTTTCGGTCATTGCGTAGAGGTAGACCTCGTAGCTAGCTCCACCAGAAGTGAGGGTGAGCTTGCCAATACGCTCTTCGGGCGTCTTGGTGACAGCCGTCTTGAACTGAACCTCGAGAGCTCCACCCGTAGCGGGTAGCTCCTTGAGCTGTGCCGTAAAGCCTTCGCCAGAGCATGTTACTTGGATCGGATCTGTTAGGTCTGACGCTAGGACTTGTAGAGTGCCCTTGCCCTCTGATAGGTGGAGAGCCTTGCAGTTAGCAGAGACTGATGGGAAGGGGAGCTTGTGGGCAACAAAGAGGCTAAACCAGCCCTTGTATGTCATATCCTTATAGCCCTCGGTCGTAAGGAGCTTAGCACTATTGCGACAACGCGCACCTGCTACATAGCTATTGGCAACGATATCGCCACCGAATGAGACAGAAGCCTTGCTTACCATCGGGTAGTCTTGTACAGAGCCCTCTGAGAGGTTGAGATCCAGCACACGATAGTAGGTCTGAGCTCCTAGAGCATAGGCATGCAAGATGACACGATCTCCCTGTGTGGATATAGCCGTACAGTTGGAGATTCCTTTCTCTGGGAGGAACGTGTGCCACTTCGCATTGGGCTTGCCCGTAGCTTTGTCTAGCGCTAGAGCATAGCCTCTGTGCTGCTTGAGCTTCTGCTCAAGGATCACATTCCCCTCAGCATCAACGAGAGCTCCAGCACAGCGACCTGCTATGTAGACCTTGTCCTTGCCGACAGCCACACCATCGACAAAGACCTTCGTCCAGTTGTGCTCGGGTACAGCCTTGACATCAATCTGAGAGATCCACGAGACCTTTAGATCTGTGTCTAGGCAGAGGGTGACAAGGCTCTCCTTATCGCTGGGGATGAGTTGCTTGCCATCGATGGTGATGGGGGTCTTCTCCTTAGTTCCTGTAAAGCGACCTGTAGCATAGAGCTTACCATCTTGATACTTGATGACACAGAGCATAGAGCGTCCGATGGGGTCTCCCTGCTCTGTAAGCGTCTTGACGAGATTGCCCTTGCTGTCAAACTTGAGGATGAAGAAGTCTCCTATCTGCTTCTGTGAGTCTCCATTCCATCCGACATTGTTCTTTGCCTTGATAGTCGTCTCGCCGATGGTTATGGCCGTGCGGACGGAGCCACAGACATAGACGTTGCCCTCGGGATCTATAGTCGTACCCTTGAAGTCACACCCTGTAGGTGTACCATAGCTATAGTAACTCGCATCTGGCATTGGTTTGTGATCTACTTCAAAAGCCTTGTGATACTCGATCTGTCCTGCAGCACTAACCTTGACAAGGATAGGCATGACCTTGCGGTGCGTAGGCTCTGCAGATGCTTCTTCACCAGCTCCGACAAATCGAGATTTCATCTCTATGTCGTAAGACTTGCCGTCAGCCTGGACTAGGCGCAAGATGTCGACATCGGTCTTTGACTTGGACTTAGCATCGCGAACCATCAAGATGGTCACAAAGCCCCCGTCAGGAGTTGCTGTGATACAGTGAACATTGGAAGCAACATCTCCTCGGCTGTTGTAGATATGCCAGAGAAGCTTGCCCTCAGGATTCATCTTGTAGATGGAGATAGCGGTATTGCCATTGACAGCCTCACCATCATCACCGTAGGAGACCGCCTTGTCTGCAATGTCGGGCGCATCATAGTTGAAGACTGAGCTAGAGTCCGTGCGCTCCTTACTGTAGAACATATTGCTCGCAAAGAGATTGCCGTCCATTGAGGCGACCACTTGCTGAGGTACTTGCATACGCTCTAAGCTATTGGAGACAAGACGGTACCAGAGGAAGTTCTTTGCGATCCCCTCGTCTGGAGTCTGTGCTATCGTCACACTCGCTGTACAGAAGAGCGTGAGGAGCATAAGTAATACTGGTAGTTGTTTTCGCATACTGATGATATTTAGTTTGATTAGTTTGTTTTGCCATTAGAATGAGATGCCACAGCGTATGGCTCCGTAGTCGCTACCGCACAGCTTGGTCTGCGTGTGCAGGTAATCGAGAGAGAGCCACAGCACGTATCGATGAGTGAGCTGGAAGGCGTGTGTCATCTCCACACCGTAGCTCATTCGTGTGGAGCGAGCTATCTGATAGGCTCGCTCTAAGGTCTCATGATGTGTCGGTATCGGCTGATGCTGTGGAGCCAGCTGCTGAGAGCCGTGTCCCACAGGGAGCCACACTCTGCACGTAGGTCTAAGTGAAGCTATGTAGCGTCCTCTAGCATAGTCCAGCTGAGGCGCTATCTGCCCCACCACGTGGTAGAGCGTACGCATAGCATTAGGGAGTAAGTCCTCCTCATGTAGTCGGTAGCCTATGGAGAGGGTTGCACCCCACGTCCAGGGAGAGAGCATACTTTGCGCACTATGCCAGAAGCCCCGTCCACCCATCTCGATCATGCGGGCATAGTAAGAGTGCTCGGTAGCTATGCGTGGGTAGAGATTTCCCTTGGGATCTCCGAAGAGGTGAACGGAACCTCGACGGATGTCTCCCTGCGTGTAGAGCGCTACGCCCCAACGTCCCAGTCGTGCTGTGCTGGCATTGTATCCCGTCTGCAGATCTATCGTGTGACAGTAGAGCGTCGAGAGGGGCAGGTTGTTGAGCTCACGGATGATTCGGTCGGTCGTCAGCAGATGCCAGGCAGCCAAAGCGTAGAAGCCTTGACGTGCTTGACTCGTAGGGGTTACGCCGAGCGAGAGACCATAGGATAGTCCTCGGTAGAAGAGCGACGTGTTGTTGCCCCTAAAGCGATAGTAGTCCCCACCCACTCCAGTGAAGTGGTACTCTCTGGCGACGCCGAGCTCACTCTGGAAGTCCACCTGATTGCTTTGCTTGTAGCGACCGATAGTGCCTGTTAGAGCGACTGCATAGTCAGTAGCTTGATAGCCGACACCTAGCTGCCCCTCTAGGAGTGTCGCCAGATTGCGAGGACGAGGGTCTTGCGTGCGATAGGCAAAGGTGGCACGATAGTCCGCCCTCAAAGAGAGGAGCCAGTCGCCTAGACGATGCACCGTGCCAGCTCCAAAGGTGTAGAGATCTTGATGCAGACGAGCCGTATGCGCTGTGTCTCCCATGACGTAGGGAGCCAGAAGCTGGTAGTCGGTCGTCTCATTGAAGCGTATCCCCTCCGTAGCACGATAGGTGTAGGAGGCTGCTCCCCAAGCGAAGTTGTTGCGCTGACGCAGGGCGCTCTCTATACGCACCGACCCATCTATGTCTTGCTGGCCCATCTGCGGAATCATCGCCTCGCTCCCATCTCGACGCACAGCTCCGCCCAGGGAAAGATCTGTGCGAGACCCTCGCTCTGAGAAGAAGTAGAGTGGTGACACCGTTGGTGATACCGAACAGTCATAACCTGGGCGCCTTTGCTCCAGTAGCGTGCGAAGCGTAGGAAGCCTATCTGTCGAGTCTGTAGGAGTAGCTAGAGTCTCGTCCTGCTGCCCATATAGGTTGCCGACGAGAAGACTTAACAGTGTCCAGACTAGAGTCAGAGGTCTGATGTGTATGACCATAGATCTAAATGTTAGTAGCATAGAGTCCTCGGGATGTTTACTTAGCGACCATAGGTGTTATGCCATCATAGGTCTTGGCCGAGCAGGGTGTGCCCTTGGCGTCAATAGCTGAGCCCTGCTCCTCTACGAGAGCTGGCGTGACCATCGGGTTAAAGTCTTCAGTTGAGTTGTTTGTATCCTGCAGGATTGGATTACCTAGCGCATCTAACCCGAGGAACTTGCGACGCACAGAGTGGAAGTACCGATCCTTCTGATGATCAGCCTTGCCACAGTTTGTGTAGCCAGCGTCTATCGTCTCAGGCAGTATCGTCCACTGGATGTTTGCCTCGACACTACAGTTGACACCATCGAGGATCCAGTCGTTGGGAATCTTGTAGCAAGAGCCAGACATATCGTAGCTGATCCCAGCATGAGTCAAGACCCAGGTGAACTTGTAGACATAGTCTCTCAGATAGCTCTCTTTGTCAATAGGCACACGTGCTATGACATACGATCTGAAGCCTCTATTGTGGAGTACAAAGAAGGACTTCGTATAGCAAAACCACTTGTCTAGGTTAGGCACCAAGGGGCTGTCGAAGTCTTGATGAGCAGGCACGGTAGAGACATCATACCACTCAAAGTTTGCCTTAGAGAGATCGAAAGAGTTGGGATTATTTGTCTTATGGTCTATCCCTGTATCACAGAGTATGAGCCTTCCGCCAGGAGGTACAGCGACCTCTTTACCACTGCCAGGCACTACATAGACTGCCTGCACCGCCATCGCTTCATGGCGGATATCGGGCTTGTAGTCAAACTTCATTGTGGAGACAAAGCGACTCTCACAGAAAGCTATCCCATCGGCATATAGTATATGATCTGTGCCGTTGTAAAGCACGACATAGTTGTCGCCATGATACTGCTTGCCTGCGGGAGTTAGTGTCCCTGTGAAGAAGATCTCCTGTATCACGAAGTCCTCTACCTGTGGTACGACCCTCAGAGGCAAGAGAAGCTGCACAGCTTTATTGTCCTTTTGCTCTGTAAGGCTCACATCAGCGAGTTGAGAGACGAGCCGCCCCCGCATCTGTATGCCATGGAGCGTGAAGGTACACTCCATAGTATAGGCTATATCGTACAGTCCGACGATGACAGCGATACTATCTAGCGAATTGTAGCGGGCATCGACTCCCGTTGCTTTATTTGTCAAGTGTACTTCCTCGCCCAGTACAGAGAGATCTGTCACTTCCTCGGGAATCTGCGTAGTGAAGGCGCACGGGACCATAGGTAGCGGAGCCCGTCCATGCTCAGGGCGGCATGAGCAGACCGCTATCACGGCAGATATGATGAGGAGTAGTCGAAAGAGACGATTCATACCGAGAGCTAGTTGGTGTGTGACGGAGGTTAGATCTTGATGCGTAGCTCCATGCCAAAGTAAGGTGTGGCAGTACGTCTGAGCGTTGCGGTACCCACCTTGTAGTCGGGCAGGTAGTCTATGACGTTGTTGGCAAAAAGGGATAGTGTAAAGAGCTTGCCCAGCTGCTTAGATACTTTGAGATTGACCCCAAGAGCTAGGGGGATGCGACTCGGCTTAAAGAGCGTATCGCTGTAGCGTATGAAGAGATGCTGCAGATAGGTATCTCGCTCCGACTCGGCCGTGTAGGGGTGTAGCTTACCATCGTGTACATCTAGGTAAGCTATCGGCCGACCATCCTGGGGAAGGCGACGACGAGAGACCAGCCAAGTACTCTCCACGGCGGTCGTCAGGATGAGTCCCCACTGCGGAATCTGCGTGTCAAAGAGTAGGTTGGTCGAGAGCGATTGATTCTCCGAGCCATCCTGCCAGTTGTAGAGACCTAAGTATTGATCCGATAGGATTACATTGCCATAGACTCCAGAGACTGCGTAGTAGAGCGGTACGCTATTCGAGTAGGTAGAGCGAAACCATGCACCCCCGAGGATCAGACTCGTATTGATCAGTGGGATGCGCTCCGTCATAATCTGTAGCTCTACACCCTCCTTGCGGATCATACTGCCATTCTCAGGGCGACTCGTCGACTCGATACGTGCAGCGGGAGTGTAGGGAATGGTAGAGATGTCGGGCTGTCCCGTCAGCTGGGTATAGTCGATCGCTGAGGCGTCATACTTATTATAGGTATAGACCTGTGCCGTGGAGCGGTATCTAAAGCCTGTAGTCATCAACTCATTGAAGTAGCTCACAGAGATCCTGTTGCGTCCCCACTCGGCAGAGAGACGTAGATCCAGCTTCTGATTGCGCGTAGCACGTAGCTTGTAGTTTGTTGCGTCCTCTATGTAGGTGCGGACGTTGTATAGGCTACGCTCATAGGGAGCGTTGATGTCGTAGTAAGCTAGCTGAGTTATGTCTACGTAGCGTGGGTCAGGGTAGAGGTAGTTGAGCGTAGGCATACGTGTTGTCAACCCCCATCCCGCATCAAGTGAGAGCTTGAGGTCTCGTGCCAACAGTTCCCAGGCGGGCAAGCTCCAGCGCAGGTTGACACGTGGGTCTAGATAGGGCTTATAGCTCAGCGTGTACTGCGGAGCTAAGCCCAAGAGCATAGAGAGTCGTACGCCCGCCTCTAGCTGGAGTGTATGCGCTCCGAGAGGCTGGGTGTATAGATCCTCGGCATATAGTGCTAGCTGTTGCAGAGCTGGAATCTGGTAGTAAGGACGTGGACGGGTGTCCCATGCTTTAGGAAAGAGTGGATAGGAGAGATCGTAGACCTGCCCGCGACCGAAGTTTTTCGACAGGTCATAGTTAAAGCCCCCCTTCAACCTATGCGAAGCTTTTCCCCACTCTATATTATATAGTGTCTGCCCCTTGGCAAAGAGTGTCAGTGGCTTGCCATCACTCACATACTCCGCCACGTACTCTCGCCCGATCAGTCTAGCCTCGTGCTCGCCAGCCTGGTCTCCCGTAGGGGTTATAGACATACGGTCTGGGGCCACGAGACGGCGCTGATGTAGGTAGTCAAACTGCTGCGCAGCGGATAGTGTTAGCTCCACCCGTTGTAAGCCCTCCCTGCGACCTGACGGAGCGTATATATAGCGTGAGGTGAGTGCTATGCGGTTGTAGTCTGAGAGGTACTCGTCAGTCCGTCCATAGGAGAGATCGGGGTCGATCTTGTTCTTGTCAAAGCTACCCGTATAGTCTCCGCTTACCTCCCAGCGATGCGCCTGGTCACTACTCGTACCGTGATAGCGTAGCGAGCCAGTCAGTCGCCTGTAAGTCTCAAAGGGGATGCGCGGATCTGGCTTGGCATCTAGATAGCTCACATCCCCATTGAGGATATGATGCTGGGAGGGGGTGAGGGCAAAACCTTTCTCCACAGAGACCAACTTACTGTAGCCATCTACCTTAAAGCGACTCTGCACAGGGGAGGCTTGTCGCTTACGATGCACCAGTACCACACCCGAGGTGATATTGCCATACTCGACGGAGGGGATACCACGGATGAATTCGACCCGCTCTATATTGTCCGTCTGTAGCGTACGCATATCCACACCGCGATTCACATTGACCTTGCCTGCACCGAGGAGCGAGCCAGACGGCGAGGCTGTGTACTGCATATCCGCATCCGTATTGAGCGGAGCACCATCTACCATAAAGAGGGTACCTAGCGAACTGATAGCGTAGTCTTGGTTGTTCGTCTTATTGCCCTGCATATTGATAGTGCCTGTCTCACGGAGCAAGAGGTTGTTGACTCCGCCCATATTAGGGATACTACTCTTACCTCCAGGCAGTAGTGCTGTCAGGTCGGAGAAGCTACTAGGCTGCAGGTGATCGATAGCCGCCCGCTCAATCGTCGAGGAGCTGGTCAGGTGGCGCCCTTCTTGTGCCGTCACCACAACCTCCCCTAGTATCTGCTCCAGCTTAAAGGGGATACGCAAGTATTGGTCTCGCTGCAGTGTGACCGCCATCTCCTTCCGCAGACCCGTATAGCGCACCTGTAGGCGGTATCGCCCCGCTAGTACAGACTGAAAGGCAAAGCGTCCGTCATCATCCGTGTAGGTCACCATATCTTTGCGTCCCTCGGCAGAGAGAGCCACCAGTGCGTAGGCTATCGGCTCGCTAGTAGATGCGTCGCACACCACTCCCGTGAGGGTGTGACGGACACCCTGAGCATATAGACTCCAGGAGAGCAACGAAAAGAGTATGTAGGATAGAAGAACTCTACGGATAGATCTACTCATAGGGGACGCATAAAAACCTTTGCAAAGGTACGGTGGCTTCGCCCCCGATAAAATAACCACTAATGGGTATTTTAGCCTGTATTACTCATCAATCATCGGTAGGAGCTGTGAGAAGGAGTCAAAAGTCTAGCCTTGCTCCCTAACTGGGGGAAATGCAACGCTGGATTGCTACAATAATTTAGACCCGACTACATATCAAAACGGAGCCATGTCGGGGGAAAACGGATTTCCACGTGGATATTTCGAAATCCCCACGTGGAGAATTTTTATTTTCCACGTGGGGAAGAAAAAATTCTTCGGAGGAATCAAATAAAACTTCGGAGGAAATGAATCACGCCCACGTGGAAAATAAAAAATATCCACGTGGAGATTTGAGATTCTCCACGTGGATATTCGAAAAAGGAGGGTAATTAGAGGTTAGAGGTTAGAGGTTAGAAGTTAGAAATTAGAGCGAGACGAGTAGCCTTTTGCTTTCTAAGTTCATATGCAAGTAAAAAGCGAAGTTTTTTCTCGTTTCGAAAGCTCGGTCGACTTCTCTTCGGGTGAACCGCTCGTCGGGGTGGGGGCTCCCACCGTAGGGGCGGACCTGTGTGTCCGCCCGTCCTCACCTGAGCGCAGTCTATTCTGCGGGCGGACACGTAGGTCCGCCCCTACACAAGCTACGTCAGCACGACAATTCCACTCATCAAACGCTGTAACCCTGATGTGTAGACATTCCCGTGCGTCCCTACATCATCGTTACCAGTCAAGAGCGTCCGTTGTAGAACGACCGGGACGTTGTAGCCTGAACGCTGTAAAACTTAACGGGAACGGACGCATCGTAGCCCCCAGTCGGAGGAGCACAGGCTCGAACGACTGGAGGCTAGGGGTGACACATTATACATATAGTGCACTCATTGATGCCTTGCCTGTCGCTCATCAGTAGCTCCTGACAGAGCGATTATAATGCGTCATCCCTGGTTTGTCCTCTCATTGGGGTGCTTGTTGGGGCGAATAGTGTTACCTTTGTCACGGAGATGGGGGTGAGGTCCGTGACGATGCGCGCACCCCTCAAGCCCACCCGCCTAACTACTGGATAACCTGACAAATAGGCTGATACAATATGAAAGTCACGCTCATAGGATCAGGAGGCGTAGCCACCTCGATTGCGGCCGCACTGGCGAGACACGATGCTGCTTCGCTCTGCGGCATCTACAGCCGTCAGCTGACGCACGCCGAGACGCTTCGGGACCGCTTCGCACTCGCTTGCCCTATCACAGACAGCTTACAGCAAATTCCCGCAGCAGATATCTACATCATCGCTGTCAGCGATCACGCTATCAAGGAGGTCGCCACGGCACTCCCGCCACTGGACGGCTTGGTCGTCCACACCTCCGCTGTGACTCCGATTGAATGCTTCTGCGGACAGCGAGCCTATGGCGTCTGGTACCCGTTCAATAGCTTTGCCAAGGAGGTTATCGTGCCTCTGGAGGGACAGAAGGTCCTTTACCAACTAGCCACTGACGAGGGCAGAACGACCCTACAACAGTGGAACGAACTTCTACAGGTTGAGGCGATTCCATCGACACTGGATCAGCGCCTCTGGCTACACCTTGCGGGCGTGCTTGCCTCCAACTGTACCAACCGCCTCTACACCCTCTCGCACCGCTTGTTGACTCAAGCTGGTCTCCCCACCGACTTGCTCGATGGACTCATCCTGCGCACCGCCTCCAAGGCAACCACCATTGACCCTTACGCAGCGCAGACGGGTCCCGCACGCCGCCATGACCTAGAGACTATCGCTCGTCACCGTGCACTGCTCGAGCAACTGCCCGAGGAGCTGCAAGAGGTGTCGCAGCTCTACAACCTATTCACCGAAGCCATCCTAGACGACTATCCACTATGAAACCTTACCGCTGGATCTTAGGCTCCCAATCGCCACGCCGCAAAGAGCTCCTCGCCACGCTCGGGCACCCCTTTGAGATACGCACCATCGAGGGACACAGCGAGGCCTACCCAGAGACGCTACCTCTCGAAGAGGTGCCACGCTACCTCTCACAGCTCAAAGCAGAGCAGCTACGACCCACACTACAAGACGACGAACTACTCATCACGGCCGACACGGTCGTCCTCCTCGATGGGCAGCTCCTCGGCAAGCCGCACGACCTAGACGACGCACGCCGTATGCTACGCCTCCTGAGCGGTCGCCCACATGAGGTGGTCTCGGGCGTGTCCCTCACGACGACTGAGTGGCAGCGCTCTTTTGACAGCCACACGAGGGTCACCTTCGCACCACTCACAGACAGCGAGATAGACCACTACGTAACGCACTACCGTCCGCTGGACAAAGCAGGAGCCTACGGCATACAGGAGTGGATAGGCTACATCGGCGTCTCGCACATCGAGGGCTCCTTCTACAACGTCATGGGACTCCCCGTGCAGCGCCTCTACCGCGAGCTACGAGACGCCACTCTCCTCCCGTAGTCCGACCCGACATGCACACATTCTTCTTGCAGCCACTGCCAACTGCTCGGAAAGATGTACATTTGCACTTGGATGTCAAAGAGTCCTTTTTCAGCCCCCATCTTTACACAAACATGAAACTACTAATCACTGGCGGAGCAGGCTTCATCGGCTCCAACCTCTGCGAGCACTTCCTCCGTGAAGGACACACCGTCCGCTGTCTCGACAACTTTGCGACGGGCAAGCCCGCCAACATCCTACCGCTCCTAGCTGCCTATCCCGACCGCTTCGAGCTCATCGTCGGTGATATACGCAAGCTAGACGACTGCCGCAAGGCCGTCGACGGTATGGAGTACGTGCTGCACGAAGCAGCCCTAGGTTCTGTTCCCCGATCTATCAAAGACCCAATCACGACCAATGAGGTCAACATATCAGGCTTCCTCAATATGCTCGTGGCTGCACGCGATGCGGGCATCAAGCGACTAGTTTATGCGGCCAGTTCGTCGACCTATGGCGATAGCGAGAAGCTCCCCAAGGTGGAGGAGGTGATCGGTCGCCCCTTGTCGCCCTATGCCATCACGAAGTATGTCGACGAACTATATGCTGATGTCTTCGCGCGTACTTATGGCGTTGAGACAATCGGGCTACGCTACTTCAACGTGTTCGGTCGTAGGCAAGATCCTCACGGAGCTTACGCTGCGGTCATCCCGCTCTTTGTCAAGCAGCTGATGGCTCACGAGGCACCCGTCATCAATGGCGACGGCTCCTACAGTCGCGACTTTACCTATATAGATAATGTCATCCAGATGAACGAGCGTGCACTGACGACGACCTCTCCCGAAGCGGTCAACCAAGTGTACAACACCGCTTTCGGAGAGCGCACCACACTCAATCAGTTGGTCGACTACCTCAAGGAGAACCTCTCCAAGCACGACCCCGCCATTGCGACCATCGAGCCTAAGCATGGTCCTAATCGTGTCGGTGATATACCCCACTCACTAGCCTGCATTGACAAGGCTAAGAGACTACTCGGTTACGACCCTAAGTACTCTATGCGTCAAGGCTTAGCCGCTTGCTGTGACTGGTACTGGGAAAACCTGTAGTTTGGCCGTTAGCCATTAGCTGTTAGCCATTAGCTGTTGGCTAATACCCCACTAAACGTAAACCGAAAACAATCAATAATAGATGAACGATTTAAAGGCTACTCGAATCGCCGTTATCGGACTAGGCTACGTAGGACTTCCTCTAGCCCGACTCTTCTCCACTAAATATACAACTATCGGTTTTGACCTCAACGCCAAGCGCGTCGAGGCACTGATGGCGGGACACGACGCCACACTAGAGGTCTCTGACGAGCTCCTCCAGTCTGCCTTGGACAACGGATTTCGCTGCACCTCAGATATTGAGGAGATACGCTCTTGTAACTTCTACGTCGTAGCCGTGCCGACCCCCGTAGATGAGAACCATAACCCGGACTTGGCACCCCTTATTGGAGCCAGCACAACCATCGGTAAGGTGATTTCCAAGGGCGACGTCGTGGTCTACGAGAGTACCGTCTATCCAGGCGTCACGGAGGACGAATGTATCCCAGTCGTCGAGCAAGTGTCGGGACTTAAGCTCAACGTGGACTTCTACGCAGGTTATAGCCCTGAGCGTATCAACCCAGGCGACAAGCAGCATACAGTAGAGCATATCAAGAAGGTTACCTCAGGCTCCACACCCGAGGTGGGGGAGTATGTCAACGCTGTCTACAGCTCCGTCATCACCGCGGGTACCCACCTAGCATCTAGCATCAAGGTGGCTGAGGCGGCGAAGGTTATTGAGAACTCACAGAGAGATATCAACATAGCTTTTGTCAATGAGTTGGCGAAGATCTTCGATCGTATGGGTATCGACACGCTAGGGGTGCTAGAAGCTGCTGGCACGAAGTGGAACTTCCTGCCTTTCCGCCCAGGTCTCGTTGGCGGACACTGCATCGGTGTCGATCCTTACTACTTAGCTCAGTGTGCGCAGCGGTATGGCTACAATCCTGAGATCATTCTCGCTGGTCGGCGTATGAACGACGGCATGGGTGCTTATGTCGCTGAGCAGGTGGTCAAACTGATGCTCAAGCGAGGTATACAGGTGCTAAACTCTAACGTGCTAGTGCTAGGCTTTACCTTCAAGGAGAACTGCCCCGATGTGCGCAACACGAAGGTGATCGACATCGTCAAGACGCTCCGCGAGTACAATGTCAACGTCACCATCCACGATCCATGGGCCAATCCCGAGATTGCACTGCGTGAGTATGGTGTGGAGATACAGAACGAACTCCCCACGGCTCGCTACGATGCGGTCGTCCTAGCCGTCTCCCACAGAGAGTTCGAGGGCCTCGACCTCGACAAGCTCAAGGCTGACAACGCCGTCGTCTACGACGTCAAGTCATTCCTCCCGCCCCACGCCTACGACCAGCGACTGTAACACTTATAGGGATGATGGTATTTGATATCATAGGTTACCCCATCAACTTAGGTTGCGATAAAGATGGCAACGAGTTAACTCCGGCTATCCTTAGGCGGGATGGTTGCTATACCTCCGCTAAGCATCAAGTGAATGACTTGGGCGATCTAGCCTGCACGCCAAGAGCTGCTATTATAGAGGAGAAGTATGCTTCACACCCTACGATCAAGTTCCTCAAGCCTATTTTAACAGCATCCCGTCCCTTGGCTGAGCGGGTCAAGCATTCGATAGAGCAGCAACATATTCCCCTATGTGTGGGAGGTGATCATGTGATGGCTTTTGGTAGTATCGCAGGTGTTGGTCTAGCTAAAGGAGCTGACAACTATGCCGTTATATACATCGATGCACATGGAGACTTCAATACGGAGGCTAGCTCCTCAACGGGCAATATGCATGGCATGCATCTCTCCTATCTTATGGGGTATGGAGAGGCTGATATCGCTAATTTTTGGGGAGTAAGCCCGCTCTTGAATCCTGAAAACATCTACTTCTTGGGAGCTAGAGCTCTAGATCCTGGGGAGAAAGAAATGGCCGCTAAGCTCAATATGTACATCCGTAGCTCCGAGCAACTCAACGCATCAGATCCCACAGAGGTTATCGTTGATATCCTCTCTGACATCAAGCGCAAAGGTATCGACCATATCCATCTCAGCTTTGATGTGGATGTAGTTGATCCTAGATATGCTCCTGGTACGGGAGTCCCAGAAAAGGATGGCATCACGCCAGTTCTTGCGTATATCCTCGTGAAGGCCTGCATGAATAGTGGCTTAGTTAGGTCTATTGACCTAGTTGAATTGAATGTGCTTCTTGACGAAAGTCAAAAGACAAAGGAGCTTTTTGAAAACATTTTGAAGGTGATACTATCGTAGCTTACATTGATAGCAAACAAACACTCTAGATTATGACTAAAACGAATTTGAAGACGATCCTATATCGATTGTTGGGCAATAGAATAGGGAATGCCCTAGTTTATTACAAGCAATACCATAAGCTGCCTAACCAAGTAAACCCAACGCTTTTCAACGAGAAAATTCAGCTACTCAAAAGGACGGCTTATGCTCACAATCCTATCTTCACAATATGTGCAGACAAATATAAAGTGAGGGAGTTTTTAACGTCAAAGGGATTTGAGGAAATACTCGTTCCACTTATTGCATGCTATGACAGCCCAGAGCAAGTCGATTTTCATGAGTTGCCCAATCGTTTTGTGATAAAAGCGAACTTTGGCAATGGGATGAACATTGTCGTCAATGACAAAAGCAAGGAGAATTTCAATAGCATAAAGTCCAAGTTAAAAGAGTGGATGAAAGTAAAGCCAGAGTTGATTAGCGGAGAGATGCAATATGCCCGAATCCCGAAAAAGATTATTGTAGAGGAAAACATATCTGAGGGCGATGATGCCCCTATTGACTATAAATTCCACTGCGCTAAAGGCAAATGTATTATGGGTTTTACTGTAGCTAATCGCAACACTTCTAATTGTAGCTTATACGCATTTGATGCAGATCTGAACCCTATTGATTATGAAGTTAGCACTGGAAAGAAATTCAATTACGTCAATAAGGCACCAGAGGAATTTACAGCTGAAAATGTTCAAAGAATGATGACTCTTGCAGAGAGGATATCTACCTCTTTCCCTTATGTAAGAGTAGATTTGTTCTTTGTTCGTGGAAGAATCTATTTCAGTGAGTTAACGTTTTCAGAAGGAGGAGGCTTTGATAAAAAAACGGGCTTTGCAGATAAACTATTAGGGGATGCTGTTGACCTAGGCCTATACGAGCTTTCCAAGACTAAATAGTAGTATCAACATTAGAGAGTATTACGCTTCAAAAGGCAGTTGATGAGTACACGGAGTAACTACCTATGGGCAACAATAGATAAGGTAGGAGGGATTGCGCTTGCTTTCCTCTTTAACCTCGTAATGGCGCGATGGTTCCTTTCTCCTCGTGAATTTGGAATCATCGGGATGCTACAAATCTTCATCTCCTTAGCTTATACCACTGTAATTGCAGGGTTTGGTCAGGCTCTTATTCAGACCAAGGACCTCAAACGGGCTGACATTAATACCGTCTTTACGACCAATCTTTTGTTGGCTGTGATTGTCTATGCCATACTCTACATTGCGGCGCCTGCCATTGCTATGTTTTATGGGGAGTCTATTCTAAAAGAGGTCCTTAGAGTGCTAGGTCTCCAATTAATCATCTGCTCCTTTTTTATCGTTCAATACAATATCGCCTTACGAGAGTCTCAATTACGGAGGCTTTGTCTGATTACTCTTATTTCAAGTATTCTAGGATATACTGTTGGCGTCATTCTAGCAAAGAATGGAGCTGGCGTTTGGAGCTTAGTTGTAGCTACTTTAGCTCTTTATCTCTTCCAAACAATAGGCTTGTGGTTAACAACAAAGGCTTATCCAGCCTTAGGGATTAACAAAGCGTCTTTTAAGAAGCTTGTTCCTTACAGTGGATTTATCTACTTAGCAACGATTATCGACCAAGCCTATATACATGGACTATCAATGATCTTAGGGAAACAATTCAGCGCAACAACTCTAGGCTACTATACCCAAGCAAATAAACTACAAATGGTCCCATCTCAAGCAATTCAAGAAGTGGGTTACCAAGTTTTATTCCCAGACTTCTCTCGCTATCAATCTTCGCTAGATATACTCAAAGAGCGATATAGGAAGAACTTGCGTCTGTTAACCATCTTAAGTGTTCTAGGCTTTAGCATCCTCTTTTTGACCGCCGAGCCTCTAGTACTCCTACTTTTTACCGACAAGTGGTTGCCTTCGGTACCAATGCTGAGAATATTGACTCCTGTAGGACTTTTTCTTGTTCTCTCCTTTATTCCTACTTTGCTTATTCGCTCTGTAGGCAAGGCTAAGAGCTACTTCATCTTGGTAACTATCGAACGTGTCATTGGTATTGTCACTTTAATTATACTCAGTGGCATAGGTATGTATGAGACACTTTGGGGTTTGGTCGGACTCAATGTCGCCTACTTTCTTTTCAACATCTACTATGTAAGTCGATTGACGACAATAACAATGAAAGAACAGCTGAGTGATGTACTACCCATACTGCTCCTTCAGGGAGGGATCACTTTTGGCATCAACTGCATAATACTACTCATTAAAGAGTATGGAATCATTCTAGAACTCATAATTGGCATCATTCTTCCAACAATTCTGTTCGGAGGAGTGTTGCTGGCTATGAAGTGGATTACTCCTACAGATCTAAACAAGCTTATTAGCTTCCATAAAACTGAAAATGGATAGAATGATGAACGGAACTCTGAGTTCTAAGAAGTTCGAGAAGAGATACTTGAGCTTCTTTTGGGTAACTATTCTAGTCTTTGGAATATTTGCTATGCTACACCCAATCTATGAGGTTGTAGCTTCTTTGTTTGCAAATATGTATCGTCCTAAAACGGATTATATTGGACTCACTTCACTATATTTCGTAACTCCTTATTTGATTCTAATTTCCTGCTTTCTTTATCGGCAACAAAAAAGATCCACTCTGTCGGATTATTTCGTCATTATTATAACACTCCTGTACTTTATTCCGGGAAATGTGTTGTTCGTATACGGCAATTGGAGTGTCACCTACTATATCTTTCATTTACTCTCCTATCTGTCTTTGTCTATTGCGAATGAGTTTTTTCCTAAGATACAGTTCTCTCTAAAACCTTCCTTAAGTAGACCCAGAGAAACAGTTTCGTTTATGTGTTACTCTGTCTCCATTCCTGTTATCTTAATTACCTTGTACTATAATGGATTGCAGATAAATCTTGACTTAAACGAAGTCTACAATTTAAGAAATGAGTGGAGTGCTTCTGGGATGCCCAACATATTTAATTACTATATGCCTTTTGCTGCTCGTATTACACCAATACTGCTCATAACTACCCTAAAACAGCGGAGAGTAATACTTTCTTCCCTATTGATATTCTCCCAGTTAGTCTCATTTTCTTTTGGAGGAATGAAGTACACGTTCTTTGCTCTTGTTTTGGGGATTCTCTTCTACTTCTTTGGACAGAAAGTAGATGCTAAGAAGATCATCATCTATTTTTCTGCATTTGTTGGGGTCTGCTTGATAGAGTGTTTGCTTTCTAAAGAGCAGTTGCCTCTACTTACAATATTCACGCTACGACGTACATCTTTCGTTCCAAATCAGATTGGGTCTTATTTCTTTTCTTTTACACAGGAAAATGATTGCCTGTACTATTCAGGAAGTTTCCTTAGAGGCTTTCTAAACTATCCCTACCAAGACACCTTTCCTCATATAATAGGAAATTATGCTTTCGGTCTCCCAGACTTGGGGGCAAATACAGGGCTATTTGCAGAGGGCTTCTCTCAGATAGGTTGGTTGTCGCTTCCTGTGTATGCGACTTTATATATAGTTTCTTTTCGCTTGTATAGTGCTTGCTGTAGAGCTTTCAAAGAAACAAGCTTGTCTCACATTCCCTTGTTAGGAGTTCTGCTATATGCATCAACGTTTATAGATGGAGCGTTTTTCAGTGTGTTATTAACTCAAGGAGCGTTTTTAACGGGATTATATCTATATGTCTTGTCTCAATGCATAATAAATAGAACACATGAAAAGCGAACGACGTTATGATATAGAGTTGTTAAGAATCTTAGCAATGCTATCCATTGTAATGGGGCATTGCTTTGCAATCTATGGAGTTTGGGAAACCTCTTTAAGTCTTGAGCTATCTTCTGAATATAGACTATACTGTGGTGTGAATCCTATACTGATTTATTGGGCACTTCCCATATTTACTGCAATATCGGGTTATCTGATTGGGTATAGAGGTGTTTTTGCCTCTAACTCTTTTAACTATAAAGCTTTTGTTTGGAGGAAAGCTAAGAGGCTATATTTCCCAGCAGTCTTTTTTAGCCTCTTATATGCACTCCTTTTTCATAGAGAAGTTTTCTATGATATAAGGTTGTTGAGTAGAGTGTTTATAGATGGACAAGGGCATCTTTGGTTTTTATGTATGCTTTTTTTGCTCTATGTCCTTGCATATCCAGTCTATCTCTTGTGTCAAAAAAGGACCAAATGCTGGGGAATGTTTCTATGTTCAATGGTGATTTGTATTGTAAGTTGCTTTTTCCCTTTAGGAACTAGCATATTTACAGTCTTCTTTTATCAGGTGTTTTTCTTCATTGGGGCTTACATTGGAGGCGGGCATAAAGCAAGAAGACCTAGGGAAGCAAGATCTTTGTGGTTAAACATTTTAGCTAGAGGTGCTCTATATGTTGTTGTATTCTATTTGCTGTCAGTGATTAAAGAAAGTCGATTTGTTACGTGTGTAGTAGAAAGATACCCTAGCTTTTTGTTCTTTCAGCATTGGTTTTTTCGAATGCTAATTGGTTTATTCGCAGTAGTTTTGACTTTCCCCATTTTACCGATAGCTGTTCATTTGAGTAGGATTTCTCAACGAGTATCCTCTTTAAGCTATAAGATTTATATTGTTCACCAATTCATATTAGTCGGCTTGCTGAACTCTGCGGTAGCACTTTTAATGGACTTGCATCAAGTAATTCCACTCCTATTCCCCGTTGTATTATTTGGAATCGTATTTATAGCAAGTTTGTGCATCTCTTTTTGCTTCTTGCAAATCCCAATATTAAAAGACTTGTAGAGCATTTATGGCACTTCATATATTACATCTAGCTAACGACTTCTCGGGGTCTCGGGTCTATAATCAGCTGGTTCAAGCGATTGATCAGCGAGGAGTGCAGCAAACTATCTTTACGACAGTCCGAAGTGAGGATGAAAGAGGAAAAAACGCTGTAGACTTTACTATAGAGGGGTCTACCATCCACTACTCTGATAATTGGCGTCCGTGGCATCGAGTTCTCTTCAGACTAAAAGCGGAGAACAACTATAAGCATCTGCTTAGATTAGTAGATCCCAAGACCATTACGCACGTTCATGCTCACACGCTTTTCAGTGATGGCGTGCTAGCCCTAAAGCTCAAGAGAGATTATGGAATTCCCTACACTGTCACCATTCGCAATGCGGACATCAATGTATTTATGCGATTTATGGTGCATACTTGGGGAGTCGGCAAAAGCATTATGCAGAATGCTGACAAAGTCATCTGTATCTCTCCTGCTCATATCAAAAGAGTGCAGCAGTGGAGAGCATGTCCTCTCGATTTTAGCGATAAAGTCATCAACATCCCTAATGGTGTAAATAGCTACTGGCTAAATCATCTCTCTTGCACTATTAACCCTCACCGGGCAGATACCCCTTGGAAGCTACTATACATTGGAAACTTCACATCAAACAAGAATATCCCTCGACTTATGGAGGCTGTGCTTAAACTAAAAGAAAATGGATATAACCTACAGCTTCATCTGATAGGAGGAAATGGAGATGATACGAAGCAAATCAAGGCTATTGCAATGAAGCATCCCGGAGTATTTCATCTACACGGGGTGATTCAAAACAAGGATAAGATACGCGCCATAATGCAACTGTGCCACATTTTCACTATGCCATCTCTAACAGAGACCTTTGGCTTAGTCTACGTGGAAGCTCTCTCTCAGGGGTTACCTATTTTCTATACTGAAGGAGAGGGAGTAGATGGCTTTTTCTCCTCTTCTTATGGGGAGAGATGCAACCCCAAAAGTGTCCAAGACATCGCAGAAAAGCTGGAGAGGATGCTAATTCACTATGTAGATTACTCTATCGATGAAATCTATTTAAGAGAGAATTTTGATTGGGCTATAGTCGCAGACAAATATCTCGCTTTATGTCATGTCTAAAAGTTAGAAAGCTTATGTGTCCTACAATATCTATCGTTATCCCCGCATACAACGAAGAGCGATTTATCGAGGATTGTCTCAATTCGGTCTATCAGCAAGATTACCCCAAGGAGCTACTAGAGGTAATCGTGGTAGATGGCAACAGTCACGATCGAACTGCTGAGATCATCCGTGAGAAGTTCCCTCAAGTAAAGCTCTTGCACAACCCTCGGAAGATAGTGCCTGTCTCTATGAATATCGGGATTAAGGCGGCTCAAGGAGTCTATATCATCCGGCTAGATGTACACTGCGTCTATCCCAATGACTACTTTAGTCGGCTTGTCCAATTTATGGAGGCTCATCCAGAGGCCGACAATGTGGGCGGTGTCTGTAAGACGCTACCAGCCAATGAAACCGCAAGAGCTGAGGCCATCGCTATCGCTCTCAGCTCTAAGTTTGGTATGGGCAACTCAGAGTTTCGTGTAGGTGTCAAAGAGATCAAAGAGGTAGATACGGTCCCCTTTGGGTGCTATCGTCGAGAGGTCTTTGACAAGATAGGAGGCTATGACGAGGAGCTGACACGCAACCAAGACAACGAGCTTAACTCTCGTCTCAAGCAGCATGGGGGGCGCATCTTCCTGCTTCCTGACCTGCTTATAGATTACTATGCACGCCCCACGGTAAGGAAGTGTGGGCGGATGTTTTATCAGTATGGACTCTTCAACCCATTGGTAGATAAGAAGCTGGGACAGTTCACCTCGCTGAGACGTATGGTGCCACTCTTCTTCGTACTTTATCTAATACTTTTTGTGGTGCTGAGCATCATTCTGCCGAAGCTGACCCTTTGGTTTGCCATCCCCTTGCTTCTCTATTTACTGATAGATATTGTGGCATCGCTACAGCATATAGCCAAGCCAAAAGTCGCTCTATGGCTACTCTGCATCTATCCCGTCATCCATATCAACTATGGTATCGGTTACCTAGACGGTATCTTGCGCCTCCTCTTCAAACGCTCCTTCGTCGCTGAAGCTAATAGATAATAGAAGATCAGATGAATCACATATTCCAACGTATAAAGAAAGGAGAAGGACTGATACTTCCACTTATCTATAAATTAACGCACAAGGGGGTTGTATATAGCGACATACCCTACAATTACAGACGTAGGTTAACTACTCAGATATGGCATAGCCTACGAAAGTGTATTTGTCAAAACATCGCGCCTAACTGCGTTTTCAACGCAACGAGAATAATGCTTTACCGGCTATGTGGCTTTAAAATAGGCGGGGGAGACCCATTCATTGGTATGAAATGCTATTTTGATGACCTGTGCGTAAAGGAGATGCTAGTAGAGGAGGATGTCACGATATCCTATGGCGTTTATTTTGCATCTCATGGGACACATCAAACTCACCACAAAATTACTATCCGAAAAGGTGCATACATCGGAACACGAGCAACGATTATCGCAACAGAGGATATAGAAATAGGGGAAAATGCAATAGTTGGGGCAATGACTTTGGTAAATTGTTCTATACCTCCGAACAGCACTGCTGTAGGAGTACCCTGTAGAATAATAAAGCATAAGAATGATGATACCGAATAAGATTATAATTTGGGGCCGAGATGGCTTCAATGTCTTGGGATTGCTTCGAGCCTATGGAAAAGCTGGGTTTGATGTATTCTTTCTCATAAAAAGAGGTCGAGGGTATGCAAGTAGAAGCAGGTACTGCGTGGACTACCACTGTGTAGAGAGTGATGAAGAGGGGTTGCAATTCTTATTAGAACACTGCGCTACTGAGTCTGCAAAGCCAATCATAATTACTCCAGGTGATGAGATTGCGGTCTTTATTAACAATCATAAGGAAGAACTGGAGAAATACTTCATCATACCAGGAACGGCAGAAAAGGGGCTTCAAGAGAAGTATACCGATAAGAATAATATGACCGACTTGGCAAGGAGTCTAGGCATCCCCTGTCCTGAATCTCGCTACTGCCAATGGAACTCTGACATTGAAGGTGTTAATTATCCATGTCTTATCAAGCCTGCGCACGAAAAAGCTGGACATTACAACGAGTTCAAATACAAAATCTGTAAGGATAGAGCATCCCTTGAGCGCACGCTTAAGATGGTACGGCACACTTCTGAATTCATAGTGATGGACTATATACAGAAAGAAAAAGACATCTGCATTTATGGGGCAAGGCTGAGTGATGGTAACACCGTGTTTGCAGGAGCTGTTTCTTGCACTAGATATTCTGACTCTGGAATGTATTCTTATGGAGAAGTCACTCGAGAAATACCCGAATGCATCGACCCTGAAAAAATGAGAAGCTTCTTTGAGAGGATTGATTATTATGGACTCTTTAGCGTTGAATTTGGGTTGGTTGGTGACAGAGCATATTTCTTTGAGGTGAACTTGAGAAATGACGGTACTTGTCCATTCATCTGTCAAGCTGGCTCAAATATTCTTTTGGCATACGCTTATAGTTATGCTGGACTTGACTACTCGGGGGCTCAAACTAGTGTAACAACAGATAGGTATTACATTGACGAGCTTTTTGATGTTGAGAACTTACTCACAGGAAAGGTCTCTTGTTCACAATGGAAAAAGGATAAAAAGCTTGCTACAGCTTATCTTTACTATGACAAGGACGATGAGGAACCCTGGAGGTACCTAAAAAGAAGAAGGTGGGTGCTTATGGCTAAGGAAATGACAGTTAAACGGTTTAGACCATATATTGTCTTCGTACTGGATAAACTAGGAGTAAAGAAATGACGAAGCAGGTTGTATTGATGTATCACGATATATATGCAGATGATACGTCCGAATCAGGCTTTCAGAATGTAGGAGCGATGCCTTACAAGGTGAATCGAAAAGAGTTTGAGCAGCAGGTCGCTCTTATTCACGACTATTGTCAAGCGAAAGGCATTGACAAGAGCAACATCTCTTTCACTTTTGACGATGGGGGACGATCGTTTCTCTATATCGTAGCAGAAGTCCTCGAACGCTATGGCTTTTGGGGAACTTTCTTTATTGCTACTGCCTATATTGACACAGCGGGATTCCTAACCAAGGATGATGTCATAGAGCTAAAAAAGCGTGGACACCTTATTGGTACGCACTCACACACACATCCAGAGAGAATGGACACCTTGCAAGAGACTAAACTTCAAGAGGAATGGGCTGTAAGTTGCTCTATACTATCAGAGATCCTAGACGCACCGATGAGTATAGCATCCATCCCGAATGGTTTCTCTTCAAAGGCGGTCTTACAAGCTATGATAGACAACGGCATTACTCTAATCTACGACTCCACTCCTACGACGAAAAAACGGTCTTATAAAGGGGTAACGATTGTCGGACGTTATGCTATAACTAACGATATGTCTCCAGCAAGCGTCCTGAGCATTATAAAGAGTCCCTATAAAAGAGCAAGTATCACCTTAAGGTATGATGTTTTGAAGTTTGCCAAGATAGTCTTAGGAGACTCCTATTTGCGCATCAGAGACCGTCTTCTCAAAAAGAGTAATAGGTAGAGTATGTGGGCGAAATGGTTATTTGATCGGATTGTGTCGCTCGTGGGGCTGATTATACTGAGTCCTGTGCTACTTGTCGTGGCGCTATTGATTCGAGTGAAGATGCCAGGTGGTCCTGTCCTTTTCAAGCAAAAGAGGGTGGGCAAAGAGGGCAAGCTCTTTACGATGGTCAAGTTTCGCAGTATGAGTGTGGCGCATGGTGGTAGTAGTGTCTCCGTCGCTGGGGAGTCTCGCATCACCCCGCTAGGAGCTAAACTGCGTAAGTACAAGCTAGATGAACTTCCCGAACTGTGGAACGTACTCATCGGCGATATGAGCTTCGTAGGTCCTCGTCCTGATGTACCAGGTTATGCAGATAAGCTCGTGGGTGAGGATCGGGTGATACTGAAGCTCCGTCCAGGGATCACTGGCCCCGCCTCCCTAAAGTATAGAGATGAGGAGACTCTTCTGGCAACTGTGGAGGATCCGATCAGGTACAATGATGAAGTGATTTTCCCCGACAAAGTAAGAATCAATAAGGAGTATTACTACAATTGGTCTTTCTGGCTAGACATACGATATATCGTGAGGACGGTGTGTGGGGGGTAGCTGTTGGCGATTGATGGGCTAAAAGCTAACGGCCAAAAGCCAAAAGCTAATCTATAGAGATTTCCTTTCGGGGGCTTGGGATCAGCCCCTTTTTCATTACATTTGTAGGCAATTAAATCAGAGCTAACAGGTATGGGACAGAAGATTTGGCTCTCACTCGCTGAGATGGGAGGACGAGAGCAGGAGTTTATACAAGAGGCGTTTGACACCAACTGGGTGGTGCCTCTGGGACCCAATGTGAATGGCTTTGAGGAGGACTTGACGCGTTACCTGGGAGCACCGGGCAAGCATGTCGTAGCACTCAGCGCCGGCACTGCCGCACTGCACTTAGGGCTGGTCATGCTGGGCGTGGGGCGTGATGATGAGGTAATCTGTCAGAGCTTTACTTTCTCAGCCTCAGCCAATCCGATTACTTATCAGGGGGCTAAACCCATCTTCGTGGATAGCGAGCCGGACACGTGGAATATGTCTCCCGACCTGCTACGTCAAGCTATCGAGGATCGCATAGCTCAGACAGGACGCAAGCCTAAGGCGATCATACCGGTTCATCTGTATGGCATGCCCGCCAAGATGACCGAGATACTAGCGATTGCTGAGGAGTACGACATACCTGTCCTCGAGGATGCTGCCGAGGCGCTTGGCTCTGAGTACAAGGGGCACAAGTGCGGTACGCTAGGTCGCTACGGAGCACTCTCTTTCAATGGTAATAAGATGATCACCACGTCGGGTGGTGGAGCACTGATCTGTCCCAGTGAGGAGACGGCTCGACGTGTCCTCTTTTACGCTACGCAGGCTCGTGACAATGCGCCACACTACCAGCACACGCACATTGGCTATAACTACCGTCTGAGCAATATATCGGCAGGTATAGGTCGTGGGCAGATGCTCGTCCTCGAGGAGCATGTGGCTAAGCGTCGGCACAACCATGCTCGCTACTGCGCTCTGCTTGCGGACTGTCCTGGCGTCGAGGTGAAGTGCGCCCCCACGGAGGAGTACGATAGCAACTACTGGCTCACCTGCGTCTTAGTTGATCCTGAGAAAGCGGGCTTCACTCGTGAGGATCTGAGGCTCCAGCTGGAGGCTGAGTCTATCGAGAGCCGTCCGCTATGGAAGCCGATGCACCTGCAGCCTGTCTTTGCAGAGGCACCACGCTATGTGGATGGTACGAGTGAGGGGCTCTTCGACAGGGGGCTCTGTCTGCCTAGCGGTACGCTGGTGACGGAGGAGGATTTGCAGCGGATTGTGGCTGTGATCCGTAGCCTGGGCAGGTAAGCGGGCGGTTACGATGCGTCGCAAGGCGTAGATCTGTGGAGAGTTAGCTCCCCGTAGTTCTACGCCTTCTTCGTTTGTGACTGTTGTCTTTTGCAACAGTCTCCTTTCGAGTATGTGGCGGTGCGTGGAATGTGCGGTGTCGCACTCGTTATTTAGGATTGTAACAAGTCAGCGTTGCATTTCTTCAGCCAGTGGTGACGCATCATGAGACTGTTGCAAAGTCAACAGTCTCATCATTACCGCTCTGTCAGGAGCTACAGATAGCGACCAGCGAGGAATAGATGAACTCATTATATAATGCGTCAGCCCTGTGATAACCACCAAATCGATTTTGTCACAAGAAAATTGTTTGTACCTTTGCCTTCGCAGGGTTCTGCTGAGGAGCAACTCTGCACCCCGAACGACTGACACTTATGCGCATGGGGTCAAATCAAGCAAGGAGAACGGTATGAAAGCGGTACCAGCTCTCGTACGAGAGTAACGCTGGAGTCGGCTCAATTCAGCGCCTAGATGGATGGTTGGTTGTAGTCTGGTGGGCTTCGGGCTTTGAGACCTTGCTTTTGCCCACGTGCTCTCATAGTTTCAATTCACGCACCCCGTGTGGGGTGCGACTAAGAGAAAATACGAGTATCGGGATGACAAGTAAGTTTCAATTCACGCACCCCGTGCGGGGTGCGACCTCCCATTACTGAGCCAAGAAGCGTTCAAGCACTTGTTTCAATTCACGCACCCCGTGTGGGGTGCGACACAAATGGTACAGACGATTGTCGGTGCTATGCTCGTTTCAATTCACGCACCCCGTGTGGGGTGCGACGCTGGAGGGCGTATCATTCCTCCCAAAGCCCGAAATGTTTCAATTCACGCACCCCGTGTGGGGTGCGACTTACGGCTATCGAGCAGCCGCCAAGCAGTTGAGGTTTCAATTCACGCACCCCGTGTGGGGTGCGACGAGGTAGGAGTCTTGGAGGGAGGTGAGACGCTGGTTTCAATTCACGCACCCCGTGTGGGGTGCGACGCATATCGCCCTCGCCAGTACTAAGCCAATGAGAAGTTTCAATTCACGCACCCCGTGTGGGGTGCGACCTAACATTGATTGAATCTCATCAGACGGAGTAAGTTTCAATTCACGCACCCCGTGTGGGGTGCGACGTTAATGAAGGACTTGATTACTTTACTGGTGCTAGTTTCAATTCACGCACCCCGTGTGGGGTGCGACTGCCATGCTTGAAAAGGATAAAATCCAAGCTAATGTTTCAATTCACGCACCCCGTGTGGGGTGCGACGCTGAGATTATCCTCATCCTCGTCTACCCAGTCGTTTCAATTCACGCACCCCGTGTGGGGTGCGACCTTGTTTTCTTGTAGCTCCCTTGGCAAGCTCCTATAGTTTCAATTCACGCACCCCGTGTGGGGTGCGACGTATGCCCTTGAAATATCATTATCAGCGCTGGCTTGTTTCAATTCACGCACCCCGTGTGGGGTGCGACCAACAAAGAGGTATCATTATAAGTGAGTGTACAGTTTCAATTCACGCACCCCGTGTGGGGTGCGACGACTTATTCTGGCAATGCCATTGCCCCCACCTCAGTTTCAATTCACGCACCCCGTGTGGGGTGCGACTTCGTCTCACGGGCTACCTCTTTGAGCTTGCCTATGTTTCAATTCACGCACCCCGTGTGGGGTGCGACTCATACTAGCAGGGTATATAATACGCCAAGAGGACGTTTCAATTCACGCACCCCGTGTGGGGTGCGACACCCGCTCTATCCTTGCTGCTATCGCACCTATCTGTTTCAATTCACGCACCCCGTGTGGGGTGCGACTAGAGATGTGTCCTATCTCTACTTGGCTGGGTGTGTTTCAATTCACGCACCCCGTGTGGGGTGCGACGCGGACTCGGTAACGCGGACTCGGTAACACCAACCGTTTCAATTCACGCACCCCGTGTGGGGTGCGACACATCGCCACTCGAGAGCGTTGTAGATGGAGATGAAGTTTCAATTCACGCACCCCGTGTGGGGTGCGACGAGGCTCAAGGACAAGGGATATACACGCAAGTAGACGTTTCAATTCACGCACCCCGTGTGGGGTGCGACTGTTTCTTTTTTAAGTTATTCAAAAGAGTATTCTTTGTTTCAATTCACGCACCCCGTGTGGGGTGCGACTAACCTTGTGTATGGTCACGGCGGAGCCGTAATCGTTTCAATTCACGCACCCCGTGTGGGGTGCGACGTTTTTGTCGTGATATTTATTCCATTGCTGATCCTGTTTCAATTCACGCACCCCGTGTGGGGTGCGACGACTGATGCTATGCGCAATAACGAGTATGTAAAGTTTCAATTCACGCACCCCGTGTGGGGTGCGACAACGCTTAGCCCCCTTTTTAGTTGCTTAAGGTGTGTTTCAATTCACGCACCCCGTGTGGGGTGCGACGGTTTGTGTGCAAAAAGCCTCGCAATTGTGGGGTGTTTCAATTCACGCACCCCGTGTGGGGTGCGACAGACAAAAAATTCCTCAACTTCTGTTGTTTAAAAGTTTCAATTCACGCACCCCGTGTGGGGTGCGACAACCCAGGGGCTGGCGTCTACCGATCGAGCTATAAGTTTCAATTCACGCACCCCGTGTGGGGTGCGACTCTCACCGACATCACGGCAGTCTTTGACAAGGCGTTTCAATTCACGCACCCCGTGTGGGGTGCGACGCGGGTTAAAGAAATCAAAATAAGTTCTACGCGTGTTTCAATTCACGCACCCCGTGTGGGGTGCGACTCCTTCGGACCGCCCCCCCGCCCGTTAATATCACGTTTCAATTCACGCACCCCGTGTGGGGTGCGACGGTATACGGGGTAAGCCACTAACAGTAGCAAAAGGTTTCAATTCACGCACCCCGTGTGGGGTGCGACCCAATAAGGAAACAATAACCATTTCATCATTAGAGTTTCAATTCACGCACCCCGTGTGGGGTGCGACCCCTATGCGATATGCGAGGGAGGTCGGGGTAAAAGTTTCAATTCACGCACCCCGTGTGGGGTGCGACCTAAGACAAACCCCTATCTCCTTATCCATGGGCGTTTCAATTCACGCACCCCGTGTGGGGTGCGACTCACTACCATTGGCATATCATCATACAAGGCAAAGAGTTTCAATTCACGCACCCCGTGTGGGGTGCGACTGCGATGCCCAAAGGTACGCATAAATAGAGGACTAGACGTTGATCCATTGCGAATAGAAGACTACAAGCGGGTGTGTCGGTGCGTTGGCGGTGACTGCGAGGCGGTATGTCTTTGAATCTCAACGCATGCGAATAGTCTGCTTTTTCACGGATCACTTGGTATTCGCAGAGGAATACAAGCAAGAGAAAACGAAGCTGAGTGCTATATGAGTAGCACGCCCTCGGGATCTACGCCTTTTGTCTTGCCAATGGTGGTGATTTTAGATTGGTAGTTGGTGCCGAGGTGGTAGATGCGCAGGGAGTCGCTCAATAGGTTGATTGTGTCCGTGAGCGCAGCTTCTAGTTCGACCCTTTGGGCAGGAGAGACGAGGCATTCGAAGACCGAGTTCTGGACGCGCTGGCCGTAGTTTTGGCATATCTTCGCCACTTGGCGAAGGCGCTTAGCACCGTCGGGCGAGGCGGTATTCACGTCGTAGGTGACAAGTAGGTACATCAGCTTTGGATTAGGAAGACAGGGTAGTCGTCGAGGTCTCCTCGGAGGCATCGGGCTAAGAGCAATGCCTGAGCATAGGGAAGCAGTCCTATCGGTATCCGCTCCTGAAGGAAAGGGTGCATAATCTCCTCTCGCTTGCGCTGCTGCCACGCGGCTAGGAGCTCTTTGCGGGACTCGTCTCTGAGGATGTATCCGTTTTCGCCCTGGGTGATGAAGTCTGAGGGTGCGACCTGTCGCTTGTTGATAATGGTCAGGACGAAGCGGTCTACGAGGTAAGCGCGAAGCTCCTCCATAAGGTCTAAAGCAAGGCTTGCTCTGCCTGGTCTATCCGTATGGAGGAAGCCCACGTATGGGTCTAGCCCAACGGTCTCCAGTGCTGCCGTGACCTCATGGGCGAGGAGGGTGTAGAAGAATGAGAGCAACGCATTGGTCTCATCGCGAGGCGGGCGTCGCGATCGTCCCTCGAAGGTGAACTCTGGTCTCCGTATGAGGTGGTGAAAGAGGGCAAAGTATTGCTGCGCCGCTAAGCCCTCTACACCCATAACGGTCATACGGTCTCGCTTGTAGACTAAGCTCTTTTGCAAAGTCTTGAGTTGGCTGAGTGCCTCCTGAAAGGTTGCCTCCACGCTCTCTGTCGGGTGGTAGTCACGTAGGTAGCGACCCAGCACTGATCGCTGGTTGGCTATCTTGGCCGAGATAAATAGTGCAGCGAAGTGAGCTGCAGCTGGTTCGTCGTCAGCGATGCGGTACTGCGTACGTCTCAGGAGGACGTTGCCCCTCGTGGGACCCTCTAGCGAACCAATATAGCGACCTGTGGGTGTAAGGAATGTGAGCTTGACACCCTCCTGCACGCAGAGCTGCATCAGCCCTGGCGAAGCACCCATATAGGAGAAGGTGATGATTCCCTCGAGGTTGTGTATCGGTATGCGAAAGGTCTCCTCGCCATCTATGCGTGCCACGACATTGGTACCGTCCTTGAGGAGATAGACGTTGGGCGTAAGAATGTAGAGGGTGTTGAGTAGCTTTCTCATGAGGTGAGTATGTCGTGATGCTTGAGGTAGCTCTTGGCCGAACGGTGTGATGCGATACGAGGCATGCACTCATCGAGGAGAGAGCAGGAGCGGCACTGACGGGTGTAGTGCGCTGGTATAGGCGTGCGCTGCGCAAAAACCTCGTGCATCTTACGCGCCATCTCGTAGCACGTTGCCCGCAGGGTCTCGTCCATCTCGACCTGTAGGCGATGCCGTGTTTCTCCATAGTAAAGAGCTCCGTAGGGAATAGTGACTTGGTACATCTCCTCAAGGGCTATGACCTGAGCGCAGAGTTGCAACTTATCAGCGAGGTGAGTTTTAGGCTTGCCACGCTTGTATTCGACAGGAGTCGCCTGCCATGCCCCGGGGTACTTAGGGTGTCGGAAGGGAGTCAAGCTATGATCCCGTAGCGGGGTCAGCTCAACCGCATCGGACAGCCCGTATAGCCCCAAAGTGTAGGAGACGAGCGGCACCCGTCTCATCGTGATCGTGTCTCCCACGCGAGCACTCAGCTCAGGCTGGTCCACACGCTTGTGGAGGATCTGCCCTAGCGCTGTGAGATGATTGTCGTGCCATAGCTGCTCTAGGGTGATCAGTTGCCACTGACGTGGACAGAAGCAGTAGTGCTGTATCTCGGAGATGGTCAGTAGCTCCTCGTCGCTGTAGTGTCTCATGAGGAAGGAGGTCGTTTTATGGGAAAAGCCCCTCCGTAGTGACGTGCGCTACGAGAGGGGCTTTTGTGTAAAAGGGGGCTAGACGAGCTCGATAACCTCAACACCCTGGAGACCGTTGCGATCGATCTGGACGGTATAGTCGGAGAAGTCGCGTGCGGGACCTGTGAGGCCCTCTCGCTGTGTCACGGTGACACGCTCGAAGAGCTTGTGTGCAGACGCATTGCCCAGAGGGGAGTCGTGCTTGAAGACAATCAACTTCTGCAGGCTCATGAGTCCACGGGCTGCGGAGTGATCTAGGTCAAACATATTCTGGAGAGCCTCCCAGAAGAGCTTCAAGTCATCCTCCGTGAAGTCTGTGTCCTCGGCAAAGTGTGGTGTCACGAAGCCATACATCTTATATAGTCCGTAGGGCACGGTGGCTTTGCGCCCCATGGTGCGGTTGCCTCCCTTGTCGTCAGCCTCTTCGTTGGCCTTCTGCTCGTTAGCGTCTGTAGCAGCCATGCGTGTGATGGTATGCTCGTGAGGGAAGATCGGATCAATGGAGCGCGCAAAGGTTAGCTGGATGGGACCACGCACCTGACCAGCATTGTTGCCCGTGGAGAGGACAGCTCCGAAAGCGCGTATGTCGTAATACTTCTGACACATGAGGGCTCGAGCCTTGTCACGGTCTGCAGCATTTTTCGTCTTAGCATCCTTGCCCGTAGCCTCTTCGACCGCCGCATTGATGGAGTCATTGAGGACGGAGTTCTCTCTGACGAAGATACCTTGGTCAGTCGCCATCTGTATGTAGTTGCGCACCTTGCGCTTGATACATACGTCGGTGACGAGACCCTCGCCAGTCTCAGGGTCTACACGAGGCAAGTTGTCACCATCGGGATCACCATTTGGGTTGCCATCCTTGACGTCAAAGAGCAGGATGAAGTCATATCTATTCTGTATCATAATTATATGGGTTATTGTTTTGTTTCTTCAGTTGGATTGTCTGTGTCTTTCTTCTTGAAGGAGTCAACTCTCTGATGATAGTAGCCTACGGCAAAGAGGCTCTGCTCATCAAGTGAAAAAGTTGCGGGGAATGTGGGGACCTCAGCAGGGATCAGTGAGAAAATCTCTCCGAGGAGCTTCTCGCGGTTCACGGCTAGCCCAGGATTTCCCTTGCGTAGCTTGCTCAGATGGTGGTTGGATAGTGCGATAAGTCTACCCATCACCATATTGGGTCGTGTAGAGGCACTGGCGTAAAAGCGATCTCGGATGGTCGCATTGACGCCTTTGCCTAGTGAATCCTGCTGAATCTTCTCGAGGACGGCAAAGAGGCGTCCTGCGAGGTAGGCGATGTTGTCGTTTTGCTTGTCTAAAGCCATATTTAGTGTGGTTATGTTATTGTATATTCTTGCTTTGCGGTTGATGCAACCCTTGAGGACGGCTGCTCGTAGTTCGGTGACCGTGCGCTCCTGCGTGATACGGTTGATGCAGGCCTGCTGGAGGGTCATCGGGTAAAGTGTGCCATTGAGAATGCTCTCGACGATGCTTTGCACAAGGTTCATGGCAAAGGTGCTAGACTTGGAGGGCGATGAGACACTCTTCACGATACCATAAAGAGAGCGCAGAGGCGGGTTCTCCTCGTCTACGTTGCCGTCCCAGCTAATGATGTTCATATCGACGAGGTGCTGGTAGACTCTGTCGAAGATCTCCGACACCGTTCCCTGCTGCCAATACTTGATGGTGATGCGTCCGCCCGCTGTGAGTCCGAGGACGTAAAACTGTCTCTCATCCTCCCAATGCTGCCCTTGACCTCGATTGCCACGGATAGCTTTGAACTGCTCAAGTACTTTGTAGGTACCCTGAGTGGGGTTCGGAGCTTTCTTTTTACTCTTCCCTTTTCGCTTAGGCTGCTCATCGTCTGTGTCGGATTGCTCCTGGGCATCGTCATCCTTTACGCCTTCGAAGATTACGGTACGAAAGGTCTCGTTGATACTAGGATCGTCAAGATCCGAATTCCAAAAGACATAGCTTATGTCTCCGAGCGTATAGCGTGTCTGCTCATTGCGGAGCAAGTCATTGAGAGCCGTGGTATGAGCAAAGGAGGCGTACTTGGAGATCGGCGCATTCTCGCCCTGCTTCTTGCCATAGGAAAGGTAGGCTGGGTCGTTGAAGCTAGCTATCGTGGCACCCGCCTGAGAGCCAGGAGCTACAATACGGGCGTGAAAGGCTGCTAGGGGCTTCTCCTCACCCGTTATGAGGCATCGCCCAAGGTTTTCCTCTGTATTGTAGGCTTGAGCGGCATAATCATGTGCATCTTCTTGTGTAGCTAGAAGCTCCGTATCACCTTGTAGCTGGAAGGTCATCCAGTCTGACGCTAAGATGCGCTCGGTGTGCGCCTCCTCGGACAGGGGTGTATCGGCTCCGCGATAGTGTTCGTAGAAGCGACAGACCGCCTGAAAGCTGGAATTGTCTGGATACAGTTCAGCGATCTCGGCCATGACTCGCTTGAAGTCCGCTAGTCGGTCCGTGCAGGGTGACACCCCCTCGGCACTCTCCTCATACCCTAGGATATACTTGCGATTGTCCCAAAAGGGTTGTGCAGGTGGGCACTTACCGCTACGCTTTAGTCCAGCTGGAACTAGATAGTCCTGCCCCTTGCTCTTCTTGTCACTTGGATCTTTGAGGTCTTTTAGTCGAATGAAGGTGCCATCTTCGCGAATCACGATAACCCAGCGAATGGGCTTGACCTCTAGTCCAGGGGTCGCTATACGATGTGCCTTGCGCATCGCCTCGTAGTAGTTGTATAGTGCTTGTAGGATCATCTCAGTATCTCATTACTATCCATTGGGGGGACGAGGATGACGCCATCGGTCATCTGCGCATGATAAAACATAGCGGGGGGATTCTTCCTATCCCGCTCGAAGTCCATGTCGTAGAGCATGATGCTCAGGTCTCGGCTCTCAGGGATAGGTTTGGGCTCTAGTGATGTCTCCCCATGCTCTAGGTCTACATACTCAAAGGCGCAGGTGAACTCACGGCACCCTAGGTAAGGCATCGTGAAGCATTGCCCAGCTTTTGCTCTGCGCTCGAATATCTCTTGGTACTTTCTAGGGTTCTCCGCTTTACGCTCGGCTTCGCTGTACTCCTCGTTGTAGTGCTTCTGACAACTAGCTGAGCGGTTCCTCACGGGGATGTAGACCATCTTAGCATAGATCCGATAGTCCACGTCACGTAAGATGTAGGAGGCACGCTGTCTACGATCCTCTGAGATGTTTATGCCTGTGCTCCCTTTGCTCATAATAGAGGCCACCTCGTTTCGCTTGATGGTAAACCGCTTGATTGGGGCTAGCACCTCTATCTTTGTGATTTCCCAGCGTATGGCGGGCTTCCAGTAGATCGCCTGAAAGATGGCTCGCGCTGCACTGGGCGTGATCACGTCATAGCTGACACGCTCCACCTTCATCTCGGGGCGTGTGAAGCAGGCGAAGGGACCACGCACACGCAGGCAGTACTCCTTATCTATATACTCTTTCATATATTTATGCTGTCATGAATGTTGATGTCTGATCGATTATCTGTATCCCAGTCTTCGTGCTGTAGAGCTTATCATCGGTCAAATAAGCGATGCCGCTATCGTTTACTGAGATGCTTCCCCTCAAAGTTAAACAATCTTTTTGTTTTAGTCCAACGGTAAGACGATTCATTTGTCGGTACTCCTGTCGTGTCAGCGGAAGGTTGCTTTGGAGCTTCTTGATGATCGCTTTCCCCTCATCGCCGTAGGGAATGACGATCGGGGTATCCTGATTCTCTATATATCTAAAGTTCTCGCTCGCCGTCTCATAGTCGAAGCGTAGCTCCTCACACCGCTCGTCATCCACATCCCAAAGCAGAGGGGAGACCCTCTTATCTTTCTTGTTGTCGAAGCAATCGACATCATTATAGAACGCCTTGTAGTAACGCTCAATCTCGGCTCTATGTGGAGCTCCCTGCTCAGCTAGTCTGTCAAGGAGGTCTTCCAGAGCACCTTGCGCCCAGCTCATTTCACCTAGGCTGACTGTTTCATCAAGGCGAAAGATGTAGACCTCGCCAGGCTCTGCCATACGTCCCTCACGGTTGCACCGTCCAGCGGCCTGCATGACCGAGTCTAGCCCCGCCATCGCTCGGTATACCACGGGGAAGTCTAGGTCTACACCAGCCTCGACCAGCTGCGTGCTGACGACACGCACAGGCTCTCCAGCCTTCAGGCGACGGTGTATCTCCTCTATGCGCTCCTGAATGTGTGCCGAGCACATCCTCCGTGAGAGATGTATCAGCCCCTCTCCCGACTTGTCTTGAGCTTTCAGAGCGGTATAGAGACGGGCTGCATCGTTGCGACTATTCACGATACAGAGGAAGCCCTCGTGCTCGGTCAACCGCTCGGCCAGCTCCTCCGTAGAGAGCTTAAGTAGATCCCAATGGTAGCGAACCTTGTCAAAGGGCGCGAAAAGCTTGGCATCATAAGGTACAACCTCCTGAATGGGTTCCTCGAGGAAGAAGAACTCATGACCGATTCGCTTGCTGTCTGATAAGATGTCTTTGTCAAATACTGGTAGCGTGGCGGTACAGAAGAGAGGCTCCACACGAAAGGCGTAGTGGAGGCTCTCCACCACACGCAGGATCGGGTTGAGTAGCCGAGGGGGAAACATCTGCACCTCGTCAAAGACAACGACCGAGTTGCAAATGTTGTGTAGCTTGCGACAGCGACTCACACGATGAGCGTAGAGCGACTCGAAGAACTGCACGTTGGTTGTCACGATGAGTGGCACATCCCAGTTTTCCGTCATGAGCTTGGTGTACTCCATAGCTTCGTCAGCTCGCTCCTTGGCATCCACATCAGAGTGATGCTCCAGCACTTGATCCGCCCCAAAGATATCCCTAAAGGTTTGCGCCGTCTGGGTTATGATCGAGGTATAGGGGATGACGTAGATGATGCGCTCACACCCCTGCGCTATGGCATGCTCCAGAGCCCACATCATCGAGGAGACCGTCTTGCCGGCACCTGTGGGGAGCGTGAGCGAATAAATCTTGCGCTTAGCCGTGCGCCCATGGTTGCGACATTGGTCGAGGAAGGCTGCTCGCGCCTCATTGATCCGCCCCGCACGGTTGAAGTGTGACACATACTCCTCTAGCTGTGCGCGCATCTGCTCTAGCGAAGCCTTAGCACTCTGACGTGCAAGGCTCTTGTCGGGAGACATAAACCGCTCTGTGTCGAGGAAGTCGGCGTCTACCAAACAGGAGAAAAGCATCCGAATCAGAAGCTGGTAGTCTTCCTCGTCAAGCTTGTTCCACGCCGTAGCAACCTTGTCCAGCGAGGCTTTGTGCAGAAGCTCTTCTAGCTGGCTCGCCTCAGGTTGGAGTCCCCTAACTAGGTTTGCCACTGCTCGCTTAGTATCACTAGAGTCCACAACTTGTCCTTTCCACTCAGAAGCATTGTAGAGTCCTCGGTGGTGCGCACCGATGCAGAGCGAGAGTATCTTGAGTAGTTGCTGATTACCGCCCACTTGCTTTAATTCGTAGGCGTAGCGTGCTCCTGCAGGGCTGTGCGGGGTGCGCCACCCGTTGAGCGTTGGGTCTAAACCAGACTGCTGACGTATGTAGCGCTGGAAGCCCTCCTGGTACTTGCCCAAGTCGTGCAGGAGTCCCAGCAGGTAACCAATCTCGCCAAGCTCTGGATAATCTGTGATGCGCTCAGCGTAGCTCTGCGCCAGCTCCGCCACTCCGTGTAGATGGTCTAAGAGGGGCTGCGTCTCGTAGGAGCCATCCTCTAGAGCCCTTACGTGGGCTATCGGCTTTGTGTTGCTCATAGTGTGGGTGTTCTTTACTCGTATTGCCTTGATACAACGGACGCACTCCGGCTGGACACTACCGTGCGTCCCTACAGGAGTCGTCTCGCTTTGATACAACGGACGCACAGACCGTGCGTCCCTACAAAGGGTTACACGTCCTGTGCGTCCGTTCCTGCGACAACACTTCATAGTCGTCAATCTTTATCTTTTGAGGCTCAGTCTTCTTGCTCGTAATAATACGAGTAGTCGATCCCCTTCATAAAAGTTTCTCTATCGTTTACCTTATCCGTAAGTGCAGCGTGTAGTAGACATTTCAAGCTTGTGGCATCTGCCACACTGGCTCTCATAGCTTCGAGATAAGTATATTTATCCACTTGGCTCCAGTCCACACACAGCCCAAGTTGCTTCTTGAGCATTAAGTCGAGCCAAATACGTGTGGCACGCCCATTCCCTTCCCTAAAAGGATGAGCGATATTCATCTCCACATACTTATCAATGATCTGCTCCCATGTCTGCTCTGGCATTTGCTCTATACTAGTAAGGGTGTTAGGTAGGTACTGAGCCATGGCAAACTGAAAGCCTCCTTTGGCAATATTGACTTGCCTGATTTGTCCTGCAAAGTCGTAAAGTCCACCGAATAGATAGGCATGTATCTGTTGCAGTCCTTGCACCGTACCCACTTCGATACTGTCTAAGAGGTTGCTCTCAAAAAGGGCATACGCTTTGGAGCGACTGCGCCCATCAATAGTTTCCTCTCCTCCCACAAACCACTTCACGAAGCGCATAGCCCGATCATTGGGAAAGCTCTGTGCGAGAGCCACGACTCCTTTGTCATCGAGGGTGTCCGTTAGTCGCTTCTTCCCATCGGGAGCGAGGAGTTTCAACTGGTTAGTGGCACTAACCACTTCACTTTCCTCCCTTTTGAGTTTCGTCTTGAGATACTTCCAGTAGTTCCTGTTTTTGTTGTAATCGTCTTGGTCGTTGAGCACTCCTATGATGTCCAACACAGAGAACCACCATTTAGACTCAGTCTCGTCCCAAACGGCTCGCACCTCTCGGTCATTGAAAAATCGTATCGAGATCTTGCTCATACGCTTCGTGTGAGTTTGCTAGGCCTCTATGGCATACTGTGCCAAGGAGGGATTAGTGCTTGCCGACCTTGGTGAGGAGGTTGCCTACCTCGCTGGCAGAGACCTCCTTGATGCCACCGAGGGCGGAGAGGATGCCCGTAGCCTCGTAGGGGAGGAAGAGCGTCTTGTCGGAGCCGTTGCGACCAATCTTCTCGAGTGTGTCTAGATAGCGCATCGCTATGAGGTACTGCGTAGGATTGCTGCCCGTGCTGGCGACAGCTGTGGTTATGCGCTCGATGGCCTCTGCCTCAGCCTCGGCACGAAGGATGGTAGCGCGAGCGTCAGCCTCGGCAGCGAGGATCTGCGCTTTCTTCTCACCCTCGGCATGGTTGACCGACTCAGTCATACGACCCTCAGACTCACGAATCATAGCCTCCTTCTGACCCTCAGCGGTGAGTACCTGAGCACGCTTGTCACGCTCGGCACGCATCTGCTTTTCCATCGCATCGCGTATGTCTCGGGGCGGGTTGATGTCTTGTAGCTCCACGCGGTTCACCTTGACTCCCCACTTATTGGTTGCTTCGTCTAGGATGTCTCGTAGCTTGTTATTGATCGTGTCACGGCTGGTGAGCGTCTCGTCGAGGTCCATCTCGCCAATCACGTTACGTAGCGAAGTCTGTGTGAGCATCTCGATAGCTACGGGCAGATTGGAGATCTCGTAGACCGCTTTGAGTGGCTCGACGATCTGGAAGTAAAGGACTGCGTTAATCTCCGTGACGACGTTGTCACGGGTGATGACGCTCTGACGGGCGAAGTCGTAGACATTCTCTCGTAGGTCGATGCGGTCGGTATTGATGAAGCGCACGAGCGTGCCACCCTTGCTGGATGAAGCTGTGATACGCCAAACCATAGGACGTGGCTTATCAATGAAAGGAATGATCAGGTTGATACCCGAAGGGAGGGTCTTGAGATAGCGTCCGAGACGCTCCACGATCATCGTCTCGGACTGCTGAACGATGACCAGCCCCTTGGCGATGATGTAGATGACTAGGAGGACGAGTACGCCCAATACGATGAGGGATGCTTCCATATATTTGTAGTGTTTTAGTTGTTATTCAGTTGTTTGTGTGATAGGCTCGACAATCATAACGATGCTGTCGTTGCTGACGATGCGAACCATCTCGCCACGGGGGATGACCATGTCGGGTGCCACCGTGCGGGCGCGCCAGTTGTCCCCGTCCACGGCAACGCGACCCGTCTCCCGACTAGCGTCGATGCACTCGGTGACACGAGCCGTGCGCCCGTAGAGTGCCTCAATGCCCGTGCGGGCGGTCTCCTTGTTGCGACTGAGGCGACGAACCATAGGGCGCAGGAGCAGGAGGGCGAGGATAGACCCAATGCAAAAGGTCAGCACCTGCCAAGTGGCGGAGGCACCGAGGGCTGCCGGCAGGATTGCTAGCAAAGCTCCTATGCCAAAGCAGGCCACGACGAAGCCTGGCGTGAGTAGCTCAACGAGTAGGAGAAGTAGCCCAGCGGTGAGCCAGAAGTAGATGGAAGAGTCAAACATAGCTTTAGTCGTGGATTAGAGAAGTGCTTCGATATCCTTAGCTAAGTTCTTCGGGAGCTTAGCCGATCCATAGCGGGTTATGTCGGTGCCGTCACGGGAGATGAGGAACTTGTTGAAGTTCCACCGTATCGGCTTGACCGGCAGGTCTGAGTCTTGGCTCGTCTCCTCCTTGAGAAAGTTAAAGAGCGGGTGGGCGTTGGGTCCGTTGACCTCTACCTTCTGCATGATTTGGAAGGTAACGCCATAATTGACCTGACAGAAGTTGCGTATCTCCTCGTCGGTGCCGGGGTCCTGTCCGCCAAACTGATTGCAGGGGAAGCCGAGCAGGACGAGTCCCTTGTCGTGGTACTGCTTGTGTAGCTCCTCGAGCCCAGCCAGCTGAGGCGTGTAGCCGCACTTACTCGCGGTATTGACGATGAGGATGACCTTGCCACGCAGGTCGGCCAAGTCTAGCTCCTTGCCCTCGGAGGTTAGGGCGGTGAAGTCGTATATAGTTGCCATAGTATTTAGAGTTCTGTTTACACTACGACAAAGATACTCTTTAGCCGAGAGAATTGCAACGCTCTTCAATGGGGATGTATGCCGAATACTGAACATCAGTAAGCGAACATTGCAGCACTATCGGGACTCGTCTGTGCTGCCCTTTATCCAAATCGGACATAAATGCTATTACAAGCGCGAGGATGTGGAAGCTCTCCTCGCTAACTCTAACACTCGTAAAGGCTAACAACTATGGAGTACGAAACTATCAATAAGAGACTGTTGCAAAAGTCTACAGTCTCACAATCTTGCTTGCAAGATTGTCTAGACTTTGCAGAAAGGATGAAGCGCAAGACGCTGAGGGTGAGGTCTGAAGGGAGCATACCTCCGTATGTGACCGAAGCCGAATCCCGAAAGCAACACAGCGATTCGCCTTTATGCAACAGTCTCAATAAAGAAACACCAGAGATGAAGCAACTCATCTCTGGCATTAAAGGTTTGACGAATCGAGTGAGAAGTATCGCTCAAACTTATCGTCCTCTTTTTGAAGGTGAAATCTACCTCACAGGACGGGAGGTTTGCGAGAGACTGTTCCTTTCCCCTCGCACCCTGCAAGACTATCGGGATAAAAACATTATCCCTTACACCCAAATCGCAGGGAAAATCCTCTATCGGCTCTCAGACATAAACAGAATACTGAGTGAGAACTATGTCAATAGAAACCTTCATCGGTAATGATGTAGGTCTTTGTTTTTATCCATTGTTTTGGTCAGAGTATCGCAAAAAAACTCTATCTTTGCCATTGAGTATCTGTGTATGCTCTTGCCTCTTGATAAAAGAGGCAGGATATTTTCTTATATGCTCGAGAGCAGAGAAACTTAAAGCAACAAAGGACAAAGGAAGCGAAGCACATAGTTTCACGTTTATTAAACAGGCAATGAAGCAAAAGTAACCAATTAAATAATTGGGCATTCTATTATAATATGAATCGATATATTCTCTTTTTCTTCTCGCTGTTGCTGAGCCTTTCGGTATCGGCTCAAAAGGTGATTCTAAGCGATGAACTCTTACCCCTATCGGGCGAAAACAATACGACAGTTTATTTCGAAAAGGACAGCCGAAAACCCTTGCAGGGAGAGTGGCGTATCAAGCGGGGGCTTGACGAAGAGACTATTTCCTTTTCTAACGGACTGATGGATGGCAAGTACCACCGCTATCGGGATGGTGTACTGAGAGAAACGGGAGCGTATGATCAGGGGAAAAGAAATGGGGTGTTCACGGAGTACTACCAAGACGGCAAAACTGTCAGCAAGATTACCCCTATGAAGAAGGGCAAAATCGATGGCTGTGTAAAAACCTATTTCAAAGACGGTCGTTTGGATTTGGAGAAAGAATACCAGGAAAGTGTGGAAAACGGCTTTGAGAAGCGGTATGACAGCCAAAACGGTGCTCAAATACTTGAGACCCGTTGGGTGAATGGGAAGAAAGACGGGGTCGAGTGGAAACTCACGAAACAGGGAGATGGCGTTGAAAGCAAAGTCACACGAACTTATCGCATGGGCGTGCTACATGGGGCGTACAAAGAAGAAGTTTTGCGCAACGGAAATCCGATTTTGGTTGTAGAGGGACAGTATGCCGATGGAGAACGTTCGGGGGTATGGAAAGAGTACGACGCCACTATGAAGACGACAAGAGTACTAAGAAATAATCATTGAGACAAGCGAATTTGTATGACTGCATCAATAATTGCCGGGAGTGTCCTGATCGCAATAGCTGTGCTTATACTGATTTGGGGTATAATCACCTCTAATAATCTCATTGCCAAGAAAAACAGGGTGGAACAATGCCGGAGTGGCATTTGTGTGGCACTCAAGCAGAGAAATGACCTTATACCCAATTTGGTGGCATCTCTTAAAGCGTATATGGGACACGAAAATGAAATCCTTACCCGCATAGCCGAACTAAGGTCTCGAGCAGACGGAGCCCCCGAAGCAGAACAAATCAAGGACGGGACAGAAATCTCCGCTCTTCTCAAACAAGTTAAGGCCGTTGTTGAGAGTAATCCGGATCTCAAAGCCAATGAGCAGTTTGTCTATCTCCAATATCAGATAACGGATATGGAGAACGAATTGCAGGCTATACGCCGAACTTATAACGCAACCGTAACGGATTACAACAATGCCGTAGAAATGTTCCCGTCTTCATACATCGCTTCAAGAAAACATCTTGGGAAAGAAGCATTGATACAAATTCCTGAAAGTGAATTGGGAGACATTCATATCAAGGAGATTTTCGGATAATTTATGAAAGAAGACCACTTGATTGACTTCAAGATTGTCGCTCAACAAATGAGAGGGCAACTAACCCACATAGCCATGTGGCGTAAGATTGTTAGGCTTCTCATTTATTCCGTTTACCCTTTGGCTCTGCTTTGGCTTGCATTCACTATATTCGGAAGGTATATCGTTGATGCGGGCAATTATGAAACCTCACAAATAACGGCAACGTATGTCGTCATATTCTTTGTCGCCTTTGTGGTCCTCAATACGCTGTTCTCTTTATGCCTAAATGTACTGAAGCAGAAAGAGGAAAAAGTAATGGGGCAAATTATCAACCAGCTATTTCCGGATGCAAATTATTCTCCGACAAAAGAAGTAAAGGTGTCCGATATTCGGGCAAGCAGACTATTCGGAACCCCAAATAGGTCGGAGGGTACTCTGCAAGTGGCAAGTTACGGTGCATTGAGTTTCCCAAATCAGCATCAAGCATTGACAATAGCCGATATAGGAGTAACGGCAACAAATGAACAGAATACTAAACCATGGAGATCCTTTAGGCTCCTCTGTCGGGCGATTTTCAGTCCGATGTGGGGCGCACAAGTAGAGAGCACGATGTTCAGCTTTAGGGGAATGTTTGGTTACTGCCGTCTTCCAAGAACTTGCAGGGGATTTGTTATGCTGCTTCCCGACCATTTGGAGGATAAGTTGGGCTACTTCGCTCTGACGATACAAAAACTGAGGGAGAGACATAAAGCAAAGTTTGTTTATTTGGAAGACCCCGAGTTTGAACGTCTCTTTACCGTATATGCCGATGACGAGGTAGAAGCCCGTATGATTTTGACCCCGGCAATGATGAAGAAACTTACCGCTCTTCGTTGTTCCTTTACTCATGACTTGATGCTCTCCTTTAGCGGAGATACATTTTATTATGCCTCCAATATGCCAAAAGGATTTCTTCGCCTTAGCGGGAAAACATCTTTAAACGAAGACCTATTACTTGAAATCTACCAAGAGATCGGGTTCTGTCTTTCTGTAGAAGAAATGATGGGGAAGCATGTGGATAAGTAGGAAATATGATATAATAGACTTATGTTTAACTTTAGAATAATACTTGTATGATCTGGAAAATCATCGTGGCAATAGTCGCTGTCTTGATTATTGCTTTTATCGTGTTTGAAATCGTGTCTCGGATCTTTGCTAAGAAAAACCTGAAAGCCTTTTTGGCTTCTCATCCTCAAACACCGCTCACCGAGGAAAAGAAAAGGTTACTGGTATTTGGAGCCATCTTGTCTTGTTATCGCAGTGAGGACATCCTTAGTATTATCACCGATGATAATATGAATGAATACAAGACCGGGCTTCAAAAACAATGGAGCATTAATGGTCGGGAAGATGCTCTAGAGACGCTAAACGCTCTGCTTAATTTAGAGCGGAGTACGGAATTGGACGAAGTCCTTGCTCAAAGAGGTTCTTCCGAGGAACTTATTGAGTTGCAGACTTTGATAGCAGACGGGCTAAAAACGGATTTGGCTCAAGTCCGGACCACAACCTCCACGTATGCTTGGGACGTATGCCGACTGGTGAGCTTGGCAAAATGGTGTTATTGGTTGCAATACATCAGTGAAGCGGAAATGTGGAAGTACCTCAATGAAGGAGCGGTGAAAGCATCGTCATTAGGCAAAGACTGGAACGACTATACGGTCTCGTTCTTAATGGGCCGAGCCATTCACGGATTTGGTACAGAGGATATCATAGACGATTGTAAGGCTCTATATCATAGAGAGTCTGACACGGATGTGTATTCCAAATACAGCTTTAAATAACTTTTCAAAGCTGACCGAGACCTCTGTGCAAAGGTCTCCCAATGATGGTATAGTCAATGGTCCTTTACAAAAAGGATCATTGACTATATTATTATCTATGTCTATCTTTCTTGTGAGAAAGAGGAAGTCTTTGACAGCTGTTTTTTTTGTCAATCTGTCCATATCCTTTGCAATCTTCTGGTCGGTGACTTGGGCATAGATTTGCGTGCTGGCAATAGACGAATGCCCCATCATCTTAGCGATGCTCTCGATAGGCACACCAGCCTCTAGCGTTAGCGTGCCAAACGTATGTCTTGCACAGTGCCAAGTCAACGGAGTACGGATGCCACAAGCCAGCCCTACGGCTTTGAGATGACGGAGTAGCTTCCAGTCACTCATTGTATCGGGGAATATCTTGTAGTCCCCTCTGCTCTGCTCTTTCGTGTAAAGAGCGAGTATCTGCTCCGCTATCGGATGCAAGGGGAGTAAACTCTCCACCTCCGTTTTCTGTCTTGCCTTGCGAATATACCGCTTCCCCTCGCTGTTCGTCTCAATTTGCGAAGCTCGTAGCCCTCGTAAATCAACAAATGCCAAGCCTGTAAAGACCGAAAAAAGGAACATCCTTCGGCTTAGTTCTGCCCCTTCATCCTGCAATGGGAATGCCAAGAGGTTGCGAGCAGTCTCTAACTCCATCTCATACGGCTCAAAACAGCACCACAATTGCGGAGAGTTCACTTACTGAATACTCTTCCGTCAGTTACCTACTCCTACCTCTTCCTTACCATTCGGAGAATGGGCTAACGATTTGGTGACGGAACTTCTACTCAAATCCATCTCTTTTGCACTTTACCTCGCAGTGCAAACCACTGAGATGTCGTGCGAATCGCTCTCATTTCCATTTGCTTACCCGCAATCCTCTCCCTAATGCCCTTCCCCCTAATAGTTCCTCCGTTGGAACTGAAAAGTTCCTCCCTTGGAACCGAAAAGTTCCTGCCTTGGAACTAAAAAGTTCCAAAAGGGGAACTGTTTTTGGAACTCGTATGTGCTACGAAGACAGCGCGATACGCCGGGTAGTGATGGTGGGCTTTGCACTACGAACTCGGTCACACTTGCTGCTTGACTAGGCACAGAGTGCGATAAGCTTGCTAACTTTGCACTCCGTAATGAGACTTTTGCAACAGTCTCGTAATGTCTTATCTACAGATTTATCTATGAATCCTTGGTTAACGGTCGCTCTACTGGTTGTCTCTAACGTCTTTATGACTTTCGCTTGGTACGGGCACATCAAGCTGGAGCAGATGCGGGTCATCACCGACCACACGCCACTCTATCTGGTTATCTTGCTGAGCTGGTGCTTGGCGCTCTTTGAGTACTCCTTTCAGATTCCGGCCAATCGCTACGGCTATGTCGGCAACGGCGGTGCCTTCAGCTTGATGCAGCTCAAGGTGATCCAAGAGGTGGTGTCGATTACGGTCTTTACGCTCTTCTCGGTGATTTTCTTCCGTGGGGAGCCGTTGCAGTGGAACCATTTAGCTGCTTTTGCTTGCCTTGTCCTAGCGGTTTACTTTGTCTTCTTAAAGTGAAACTGTTGCAAAAGTCAACAGTCTTAAAGTAGGAGGCTCACGAGGGGAGCTGGTCGTAGGTGCGCCGACGACGGAGGTGGTACTGCCAGAGGAGCGAGTAGTGCGCTATGGGCGGGGTCGCTGTGGGCTGGTACCAGGGCTGATCGGCGGAGAGGGCGAGCTGGCGACGGGTGCGGTAGAAGTCTCTCACGGCTCGTAGTACGGCTGTGGCGTGTCGGGGCTGCCCCTTGACGAGGAAGGTGAAAGCGGCGAGCAGGTCTAGCGGGAGGCGACAGAGGAGGAGGCGCCTGTGGGCATGCCGTGTGGGGAGGTTCTTGTAGAGCATGCGGAGGTTGTTGCGAAAGTTGAGATAGCTCTTCCTCGGGCTACCCATCTCGAGCGTAGCTCCTCCCAGATGGTAGACAATGCTGTCGGGAGTGTAAAGAATACGACCGCCTGCAAGCCAGAGCCGCCACGATAGGTCTATCTCCTCCATGTGAGCGAAGAAGCTCTCGTCAAAGCCTCCTACCCTCCAGAACGTCTCGCTACTGACGAAGTAGCAGGCGCCTGTCGCCCAGAGTATCTCGCACTCCTCGTCATACTGCCCATGATCTAGCTCGACGGTGTCGAAGAGACGACCCCGACAGAAGGGATAGCCCCAGCGGTCCAGCTCACCACCAGCAGCGCCGGCGTACTCAAAGGCTTCGGGCTGGCGGTCACTGCGTAGCTTGGGTTGTACGGCAGCGAGACCTTTCCTCAGCAAAGCTAGCGGACGGTCGCACCAGTGGGGCGAGACACGTACGTCGCTATTGAGGAGACAATAATAAGAGTAGTCGAGCTGGCGAAGCCCTCGGTTGTAGCCCCCTGCGAAGCCGTAGTTTTCGGATAGACGAACGAGATTGACCTGCGGGAAAGCCTCCTGCAGGTAAGCGAGTGAGTCATCTGTCGAACCGTTGTCTATGACCACGAGGTCGGCCATCTCAGGCGGTGTGTGCGCCACGAGGGGCGGGATGTACTCTTCGAGGAGCTTGCGCCCGTTCCAGTTGAGGACGACGATGGCTAGGTCGGGACGGTTCATAGGTCGGCTTATGGCTTGGTGCTGAAGGTTTGTCGCCGCACGCTCCAGTGCGCTAGCCGTGCGGGGGTGATGGCTCCGACGAGCTCGGGGTCGTACGGCTGGGCGACACGTATATAGTTGTCGGTAAAGCCCTCCATCATCTCGCCGTGGCGTGTCTCCTCCCAGAGGACGGGGCGAACGGAGCCAGCGAAGGGAGCGCAGAAAGCGTTGTGCCGCTCGCTAGAGAGCGCGAGGAGCTCCTTCGTGCGGAGCTTCTTTTCGGCTGCGGGTACAGCGGGCTTAATCTCCAGAGCTTTGGTGCCTTTGCGCTCGCTATAGGGGAAGACGTGCAACTGGCTCCACGGTTGCGCTTGGAGGAAAGCCAACGTCTCGGCGTGATGCTCGGGCATTTCGCCCCGCATACCTGCAATGACATCAATACCGACGAAAGCATCGGGAATCAGCTCATAGATGAGCTTGAGTCGCTCTGCAAAGAGCGCCGTGTCGTAGTGCCGCCGCATCAGGCGCAGCACCTGGTCGGAGCCTGACTGGAGGGGGATGTGGAAGTGCGGCATAAACTGCGCCGTCTCAGCGACGAATTGGATGATCTCTGGGGTCAGTAGCTCTGGCTCGATGGAGCCGATGCGGTAGCGGGCGATGCCTGCGACTTGCGTCAGTCGGTGGAGTAGCTCTAGGAGCGTTTCGCCTGTGGTGCGTCCGAAGTCTCCGATGTTGACGCCTGTCAAGATGATTTCCCTGCCACCCAGCTCAGCGACACGCTCCGCCTGCGCCACCAGTGAGGCGATGGATCCGTTGCGACTGACGCCTCGTGCGGCGGGTATGGTGCAGTAGGTGCAGTAGTAGTTGCAGCCGTCCTGGACCTTGAGGAAGTGGCGCGTACGGTCGTCCGAAGAGACGCTCGGCTCGAAGTGTTGGAGCTCTCGGCGGACGGTGACGTGGGGCGTAGCTGCTTTCGGCTGGTTGCGCTTTTGGGACAGCTCGGTGAGGAGCGAGACGATTTCGCTTTTACGTCCCGAGCCGACGACGAGATCCACGCCAGGCATCTGAGCAATCTGGTCGCCTTGTAGCTGGGCATAGCAACCAGTCACGACAATGAGTGCCTCTGGGTACTCACGGTGCAGACGGTTGATGAGACTGCGGCACTTCTTGTCCGCCGTGTCGGTCACCGAGCAACTGTTGACGATGCAGATATCGGGGACCACCTCCATCGTGTGGTGGTGCTCGTCAGAGATGCGCTCCACGCCCACGGTCGCTAGCTGGCGCGCGATGGTTGAGGTCTCGGCATAGTTGAGCCGACAGCCCAGCGTGTAGAAAGCAGCTCGCTTGCCCGCGAGGGGATGGAGTCGGGGAGCAATCATAGCGAATAGAGCAAAACACCAGCAATGCCCGCGAGGACAATGAGCAGGATGGGATGAACCCACTTCTTGTACAGAGCGAGTCCCGTTACGGCAAAGATGATGAAGCTACGGTAGTCGATGAAGTTCTCCGTGACGATGATATTATCCACCGTGATCGGCGTGCCAGCGGGGAGCGTGAGGAGCGTCCAGAGCCCCGGCTGTATCATCAGCATCAGCGCGGCGGCCGCTATGAGTCCGACACTGGCGGGACGTATGCCGAGGAAGGCAGCATCGACATAGCGATTGTTTCTAAAAGCTTGGAAGCTTCGGGAGATGATGAGGCAGAGTACGAAGGAGGGAAGCATCACGGCGGTCGTTGCGAGGAGCGAACCGAGGATATTGCCACCCGTGACGGTGTAGCCAATGTAGGTAGCACTATTTATCCCGATGGGTCCTGGGGTCACTTGGCTAACGGCTACGATGTCGGTGAACTGCTGATTTGTGAGCCAGCCATACTTGTAGACCACTTCGTTTTGGATGAGCGAAAGCATCGCATAGCCTCCCCCGAAGCCGAAGAGACCGATCTGAATATAGACCCAAAAGAGCTGTAAGTATATCATTGTCTTGCCGTCCTAATCCCTTCTCATAACACTATAGATAATCCCTCCGAGGGCAGAGCCGAGGATGATCCAGACGGGCGACACGCCCATAAGCCAGACCAGCAGAGCCGACAGAATTGGTATCCAGACCATGCGCCAGGTGCCTTTCATCGCACGCCAGGTGGTGATGACGGGGATCGCAATCATCGCCACGACCGCAGGGCGTATGCCGTACATAACCCGCTGTACCCAGACGTTGTCATTGACCTCTTGATAAAACATCGCCAAAATCAAGATGATGATAAAGGAGGGCAAGGTCGCACCAATAGCACAAGTCACCGCTCCCAGATAGCCCTTCAGGCGATAGCCTATGAAGATGGACATATTCACCGCAAAGACCCCCGGCAGCGACTGCGACACGGCAAAGAGGTCGATGAACTCCTCGTTGGTCATCCAGTGGTTCTTCTCCACGACGTCGTGCTGTATGAGCGAAAGCATAGCGTAGCCCCCACCGAAGGTAAAGCCCCCGATGCGAACGAATGTGATGAAGAGTCTCCAGAGCATCTTAATGGTTCCAACTCGCTTATAGTCTGTTGCGCCGTGCGAAGTAGAGGACGAAGAGCAGGTTAAGGACGAGCAAGCCTCCACCCCCGAGGAGAACGTAGAGCTTAGCTCCGTCAGCGACAGAGAGTGCTACGATCATCCCTACGATGACAAGGAGCATCAGGACGAAGAGGGTCTTATCGAGCCAGTTGAGCGGTTTCTTTTTATTGCGTGTCATAGAGGTTTGCGGTTAGAAGAGCGAGAGCTTGACATACTTCTTCGGGTTTGCCTTGATGTCTCGGATGAGCGCATCGAGACTGGTCGTGACGCTGTCGATGCGGTTGTAGAGCCCATCCTCGTTGAGGAGGCGCCCGACGGTGCCATCGGACTGGTTGAGCCTTTGGGTAAAGCTCTTGAGCTCACGCGAGGTACTCTCTAGATTGGCTACCGTCTCTTGTAGCTGTAGCGAGTCAAGTCGAGAGGCAAAGTTTGCCACATCTGCCGAGGTGTCGTCTATGCGCCCCATAATGGTGGGGAGCGAACGGAGCGACTGCTGTAGCTGCGCCGACGAAGCGTTGATATGCTGTGCCGACTGACGCACATCGGCGAGCGTCGGCTCTATGTTAGGATTCGAGAGGATCGCATTGGCTTGTAGTAAGACGCTATCCATACGGCTGAGCGTGGTGGAGAGACGCGGTACGAACTCGTCTTGTAGCTGCTCCAAGCTCTTAGCAGATGCACGCGTGGACATAGGTATGGTGTCCTTGGCATTCAGGTAGACCCCTGTCTCTACCTCGGGGAGGATAAGGTTGACCAGTGCTCCACTAAAGAGCGTCTGAGTGACCTGCACTTGCGTACCCTTTGGCAATTTGATGTCAGGGTCTAGTGTAAGGGTGAGAATTGTCTCGCCATTGTTGCGGTAGTCGTAGTCCATCTTCCGTACGGAGCCCACCTTGTATCCGTTGACGAAGACTCGTGTTGCTACATTAATCCCCGTCACATCATTCATAGCGACATAGTAGGTCTTCGAGCGAGCGGATATAGAGAGCCCCTTGAGGTAAGTGATCCCTAAGTAGAGGATACCGATCGCTAAGAGGGTGAAGAACCCTATCTTGACGGTCTGTCGTGTGAGTCTTTTCTGTGGCATAGTGCAGCTGTGTCTCTTAGTATATTTCTTTGTCTCTTACGCCCTTGCGGTAGCGCACGATGTAGCAGTCTGGGTAGCTCTTAGCAAGTCGCTGCTGCGCCTGGCGCGCCTCACTAAGCGTGCTGCACTGCTCGGCCGTGTAGAGGTAGAGCTTGCCGCGCTGCTCACACTGTACATCCTTTGCGTTGCGAAAGTAAGGGTCACTCGTCTTGAGCGGTTGGCGTGAAGAGGCAATCTGTATGCGGTAATACTCCTCACTCGCTGAGGTCGTGGTACTGGACTGAGTTGTGGACTCTTCGTCAGATGTGGTCTTTTGTTGCTTCCGCTGTTGAGAGCTGGTAGCTCGTACATACTTCTCATAGTACCTAGAGAAGCCATCGGCGATGCCTTGTGCCAGCTCCTTGCGACCACTCTCACTAGCGAGGTAGTCCGACTCCGCCTTGTTTGTGATGAAGCCTAGCTCTATGAGGATGCTCGGCATAGCCGTCTCTCGTATCACGAGGAAGGGTCCTTGGCGCACACTGCGATTGCCTCGTCCCAGCTTGACAAAGGACTTCTGCACCTCGCTTGCCACATTGATGCTGGCCGTGAGGTGGACGTTTTGCATAAACTCAAAGATGATGTAGCTCTCCGTACTATTGGGGTCAAAGCCCTCGTAAGTCTCTTTGTAGTCCTTCTCGAGGAGGATTACCTGGTTCTCACGCTTGGACACCTCTAGATTGTCATTAGCACGGCGCAAACCGAGTACATAGGTTTCCGTGCCAGAGGCTTTGGCACTCGAAGCCGAGTTGGTATGGATGCTGATGAAGAGGTCAGCCTTCTTCTTATTGGCAAAGTTCGCTCGCTGTTGTAGCCCCACGAAGACATCGGTCGATCGGGTCATATAGACCTTAATCTCTGGGTGCGCCTGCTCAATGTACTTGCGCGTCAAGAGCGCTACCGCCAGATTGATGTCCTTCTCCTTGCGGCCGAAAGCGCAGGCACCTGCATCATGTCCGCCGTGACCCGCGTCGATCACGACCGTGTACGTCTTCTGCTGCGCTGACAAGCCCATCGGGAGAGCCAGCGTCACTAGAAGTAGCGTGATGAATAACCTGAGCGAATACCTCATGATGTAGTTAAGTCTTAAGTCGGGAGAGCAATTGCCCTACGACACTCTTCGGAGACAAAGGTAAGAAATCTAGCGCAAATGCTGCTCCTCACCCTAGCTGTGTGATGGGCGCAGGGGAGCCATCCCACTGGACCCGCTCCGAGAGAGACTGTTGACTTTTGCAACACTCTCCTGTAACCTTGTATGGGGGGGGACTAGAGCTCGCGGAGGAGGTGCTTGACGGCGGCGAGGGGGTGATGGAAGAGCATACGTGGACCAGCCCAGCGCATCACCGCCTGAATGCGGGCTTTCATGTCGGGTCGGTAGCAGTGTATGGGGCATTTGCGGCAGGTGGGCTTTGCTGCGCCGTAGTGGCAACGTTCTAGTCGCCGTGTGGCGTACTCGAGTAGCTCACGACAACTGTCGCAGAGCGTTTCATTTCCCTCTTTCTTCCTGCAGTAGAGCCGTATCATCTGCCGAATAACCTGCTGCTCCTCTGCGATGCGTCCCTGGCCCATACTACTTGCCGATGCAGAAGTGGGAGAAGATGAAGCCGAGCACCTCGTCGGAGGTGATGGAGGCGCCTGTGACGAGGCCAATCTCTTCGATCGCCTCACGGAGATAGGGGGTGATGAGGTCGCTGGTCAAGCCGTTGTGGAGCCCCTCGGAGACCAACTCTAAGGCGCGACTTGCCTTGGTGAGTGCCTCGTAGTGGCGCAGGTTGTAGAGCATCACGGTCTCTTCATCGCTGTGAAGGGGCTGGGCAGTGGTGACCATAAGCTCTTCGAGGGCTTCGATGCCCTCAGCGGCTCGTGCTGAGATGGCTAGCGGAGGGGTGGTGTGCCGTTTGTCCGTGATGCGCTGTAGCTCTTCGGAGCAGTGGCTGAGCCAGTCCGTGACCTCGCTCTCGGTGAGTAGGTCTCGCTTGTTGAGCAGAAGCATAAGGGTACTATCGGGGGAGGTGAGTGGCAGGAGTTCACCGAGTTGTGTCTCTAGCTCGCTCCATGTGGGGAGGGGCGGAGCGATGACCCAGAGGATGAGCCGTGCGGAGGATATCTGCTGGTAGCTCCGCTCGATGCCCAGTTGCTCTACGAGGTCGGTCGTCTGGCGCAGGCCGGCGGTGTCGATGAGTCGGAAGAGCGAACCGCGGATGGTTAGTCGCCCCTCGACAGTGTCGCGGGTGGTGCCAGGGATGTCGCTGACGATGGCTCGCTCGTGCTGGAGGAGAGCGTTGAGGAGGCTGCTCTTGCCCACATTGGGTGCGCCAATGATAGCGGTCGGGATGCCTTGCTGGAGCTCTTGCCCTGTGGCGAAGCTTTGCGTGAGCAGTCGGAGCTGGTGCTGTATGGTGGCTAGCGTCTCAACTAAAGTGGAGCGGTCGGCAAAGGCTACATCCTCTTCGCTAAAGTCTAGCTCCAGCTCGAGGAGACCGGCGAAGCGTAGGAGCGTCGCCCGCAGCTCGTTGAGCAGATGACTGAGCCTGCCGGTATGCTGCTCCATAGCCATCTTGTGCTGTGTGGCAGTGGTCGCAGCGATGAGGTCAGCGACCGCCTCCGCCTCGGCTAGGTCTAGCTTACCATGCGCCAAGGCACGACGGGTAAATTCGCCTGGTTCGGCCATACGGCACCCTTTCTGCTGAGATATCCACTCTAGTATGGAGCGGACGATGTAGGGGGAGGCGTGGCAGGAGAGCTCGACGACCTCTTCGCCGGTGTAGGAATGTGGTGCGGCAAAGTAGGTGGCTACGACGAGGTCTATGAGTTGCCCGTCGATGCGTAGTCCAGAGGTTGTAGCTTCACGAGGTGCGAGCCTTTTGCCCAGCAACCTTTCGGCGATCTGCGGGGCTAGGCTCCCTGAAATGCGTATGACGGCAAGCCCTCCGCCTAGTGCGGTGGCCGGTGCGCAGATTGTGTCGCTTAAATCGTGTATCATGCGGGCAGGGCGGCTAGTAGCTGAGCCACGGTGGCTCCCATTGTGGGGATGGTGAGCTCAGGTGCTATGTAGCTGAGTGGCTGCAGGACGAAGGCGCGCTCACACATACGAGGATGCGGGATGGTGAGCTCAGGCGTGGTCACGACACACTGGTCGTAGAGCAGGATGTCTAGGTCTATGACTCGGTCGGAGTAGATGCCGTCGTGCGACTTGTGCTGCCGCCCCATCTCACGCTCGATAGCCTGAAGCTGTGCCAAAAGCTCTGCTGGCGTGGCTGTCGTGTGAACGGCCACGACGCTATTGAGGAAGAGATGCTCCGAAGCGAAGCCCACGGGGCGCGTCTCCACAAAGGGGGCTATGCTGTAGACTCGGAGCCCACGAAGGCGCATCCGTCTGATCGCCTCTAGCAACTGGTGACGAGGATCGTCAAGGTTGCTACCGAGGGCTATGTAAGCAGTAGGCATAGGAGCGGAAGTAAGCGAGGCTTAGCGGGACAGATTAGTCCATAATGAGGAGCGCATCCCCGTAGCAGCCGAAGCGGTACTTCTCCTTGACCGCTACATTCATCGCATTCATCACATTTTTCTCACCCCCCATGGTGGCAGCGCACATGAGGTTGATACTCTTTGGCGCATTGAAGTTGGTCAGCATAGCGGTCGGTAGGTGAATGTGGTAAGGCGGGTAGATGAATTCGTTGGTCCAGCCGCTGAACTCCTTGAGGTAGCCGTCTGTGCTGACGCCCGTCTCGAGAGCTCGCATGACGGTAGCTCCGACAGCCACTATCTGCGCATTGTCGTCGCGTGCTTGGTTGACGATGTCGCAGCACTCGATGGGAATGTACATCTCTTCGTTCTCCACCTTATACTTGCTGATCGCCTCTACCTCGATCTCCTGATAGCTAGAGAGGTTGTGGTGCAGTGTAAGGAAAGCGAGGTTGCACCCCTGCAGACGTAGCTTGTGCAGGATAATGTCGCTGAAGTGCAGGCTCGCTGCGGGTGCGCAGACGGCGCCGATATGCTTCGCAAAAACACTCTGATAACGCTCTAGGTCGCTAGGCTCAGCGGGCCGCTTGATCTCCTCGGGCAGTGGAGCCTCGCCTAGACTGTATAAATCCTTGAGAAAGTCATCGTGAGTGCCGTCGTAGAGAAAACGCAAGATACGACCTCGCGAGATGGTGTTGTCGATAACCTCAGCGACCAACACGGGGGCACCGCCCTCCTCGCCAAACTCGAGCTTGTTGCCGATGCGGATCTTGCGAGCTGGGTCTACGAGGACATCCCATAGCCGCAGGGACTCGTTGAGCTCACGCAGGAGGAAGACCTCGATCTTCGCCTGGTTCTTCTCCTTCAGACCATAGAGTCTGGCGGGGAAAACCTTCGTGTCGTTGAATACAAAGGTGTCCTTCTCGCCAAAGTAGTCGAGGATGTCCACAAAGTTCTTATGCTCGATAGAGCCGTCTGTGCGGTGCAGTACCATCAACCGAGACTGATCTCTGAAGGTGGTCGGGTACTGAGCAATGAGCTCCTCGGGGAGCTTGTAGTCAAAGTGTGAAAGCTTCGCTTTATGTCGCATATTGGATTCTGTTTCTAATGGGGTAGGGGGAGTATAGTAGGGGGGTGGGTCAGGAGAGCTTCTCCTCGTCGGGTGTTAGGGCGAGTAGTTCGTCTAGCTGATCGAGGCTAAAGCAGTCCGCTTGTGACACCTCGCCAGAGCGTGTCCGCACCAGCTGGGTGAGATAAGCTCCCGAGTCGAGAGCTGTGCCGAGGTCGCGTGCCAACGAACGAATGTAGGTACCTCTGCTACAGACGATGCGTAGCTGTAGGGTGGGGGGCGTGAAGCTGAGTAGCTCCAGCTCGTGAATGGTGATGCGCTTGTGTGCTAGCTCTACCTCCTGTCCCTGACGGGCTAGGTCGTAGGCGCGTATGCCACCTACCTTGACTGCTGAGAAGGTGGGAGGTCGCTGGTCGATCTCGCCCGTGAACTGGTGCAAGGCACTCCGCACCATCTTCTCCGTGATATGTTCGTAGGGATAGGTCGCATCAATCTCGTGCTCGCTGTCGAAAGAGGGTGTGGTGGCTCCGAGCTGTAGCGTGGCGCGGTACTCCTTGTCGTGGTCCATCAGCTGCTCGATGAGCTTCGTGGCACGTCCTGTGCAGAGCACCAGCACGCCCGTCGCCTGCGGGTCGAGCGTCCCAGCGTGTCCCACCTTGATGCGCTTGACACCAGTCACCTTGCGCACCATGATGCGTACCTTATTGACCACGTCAAAGGAGGTCCACCCCAACGGCTTGTCCAAGGGGATGATCGCTCCCGTACGTAGCGTCAGGGGGCGATGAGCCTGCAGGTCGGCAGGCGTGTAGAGCTTGGAGGAGACTTCCTGATTCATCTTAGTGCATTGCTAGAGGCACCCCGCAGAGTAGTAGGATGAGTACCAGTAGACCGACCACGATACGGTAGTAGCCAAAGAGCTTGAAGCCGTAGCGGGTCACATAGTTGATAAAGAACCTAATCGCCAGTAGTGCTACTACGAAAGCAACTACGTTACCCACGAGTAGTTGTATCCAGTTCTCCTGGAGCATCTGACTAGAGACGGGATCGGAGAGGAGCTTGTACCCCTTGAGTAGGGTAGCGCCGAGCATCGTCGGGACTGCTAGAAAGAAGGAGAACTCGGTCGCTGCGCGTCTCGTGAGTCGCTGCTGCAGTCCTCCCACGATTGTCGCCATAGAGCGTGACACGCCTGGAATCATAGCGATGGTCTGAAAGCAACCGATGACGAAAGCATTGCGATACGACGGACGCTCTACCGTCTGTTTTGTAGCAGGCCAAATGCGGTCGATGAATAGCATAAAGATGCCACCCAAGAAAAGCATCGTGGCGACTACGTAGACATTGTCTAGGAGCTTGTCTATCTGCTCCTCCAGTAGTAGTCCGATGACTGCTGCAGGGATGAGGCCGACGAGGAGCTTGATATAAAAGGAGAAGCGTCCGACCCACTGCCACCGCTGCGGGAGCTGTCGTGCGCCCTCCTCCACACGAAAGGTGAAGAATCGCTTGTAGTACAGCACCACGACCGAGAGAATCGCACCAAACTGGATCATCACCGTAAAGGCACGTAGGAAAGGAGTACTCTCCATACCGAGAGCCCCCTGCGTAAGAATCATATGCCCCGTAGAGCTGACTGGGAGGAACTCCGTCAAGCCCTCTACGATGGCTAGAATAATGGATTCGAGTAGCGTCATCTTAAGCGTTTCGGCACAAGAGGGTTACTTGTTTTGTGGCGTCGTGCCGCTATCCTTGTCTTTGCTTTTGTTGGAGCTCTTGGGCTTAGCCATAATAGCATAGATGATTAGGAGGAAGCCGACCAGCGTGACGATAGGTGCTACAACGATGCGACGTGTGCTAAAGATGTCAGCCGTAAACTCTGAACTGTCTGCACTACCTCCCCCCGACATCAAGAGGAATCCCAGTATGATAATCCCGACGGAGACCGCTAGGAGGATATAGTTCTTCTTGCCAAATACCATAATAATATATGAGTTGTGATGTATGAGATAATGACTAAGCCATGACGATACGTCCGCCATCCATACGAATGTACTTGCTCGTCGATATCGAGGCGGTGATCCACGAGAGCAAGATGCCTAGGCAGATGATCCCTCCGAGGATGATCGCCACCTCGCCATAGCTGAGATAACTCTCGAGGAGTAGCGGATTGCGTTGCGTCATATAGCAGAGCGTGCCTAGTAGCATACAGACCGCTAGCAAGCCTCCCCACAGACCATTGAAGATACTATAGGTGGTAAAGGGCTTACGGATCAAGCTCGGCTTAGCACCCAGTAGCGTCATGGAGCGGATTAGGAAGCGCCGGCTGTAGATCATAATGTGGGTCATACTGTTGACCTGTATGATGGCAATGACCAGCAGGATTAGCGAGACGATCAGGAGGATTGTCGAGAGATGCTGCATATTCTCATCAATCATCTGAAGCATGTCACCTCGGTAGCTCATCATCTGCACATTGCCCCACGAGGCGAAGTCGCTCTCTATCTGCTTCAAGCTATCTGCCACGGCGTACTGTGACTTGAGATGCACCTCTAGCGAGGGCTGTAGGGGGTTGAAGCCGAGTACCGCCACGGGGTCTTCGCCTATCTCCTCTTCGAGCTGTCGTGCAGCCTCGGCGGGCGTTATGTAGGTCACATCCTTGATGTATGGTGCTCGGCTCACCTGCTGCATCAGTCGTACACTATCCTGAGCGGTTGTCTCAGGGTCTAGTAGGACGGTGAAGGTCATCTCCTCACGTACCGACTGCTCGAGATGGCACTTACCCACCTCAAGGAGAGCAATAGAGCCCAGCAAGAAGAGTGGCAAGGCTATACAGACGATGGCAATAATCCTAGAGGATGGGAGTAGCGATCTGCGTCGAGGATGGGGTGTGTGATGCGACATAGGCGAGCGTGAATCTTAGCAGTGAAACGTGCAGAATGTGCTATGGGTACAACTAAAAGAAGTCAAGCAACAGTATGCGCCCCCACCTAGTCCGTATCAAAGACTATACAAAGGGCATCATACAGTAATTATGCAAAGGTACTCAAATATCTGAAGCGAAGCCAAGGTTAGCTGTTGGCTGTTAGCGACTGGCTCTATCATCTGCTCGCTCTTCTCTCTACCTCGATTGTGAGATGCGAATGCAAAACAGCCCCCACTGGCTGGTCGGCTGGTGGAGGCTGATGTGCGCTCCATAGGCTAGAGCGACTTCTGTCAATAAGGGACGATGAGACCTCGCCTATATGCTTTCGGCTGCTTGTCTGATGCGCTCGCTTAGATCTAGGAGTGCATCTCGCATCTGCGAGGCTTCCTCTTGGTTAAAGCCCCCCTGATTGCCATTTCCATCGATGCCATCCATCTTGTGGTAAAACCACGAAGAGGAGCGATGGAAGTAAGTGTTTGCAAAGTCTCTCCAAGAGATTGCTTGTAGTATCCCTTGCATTTTCTTTTTCATATCAGTGATGAGTTCTGGCGTTGTGATTATTGTTTCCATAAGACTATAGTATTGATAGATGTTCTCCCCCCTCTCCAGCAACTAGGTAGATTGGGGTGTGTGCTACTCGTATGGCTGTCGTACCATTGAGTCAAAGAGTTACTGTAAGTCCCATAGTAGCTCGGGATAGCCGTTAGGATAGGAACGGTTATAGTTTCTCAAGCTCTCTATCAGTTCTTTTTCTTCAGGCGTTACCGCCAATTGTACTGTTTCTTGCTTCATCGATTCTATTTCTCATTGACATTACAAAAATACTACAAACATTCGTACTACACGAGTCTAGCATTGGGCAGGGCTGACGCATTATATACAATGAGACTGTTGTAAAAGTCAATAGTCTCACACGACCGCTTGCGGTCGGACGCTTCGTAGCCCCCAGTCGGAGGGGCAACGCCCCGAACGACTGCGGGGTAGAGAAGCCACCTGAAACAAGCGCCCCCCCCCCTTGCGAGAGGTCGGACTGGCGCTGTTGCCCTTATCTGGTCCGACCCACAAGGGGTCGATAAATCGTTACCATATTGCCACCATCGGTCGTTCGGGGCTTTGTCCCTCCGACCGACGGCTACGATGCGTCGGACCTCTCACGAGGTCCCTTTTTTATAAGCGCGGTCGGAGGGGGGAGGAGATTAGAGATTAGAGGGGGAGATTAGAGGTTAGAACCCTCGATGTGTAGTCCTTTGTAGGGGCGGACCTCTGTGTCCGCCCGTTCTCGTTGGAGCGCAGTATGACCTGTAGGCGGACACGCAGGTCCGCCCGTTCTCGTTGGAGCGCAGTATGACCTGTGGGCGGACACGCAGGTCCGCCCCTACAACGAGTTAACCCTCTCGCTTTGATACAACGGACTCGCCGAAACGACTACTGTAGGGACGCTCGGTCTGAGCGTCCGTCCCCGTTAAAGGTTACTGCGTCAAGTTGGTTCGACAACGGACGCTCAGACCGAGCGTCCCTACAGGACACAGTGGGGGACAGAGACGCAGTGGGGACGCACGCCCTCCGACTGGAGGTTGGGTCGCTACAATAATTTAGAACTGGATACATACCAAAACGGCGCTGTATCGGGAAAAACTGATTTCCACGTGGATATTTCGAAATATCCAGGTGGAGAATTTTTATTTTCCACGTGGGGAAGAAAAAATTCTTCGGAGGAATCAAATGAAACTTCGGAGGAAATGAATGACGCCCACGTGGAAAATAAAAAATATCCACGTGGAGATTTGAGATTTCCCACGTGGATATTCGAAAAAGGAGGGTAATTAGAGGTTAGAGGTTAGATATTAGATATTAGAGGGCAGGGGGGACATATTATGAGATTGTTGCAAGAGTCTCATAATGCGTCAGCCCTGATACAGATAGCCCCCCACAAGCTTGATCGGCTGGTGGGGGGCTGGGCTCGGTCAGCTCAGGGGTCTCTAGTCAATTGTGAGGACTGTCGACTTGTCCTATAGAGCTGAGCATGCCTGCTGGAGGGCAGGAGTGCGACGTAGTCTAGCAGAGCTTAGAACTTCATCGTCATACCCATGTAGACCGTGCGTGGCTGCGTGGGCCCGTAGATGTAGGCGCTGTCACGTCCACCACCGAGGTCGAAGTCCTTCTGGAAAGCATTCGTCAGGTTGTTGGCTCCTACGAAGAGCTGCAGAGATGACGAGGTAAAGATGTCGAAGTCGTAAGAGATACGAGCCCCTAGGTCAAAGAAGGCGGGAGTCTTCTCGATACGTCCCCACTTAGGAGCCGTCTCGCTCGCATCAGCTGCGCCCGCCTCACGCTGACCAGCAGCGACGAGGTCACGGTCTATGACCGCACTCTCAGCACCGTACTCGATGATGTGAGGAGCTAGCATGCTACCCGTGTAGTTGCACGTGGCGGTTAAGTTGAGCGTGGATACGGGGTTGTAGGTTAGCGTTAGGTAACCGTAAGTCATAGGCGTCCGCATGAATTCGCGGCTCATGAGCTCCGTATTGACAAAGTTGCCGTCACCATCCTTGAGGAAGCCGTCAGCTGTCTTCGGGCCATTGTTCTCAAGTGTGTTAATCTCTCTCGGCTTTTGAGCATCCTCTCCCTGTATGAGTGAACGTTCCACACCCGTACTCTCAGCATTGTCCCAAAGGCTCTTGGCAATGGTAAAGCCCGCCTGTACGGTAAAGCGCTTGTAGGCAATCTTACCCTCGATATTGGCTCCGTAGACCGAAGCGTCCGAAGCGTTGTAACGCTCGTAGAGAATGAAGCCGTCGCGCTCCTCTAGTGGGCGCGTATTGAAGGCACCCTGGAGACGTGTGAAGAAGCCCTCGAGGAGGAGGTTAGCCTGCATAGCTCCGTGAGAGAAGTACATATCGTTGCTTAGGTTGAAGCTGTGGCTGTACTCCGGCTTGAGGCCCTTCTCATTGATGACCTTCTGCGCCTCACCCGATACGATACCGACGTGTAGGTCCTCGTCGAAGGTCTGAGGAGCGCGGAAGCCCTGTGCATACGAAGCGCGGAGGTTCATCCAGGTAAATGGATTGTAGCGTACCGTAGCACGAGGTGTGAAGATAGGCTTGAGGGCTCCCTTGTCATTTCTTATCGAGGAGTGCTCGTCGAGACGCCCACCGAGGAGGAGCGTAAAGGTTTTGTTCGTCCACTCTATCTGAGCAATCTGGCTAAAGTTGTGGATGCGCTGGTCGAGGTCCTCCGCCCGTGGTGTCCCGTCGGGCAACTTCTGATACCTTAGGATAGGCATCTGGTCGTGCAGATGGTCGTAGAGATACTCAGCGCCGACGAGTATGTTGCCAGGCATGAAGAAGAGACGATCCGTCTTGTAGGAGTACTGAGCACCGCCCATCGCCACATTGCCGTGGGTCAAGCCGTAGTTATCTCCGTACGCCTCCTTAGGTGTAGGGTGTCCCTCCGAAGCCACCTTGTCCTCATCGATACCGCCATAGTAGCTGTTGCGTACGATACGCTGACCAGAGGCGTAGAGCTGCAGATTGTGCTTGTAGTCTGCCGAGTGCATGTCGTAGCGCAGGTTACCGCTTAGGATGGAGTGATTAGCACTCTCAGCTACAGCGACTACGTGCTCAGGGCGCTCGAAGTGGTCACCGCCACGGCGCTTCTCCTGGATGGAGTGGATCTCAGCAGTGATTTTGTTGTAAGGATTGAGACGGAAGAAGAGCTGCGTACCGAGTGCACGGCTATCGAGCTGTCCTAGCTCGGAGAAGCCATCGCCATTGGCATCCCAGCCAGTACGTGTACGATGCTGCCCGAAAATCATAGCCCCCATCTCACGGTCGGGGCTGAGGATAGTACCGTTGAAAGCAATCGTATTGTCAGGCTTCTTACCACCGATGAGCGAAAGGTTTTCGCTCAGTGAGAAGCTATTTGTCGTAGGCTCCTTGGTAATCACATTGACCACACCAGCGATAGCGGACGAGCCGTAGAGAGCCGATCCACCACCACGTACGACCTCCACACGGTCAATCATATTGGCGGGCAGCTGCTCGAGCCCGTAGACACCAGCCAGTGAGGAGAAGACTGGACGGCTATCGATCAGAATCTGCGAATAGCGACCGTCGAGCCCGTTGATACGCACCTGGTTGAAGCCGCAGTTCTGGCAGTCATTCTCGACACGGATACCTGGCTTGAAGGAGAGACCACCCGCGAGGTTGACCGCATTGTTGAGCTGAAAGCTTTTGCTGTCGATTACCGAGACCAGCGTAGGAGCGTAGCGGCGCAGCGTCCGTTGGCGATTGGCCGTGACGACTACCTCTTCGAGCTGCGTCTCATCGAGGACCGCCTCAAAGTTGACCTCTAGTGTCTCTCCTTTCTTTAGCGTAACCTCTTTGACCTGCGTCAGATAGCCATCAGCGAGCATCGTCAGGGTTAGCTTGCCCGGCTTCTGATTTCTAAAGGAGTAATGCCCCGAAGCATCTGTCGTGACCGAGACATTGTATTGCTGTATGATGATGGTCGCACCAGCTATGTGCTTACCGGTCGTCGCATCCACCACGTGCCCCGTGATGTGCGCGTCGGCATGGGTTGATACGGTTGGCTGCGTGCGCTCAGCCGAGAGGTCAGCTGTCGGCATAGCCACCGCCATAGACAACGAGCAGAGAGTCGCAAGGAGTGCGCTCATCGCCCTGATAGGTAGTTTACTGTACTGCATAGATTATATTTTATTATGGATGATATGTTTGCTTGACTGTCTCTGTTTGGAGGGGCAAAGGTAAGATATCTTCCAGTTGCTAATCTCATTCTGATGCGAAATTACTAGCTACTAGGTACTCGCCTGCTCGGAGATGTACCTATATGCAGGTATATTCTGACGGCTTCCTCCTAGACGAGCTACTCAGCTATGCAGGACTGCGAATAGTTTCTCCCGGGTGAAACTCCAGTTTCATAGGGAAGAAACTTTTGTTTCATAGGGAAGAAACTCCAGTTTCATAGGGGTGAAACTTTTGTTTCTAGTAGGGTGAAACTCCAGTTTCATAGGGAAGAAACTTTAGTTTCTAGTAGGGTGAAACTTTTGTTTCATCCTAGTGGTACTGATAGTTAGCCTATATCTAGAGGTGGTTTCTCCCGGAGGGGACGGCGAGAGGAGGTAAGTGGGGAGTGACCGTCCCAGCAGGAGACTGTTGCATAAAGGCGAATCGCTGTGTTGCTTTCGGGATTCGGCTTCGGTCACATACGGAGGTATGCTCCCTTCAGACCTCACCCTCAGCGCCTTGCGCTTCATCCTTTCTGCAAAGTCTAGACAATCTTGCAAGCAAGATTGTGAGCCTGTTGACTTTTGCAACAGTCTCAGCAGACGCGCCACACGTCACTCGAGCAGACCGTCGGGGGGAGACGGCAGTCTGGATACAGAGGAGAGAAAGAGAGAGGGTCGCTACTCACTCAGCGTGAATAGCGACCCTCTCGAATGAAAAGGCAAACAAATAAGGTATAAGCTATAGCCTAGCTGACACGCATACGTGTGTAGCTAGGCTATTGTGCTGTATATCTGTTTAGCAGACGCCCTGACCAACCATTGCCTTAGCGACCTTCATGAAGCCGGCAATGTTAGCACCCTTGACGTAGTTGATGTAGCCGTCTGGCTCCTTACCGTACTCTACGCACTGAGTGTGGATGTCCTTCATGATCTGATGTAGACGCTCGTCTACCTCAGCCTCAGACCAGTAGATGTGAGCAGCGTTCTGTGACATCTCGAGGCAAGAGCAAGAGACACCACCGCAGTTGACTGCCTTACCAGGAGCGAAGATGATGCGCTTCTCAACGAAGTACTCAGCAGCCTCTGCTGTACAACCCATGTTAGAAACCTCAGCAACGATCGTTACACCGTTCTCGACGAGCTTCTTAGCATCGTCACCGTTGAGCTCGTTCTGGATAGCGCAGGGAAGAGCGATGTCAACCTTGTGCTCCCAGGGCTTCTTGCCTGCGAAGAACTGTGCGCCAAACTTCTTAGCGTATGGCTCTACGACATCGTTACCGCTGTTGCGGAGCTCGCACATGTAGTCAAACTTCTCCTGTGTGCTGACACCGTTCTCATCGTAGATGTAACCATCAGGACCAGAGATGCAGACGACCTTAGCACCTAGCTCAGTAGCCTTCATGGTAGCACCCCAAGCTACGTTACCGAAGCCTGATACAGCAACCGTCTTGCCCTTGAAGTCGATGTTGTGCTGCTTGCAGATATCATTGACCATATAGATAGCGCCGTAGCCAGTAGACTCAGGACGGAGGCGTGATCCACCGAACTCATGACCCTTACCTGTGAAGGTCCCAGTGCACTCACGGGTGAGCTTCTTATACATACCGTACATAAAGCCTACCTCGCGACCGCCGACACCTACGTCGCCTGCGGGGATGTCCATGTCCGGGCCAATGTACTTGTAGAGCTCTGTGACATAAGCCTGGCAGAAGCGCATGATCTCGCGCTCGCTCTTACCCTTTGGAGAGAAGTCAGAGCCACCCTTGCCACCACCCATAGGAAGCGTAGAGAGGGCGTTCTTGAAGGTCTGCTCGAAGCCGAGGAACTTGAGGGTAGAGAGGTTCACCGTGTGGTGGAAACGTGTACCACCCTTGTACGGGCCAATGGCGTTGTTGAACTGTACGCGGTAACCGAGGTTGATCTGTACCTCACCCTTGTCGTCTACCCAGGGGATACGGAAGGTGAAGATACGGTCGGGCTCGACGAGGCGCTCGACGATCTTGTTCTTCTCAAACTCTGGATGCTGGTTGTAGATGTCCTCGATAGATAGGAGGACCTCACGGACAGCCTGGATGAACTCCGGCTCGCCTGGATGCTTTGCCTCTAGCTGGGCAATGATCTCACTTGTCTTCATTTTGATGAATTAATGATTAGGATTATCAGATATGTACCACAAAGTTACGCCTAATTTCCCAATGGCGCAAGTCCTAGGCAGACCAAAAACGAAAAGCCTCTGCAAGGACCTCTTGTTAGCTTCTAAATATGATGAATCGGGGCTACCTGTTCTGATTTCTCGGGCCTTAATGCCCGAGATAGTCAGTTCGAAATGCTACCGCACTGCTTCGAGCAATCTCCACGTGGAGATTGTAAGCGTCTGCAACGACTGCCTATAAATACGAGAGGAGACGACCAACTCGTGTGGCCGTCTCCTCTTGCGTTGATGGTGGATGTCGTGTCTAGAAGTGCGGGTAGACCTGCTCTACGAGCGTCTGGCAGACCCGCTCGATGAAGTCCCTCTCGCCCTGCTCGGACGACATAATGTAGAGCGGCACGCCTGACTCGTCGTGGTGGTACGGTGGCTGTAGGTAGTCCCGCTTGACGATGTGGAAGCCGTTGCGCTCGTAGTAGTTGATGCGTCTTCCTGCTATCTCTGAGTGTGTCTCTGGCTCTACCTCGAAGTAGAGTGGCGCATGCCCGATGTACTCTCGGATGGTCTGTAGCGTCTGCTCGCCTAGGCGATGGTTGCGTAGCTGCGGCAAGATGGCAAAGTGCTCGCCGTAGTAGAAGTCGTCAAAGCGCCACAGTGTGACGAAGCCTACGACCCCTAGCTCGGGATGCTCTAAGAGGAAGAAGTGGTAAGCACCCTGTGCTCCGATGAGCTGCTCTAGGTCACTCCAAGGGCGACGCTCACTGAGGGGGAAGGCCTCCTCGTAGAGCTGTCTGAGCGTAGGTAGATGACTCTGGTGCATCTCATTGCAGAGGTCGCACCGCGTCATACGAACGAGCGAGACGAGTGGGGTAGCGGATGAGCTAGCTCTCATACTACTTGCCATAGTCCGGGTCGATGGCTACGATGCCGGGGAGTGCTTTTCCCTCGATAGCCTCTAGGAGCGCACCGCCACCAGTAGATACGTAAGATACTTCGTCGCCCAGTCCGAGCTTGTTGATGCAGGCGACACTATCCCCTCCACCGACGAGCGAGTAGGCACCCTGTCGTGTAGCCTCGGCAACTGCCTGAGCGATGGCCTCAGAGCCACGAGCGAAGTTGTCAAACTCAAAGACGCCAGCAGGACCATTCCACAGAATCGTCTTGCTGGTCAGGATAACCTCACGGTAGTCGGCACAAGCCTGAGCACCGATGTCCATACCCATGCGGTCGGCAGGAATCTGGTTGGTCGGGTAGGTCTCGGCAGGGGCGTCGTTGGCAAAGTCGCACGTGGCGACCGTATCTACGGGTAGGAGGAGTCGCACGCCCTTAGCCTTAGCGCGCTCCATAATGTCTCGTGCTACGTCTATCTTGTCTTCCTCACAGAGGGAGCGACCTATCTCGCCGCCCTGCGCCTTGACAAAGGTGTAGGCCATGCCGCCCCCGATGATGAGGTTGTCCACCTTGTCCATCAGGTTGAGGATGATGTCAATCTTGGAGGAGACCTTAGAGCCTCCTAAGATAGCGGTAAAGGGGTGCTTAGCACCATGTAGGACACGCTGCACAGCCTCGACCTCTTGTAGCATGAGCATGCCAAACATTTTCTTGTCTGCGGCAAAGTACTGAGCGATGAGAGCCGTCGTGGCGTGTGCTCGGTGCGCAGCGCCAAAAGCGTCGTTGACGTAGACATCAGCTAGTGTAGCCATCTCCTTGGCGTAAGCTCGCTGACGCTCCTTGAGATCTGCCTTAGCCGCTTTGAGCTCCTCCTCATTGGTGTACTGGTCGGGGTTGTTGAGCTTGCCCTGCTCTTCCTCCTCGAAGCGGACGTTCTCTAGTACCAGTATCTCGCCCGGCTGGAGTGCCTGCGCCATCTCTTGCGCCTGAGCTCCACGGCTCACGGGGCAGTGGATGACCGGTACGTGAGTGAGCTCCTTGAGATGCGGTACGATGAGCGCGGTAGAGAGCTTGGGATCACGACCCTTGGGGCGACCGAGGTGCGTGGCGATGATGACGCTGCCGCCATCGGATAGGATCTTGCGTAGCGTAGGCAGGGCAGCACGCATACGGGTGTCGTCAGTGATATGCCCCTCGTCGTCAAAGGGTACGTTGAAGTCTACACGAACGAGTGCGCGGAGGCCTGAGAAGTCGAACTGATGAATGTTTGTCATGAATATGAGGTATCTAGTTTGGTCTGTGTGAATGAACTTAGAAAGTGTTTATCCGCTGGTGAAGCCAGGTCTGGATTAACTCGAGTAGATGGCTCGGTACGCCCAGCTGCTGGAGGTCATACATACACTCGCCGTAGACGGAGAGGATCTTCTTCTGCTGTGGTTCCTCAGTCGATGCGAGGAGCTTGTCTAGAGCCTGTAGCGTGCCGTGGAGGTCTCCACCGATGAGTGTCAAGAGAGCGGGTAGGAGTGGCGTTAGCTCTTTGTATCCCAGCTCAAGTGAGTCGCTGTCCAGCTGGTCGTATGAAGTGACGGGGCGACTGGCGTATGCCTTTGCCTCATCCCATCTCTGTGTCATCAGCAGGCACCAAGCAATCATCGGATAGAGTGTGTCGGGATGCTCGTCCTCAAACTCGCACTGTAGCAGCAACGGGAGTGCCTTGTCGTAGAGCCGTACTTTCATATAGAGTGTGCCAAGTCGTCGCAAGACAGCGAGCGAGGGTTTATCGGACTCTGACTGCTGCTGGCGCACTTTCTCCAATAGGGTAATCGCAAGTCCCACTTGCTCCATACGGTAGAGCACCTGCGCTATGAAGAGCGGACTAGTCTCGCCCGGGAGTAGGTGCGGAGGTACCTGCTGCATGACGAAGTAAGCCTGCATGTACTTCTGCTCCTCGTAGTAGGTCTGTGCGAGACGGTACATGAGCTGGGCGCGAGCCTCTGGCTCTGTGGTGCGCATGATCTGAAACTGTATGGCGGCCTGCTCGCCAGCGTATTCCTTAGTCTGTACGCAGTAAGCGCGCAGCAGCTCGAGATGCTTGTCGTATAGTTCCTCCGTCTGTCGCTGAGCAAAGGGATTGAGCTTGCCGAAGCGTATCTCAAAAGGTGTCTCCGTTGCGACCTTAGATCCGATGAACGTGTAGATTCGTGCTAGCTGGCAGATGTATCCTTGCAGTGCTTTTGTGTACTCCTCCGCATCTAGCAACCGTCTCTCCTGAGGCCGGACATAAGGGGTGCGGTTGATCACATTCTCCATAGCTAAGACTCCCTGCGAGATGCCTTGTAGCACCTGACCAGGCAGTTGGCTAATCCTAAAGATAGAGCCGTAGAAGTCTATGTCTACCTGCTGGAAGATGGACTCTCGCAGTAGCGTCATAATCTGATCCTCGCCGAGCTGGTACTCATTGCTAAACTGCGCCATGACGGCCGCTAGCGAACTGTGCTGCAGGTCAAACGGGACGAGCCAGTGCGCCTCATCGTCAAAGAAAGGTCCCTGCAGTAGCGAGCTAGTCGCAAAGGCATTGACATCGAAGCCGCGAGCCACAAGTCGCTTGAGCGCTTCGTACCCCTCCTGCACATCATCTACGAGAGGCAGTAGCTCCTCCTCATCACCGAAGACGCTCTCGAAGGTGGCTGGCTCGGAGCTGTCTCCTGTCGAAGAGATAATTTCTTGAAAGCGCTGCTGAAACTCTGGGCTGTTAAAGCGTCCAAAGAGTTTCTGAACATACTCCACCACTTGTGGCGTGTACTTCATACGGAGGCGGTGACTCCAAATCATGTCGTACTCCTCGAGGGTGATAGCCTCGCCGATCTGCTGGAGCGTGTAGGGGAGCTGCTCCTCGTAGAGTGCCAGACGACTGTTGTATATCTCCCCGACGAGTAGTGTCCCGACGACGGCACGAATGCGCACCATCGTCTGCTGCTCCCCTCGTGTCTCTACGAGCTTAGCGAGGAGCCAGCAGAGCTTGCCCCAGTGCCATGAGCGTAGCAGGGCAAGCGTTACAGCCGTGAGCGCAGCTTGCTGCACATAGTCGTCCAGCTGGTCGAGCGAGGAAGCCACTTCGCTGCTCCACTCCTGTGTGTAGAGGAGCCCCATTGTGAGCCTTTTGACCAGTTCATCGTAGCGTGGGCGATCTACTGTGGCGAGATTGCTCTGGAGTGTCAGTTGCTCGACTACCATCGCGAGTCCGCCGTTGTCCAGTAGTAAGGAGTAGTACTTCGCCTGCTTCTCGTAGTTAGGTGACTGGGCTAGCCACTCGGAGTCTCGCAGAGCGTCGGTTACCTCATAGAGCGTCCGGAGCAGGTAGCTGTAGTTTGTCACCAGCTCTGGGTCTTGAATGGGCGACTCTAGGTATTGGAGCATCGTCTCAAGGACACGCTTTGCCGAGTAGTAGCGGTCACGTAGCTCCACGGGGATACGTGCATGAGACTGCATCTGCTCACCTAGCAACTTGACCGCCGGAGCTAGCTGATGCTCAGAGATGAGCTGATAGATATCGTCTGTAACCATATATATTAATGTGTACCAGCTCTTAGATACCTAGCTGCTCACGAATCGCCTTGATGCGGTCACGGAGTAGCTGCTCGGGGCGGTCGCAAGCGGGATCGGCTCCGCGCTTGTAGGTGACCCCTATGTAGTACTTTATCTTAGGCTCCGTACCGGAGGGACGTATCGAGAGCACCGTTCCGTCGGCTGTGTGGTACTGTAGTACATTGCTGGTTGCAGGCATCTTGATTGGGAAGGTCTCACCGCTCTTGAGACACTTGCCTTCGAGCGACTGATAGTCCAGTATCTTCACCACGGGGCTGCCCGCCAGTTCCTTCATCGGGTTGGAGCGGTAGTCGACCATCATCTGACTTATCTCCTGAGCACCCTTGATGCCCTTGCGTACCACGCTGACACCCTGCTCGAGGAAGTAGCCATGCTCGTAGTAAATCTTCTCCAGGAGCATGTCAATCGTCAGCCCCTTGTCTAGTGCCCACGCCGTCAGCTCTGCAAAGATAGAGCAAGCCGACACCGAACTCTTGTCTCGTACGAAAGTCTCCCAGAGGTAGCCGTAGCTCTCCTCGCCACCACCTATGTAGCGACGCTTGCCCTCCTGCTCGCGAATCTCGTTGGCGATCCACTTGAAGCCTGTGTAACAGTCCATATAGTCCACTCCGTAGTCCTTGGCAATGGCGGGGATTAGCTCTGTGGTCACAATGGTCTTGACCACAAAGTCATCGGGACGCAGGTCGCCCAGCTCCTTGCGACGTGCTATCGTGTAGTAGGTCAGGAGGGCGCAGATCTGGTTACCATTGATTAGGTGCATCTCACCCTGCTCGTTACGTACAGCGACACCGATGCGGTCGCCGTCAGGGTCACTTGCTAGGACTAGATCAGCACCTGTTGCTTCGGCACGCTCTATCGCCAGCTTCATCGCTGCTGGCTCCTCGGGGTTCGGTGAGACGACCGTGGGGAAGTTGCCGTCGATGACATCTTGCTCGGGCACATGTATGATGTTCTTAAAGCCAAAAGCCTCTAGCGTACGAGGTACGATACGCACGCCGGTACCATGAATAGGGGTGTAGACGATGCCCATATCACGATGACGCTCTACCGACTCAGGCGAGAGTGACAGACCACACACATCGTGGATAAAGCGGTCGTCCATCTCGGCACCGATCATCTCGACGAGTGCTGGATTGCCCTGCCACTTTACTTGGTCAATGTCCGTGATGCTCTTCACCTCGCTGACGATAGCTTTGTCGTGGGGGGCGATAATCTGCGCACCGTCGCTCCAGAAGACCTTATAGCCGTTGTACTCCTTGGGATTGTGCGAGGCGGTCACCATGACGCCGCTCTTGCAGCCGAGCTGACGGATCGCATAGGAGACCATTGGGGTAGGGCGGAGCGCATCGTAGAGGTAGACTTTGATGCCGTTTGCCGTGAGCACGTCGGCGGTCGTCTGTGCGAAGAAGGGGCTGTTGTTTCGTCCGTCGTATCCGATAGCGACGGCGATTTCTTCACCAGCAAAGCATTGCAGGAGGTAGTTGGCCAGTCCTTGCGTCGCCATGCCGACGGTGTACTTATTCATGCGGTTGGTGCCAGCACCCATGATGCCACGGAGACCGCCCGTACCAAACTCTAGTACTTGGTAGAAAGCCTCCACGAGAGGTGTCTTGTCCTCAGCTGCGAGGAGAGCCTCTACTTGCTGACGAGTCTCACTGTCGAAGGCGGGGGTGAGCCATTGCTTGGCTCGTTCTTGTGCTTGCTGTATTAGTTCGGGTGATAAAGTTGCCATAGTTTTATTGTGTCGTTAGATTTGTACAGTGCATCGTGCTACCGATGATATGAGACGACCGACTAGGGGGCTCCCCAAGTGCCAGAAACAAGCACCTCACGGGGGAGTCACTCGCTGTCGCTCGCTCTAGGAGCAAAGGTAACAAAATAAGCAATACCGTACGGACCTCGCGGGCGACTACCCATGGCTGACGCATTATAATACAGTAACCTCATCTATTCCTCGCTGGTCGCTATCTGTAGCTTCTGACAGAGCGATTATGATGAGACTGTTGAATTTTGCAATAGTCTTATGATGTCTCAGCTCTGTTTGAGAAAATTTGACACAGGCTCGCTACAATAATTTAGACCCGACTACATATCGACACAGCATTATGTCGAGGAAAACGGATTTCCACGTGGATATTTTGAAATCTCCACGTGGAGAATTTTTATTTTCCACGTGGGGAAGAAAAAATTCTTCGGAGGAATCAAATGAAACTTCGGAGGAAATGAATCACGCCCACGTGGAAAATAAAAAATATCCACGTGGAGATTTGAGATTCTCCACGTGGATATTCGAGAAAGGAGGGTGATTAGAGGTTAGAGGTTAGAAATTAGAGATTAGAAGTTAGAGGTTAGAAATTAGAGGTCGGAGGTAACACATTATATATATGTAGTAGCCTCATCGATGCTTCGCTGGTCGCTATGTGTAGCTCCTGGCAGAGCGATTATAATGAGACTGTTGCACCAAGGCGCATCGCTGTGTTGCCTTCGGGATTCGGCTTCGGTCACATACGGAGGTTTGCTCCCTTCAGTCCTCACCCTCAGTGCCTTGCGCTTCATCCTCTCTGCAAAGTTTGGACAATCTTGCTAGCAAGATTGTGAGGCTGTTGACTTTTGCAACAGTCTTATGGTGCGTCTGCTCTGAGGTTTGTATATCCGATTGATGTGTGGTAGGCAACTTTTTAGTATCTTTGTGCAATACGAAATTTAGTTAGCAACAACTAGTAGATATGAAGAGAACCTGTAAGTTTACACTCGACGCTACACTGCCCAAGTACCCCACCTTTGAGGAGGGCATCCGTCGAGCACCGGATAGGGGCTACAGCTTGACCCCTGCACAGACACGTGTGGCACTACAGAATGCGCTGCGCTATGTACCTAAAGAGCTCCACGCTGAGCTAGCACCCGAGTTCCTCAAGGAGCTCAAGGAGCGTGGTAAGATCTACGCTTATCGCTATCGTCCCGAGGGTGACCTCAAGGCTGGTCCTATCGATAGCTACAAGGGTAAGTGTATCGAGGGTAAGGCCTTTCAGGTGATGATCCACAATAACCTCTCACACGCCGTAGCACTTTACCCTTACGAGCTGGTCACTTATGGTGAGACAGGTCAGGTGTGCCAAAACTGGCTCCAGTATCGCCTCATCATCAAGTACCTCGAGGAGCTCACACAGGATCAGACACTCGTCATCGAGAGCGGACACCCGCTGGGTCTCTTCGCTTCGCACCCCTCAGCACCTCGTGTCATCATCACCAACTCGATGATGGTCGGTCTCTATGACAACATTAAGGACTGGGAGATAGCTGCTCAGATGGGCGTCGCCAACTATGGTCAGATGACTGCTGGTGGCTGGATGTACATCGGGCCGCAGGGTATCGTACACGGTACGTTCAATACGCTGCTCAACGCTGGTCGTCAGCAGCTACATATCCCGAGCGGTGGCAACCTCGCTGGCAAGCTCTTTATCTCCTCTGGTCTAGGTGGTATGAGTGGCGCACAGCCTAAGGCTGCCGACATCGCAGGTGCTACCTCGATCACGGCTGAGGTGGATATGTCTCGCATTATGACTCGCTACAATCAGGGCTGGGTCAAGCACATCGCTCAGACAATCCCCGAGGCGCTCAAGCTTGCTGAGGAGGGTATGAAGGCTGGTGAGCCTTGCTCTATCGCTTACCATGGTAATGTGGTAGACCTGCTGGAGTACTGCGTCGAGCACAATGTACATATCGACCTACTCTCCGACCAAACGAGCTGTCACGCTGTCTACGAGGGTGGTTACTGCCCTGTGTCGCTCACCTTTGAGGAGCGCACCGACCTGCTCGCTCACGACAGAGAGCGTTTCTGCCAGGAGGTAGACAAGGGTCTGCACCGTCACTACGAGGCTATCAAGGCTTTGGTGGCTCGTGGCACTTACTTCTTTGACTATGGTAATGCCTTTATGAAGGCTTGCTTTGATGCTGGCATCCAGGAGATCTCTCGCAATGGCGTAGACGACAAGGATGGCTTCATCTGGCCTAGCTACGTAGAGGACATCATGGGTCCTGAACTCTTTGACTACGGCTATGGTCCCTTCCGCTGGGTATGCCTCAGCCACGACCACGAAGATTTGATTAAGACCGATCACGCCGCTATGGAGTGCATTGACCCAGATCGTCGTGAGCAGGATCGTGACAACTATATATGGATACGTGACGCTGAGAAGAATCAGCTCGTCGTCGGTACCGAGGCGCGTATCCTCTATCAGGATGCTGCGGGCCGTCTGAAGATCGCCCTCAAGTTCAACGATATGGTACGTCGTGGCGAGGTTGGCCCGATTATGATCGGTCGTGACCACCACGATGTGAGCGGTACGGATAGCCCCTTCCGTGAGACGTCCAACATCCGTGACGGTAGTAACGTCATGGCTGACATGGCTGTCCAGTGCTTTGCGGGCAACTGCGCTCGTGGTATGAGCCTCGTCGCTCTACACAACGGCGGTGGCGTCGGTATCGGTAAGGCGATCAACGGTGGCTTTGGTATGGTCCTCGATGGTAGCCGTCGTGTCGACGAGATCCTCCGTCAGGCTATGACGTGGGACGTGATGGGCGGTGTAGCTCGCCGTGCCTGGGCTCGCAATGAGAATGCGCTGTCTACCTCTCGCGAGTTCAACGAGGAGCACTCCGACCTCTACCACATCACCATCCCCTTCCTCGTGGATGACGCTCTCCTTGATGAGGTGCTGAAGTAAACCCTCATCGAGCATAACAAATAGCCTCGCCTCTCTAAGCACACAGCTTAGGGGGGCGAGTTTTTTTGTAAATTTGTCAGACACACACTGACTAATGGAAGAAAGACACCACTATACAGGACTAACGGATGCGCAGGTCCTGGAGAGCCGCAAGAAGCATGGCGCAAATATCCTGACACCCCCTAAGAAAGCACCGCTATGGCGGCAGTTCTTGGAGAAGTTTACCGACCCACTCATCATCATCTTGCTGATTGCAGGCGGACTCTCTATCGGCATCTCCTGCTACGAGTACTTTAGGCTGGGACAGGGTTCTGAGGTCTTCTTCGAGCCGGTGGGTATCTTCGTAGCTATCTTGCTCGCCACAGGGCTTGCCTTTTACTTTGAGCTACAGGCAGACAAGGAGTTCACCATCCTCAATCAGGTGCATGACGACGAGCTGGTGACGCTCATCCGCAATGGCAACGTAACGCAGGTGCCACGCCGGGAGGTGGTCGTGGGTGACATCGTACGCCTAGGCACTGGCGAGGAGGTGCCAGCAGACTGCGAGCTACTCGAAGCGACGATGCTGCAGATGGACGAATCGACCCTCACGGGCGAACCATTCTGCAACAAGAGCGTTCACCCAGAGGAGTTTGACAAGAGTGCTACCTATCCGACCAATCAAGTGATGAAAGGGACCAAAGTGATGGAGGGGCACGGCATCTGCAAGGTTCTCGCCGTGGGCGACAAGACAGAGCAGGGCAAGGTGTTCGAAGCGGTTCAAATCGCGGATGACGTTAAGACTCCGCTCAGCGAACAGCTCGATGGTCTGAGCCGATGGGTCACGAGGGTGAGCTACGGCATCGCGGGCCTCATCGTCGTGGGGCGTATCGTCGCTTACCTTGTCGCCAATGGCACCGACCTCTTCGGTTCTCTAGAGCAAGCGACACCTTTCTTTGCCTACATCTTGCAGACCTTGATGATTGCGGTGACGCTCATCGTCGTGGCGGTGCCAGAGGGCTTGCCGATGGCGGTGACGCTGAGTCTCGCCTACAGTATGCGTCGCATGCTACGAACCAACAACTTGGTGCGTAAGATGCACGCCTGCGAGACAATGGGCGCAACGACTGTCATCTGCACCGACAAGACGGGTACACTGACGCAAAACCAGATGAGTGTTGACGAGATGAAGCTCTACGGCGACACACCGCAGGATCTACTCCACGAGGGCATTGCAGTCAATTCAACCGCTTCGCTCGATCTCTCCGACCCCGTCAATCCACAGGTGCTGGGCAACCCGACGGAGGGTGCGCTGCTCCTATGGCTTCACGGTCAGGGCGTAGACTACCGCTCTTTGCGAGAAGAGGCAGAGACGGTGGCTGAGGTGCCCTTCTCCACAGAGCGCAAATATATGGCGACGCTCGTTGAGTCGTCCTCGCTGCCAGGCCGGCGGGTACTCTATATTAAAGGAGCGCCCGAGATCGTCTTCGACCTATGCGCTGAGTCTGCTGTCAGCCGTGAGGAGCTGGAGCAGCAGTTGGCCGAGTATCAGCGTCGCGCCATGCGTACGCTCGGCTTCGCCTACCAACTAGTTGAGGAGGGTGACTCGGTGATTGAGTCTGGTCAATTGACCGCCAGCAAGCTCCACTTCATCGGTGTAGTCGCCATTGCCGACCCCGTCCGCGTGGAGGTCCCCGCCGCGGTGCAGGAGTGTATCAATGCGGGGATCGATGTGAAAGTGGTCACGGGCGACACCTCCGGTACGGCACGTGAGATAGCTCGTCAGATCGGGCTGTGGGACGACAGCCGAGATGGAGCGCATAGCGTCATCACGGGACCGGACTTTGCTGCGCTCTCTGACGAAGAGCTACTAGCACGTATCAACGAACTGAAGATCATCTCTCGAGCGCGTCCGATGGACAAGAAGCGACTCGTAGAGACACTCCAAAGCAATGGTCACGTGGTGGCTGTCACGGGCGACGGCACCAACGATGCGCCGGCTCTGCGTGCGGCACACGTGGGGCTCTCCATGGGCGATGGTACGAGCGTTGCCAAGGAGGCTTCGGACATTACGATCATCGACAACTCCTTTAGCAGTATCGGCAAGGCGGTCATGTGGGGCCGCTCCCTTTATCAAAACATTCAGCGCTTCCTCCTCTTCCAGTTGACCGTCAATGTGACCGCCTGTCTACTCGTTCTCTGTGGCGCCTTCATGGGCACCGAGTCGCCGCTGACCGTCACGCAGATGCTTTGGATTAATCTGATTATGGACACCTTTGCCGCCATGGCGCTTGCCTCGCTACCACCCTCTGAGAGTGTGATGAAAGACAAGCCACGAGACCGCAACGCTTTCATCCTCAACAGGCCGATGCTGCGCGAGATTATTGGCGTGGGGAGCTTCTTCTTTGCGATGCTCCTAGTGCTGCTCTATATCTTCCAGCGCACCGATGTGACGCAGCTGACCGACCTACTCACGATGCAGCTCGGCCCCAAGGGACACGTCTCAGCGTATGAGCAGACGCTCCTCTTTACCATCTTCGTGATGACGCACTTCTTCTACCTCTTCAATGCGCGCGCCTTCGAGACGGGGCGCAGTGCGCTTCACTTCAAGGGGTGCCGCGGACTGCTCACCATCGTCGCGATCATCCTCATTGGTCAGATAGCGATGGTCGAGGTGCCGGGGATACAGCAGTTCTTCAACGTGACGGGACTCAAGCTTATCGACTGGGTCATCATCTTCGTCGGCTCCTCGCTCGTCCTCTGGGTGCGTGAGCTGTGGCATCTCGTGACGAGTAGAAGTTAGAGGTTAGATATTAGAAGTTAGAGATTAGACCCTAGAGGCACTAGGACCACTAGAGGCACTAGCACTCCGCACCTTCCTCTAATCTCTAACTTCTAACCTCTAACCTCTAATTTCGTATCTTTGCTTTGATAAAAGGAGTAGCTATGAAAAGGAGTCCCCTCAATGACATCATAATCCGTGGTTGCCGCGTCAACAACCTCAAAGGTATAGACCTCGACATACCGCGTGGGGAGCTGGTCGTCATCACGGGCGTGAGCGGCTCGGGCAAGAGTTCGCTCGCCTTCGACACGCTCTACGCTGAGGGGCAGCGCCGCTATGTGGATAGTCTCTCGTCGTACGCACGGCAGTTTCTCATGCGTATGAAGAAGCCTGAGTGCGACCAGATCAAGAACCTCCCGCCAGCTGTGGCTATCGAGCAGCGGGTGATCAGTCGCAATCCACGCTCTACCGTCGGCACCTCTTCAGAGATCGACGACTACCTGCGTGTCTTGATGGCTCGTGTGGGCAAGCTCTACTCGCCTATCAGTGGCGAGCTGGTCAAGCGGCACACCGCTGCCGATGTGGTTGAGGCGGCACACCAGATCCCGACCGATAGCAAGCTTTACATCCTAGCAGATCTCTATCCGCCTGAGGGGCGGCGTCTCATCGAGCATCTGATGCTCCTCCAGGGGCAAGGGTACAACCGTGTCCTCATCGACGACACCATCTATCGTATCGAAGATGTGAGCAATAAGGAGCTACGAGAGGCGAAGCAGGTGCAGCTGGTCGTAGATCGTCTGACCGTTCGCACGGGCGATGACAGCTACGAGTCGCGCCTCGGGGACTCTATCGAGATAGCGCTCTACGAGGGGCGGGAGACCTGTGCCCTGCGCTGGCAAGATAGTGAGGGAGCGTGGAGTAGCGAGGGCCGGCGCAACTTTAGCGCACGCTTTGAGGCAGATGGGCGGACCTTTACGGAGCCTACGCCAGACCTCTTCAACTTCAATAGCCCCGCGGGTGCCTGCACCGTTTGCGGAGGCTTTGGCTCAATCCTCGGCATTGACCCTGAGCGGGTGATTCCCGACGACAGCCTATCGCTCTACGAGGGGTGCGTGGATTGCTGGCGTGGGGCTAAGTCTTCCGAGTGGGCGAAAGCTTTCATGCATGAGGCAAAGCGCTTTGACTTCCCCATCCACACACCCTACGCTGAGCTAACGCAGGAGCAGCGTGACCTGCTCTGGCACGGACATGAAGGCGGGGGCTGGGGCAAAGGGACGATCTACGGCATTGACGACTACTTCGCCATGCTCCAGAAGGACATTTACAAGATCCAGAATCGTGTGCGACTGGCGCACTATCGGGGCAAAAGCGAGTGCTACGCCTGCCACGGCGGTAGACTCAAGGAGGATGCACTGCTCTTTACCTATATGGGTAAGAACTTTCACCAGATCGGGCAAATGTCGATCCGGGAGGCATTGACTTTCTTTGCCCAAGAACTAGAGAACCCCGAGGAGGCTAAGATTGCGGAGCGTCCGCTCAAGGAGATCCGCAACCGACTGCGCACGCTAGACGGCGTAGGGCTCGGCTATCTGACCCTAGACCGACGCTCTAACACCCTCTCGGGCGGTGAGAGCCAGCGCATCAACCTAGCGACACGTCTGGGCAACAGCCTCGTCGGGTCGATGTACATACTAGATGAGCCGAGCATCGGACTGCACGACCGGGATACCGATCGGCTGATCTCGGTCATCAAGGAGCTACGTGATCAGGGCAACACGGTCATCGTCGTGGAGCATGACGAGTTGACGATACGTGCGGCCGACTACCTGATCGATATGGGGCTTGATGCGGGTCGTCTTGGTGGCGAGGTCATCTACCACGGCAAGCCGAGCGACATAACGTCCAAGACACCGGGCTACACGGCGGCTTACCTGACAGGGCGCGAGGAGATACCTGTACCCAAGCATCGTCGCCCAGTGCAGCGCAAGCTGACGATGCATCGGGTGCATAAGAACAATCTGAAGGGCTTCGACGTGGACATCCCGCTCTTTAACATGACGGTGGTCACGGGCGTGAGCGGTTCGGGCAAGAGTACCCTCATCTCCGACCTCCTTGTGGAGGAGCTACAGCGCATCATCAATGCGCGTCCTCGAGAGACGCAGAGCCGTATGCTGACGGGCGACGTTGACCTTGTGGAGCAGGTTCTTTACGTGGACCAAAACAGCGTGGGGCGTAGCACACGCTCCAATCCGGTTACCTATATAGATGCCTTTACGCCGATCCGCGAACTGTACGCTGACCAACCTTTAGCCAAGCAGATGGGCTACAAACCTTACTTCTTCTCCTTTAATAAGGAGGGCGGACGCTGCGAAGTGTGCAAGGGCGATGGCGTCGTCGAGGTGCCGATGCAGTTTATGACGGACATCACGCTGGTCTGCGATGCGTGCGAAGGAAAACGCTTTCAGAAGAACATCCTCGAGGTGACCTACCATGGGGTCAACATTTACGACCTACTGGAGATGACGGTGGACCAAGCGATTGAGTTCTTCACCAAGTACCCAGCCGACCAAACCACTTCGATCATTCGTCTCCTTGAGGGGTTGCAGCGTGTCGGGCTAGGCTACCTACAGCTAGGGCAAAACAGCTCGACGCTCTCGGGCGGTGAGAACCAGCGCCTCAAGCTCGCCTACTACCTCGGTCGTGACCACGAGCCGCACACGCTCTTCGTCTTCGATGAGCCGACCACGGGACTACACTTTCACGACATATCTACGCTCCTCGCCGCCTTCCATGACTTGATCGACCAGGGGCACTCGGTGCTGATTATCGAGCACAATATGGAGGTGATCAAGAGCGCCGACTACATCATCGACCTAGGGCCCGACGGGGGCGACAAGGGTGGACAGCTCGTGGTGGCTGGCACCCCCGAAGAGGTGGCCGCCTGTCCCGACTCGATCACGGGTCACTACCTCAAGGAGAAGCTCACACCTCGCAAAGCGTAAGACCCTATGGATAGCAAAAAGCTCTACTACTCTCACCGAGAGGTGGCCGAGATGCTCGAGGAGGTACAGTCGACGGTGCGCTACTGGGTTGAGACCTTTGCCGTGCAAGTGCGTCGCAGCAGCACGGGACGACTCAAGTATTCGCAGGATAATCTACGCGAATTGCAACTAATCCGCCATCTGCTCCGAGAGTCCAACCTAACCATCGACGGTGCCAAGGCAACCCTCCGCCACAACCCCCAGGAGGCGGAGCAGCGTGCCGAGGCGATCGCTCAGCTCAAAGCGGTGCGCGACGAACTTGTCGAGCTGCGTCAGCTCATCGAGCAGATCGAGCGCTACACCTCTGCCAGCGAAGTGCGTGACCGCCTTCGCCAAGAGGGGCTACTCTAACAACAGGAGACTTTTGCAACAGTCTCAACAGTCGTCTGCCACTGAGGTGGTAAAAGAAGAGCGGGTGAGTCAACGTTTCGTTGGCTCACCCGCTCCTTAGTTATTATTGTAGTGTCTGTCTGCTAGAGACGAAGACGCTACATCTTCTTGTGCTGAGATTACTTAATTTCCTCAAAGTCTGCATCTGCTACATCGCCAGCATCGTTGCCCTTCGCAGAGGAGTTGTCATTAGGCTGTGCGTTAGCACCTGGCTGAGGACCAGCCTGCTGCTGAGCGTTAGCCTGGTTGTACATCTGCTCGGTTGCAGCGTGGAAGGCCGTGTTCAGCTCCTCCATAGCCTTGTCGATAGCGGGGATATCCTCCGCCTTGTGAGCCTTGCGCAGATTCTCTAGAGCTGCCTCGATCGGTGCCTTCTTGTCGGCTGGGATTTTGTCGCCAAGCTCCTTGAGTTGCTTCTCCGTTGAGAAAATCATGCTGTCCGCTTGGTTGAGCTTGTCAATGCGGTTCTTAGCCTCTTCGTCAGCCTTAGCGTTTGCCTCAGCCTCCTGCTTCATACGCTTTATCTCGTCATCGCTCAGACCGCTCGAAGCCTCGATGCGGATGTTCTGCTGCTTACCGGTAGCCTTGTCGACCGCTGTTACGTTGAGGATACCATTGGCATCAATGTCAAAGGTGACTTCAATCTGTGGCGTCTGGCGAGGTGCCGGTGCAATACCGTCTAGGTTAAAGCGACCGATACTCTTATTATCCTTAGCCAGTGAACGCTCACCCTGTAGGACGTGAATCTCTACTGAGGGCTGGTTGTCCACAGCTGTGGTAAAGATCTGACTCTTCTTCGTCGGGATAGTCGTATTGGCATCGATCAGACGAGTCATCACACCGCCCATCGTCTCCAGACCGAGAGATAGGGGAGTCACGTCGAGGAGTAGGACATCCTTCACCTCACCCGTGAGGACGGCACCCTGGATAGCAGCACCACAGGCGACCACCTCATCGGGGTTCACACCCTTAGAGGGCTCCTGGTTGAATATCTTCTTGACAATCTCCTGAATAGCGGGGATACGTGTCGAGCCACCCACGAGGATTACCTCATTGATGTCACTTGCCGTAAGCCCAGCGTCCTTGAGTGCTTGCTCGCAGGGAGCTACGCAAGCATGGATGAGCTTGTCAGCAAGCTGCTCGAACTTAGCACGTGTCAGTGTACGCACGAGGTGCTTAGCGATACCATCTACAGGAATCAGGTAGGGGAGGTTAATCTCCGTGGATGTCGAGCTAGAAAGCTCTATCTTGGCACGCTCAGCAGCTTCCTTGAGACGCTGCAGTGCCATATTGTCCTTCCGTGGATCGACACCCTCGTCCTTCATAAACTCCTCTGCGAGCCAGTCGATGATTACGTGGTCAAAGTCGTCGCCACCGAGGTGCGTGTCGCCGTTTGTTGACTTCACCTCAAAGACGCCATCACCTAGCTCGAGGATTGATATATCAAAGGTACCGCCACCGAGGTCGAAGACAGCGACCTTCATATCTGAGCCCTTCTTGTCCAGTCCGTAAGCTAGAGAAGCTGCCGTAGGCTCATTGACGATACGACGTACCTTGAGACCTGCTATCTCGCCTGCCTCCTTGGTTGCCTGACGCTGTGAGTCGTTGAAGTAGGCAGGTACCGTGATGACGGCATCTGTGACCTCTGCGCCGAGATAGTCTTCGGCAGTTTTCTTCATTTTTTGAAGAATCATAGCAGAAATCTCCTGAGGCGTATAGAGACGCCCCTCTATTTCGACACGAGGAGTGTTGTTATCTCCCTTGACCACTTTGAAGGGAACACGCTCTGCTTCCTTTTGCACTTGGTCATAGGTCTCACCCATGAAGCGCTTGATGGAGTAGATTGTGTTCGTCGGGTTGGTGATAGCCTGACGCTTGGCAGGATCACCTACCTTGCGCTCACCGCCCTCTACGAATGCTACTACGGAGGGAGTCGTCATACGTCCCTCGCTGTTTGGGATGACCTTGCTCTCGCCACCCTCTAGGACTGCTACACATGAATTTGTAGTTCCTAAGTCTATACCTATTATCTTACCCATTGTATTAAGTTATTTATTGATTTCTAGTTCGATACCTTGTGCCTCTGCATCACTCTCTTTCTCGTCTTGTGGTGACTCGGTCTAGTCGTGAGCTCAGCACTCACCCCATATCTATCAAACAGCGTGCCATAACTCCTCCTGGTGGTACATTATGACAAAATGCCACGTCTTGACATGCGCCTGAAAGATGCTTGCAAAAGGGTGAAAGGGCTCTGTCACACCCCTTTGAGACTGTTGCATAAAGGCGCATCGCTGTGTTGCTTTCGGGATTCGGCTTCGGTCACATACGGAGGTATGCTCCCTTCAGACCTCACCCTCAGCGCCTTGCGCTTCATCCTTTCTGCAAAGTCTAGACAATCTTGCTTGCAAGATTGGGAGCCTGTTGACTTTTGCAACAGTCTCTTGGGAGCACGGCACCCGTCACGCTACGGTATGTCACAGCTCTCGGACGGAGCATAAAAAAAGCGACACCACACCTCATAGTATCATCTATGAGAGGTGTGGTGTCGCCGTCGTGCTTGCCCCTAGTGGGCGGTCCTTTATTTGAGTGCTGCGATAGCCTTGTCGTAATTAGGCTCCTGAGTAATCTCAGGGACTAGCTCCTCATAGATGACCTTGCCCTCGGCATCGATGACGATGACGCAGCGTGCCTGTAGTCCTGCGAGTGGGCCGTCCTGCATCATTAGTCCGTAGCCCTTGCAGAATGCCGTCTCCGTGCTGGGTACTGTACAGCAGCGGAAGCTCGAGAGCGTCTCGACATTGTCCAGACCCTCAGCGCCACAGAAGCGTGCCTGTGCGAAGGGAAGGTCCTGTGAGATGCAGAGGACGACCGTGTTGTCTAGCTTGGCAGCCTCAGCGTTGAAGCGACGTACCGAAGCAGCGCAGACACCCGTATCAATGCTGGGGAAGATGTTGAGAACGACGCGATTACCGCGGTAGTCTGATAGCTTGGCGGTAGAGAGGTCCTTGCGTACTAGCTCGAAGTTGGGAGCCATAGTTCCGACCTTAGGTTGCTCACCTGCGAGGGTGACTGTGATTTTATCTTGAAACTTTACTGTAGACATAGTTTGTTTTTGGTTAATTGTTACTGATTATAAAGTGAATTATTCGTTGGTTTTGACCCCTATCTTGCCGAGTAGTCCCTCGATATGATCCATCGGAAGGTCTCCGAGACTCTGATAGGGCAGGTCGTCGAGTGGCACGAAGAGTACCATCGGTATGCTCTGCACGCCGAAGAGTGCAGCTAGCTGTGGATTTTCGTCTACATTGACCTTGTAGACGATGAGCTGGTCCGCGTAGCGGTCTGCCACCTCTTGTAGCTTGGGTGCGAGCTGACGGCATGGCCGGCACCAGTCGGCGTAAAAGTCGATGACGGCGGGCTTGTCACCCTTATATATAAAGGTGTCGGGATGTGCCTCAAAGTCGTAGATATGCTCACGCATATAGTTGGCATTGATGTGCAGTATCTCGGCCTTGGTAGTCCCTTGCTCTTTCTTGCTCTGCGCCGTGCAGGCGACACTCAGTGTGAGTAGCGCAGCCATTAGCAGACAAGACTTCTGTATAAGTTGTATCGGTTTCATTTATTATTCCTATTAAATCGACCTCTAAGATAGAGAAAAGTCCCGAGACCGCCAAAAAAGCAGGGCTGACGCATAATGAGACTATTGCAAAAGTCAACAGTCTCATTATAATCGCTCTGACAGGAGCTCCGCATGAGCGACCAACGAGGCATCGATGAGGTTACTATATATTATATAATGTGTCAGCTATGGATTGGCTGTTGGCTGTTGGCTGTTGGCTGTTGGCTGTTAGCTGTTGGCTATCGGAACCATCGGAGCTATCAGAGTGATCGGACCTCTAATCTCTAACTTCTAATCTCTAATCTCTAATTACCCTCTTTTCTCGAATATCCACGTGGAAAATCTCAAATCTCCACGTGGATATTTTTTATTTTCCACGTGGGCGTGATTCATTTCCTCCGAAGTTTCATTTGATTCCTCCGAGGAATTTTTTCTTCCCCACGTGGAAAATAAAAATTCTCCACGTGAAGATTTCGAAATATCCACGTGGAAATCACTTTTTCCTCGCCACAGCACCGTTTCGATATGTAGTCGGGTCTAAATTATTGTAGCGAGCCGGCGTTGGATTTATCTCTTCGATTGCGAGAAAAAGTTGAGAGATTTGAGTAGTTTTGCCAATAGATTTGAGTAAATCTGTAGGAAGATTTGAGTAGTTTTCTCGTCAGAATTGAGTAGTTTTGCAGAGAGAATTGAGTAAAACACTCGCCACATTTGAGTAAAACGAGTATTAAATTTGAGTATGGACTATATCCGCAAACAGTATCACACACTAAGCGCACGCATCCAGGAGCCCAGACGGTTTATGCAAGTCGTCGCAGGACCCAGACAAGTAGGCAAATCAACCCTTATAGCTCAGGTGCTACAAGATATGACCATCCCGCATTCGATAGCCGTGGCAGATGCTGTCGATCCAAACGACAGCGACTGGATACATCGTGTGTGGGAAGCTGCGCGAACCACTATGAGGCTCCGCGGCGAGGAGCAGCACCTGCTAGTGGTCGATGAGATTCAGAAGATCGACAATTGGAGCGAGATGGTCAAGAGGGAGTGGGATGAAGATACGCGCAAGCAGGTCAATCTGAAGGTGGTACTGCTGGGGAACAGTCGTCTGCTACTCAAGCGTGGCCTTACGGAGTCGCTCGCAGGGCGCTTCGAACTCATTCGTCTCGGACACTGGAGCTATCAGGAGATGCACGACGCCTTCGGCATGGAGCTCGAGGAGTACATTTACTTCGGGGGGTATCCGGGTGCTGCCGATTTGATTGGTGACGAAAAGCGCTGGCGTAAGTATATAAAGGATTCGCTGGTAGCACCCGCCATCGAAAAGGATGTGCTGATGACCTCCAATATTTACAAGCCCGCCCTGATGAAGCAGCTCTTCGAATTGGGGTGTGGCTACTCTGCCGAGATGCTATCGCTGACCAAGCTGATGGGGCAACTGCAAGATGCTGGCAATGTGACCACGCTGGCATCGTACCTAGAAATACTCGATCAGTGTGCGCTCTTGACAGGACTGCAAAAGTATGTCCACGATGATGCCCGCAAGCGTAGTTCGATCCCTAAATACCAAGTGTACAACAACGCCCTGCTCACCGCCTATAAGGGGCGATCGTTTCTTGCAGACAGAACAGACCCGATGCTCTGGGGACGCTGGGTGGAGAGTGCCGTCGGTGCCCATCTACTGGGGATGGCCGAGGAGGCGGACTATCAAGTCTATTACTGGCGAGAGTCTGCACGAAGCAAGGCTGAGAGAGACCTGGAGGTGGACTTCATCGTTGTCAATAGCGGTGAGGTGACAGCCATTGAGGTAAAAAGCGGTCGTCGTGGTATGAACTCAGGGTTGCCAGCCTTTGAGGAGGCCTTTCACCCCAAGAGGTCTATTGTTGTGGGTACGGGAGGGGTCTCACTAGAGGACTTTCTCAGCTGTGACATAGAGATGCTGCTAAGCTGATACAATCCCCTCGCAGGTTGACCAGCCCAATAAAAGGCGTAACCCGTGCGTCCCTGCAGTGGGCGGTCTCAGGTATCGCTAAAATCCTTATCTTTGCGAGAGCATTGGTGTGTATGCACTATACTATGACCTTTGGACTATAAAAAGAATTATGAGCCAACTATACATCTACAACACTCTGGAGCGGGCTAAAGTGCCCTTCGAGCCTATTGCACCTCCGCATGTGGGTCTCTACGTCTGCGGACCGACCGTCTACGGGGACCCGCATCTAGGGCATGCTCGCTCGGCGATTACGTTTGACATACTCTTCCGCTACCTCAAGCATCTCGGCTACAAGGTGCGCTACGTGCGCAATGTGACCGATGTGGGGCATCTAGAGCATGATGCAGATGATGGCGAGGACAAGATAGCTAAGAAGGCTAAGCTAGAGCAACTAGAGCCGATGGAGGTGGCTTACTACTACCTCACACGCTATCACGATAGCCTGCGCCTGCTCAACGTGCTACCGCCCTCTATCGAGCCGCTTGCCTCGGGACATATCATCGAGCAGATAGAACTAGTGCAACAGATCCTCGATGCGGGCTACGCCTATGTGAGCCAGGGCAGTGTTTACTTTGATGTGCTCAAGTACCATGCTGATCACCCCTACGGCATCCTGAGCGGACGCAATGTGGAGGATATGATATCTAATACGCGCGAGCTGGACGGACAAGACGAGAAGCACAATCCGCTGGACTTCGCTCTCTGGAAGAAGGCGCAGCCTAACCATATCATGCGGTGGCCTTCGCCCTGGAGTGAGGGTTTCCCTGGGTGGCACTGCGAGTGTACCGCTATGGGACGTAAGTACCTAGGCGCACACTTTGACATCCACGGTGGTGGGCTAGACTTGACCTTCCCGCACCACGAGTGCGAGATAGCACAGGCGGTCGCTTCGCAAGGTGAGCCGATGGTCAAGTACTGGATGCACAACAATATGATTACGGTAGATGGCAAGAAGATGGCGAAGAGCGCTGGCAACTTCATCACGCTCGAGGAGTTCTTCACGGGCGATCATCCCGCACTCGAGCAGGCTTATGCTCCGATGACCATTCGCTTCTTCGTCTTGAGTGCACACTACCGTGGCACGGTGGACTTTAGCAATAGTGCCTTGCAAGCTGCTGAGAAGGGGTACCAGCGTCTTATGGATGCTGATGCTAAGCTTCAGTCGCTCCAGCCCTCGGCTACCTCAACGATCGAAAAGATTGACCTGGCTGAGCGTTGCAAGGAGGCGATGGACGATGATATCAATACGCCGATGGTGATTGCGGCGCTCTTTGATGCGGCTCGTCTCATTAACTCGATCCACGACGGACACGAGCAGATCACGAGCGAGCAGCTGGAGGAGCTACGCAGTGCCTACGACCTCTACCTACATGACATACTTGGTATGCAGTCGGCTACGGAGACCGCTGATCTGAGCGGTAGTCAGCAGGAGGCTTTCGCCGGAGCGATGGACCTGCTCCTAGAGATTCGTGCCAAGGCTAAGGCTAGCAAGGACTGGGAGACGAGTGACCTGATACGCGACAAACTGACCGCTCTGGGCTTTGAGATACAAGACACCAAGAGCGGTGCCGAGTGGAAGGTACTATAAGACGCTTTAACCCAGAATAGTCTCTAATGCTCTCACTCATTATCCCTGTCTACAACCGCCCTGACGAGGTCGAGGAGCTACTACACTCGCTCGCTCAGCAGCAGACGCCCCCGGCCTACGAAGTTGTCATCGTGGAGGATGGGAGCACGGTGCCCTGCGCTGCGGTCGTGGATCGCTATCGTGACCTGATGAGCATACACTATGAGGTGGTGCCCAACGGGGGACCCTCCAGGGCGCGCAACATAGGGGCGCGCCACGCTACGGGTGACTGGGTCATCATCCTCGACTCGGACGTGGTGCTACCGCCTGACTACCTATATAATGTGTCTCAGGCGATCGCTGCGGACGGGTGCGATGCGTGGGGCGGTCCCGATGCGGCTCCTTCGCTACAGGATGGCTCCTTCGGCATGTGGCAGCGTGCGATCAACTATGCGATGACCTCGCCCCTCACGACGGGTGGCATACGGGGTGGTAGCAAGCGACTAACGAAGCGGTTCTACCCACGCACCTTCAATCTGGGCTGTCGCAAGGCTCTCTTTGAGTCTCTCGGGGGCTTTGATGAGACGATGCGCTATGGCGAGGATATCGACTTTAGCATGCGTCTCTACGAGGCGGGCAGTCGTGTTGCGCTCCTTCCGGAGGCGGTGCTCTATCACAAGCGGCGCGTGGACTTGCGTAAGTTTTACCGACAGGTGTGGCACTCAGGCACGGCTCGTGTAGAGCTCTCGTGGAGACACCCTGGGTCGATGCGCTTGACCTACCTGCTTCCCTCGCTCTTTGTGGTGACGACGATCGTGGTCACACTGCTTGCCTTGTGGTGTACCTGGTTCTGGCTCTACCACTTGCTCTTTATTGTCTCTATCTTTGCAGACGCTCTCTACCGCACGCGCTCGGTGGCGGTCGCTTGGCGAGCTGTCGTAGCCTCTTTTGTCCAGCTCTCGGGCTATGGCATCGGCTACCTCAGTCAGCGCGTCAAACGGTGCAAAGCTTAATCCTCAAACTCTATCTCTGAGTTATCTTATGAAACAGATTCCCTGGCAGCGCATCTTGCTCATCTTTGGCTTCTTCCTCATCGTCGCCATTGGTTACTTTACTCCGGCACACTTTGAGGGGCGGATGCTCTTTCAAGCGGACGTAGCTGGCGTCTCGGGCAATGGTTCCGACGTACAGGCTAGCGACGAGACCTCTTACTGGACGAACTCGCTCTTTGGCGGTATGCCAATGTATCAGATCAGTCCCTCTTATCCCTCGACCAAGCCGCTGCAATACTTGCAAGATGTGCTGACGCTCCGCAAGCCGCTGAGCATACTGGGCACCTATCCGTGGCTGATCTTTGCGCTGCTTGTGGGCTTCTACATCTTTATGCGTTCGCTCAAGGTGGACCCACTGCCCTCCGTGCTAGGAGCGGTCATGTGGGCCTTGTCGAGCTACTTCATCATCCTCATTCATGCGGGACACATCTGGAAGTTGACCGCACTCTGCTTCGTTCCTCCCACGATCGCTGGACTCATCTGGTGCTACCGTGGCGAGCGGCTCTGGGGGGGCGCGCTCTTTGCCTTCTTTATGGCGCTGCAGCTCTTGGCAAACCACGTCCAGATGACCTACTACTTTGCGCTCTTGATGGCTATCCTAGTCATCACCTTCTTGGTGCAGGCCATTAGAGAGCGGCAGGTTGTGGACTTCCTCAAGTCTACCGGCGTGCTCATCTTGGCTGGTCTCCTAGCCATTGCGGTCAATGGGACCAACCTCTACCACACCTACCAGTACGCTCAGGAGACGATGCGTGGCGGTAGTGAACTAACAATCGCACCGCCACATGCTCCCGAACAAACGGGTGCTGAGGTCAATAGTAAGGGACTCTCCAAAGAGTACATCACGCAGTGGAGCTACGGCATCGGCGAGACCTGGACGCTCCTCGTACCAAATACTAAGGGCGGAGCAACCGATTACTTGTATAAGAAACACGCCGAGCAGCTCGCCAAGGCACCTTACCAGTTTCAGCAGTTTCTGGCACAGAGGAATGCTTACTGGGGTGACCAACCCTTTACCTCGGGACCTGTCTATGTAGGTGCTTTCGTCTGCATCCTCTTCATCATCGGCTGTGTCATCGTCAAGGGGCCGATCAAGTGGGGACTGCTCATCGCTACGATTCTCTCGATACTGCTCGCATGGGGCAAGAACTTCATGCCGCTGACCAACCTCTTCATCGACTGGATGCCTATGTACGACAAGTTCCGTGCGGTCTCCTCGATCCTGGTCATCGCCGAGCTAACGATCCCCACGCTAGCCGTGCTGGCGCTCGTGCAACTCATCAAGGAGCCACTACTCCTACGCAACAAGAGCGTCTGGATAGCAGGCGGGGTGCCTGTGTTGCTGTTACTCCTCTTTGCTCTGCTGCCCGATCTCTTCTTCAGCTTCCTCTCTCAGCAGGAGAAGGGCATGTTTGCTGAGCTAGCCACACAAGATCCTCGCTACTTGATGCTACAAGATCAGCTAGAAACGATGCGTATGAGCATCTTCCGGGCGGACGTGTGGCGCAGCTTGCTCTTTATTGTGCTGAGTGCGGTGCCGCTATGGCTCTTTGCTAAGGGCTATCTCAAGGCGCAGTGGCTCTGCTGTATCCTCGTCGGGCTGACGCTCATAGACCTGTGGCAGGTGGACAAGCGTTACCTATCTGATGACGACTTCATCGCCTCGCGTCTCGTGCAGCAACAGGCGGCTCCTATGACGGAGGCGGATCGAGCAATACTTCAGGACAAGAGCCTGGGCTATCGCGTCTTCAACCAGACGGTCAATAGCTTTAACGATGCCACTACCTCTCGCTGGCATCACAGCGTGGGCGGTTACCACGCTGCCAAGTTGCAACGCTATCAAGACCTAATCACCTATCAGCTCTCTACGGGCAATATGCAGGTTTACAACATGCTCAATACGAAGTACTTCATCAAGCCCAACCCAGAGACCCGAGCTCCGATGGCGGAGACTAATCTAGATGCCTTCGGAGCAGCGTGGTTTGTCGATAGTCTTCGCTGGGTCGCTAATGCCAATGAGGAGATGGAGGCACTCTCCACGGCAGACCTGCGTCACGTCGGTGTCGTCGACCTCCGCTTTGGCGAGGAACTACCGCAGCCTCTGATGCTACCCGACAGCACGGCTCAGCGTAGCATCACCGTCACCAAGTACACGCCACGACAGGTGGTCTACGACGTATCGACCGAGGTGCCTGGCGTAGCAATCCTCTCTGACATCTACTATCCGCACGGCTGGCACGCCACCATCGATGGCAAGGAGATACCGATAGCGCGAGCTAACTACGTGCTTCGTGCCGTCTCGCTGCCCGCTGGCAACTACCAGCTCGCACTTACCTTTGCGCCACGCTCCATAACCGTGACCGAGAGCATAGCTTTTACGGCTTTGGCCCTAATCCTCCTTGCACTCATCGGCTCTATCGTGTGGCGCATCAGACTATGGAGCAAAGAGAAGAAAGCCTCCACAGAATCACAAACGAACTAATTACCTTTACATATAGATCCAACTATGACTTATCGAAACTTACTAAAGATCACCACCGCTCTACTACTAGCGGTCTTGGTCTCTTCGTGTGCTTGCAGGCTCAAGCCTCTCAATGGCTCTGCAGCTCAGGTAGACCCCAACCCCCTGACACTGGTGGGTACGCAGATCCCTGGGCAGGTCCGCCTGACGCTACCTGCTAAGTGGTGCCACAAGCGTGCTATCGTCAACATCACCCCCCAGCTGCGCTACGCTGGTACTAGCGTGACCGGTCAGACTGTCACCATACAGGGCGAGAACGTCCGTGACAACTACCAGACTATCTCTTACGAGCGTGGTGGTAGCGTCATCGTACCTTTTGCTTTTGAGTACAAGCCTGGTATGGAGCAGAGCGACCTTTACCTCACCTTTACCGCTACGGTCAAGGGCAAACAGGTCAACCTCCCCGCTATCAAGGTGGCTCGTGGTACCATCATGACTGCTGGTCTAGCTAGCATTAGCGATGTCACGCCAGCTCTGGCTCGTGACGCTTTCCAGAGAGTCATCAAGGAGCAGTACACCGCCGACCTCAAGTTCCTCATCAACCGTGCTGAGGTACGTGCTGCTGAGCTCAACAAGCGTGAGGTCAAGGACTGGCAAGATGTCGTCGACAACGCTTATCAGGTACCCAACCAGGAGGTAGACATCGAGATCCAGGCCTACGCCTCTCCCGATGGTGCTCAGGACCTTAACGAGCGTCTCTCGGCAGAGCGTGAGCGCAACACCTCTCGTGTCGTAGCGCGTCAGCTGGGCAATAAGAAGATTGAGGTCAACGCACACTACACCGCTGAGGACTGGGACGGCTTCCAGAAGCTTCTTGAGGCGAGCAACATACAGGACAAGGAGCTAGTCCTACGCGTCCTCTCTATGTATCCCGACCCCGAGGATCGCGAGCGTGAGATACGCAACCTCTCGCACGTCTTCACACAGCTTGCTGACGAGATTCTCCCCGAGCTACGCCGCTCACGTCTCAATGCGAACGTCCGCATCATTGGCAAGAGCGATGACGAGCTCAAGATGTTTATGGCACAGCGCCCAGGACGCCTCACCATCGAGGAGATCCTCTACACCGCTACGCTCTATGACAATGCCAGGGAGCAGATGAACGCTTACCAGCAGGCTACGCAGCTCTATCCCAACGACTACCGTGCGTACAACAACATCGGTACGCTCTACCTCGCTCAGGGCAACTACGAGCAGGCTGCAAACTACTTCGCAAAGGCTCAGAAGATCCAGCCCAACGCTGCTTCTAATATGAACGAAGCACTCCTCGCTCTCGACCGTGGCGACCTAGCAGCAGCTCAGCGCCTCATGGGTAGTGCCGTAGAGGTCCCCGAGGCTGGTCAGGGCATCGGACTCCTCCAGATGCACGAGGGCAAGTATGCCGACGCTATCCGCTCCTTTGGCAATACGCCATCGAACACGCTAGCCATCGCTCAGATTATGCAGGGGCAGTACGCAGATGCTACGCGCACCCTCGCTGCTGTCGCACAGCCCAATGGCGAGACCGCTTACCTCAAGGCAGTCGTCGCAGCTCGTACCAACGATCTGCAAGGACTCATCAGCAACCTTCGCTCAGCTATCGCACAGGATAGCAGCTACGCACTACGTGCACGGCGTGACCTCGAGTTTGCAGCCTTCAGCCAGACACCTGAGTTCGTCGCTCTGGTCAAGTAACCCAACAGCTGTGACGTAACAGAGCGTCACCCTCAACAGACGAGAGGAGCTACCCGCCTAGACGGATAGCTCCTCTCTCGTTGTGCGTAGCGCTTTTCAAGCAGCCCATTGCTCCTCATTCTGTGGAGTTGTGCCCAGACAATGCTCTAAAGAGCTACAAAAGTCGTAGCTTTGCAGTCAGTTACCATCGAGGAGTGACCCTCCCCTGTGGAACGAAAGATACGTAACTAAGAATACAAGATAGTACTATGGATAAGAAGTTAGAAGCGGCTGCGAGAGCCTATCATGCGCTCCCACAGCCTGGTAAGATAGAGGTGCGACCCACTAAGTCGCACAATACACAGCAGGATCTGACGCTCGCTTACAGCCCTGGCGTAGCGGTGCCTTGCAAGGATATAGAGGCCGACCCCGAGCGTGCTTACGACTACACCTCCAAGGGGAACCTCGTCGCCGTCATATCCAACGGAACAGCCGTCCTAGGACTGGGCAACATCGGTGCTATGGCGGGTAAGCCGGTGATGGAGGGCAAGGGATTGCTCTTCAAAATCTATGCAGGCATCGATGTTTTTGACCTAGAGGTCGACGAGAAGGACCCCAAGAAGTTTGTCGAGATCGTTCGCTCGCTAGCACCCACCTTCGGCGGTATCAACCTTGAGGACATCAAAGCGCCTGAGTGCTTTGAGATAGAGGAGGAGCTGAAGGCTACGCTTGACATTCCCGTCATGCACGACGACCAGCACGGCACCGCCATCATCTCTGCTGCGGGTATGCTCAACGCGCTCAAGATCGTCGGCAAGAAGATCGAAGAGGCTAAGATCGTGGTCAGTGGCGCCGGTGCCTCAGCGCAGTCCTGCACCAAGCTTTACATAGCTCTGGGAGCTAAGCGGGAGAATATCGTCATGATTGACTCCAAGGGAGTCATTCGCACCGACCGCCCCAATCTAGATGAGCGCAAAGCTTTCTTTGCGACCGATCGTGAGGGCGTCTTCACATTGGCCGATGCAATCGAGGGAGCTGACCTTTTCCTCGGACTCTCGCAGCCTGGTGTGCTGACGCCTGAGATGGTGCAAAAGATGGCACCCAATCCGATTGTCTTTGCGCTAGCCAATCCAGAGCCTGAGATCAGGTATGAGGATGCAAAAGCGGCACGCCCTGACGTACTGATGGCTACGGGCCGGTCGGACTATCCGAATCAGATCAATAATGTGATTGGCTTCCCCTATATCTTCCGAGGGGCACTCGATGTGCGTGCTACGGCAATCAATGAGGAGATGAAGATGGCTGCCACGATAGCCATCGCAGATCTAGCGCAGGAGCCTGTACCAGACGAGGTCTCTAGTGCCTACGGACATATGCCACTGCACTTCGGCCCTGATTACTTTATCCCCAAGCCTGTGGACCCACGTCTCATCACGAGAGTCTCGATGGCTGTAGCGCGGGCTGCTATCCGCACCGGTGTGGCGCGTCGGGAGATTACCGATTGGGAGGCTTACGAGCAGTCGCTACTGATGCGTACGGGAGGTATGAGTCACCTGCTACGTCGCATCCACGAGGCTGCGCAAAAGTCCCCCAAGCGTATGGTCTACGCTGCGGGTGAGAACCCACTCGTGCTACGTGCTGCTGCTGAGGTAGCTCAGCTGGGTATCGCTCATCCTATCGTGCTGGGTGACCCCGTGGTCATCCGAGAGATTGCCAAGGAGCATGACCTAGACCTCTCCACGATTGAGATTATCAATCAGCATGATGAGCAGTGGAAGGCTAAGCGTGAGGAGTATGCCCGTCGCTATACAGAGCAAAACTGGCGCAAGGGGGGTATCCTGAGCGAGGCTAAGGACAAGATGTTTGGTCCGAACTACTTCGGCATGATGATGGTGCAGTGCGGCGATGCCGATAGCCTAATCACAGGCATTTACTCGAACTATGCCTACCTCTCCAACGTGGCTCGTGATACCGTCGGCATCGCACCCGGGCACCAGCACTTTGCCACGATGCACCTTGTTATGATGAAGAGTGGACCGCTCTTCCTCGCTGATACGCTCATCAATCAAAACCTCAAGGCTGAGACACTGGTGGACATTGCGCTCCTAGCTGCCGAAAAGGTGCGCTGCTTTGGCATCAAGCCAGTCATCGCTATGGTGAGCTTCTCAGACTTTGGCAGCACCGATGCCGAGTCTTCTGTGGAGGCACGCAAGGCGGTGGAGATACTTCACAGAGACTATCCGCACATCGTGGTGGATGGTGAGATGCAACTGCAGACCGCGCTCAACTATCAGCGACGCGATGAGGAATTCCCGAACAATCGCATCAAGGGTGAGCCCGCCAATGTGCTCATCTTCCCACGTCTCTCGGCTGCGAATGCGTGCTACCAGCTCCTCAAGCACCTAGAGATAGCGGAGGATGTGATCGGTCCTATCCAGATAGGACTAGCTAAGCCGATCTACTTCGCCGATCACGATGCGGACGTCAAGGACATCGTCAATATCACGGCGATGGCTTCGCTAGACTCGAACTCCTGCTTCGTCTAGTCCGTCGCGCCATACGACAATAAGAGGGAGATTCACCACTGGTGGGTCTCCCTCTTCAGTTTCCTACGTGAGAAACTCCAGTTTCCTACGGATGAAACTCCAGTGCCGTACGGGTGGCTCAGAGGAGCTGCTGGAGCAGGGCTGATGCATTATAATTGCTCTGGCGGGAGCTACGCATAGCGACAAGCGGAGACTGTTGACTCTTGCAACAGTCTCATAATGTGTCACCCCCGCCCTCTAATTTCTAACCTCTAATTAACGGGAAGTTCGTCCGATTCCCTCCTTTCTCGAATATCCACGTGGGAAATCTCAAATCTCCACGTGGATATTTTTTATTTTCCACGTGGGCGTGATTCATTTCCTCCGAAGTTTCATTTGATTCCTCCGAAGAATTTTTTCTTCCCCACGTGGAAAATAAAAATTCTCCACCTGGATATTTCGAAATATCCACGTGGAAATCCGTTTTCCTTGACACAGCACCGTGTCGATTGTAGTCGGCTATAAATTATTGTGAGACTGTTGACTTTTACAACAGTCTCAAAAAGAGACTGCTACACTGCGGTGATGGAGTCCATCGCAATGTAGCAGCCTCTTAGTAGCTATTTATCGTCTATTGCTTGACGACTAAACGCTTTTGCCACCCCTCACCTACGAGGAGGTAGACACCATCGCTCAGAGCGGTTAGGTCAATTCGCAGAGTCCCTTGTTGGTCTGTCTGACCCGTGTACAGTTGCTTGCCATCCATACTATAGAGCGAGACCTGGCTAGCGGGTTGCAAGCCCTCGATTAGGACAAACGTCTGTGCAGGATTCGGATAGATACGGACGGCGTGCCCACCGATTGTCTCCACACTCGTATGGTCAACGAAGGTCGCCTGCACTTCGGTAGTCTCCTTGACGGTGAACTTCTTAGAGCTTAGGATATCTTCGCCATTGGCTGTCAGAGCGGTCAGCTCGCACTGTGCATTTTTGCCCGTAGCCTGGACCGTCAGAGTCGTACCGTACGGCACTGCCTCGAGGTCCACAGGCTCCACGATGGAAATTGTCCCATGTTCATTGTATGTAAGTGTCACTGCGTAAGTCTTCTTCGTAAAGGTCGCCTTGATTAAAACATCTGCCGTGCCGACGGTACACTCGAAGGTCGTCTGACCCGTATAGGGAGTGAACTCTATCTCTTCCTTGCCAATGAGCCACTTGTCTATCTGGTACCCCTCAGCAGGCTGAGCTGTGATGACGATCTTGTCGCCTTCATGAGCTAGGCTTCCAGAGGTAAAGGGCTCCCCATTTCTAGTAGCTGTGAGCTTGTTTTCGCCTTCGTCTTCCGTCGAGAATGTCACGGTATAGCTCTTCTTCGCAAAGGTTGCCTTGATTAAAACATCTGCCGTGCCGACGGTACACTCGAAGGTCGTCTGACCCGTATAGGGAGTGAACTCTATCTCTTCCTTGCCGATGAGCCACTTGTCTATCTGGTACCCCTTAGCCGGCTGAGCTGTGATGACGATCTCGTCGCCTTCATAAGCGGGGCTTCCCGAGGTAAAGGGCTCCCCATTTCTAGTAGCTGTGAGCTTGCCTTCGCCTTCTGGCGTGAATGTCACGGTATAGCTCTTCTTCGTAAAGGTTGCCTTGATCTCGGTGTTTTCCCTGACGTTCAGCTTCTTTGTAGAGAGGATGTCTTCGCCGTTGGCCGTTAGAGCAGTCAGCTCGTAACCCCTCTTGGGGCTGTCTGTGATGGTCAGTTCAGTGCCTTCCAGCACGGCATTAAGGTCGTCTGCGCCAGTGGCTGAGATGGTACCGTTGTCGCCCTGAGTCAGCGTTACGGCAAAGGTCTTTGTTGGATCCTCGCCATCGTAGCGGTATAGTTTCAGCTCTCGGTTTTCCACTGTTGCCAAACCTACTCCCCAATTCTTAGCCCTAGCTATGGCGACATCGCTTTTCAGACACACATTGCCGTCTGACCCCAAAGAACCGTCTGAGTAGACAATGAAGGTGCCACTCTCCAGCCCTGTGCGATCAGGCAAGCTGTTGACTAGTTGTAGCATTGACTTCCCTTTGATCTCGTTGGCAGGGCAGAAAAGAAATCTTAAAGAGCTGCACTGGGAAACATCTATATCAGTCAATAGCTGCGTAGAACAATCCAATACTGTGATATCTCCACGCAGAGTCACCTGCTGACTGGTGAGTGTGTAGTTTACATAATCTTCTGGTCTAGGAGTGCCCTCTGCTCCCTCGATAGAGACATCTCCATCTGTAAGGTAAGCAAGCCTGATGGTCTCTCCGACTGATTTCGCCGTGGTCATCGTGATGACGCCATTGCCAACGATGTGGTCTTTCGTACAGGTGACTGCGAGTGAGCCCTGCTCGAGCATAGGGATGCGACTAACTATATATCCCTCATTATTTACCTCAACAAATGTCGCTGTGAGCGTAATCTTATCGCCTTCCTTAGCATTGACCTTCTGAAGCTCGCTATTTAGATTAGGTGTAAAGGATACTTCCTCTCCCGCTGGGATGGAAGTTGTTTGTGTCCACTCTGAGGAAGCCTTGTTGTCGTCCTTGCTGAGCTCCCAACGATAGAAGATGCGACCTTGCAAAGAAGCCGTTGTCGTCCCAACATTGCGTATGCGCATCTGCGAGAGGGCTCCAGTCGATAGGTTGGCCGTGACGGGCTGATCCGATGAGAGGACGTAAGCCGTGCGTACATCGGTCGCTGGCTGGATGGACACCGTATTAGACCAAATGGAGGTGAAGCGCTCTCCCTCGAAATAGCCCACCAGTAGCTCTACATCTCCTGAACCATAAGGGAAGCGCTCTATGTCAAAGGTCACACGTTCCTGACCTCCAGCCTCAATGGCTGGAAGGAGATTGAGGATCGGTTGAAACTGATTTTCGCCCGCCTTTCTTGCAAAGAGGTATAACTGATCAAAGTACTCGACGCGTCCTCTATTTCGCAGCTGGAGGGAGACTTGGCTCTTCTCATAGCCTACGATATTGCTCTGAGCAGATCCAGCGACGAGCTCTAGCTTAGGTTGATTAGCACTAGCATCTTCAGTAGCTGTATAGGAGCCATCGCCCTCTCGTGAGATGGTAAAGGTGCGACGATACTGATCCTTAGCACGCTCATGCTGTCCACACGGTCTCCACGAAGCAGTACCGGCTGCGTCTTTAGCTCGATAGGCGAGGAAGAAGTCCCACGTTCCCTCGCTTATATAGCCACTGAGTTGGAGCTTTTGAGATTTAATAGTGTAAGATTGATAGAGGCTCTCTATATGAGCGTTGCGTGCGTACTGATCTAGGTAAGTCGTATCGGTAGAGCCTAGGCGTGTGACACCATAGGTAATGAGGTCATCGTATGGGGTCGCATCGTCTACGAGAGCTACTTCGTAGTCTGCAGTGGCGTCTAGTGTGCCTTTGTCAAAGAGCATACTGAAGCGCCAAGTGGTGACTACGGAAGACTCCCTTCGCTGAGAGGTCCCTGTACCATCAGGCATAATCCCGATGACCGCTCCCTGCCCTAGGCTATAGCCACCACCGGCACCACCACCGATGCCTAGGTCAGAAGGGACCAGGTAGTTGAGGTTGAAGTAGCCATCGCTCATACCACCCCAGCCCCAGTTGATGTGAAATAGTCCATTCGCATCATACCCATCACAGACAAATGCGTGACCACCACGACCATAGCCACTATAGACAATAGGGCGAGCGGCAATCAACTCATTACGTAGTAGCTGCTCCCAGGTAGCCTGCGTATAGTTCGCACGACTCTTGTAGCTCACGCGCTTGTCGTAGCGAAAGTGCTCGCGTAAAGCATTAGCTACGAGTTGCGTATAGGTACCACTGCCACGAGGTGCGTACATCATCTCCACAGCAACGCCCGCATGGTAAGCAAGCGTCGAGAGCGCTTTGGTCTCATCTTCGGTGGCTTGCGATGGATCGTCATACCGCTCTGGCATATTCGCCCAGTCATACGTAGTAGCCCCGTAGTCTACACTATGCTGACGACGACTTTCTTTTTCCGTATAGGAGAAGGTTCCCTCACCTTGTTTGGGCCACTGATAGTAGCGCATCACCTGCGTATAGGCTGTTGCAACGCAACCTACGGGTGTATGCTCACCATCTACGACGGGTGTCTGATTATCCCACGGAGCACTCTGATTCCACTGTATGTCTCCCAGTAGAGGAGCAATCTGTGTCGGCTCGGAGGCTCTGGGGCGTGTCGGCTGTAATGCCTGATGGTAGCTGATACTAGAAGCTAGTTCATCGATACGCTCTTGGCATGCCTTGAGAAAAGCAGCTAGTTGCTCGGGCATATCCTCTACGACGAATCGCCCCATAGTGGCGTATCCTATATAAGGGGTCAGCTCGTCATCGCCAGCGATGATGACGAAGCCCTCATTGCTCCCTCTATTGTATATGTAGTAGTAGCGAGCCTCCTCGCCAGTGAGCGAGCGTAGCTGCAAGCCACTAGCCTCTCGTACGGGTGCTGAGACGAGCTGTAGCCCCTGCTGTGATATGGGGCGAGACATGGTGGTGCGAGTCGACTGGAGGAAAAACTGCTCGGCGAGGTGTCGAGCCTGACGCTCACTTAGGGGGCGTGCGAATAGAGTGCCTACGCTACAAAGCAGTAAGAGGGTGAGGACGAGCAATTGTCGCCATCGGGTCAAGAGACGAGTCATAAGTCTTGTACAGGTTTAAGAAATATTTCGATGCAAATTTACGACTTTAAGTAGGTACGAGCCAAGACTTTCTGCTGGTACTCCCTTCTCAAGAAAACTTCATTTTCTAAAAGAGTGGGGGAGGATGACAAAGAGAGGAGACTTAACCGCATTTAATTAGCGATTAAGTCTCCTCTGCGTGGGGATTGTGTCTGACTTCCGTCAGGGGGCGATGAGTGAGTGTGTGTGGGGCTGGGCTAGTATTGTCGCTCGCCAAAGATGGCGGTACCGATGCGTACAATCGTGGAGCCCGCCTCTACGGCTAGGGGCCAGTCACTGCTCATGCCCATAGAGAGCTCGTCCCATAAGATGTCGGGGTAACGCTCTCGTAGCTCCGTCTGTAGCGCACGGAGCGTGTCAAACTCGTGACGTATCTGCTCTTTGTCTTCTGTCAGTGTCGCCATACCCATCAAGCCACAGATGGTGATGCGCTCTCGCCACTCGGGGGTAGCGAGGTAGTGCTCTACGAGTGCTAGGAGCTCAGCGTGGTCTAGCCCGCTCTTGCTCTCCTCCTGAGCTATCTTGTACTGCAGGAGGATGCGCAGCTGGCGGTCGAAGCGGTTCGCCTGCTTGACAATCTCCTGGAGGAGAGACTCGGAGTCGACGCTCTCGATGAGGGAGACGTAGGGGACGATGTACTTGACCTTGTTGCGCTGGAGGGTGCCGATGAAGTGCCACTGGATGTCTTCGGGGAGCTGGGGAGCTTTTTCGGCAAGCTCTTGTGCTCGGTTCTCGCCGAAGAGTCGCTGACCAGCTTCGTAAGCCTCACGGACGGACTCGACGGGGTGAAACTTGGAGACGGCCACCAGCTGCACCTGCTCTGGTATCTGACTCCGTATCTCTGCTAGACGCTCTGCAATCATGATGTAGGGGAATGAAAGGATGGGTACAATAGAAAAGAGAGAGACTGCTACCACTCTTACTAGGCAACAGTCTCTCGATAGGAATAGACTACTTGTTGGGCTGAGAGAAGTCGATGCGCCAAGCATCCATGATGATGGTCTCGGTGATGGAGGCTATCTCGTAGGGTGAGAGGGTCGTGGACATCTCCTTCTCGAGCCGCTTGAGGGCATTGGGTAGGCTGTCGCTCTGTACAATCATCGCTGCTGCGGTGCGCTTCTCGACACCTTTGGTCTCATCCAGAGAGATGAAGTTGACCTTGCAGCGGTAGAAACGGTCGTCCTCGGGATGATCCGAGAGGAAGAGCTCAGCGAGCTTGATTCGCTTGATTGTATTGATGATGAGCTCGCCTAGAGAGGTAAAAGGTGTGAGCTCCTTGGTGAGCTTCTCTTCAATCTCCGTATAGGTGTCGCCCTCGACGAGATACCCCTCGGAGGTACGCTTGGGCGTTCCGTTGTCGACCATCTTCTCGTAGGTCACTTTGCATTCAAACCAATTGGCCATATAGTTGCTGTTTCTAGTATAAAGTGAATTGATGCGAGCAAAGGTACGGATTTATTGATATGCAAGAAAGCTCCGATACATCAAGAGGGGTACACGACCACGAGGTCACGTAGGAACACTTTGAGCCGTACGAGCGAGGGCTTGACCAGGATGTATGAAGTGCTGGCTCCGAGGGTGACGCCGATGAGTGGTGCTTTGCGACCGACCCAGGCGGTGATGCCTCCCTTGGCGGATAGGACGAGGAGACGCTTCGATATCTCAGCAATGACCTTGTCGATGGGGGAGCGGTCGCCCGCATAGCGCATGGGTGTGATGGATACTTGACCCTGGTATGAGTGGCAAGCTCTGCGCAGGAGCTCATCGGCCTCTCGTATGCCGAGCATACTACCCATGAGGAAGGTGATGCGTGCTCGCGTCTCTGTCGTCACCGCCCCGTAGGTGTAGAAGTCGTCCCAACCGTAGAGGTAAGCGAGCTTCTGTATGAGGAGGACGAGATTGACGCTGTACTGCGCTAGCTCTGTTGGTATGCCGACCCATGTGGCGACGCAACCTGTGAGACTGCTACCCGCCGAGCCCATAGCTAGGAGCTCGGAGTGACGGCGTATCTCTTGGTTGGCTATGTGGTTCAGCACCTTGACTGAGAGGAAGCGGTGCGGTGGCTCCGTAGCAAGTTGCTCTAGCTCTGTGATAGAGAGAAAGGGGTAGAGCACATCGGTGAGCCACTCGACACGATTAATCTGTGCGACGTCAGAGCGCAGTACGAGGTTAAGGAAGCGATCCCAAGCTTTGGAAGATAGTGACATAAGTGTAAAGCGATGAAGTAGACTTAGAACTTAAAGCCGAAGGTGGCTACGCCGTAGATGCGGTGCTTCTGTAGCTGGATAGCCTGGGGTGTCTCAAGGTGGTCCCCATTGTCCCCATAGTAGCGAGTCGGGAAGGGGTACATATGAGACTGCTGTCCCTGATAGACGACCGCTAGGTCTATATAAGAGGAGGGAGAGAATCGCCAGCCTAGTCCGCCCGTGACACCGTAGCCCATACCGACGATCTCGTAGTGTGGCACGGTGCCTGCCTCATTGACCGGTACCGTAGCACTCTGCTCAGGATCGGAGTCGAAGCTCGCCTTCATAGGAGCTTGTCGCCAATAGCCACCTGCACGAAGACTGAACTGCGGAGAGACTCTCAGCTCACCACCGAGACGTAGGGTACTCTGCATCGGCGTGAAGTACTCCTTCATCAGTTTGTTGTCATCGACAAAGGGGCCATAGGTGTCTTTGAGCTGGATGCCTGTGTAGTTGGCTAGCTCGTAGTCGAGACTAAGCATACCACGCCGCCCGACGAAGGCTCCACTGAGGACGAGCTTTGTTGGGGTCTGTAGCTGATACCGCCAAGCAGCATCGCTAGGGGTCTGATCCTTGACGGTCCAATCCTTCTCGGGTAGTGGCTTGCCCTCGCTGTCTAGAGCACGGGAGTAGCGAGACTCGGCACCTGCTACGTAGTTGTCTTGCAGTGTGAACCATGTGGGTGTCTGGATAGCAGCTCCTAGGCGCAGATGGTCGGAGACACGAGCTATCAAGCCGAAGCTGACCGATGCGCCTGAGCCAGAGGTGCGTAGCTCGTTGGCCAGCTCTAGATAGTCCTTATCTATGAAGTCCTCTCCGTAGTAAGAGGTGAGCCGATAGTCCAGAGCGCTTATCTTGACTCCTAGACCGAAGTATAGACGGTCGTTGTAGTTGAGTCCACCGGTGAAGTCGAAGTCCTGGATGCCTCCACGCTCGTTGAGCCGTAGCTGCGAATTGCTCGGCCCTAAGATGCCACCCCTGTCGCTGTAGTTGAAGGCACTCTCGTAGAAGCCCTCTGGACGCTGTACTGTCCAGCCCGCTCCATGTCCTAGGATGGCGAGCCAAGGTGCGGAGACGCTGCCATAGGCGTTCTTACCGAGGAGGTCATCGGTGGAGACCTTGGTCGGCGTGATAAAGGCTGCGTAGTCTGCTAGCGAGTACTTAGTGACCTGATGGTTGCTGATGTCAAAGGTGCGCGCGAAGCTCTGACGCTGGTAGAAGCCTAGAGCTAGATTGAAGGTGAGGCCAGACCCTCTGAGTGGAGTCGCCAGAACGACTGACATATTACCACTGAAGGCTGTGCGCCCCTTCTTGTACTGCTCCTCGTACCAGGTGGCTTTATCTAGATTCTGCCCGAAAGCGATGGTGCCCTGTATCTCGTTACTGCGGAAGAGCCCTAGTCCAGCTGGGTTTTGTCGCAAGCTACTGTAGTCCGCACCTACTGCACCGAAGGCACCTCCCATAGCTTGGTAGCGGGCGGTCCCGTCGAGCGTCTCGGTGCTAAAGCGTAGCGCATTGTCGTGAGTCTGCGCGGATAGGTAGCTCCCCGTGATGAGTAGGAGGGCAGAGCTTATGAGGGGAATGAAATAGTGTCGAAGCATAGTTTATAAGTATAGGTGTATAAACGAATGAGACTTGACCATTAGTTCAGAACCAGCGTGTGGGTGGCTAATGATACAAGTCTCATACTTAGGTGAGTCTACTAGCGACGTCCTCTGGCACTACGGCTAGAAGAGGAGGAGCTACCAGATGAGTTACTACCACGCGAAGAGGAAGAGCTGGACGATCCGAAGCTACTGCTAGAGGATGACCTCGAGCTAGAAGATTCGTAACTGCGACTGCTACGAGCGGAAGAGCTAGAAGAGCTTCCCTGCCAGCTGCTGTTGCTTCTGCTGGAGCGTACGGAAGAAGAGCTGGAATTACCGCGAGCACTACGACTGCTCGATGAGTCGTAACGTCGGCTGTTGCTCGGAGAGCTGTAGCTTCTTCTTTGGTTAGTTGTGGATGCGTCGTAGCTACCACGACGTGAGCGAGCGGAGCCTGAGTTGTAGTTGCGGTTCGTTGGGGAGCCCTGTCGCTCCTGTCTTACCGTGCTGCTATCCTCAAAGTAGGAACCACGACGAGAGCGAGCGGAGCCCATCTCGTACTGCTCAGCGGAGCCACGGCGTGTGCTAGTAGACTGGTCGTATGAGCCACGAGCACTGCGCCCTTGGTTGTTGTCGTATATGCGGTTACTATTGTTTCTCCAGAAGTTGCCTCGGTCAGCTACCTCATTGTTATTGTAGCTCGACTGATCTAGCGAACCTCTACGAGCATTGCCCGACAGGGTACCTTGGTTGCCATGTGTGGCGCGTGGGTTGTTGCCATAGCTCTTGTCATAGTAGCTGCTCCCTAGGCGACCATTGGAGTAGTAGGTCGAGGGCTTGACATAGTTGCCGTAGTATGGGTCGTATATGCCGTAGGAGCCAGCATAGTACCCATCCCAATATCCATGATTATAGCCAGCCCCGTAGCCGTAGCCTCCGTAGTGTGGATAGTAGCCGTACCAATAGCTACCGCCCCATGACCAGGGGTTGGTGTACCAAATGGAGGGCCCCCAGTAGCCGTAGCCCCCCCAGCTGTAAGGATAGGGGTACCTGTTGGTGTACCAAGGGTACCAAGAGCTGTACCACATGTAGTCATAGTAGTAGTCCCACGAGGGGTACCAGCCCGGGCTCCATAGGTTAATTGATATGCCTACGGGGTTGTAGCGATCAGCTACGTAGTCGTAGCGGTCGGGGTATGTGTAGATACCGTAGGTGCCATCCTCATTGTAGTACACATCTACGTTGTCCGAGTCATATATATATATGGTCGCAGGATTGTGAAAGCGAGAGATGCGACGGCTGTACTTTCCCATGCCCTGCTTGGGCTGTGCAGAGGAGGAGTAGCTTCGTCCGCGCTCACCTGTGTACTCACCGCCCCGGCGGTTGTACGCATCGAGCGGGTCTTGCGTATTGCTCTGATAGTCATTGTCGCCCCAAGGGTCGTTAGAGCGACTCTCTTGCTGAGCTGCTCGGGAGGGGACATAGTACGCATCATCGTCCCAGTCCACCTGTGCCGCACTCCATATGTATGATGAGAGGGCGACGATCACGAGTAGAGAAATAGATCTTGTAAGCCTCATCATGGTATCTGTTGGTTTAGGGGTTTGTATTCAGTTATGCTGGTGCTGGGGTAGGGGAGGTGCCTCATCTGAGGGAGACCTCCCGTCCCCAGTCTCCTTTGTTTGCTTAGAGAGCTGAGAGTTAGTTTCGTTTAATCATAACTCTCTGCGTGAAGGACTCTTGAGCAGTGCGTATGAGTGCAATGTAAGAGCCCTCGGGCAGGTCGGTCAGGTCGATGGCACTGCGTAGTGCATCACCGCTCACAGTCCGTAGGCACTGCCCAGAGAGGTCAAAGATTTGGAGCAAGCTCACATCCTCTGCCTCGGAGAGAGTCGTCATATCTCGTATGATTGAGGGGTAGAGATAGGGCTTGGCAAGCGGAGCGGTGACCTTGTTTATGGGGAGTCCCATAGGAGCATCGTACAGGACCTCGACACGATAGCTGTCGCTCACCTTGCCTGCAGCATCACTGTAGGTGAGCGTCGTAGCATCAGTCTCTCCGACCTTCTCGTCGTTGCGATAGATTACGTAGCCCTTGACCTCGGGGAAGGGGACAGGCAGGGGGCCACGTGTGAAAGTCTCCTGGATGACCTTGCCGCTGGGTGTAGGGTTGTCTGATACGACCAGTTCGAGGGCCATGTAGCCATCGGTCGTGAAGGGTATAGATTGATATCCGATGAATTCGTTCTTGACAATGTAAAACTTCTCCAGACCGCCATCGACGCCTATATACTCATCCTTTGAGTTACTGTCGATGAAGACGGAGTAAGGAGCACCTGTTCGCACCTTAAATCCTACTTCGAGGTTCTCATCCGATTGTATCTTAAAGGGGGTTTTGAGGAGTACTGACATCCACTTGCGGTCTTCTTGAGCAGGGCTTGCGTAGGAGTAGACTTCTTCTTTTGAGCCGTTGACCTTCTGCTGTAAGTAAAGACGCTGTATCCCCTTGTTGAAAGTTGGGATAAGGTTGATCTGATGTACATAGAGTGGCTTCTCAAAGGGAGACCTCCCGAGACGGAACTTGTCAACGAGACAGATCTCACTGATTCCGTTCTTAGAGAATTCCCGAGCGAGCTTAGGCTCTACCTTGGATAGACTCATAAGGTTGCGGTCAGCTATCTTAGAGACTATCTGCGCATTGAGAGGAGCAGTCCAGGTGAGCGTGACCCCTTCAGTAGTAGCTGCAGGAGCTACATCCGCATGAACCTCCTTGACTAGCTTGCCCGTGTAGATGGTCCGGTGTGCAGGTGGGGTAGAGATTGTCTTGTCCTCGACAGCGTAGTGAGCTTCGACGGCATAGCTGACGGAGCCTAAGGCGGTCAAGTCCTGGAAGAGCTCATCTGTGTATTTGGTCTCAGTCAGCTCCTTGAGCGGAGTGCCGTTGCGATATATCTGATAGCTGACGGGGTAGCCCTGTGCATGTGGAGGGACTGCATCCCACTCGAGCTCCACCTTGAGGTGATTCTGTAAGTCTAGCTTGCCTCGTAGCTCTCGTATGGGGCGGAGTGGCTTGTAGCCCTTACGCCAGGTGCCTGCCACCTTGAGAGTTCCCGTCTTGTCGGGGTCGAGGAACATGTCCATATGGTAGAGGTCGCCCCTGTCTGTGTACTTGTTGAAGTGTGAGCTGAGACGACCGTAGAAGCCGTCTTGGGAGCATGGGGTCTTGTCACCACCTGTGAGGGTTGCTACCTGCTCTCCTTTCTCATTGTAGAGTGGAGAGCCAGAGGAGCCACCCTCAGTATTTCCCGTGTGAAACTTGAGCGTGTAGTGATCCTTGTCACCGCCTCCTCGCCACGAGTCGATAGCTAGCTCCTTATCGTATAGAGCAAGCTTAGCAACGTCACCAGCTGGGTGATGTATGCCCGCACCGCTCTGCCAGGTCTGCTCGGTAGCGTTCCAGCCAGAGTAGTAGACACGGTAGTCAAAGGGTATGTCATTCTGGAGCTCTAGGAGCATACCGTCGGAGTAACCGTAGAGAGATGTGTATGTGCGGATGTAAGCCCCCACAAGCGTCTTGGCGGGCTGAGCATAGTCGCTGTTGTTACAGCGAGGCTTCTCAAAGTGAAAGCCAAAGACCCACTGATCCATTGTCTTCTGGTCGATGCCAAACTTCCCATGAAACTCTCCTTCTATCAGATTCGATGAGAGGTCTTCGCCCGAGCAGTGTGCTGCTGTGAGGATGTATGGCTTGAAGTCTCCCTTGACATTGTTGACTAGATTCCCAGAGCACCAAGTTATCTTGCCAGCAGCTGAGAGAGGCATATAGATGACCGAACTGCTCTTCTGTTCCTGCCACGCATCGCCTTCGGGGCAGTTGACATTTAGCTGGCAAAAATTGTTTCTCGCAGGGTCAGAAGCGTCCTCCTGCTCCAGCTGATGCTGCGCCTGCATGGCCGAGCGGTAGAAATAGCCCACGCCACTAATCTGTATAGAGGGAAGAGCCACGCCACGCGGGGCCTCATAGTCTAGTATGAGCTTGCTACCGCTCAGGGGCTCAGAGGCGAAGGCACCATGCTGTGGATGCGTCTCATAGGTGTAGGCCCCGAGGAGCTGCTTGCCACCAGGTGTGTAGATGTAGAGCCGTCCACCCTGGGGGATGAAGAAGTCTGAGTAGTATAGATTAAGTCCTACTGGCATCTGCTCCATCTCTATCTCTAGTCGATAGATATCAGTCTCCGCAATAGAGCCAATCCGCTCAGCAGCAGTGGCAAAGTCGACGTCGCAGGGGATTACCTGCCCCACGCTGTAGGGCTTGAGTTGTGGTTCGCCCTCGCGCCAGGTTTCCTGGCTAAGGAGGTCCCGAGGGTTGAAGTCTGGGGCTAGCGATATGCCCGCTGCTGTAGAGCGTAGAGTGCCCTCTCCGAGTAGTCGGGGGGAGCCTCCGAACGATTGCTGAGCGAAGCTAAGATGGGTTGTGGCCAGTAACCCAAGAGCGATGAGAGTCAGCAGGAATAGCCGATGGTGAGAGTGGTTCATTCGTGTCTATAAGTGCTATATGGTTGTCTAATACCTATGTAATTGTAGTTCGTGAAGTGAGGGGGCGAGCCTCCCCGCGCTTGTCGTGCAGTCGTGGCATACGTCGGCACGCATCAAGAGAAGAGGCACTCCACAAAGGTAGGAAATGTTTGGCTAAGTGACAACAACCGCACAGCTTACGACTAGCCCGTACCATCCCCATCTGAGACTGTTGACTTTTGCAACAGTCTCATGATAATTTAGACCCGACTACCTATCAACAACGGCACTATGTCGGGGGGGAAAACGGATTTCCACGTGGATATTTTGAAATACCCACGTGGAGAATTTTTATTTTCCACGTGGGGAAGAAAAAATTCTTCGGAGGAATCAAATAAAACTTCGGAGGAAATGAATCACGCCCACGTGGAAAATAAAAATTCTCCACGTGGAGATTTGAGATTTTCCACGTGGATATTCGAAAAAAGAGGGTAATTAGAGGTTAGAGATTAGATGTTAGAGATTAGAGGGTAGAGATTATGGATTAGAAATTAGAGGGCAGGGGGGACACATTATATATATGTAGTAACCTCATCCATTCCTCGCTGGTCGCTATGTGTAGCTCCTGACAGAGCAATTAGAGAGACTGTTGACTTTTGCAACAGTCGCATTATAATGCGTCAGCCCTGGGAAAATGTATATTCAATTAGTGAATTCAACTCATACCTACAAAAAATGGATTGCACCCTAAGCACAATCCAACATATTATTCAGAGAAGCAGAGAGGAAAAAGCTCTTCCTCTTGATTCTACTGAAGCGGATAATTGTTATCTTTGCGTTTGGTTAAGTACTTCTATTCAAGAGATATCAGTACAACTACATTCTAGAAGATGTAATATAATAACACTGACATAGACTAAAAGATCATGAGCCAATCAACACTTCTAAAGCACAGGCGATACCTCGTCTGTCTGCTGTTCCTCATCGGGACAGTCGTTGGATTACATGCAGAGTCCGTCCAAATAGGCGACCTCTACTACAACCTCAACACCACCGACCGCACAGCGGAGGTAACCTACGAGAACAGGACATCAAATAATTACCCTTCTCTTCCTGCTGATGTCGTCATCCCTGCAACAGTCAAATACCGCAATGTCGACTTCTCTGTAATCTCAATTACAGACCGAGCATTCGCAAATTGTAAGGTCATACAGTCTATTTCGATACCGGGCACTGTTAATACGATAGGAAGTGCAGCGAATAGCGCGAGTGATAAGCCATTCTATGGATGCACCTCATTAAAATCCATAAGATTTGAAGATGGCTCCCAACCTTTAAAGATGGGAAGCTACTATAGGTACTACTATGGTTATGATAATGATAACAATAAGTACAGATATTATTATGGAAATGGCATGTTCCATGACTCGCCCTTGGAAGAAGTTTACCTCGGAAGAAATATAGAATATATAAATTCATCGAGCCGTTATTCCTTTGAAACAACACCTATAGCGTATGGCTATTCAGCATTCTACAATCAACCCAAACTTACCAAAGTAACAATTGGACCACAAGTTACTGACATCCCACAGTATCTTTTCTATCAGAACTCTTCTTTGACTCTTATGAGCTTGCCTAATGTCAAGACTATAGGCAAGTCCGCCTTTGAATTGTGTTCTAAACTAACGACACTTGATATTGGAGAGGCTCTGGAAGTAGTAGGAGATCGTGCTTTCTATGGATGTACCAATGTTACGAAGCTCACATTTCCTGATGCTATAAATAAGATTGGCTCCGAAGCTTTTTATGATTGCACTAGTGTTACCGAGATCACAGTGGGTAGCGGGCTCAAAGAAATCGGTATAAGAAGTTTTTATAACTGTGGCTCTTTCACCGCACTAGTCCTTCCGTCAGGCTTTACAACGATGGGAGATGCCGCGTTTATGAATTGTAGAAAACTTACCATAGCTCAACTTGGGGAAAGCCTTACGGCAATTCCTAATCAAGCTTTTGAGGAGTGTGTTTCTTTGTCGGAAATGATAGTTCCTGCCACGGTACAATCCATAGGGGATCGCGCGTTCTTTAATGATTCTGGTATCGCAACTTGCTCTATGCAAGAAGGCCTTAAGACTATAGGACATGAGGTCTTCTACAATAACAGTGGACTGACATCTATGTCCATTCCAGGTACCGTGAAGTCAATTGGTCGTGATGCGTTTGTTAAATGTACAAACATCAGAACTTTCCGATTCTGCGACGGAGATGGTACCCTTACACTTCAAAATGACAGGTCTAATTATAAGGATGATAAAAACCGCGATCTCCGCTATCGTTATTTCTACGATTGTCCGATTACGACAATGTATGTTGGTAAAAACATTCAATACACTTATGACGCGACTGATTATACAGATAGTTCATCGGAAATTTATGGTTCTCCCCTCTATAAAAAAAGCACTCTTAGAAGCATAAGATTTGGCAACAAGGTTACAGAGGTTTGGGATTGCATGGCATTTGCATGTCCTAATCTTCAGAAAGTGACATTTGGGAATTCCGTTAAGAAAATACGTTCGTATGCGTTCTACAAGAGCGTCAAACTTCCTGAAGTTAAATTCCCGCAAACGTTAGCAGTGATTGGTAGCAGTGCGTTTCAGGAGAATGACATTCTCGCCTCTACTATATATATTGGCTCAAATGACCACACCCTCACGCTTGGCGACTACGCCTTCGCCCAATGCATAGCTCTGCCAGCTGTCAATCTCCCTGGTAATCTTTCTTCGATTGGTGATAATACCTTCCAAAATTGCACACAACTCAAGAACGTTATCTTTGAAAAGATAGAAGGATATTCTCCGGTTTTGACTATCGGCAATTATTCGTTCGCCCAGTGCATAGCTCTGCCAGCTGTCAATCTCCCTGGTAATCTTTCTTCGATTGGTGATAATACCTTCCAAAATTGCAAGAAACTCAAGGACGTTATCTTTGAAAAGATAGAAGGATATTCTCCGGATCTGACTATCGGCAATTCTTCGTTCGCCCAATGTCCTAGCATTGAGTCTTTCACATTCCCTGGCCGATTAAAATCTATAGGCGGCTATACTTTCCGAGATGATTGTAGCCTTGCTACGCTTGTATTTGAAGATAGTTCAGATGCCGTAAGTCTTGATTCTGGTGCTACTGATAAGAAAGGAACTGGCTACTACGCTGGCCCTCTATTTGGAGACTGTCCCCTAAGCTCCCTCTATATAGGGCGTAATATTGATTATACCGCTACGCAATATGAGGGTTATTCACCCTTCTACAATCAGAGGTCCTTGAAAGACGTCCGTTTTTCGCAGGCTGGTACAGTTACTTACTGTAAGGATTACCTTCTCTCCGGTGTGAGCAGCTGCAAGTCGATGGTCCTTCCCGAAAGTCTCAGTTCAATCGGTTACCGCACCTTTGAAAGAATGACAGCTCTTGAGGGCGTAACAATTCCTAATAACGTATCGACTATCGGTACCTATGCTTTCAGCCAGAACAAAGGCCTTAAATTTGCCAAACTTTCTACTGGTTGCGAATGGCTGAAGGAGGGCCTCTTTGCTGATTGTGACTCTCTGGAATCCATCACCATCCCTCCTGTGGTAACGAGGATGGACACTAAGATGTTTCTCAATTGCAAATCTCTAGCAACCGTTACTTTTGAAGGCCGCAAGGAACTGCTTACGATTGATTATGGCGCTTCTCAGGCAGAGGACGGTCTCTTCCGCGACTGCCCTGTTGAGACACTGAATATTGACCGCTGGCTTTCTTACAACACGGACAAGCCCTCACGTTCACCCTTTTATTCTATCGAGACCCTAAAGCATCTCAACATCGGTGACAATGTCAAACTGATTGACAAGTATATGTTCTCTTACTGCTCCGGACTGGAAGAGGTGACACTTCCTGAACAGATTGAGTCAGTAGGACTCTGGGGCTTCAGAGGATGTACGTCACTCAAGACCATTCATTTCGGAAATAAGATCAGTCAGATTTCTGACTATGGTTTCCATGGCTGTACCTCTCTTGACAATGTAGCATTCCCAGAAAGCATGACATCAATTGCCAACAATAGCTTCTCGGAGTGTACCTCGCTTAAGACTCTTGACCTCGGCAAGAAACTTATGATTATCGGTCCCTCTGCTTTCAAGGGCGATGTCGCTCTTGAAGGGGTAGACTTTCCGACAACTCTTTATGGTCTTGGTGTTGAATCCTTCTCGGGTTGTACGTCTCTGCCCAGTATCGAAATCAAGGGCATCAGTTCTGTCGGTAAACAGTCCTTCCAGGGTTGCACAGGTCTGAAATGGGTTTCACTCAGTGCTAAGACAACGTCTCTTGGCGAAAACTCCTTTGCTGGATGTACAGGAATAGGCTATGTAAAATCTTACGCTGAGGTTCCGCCGGAAGGTCTTGCTAACTTCCCTAAAGATGTTGTAGCCAATGGAACACTTTTCGTACCCGAAGCATCGATGGAGGAGTATGAATTCTCCGAGCTATGGGAACCTTGGCTTAAGAAGCCTCTTACCGAGGACGTACTCGTGACTTCTATTTCTCTTAGCCAGAATGAAATCGCCTTCCGTGCTACTGAAACTATTCAGCTCACGGCAACTGTGGGTGAAGATAATGCTGTCAATAAAGATGTTATCTGGAAATCCTCAGATGAAAATATTGCTACCGTTGATAAGACCGGTCTTGTAACTGCAATCGCAGTGGGCCATGCAGAAATCATGGCAAAAGCTGCAGACGGCTCCGGAATCCGGGACATCTGTGCTGTTACCGTCAATCCTACAGCGGTTGAGTCTATCACCCTCTCACAGACTGCTGCTACACTGAAAAAGAATCGCGAGCTCTCTCTTGAGGCCACTATTCTTCCTGCGACAGCCACAGTTAAGGAATTGAATTGGACAAGTTCCGATCCGACCAAGGCTACTGTTGATGCTGATGGTGTGGTTAAGACTCTTCTCACCGGTGACGTTACAATAACAGCTGCTGCCAAGGATGACTCCGGCGTTGCTGCAACACTCGCTCTTACTGTCATCGCTCCGTCACGAGGCGACAGCAACGACAACGATGTCGTCAATGTAACCGATGCTGTAAACACAGCCAACTATGCCGTTGGTAAGGATGTCGCTAATTTCTGTTTCGAAGCTGCCGATGTCAACAATGACAAGAGTATCACTGTAGCGGATGCTTCCGGCACCATCTCCATAATTATGACTCAAACTGAGGTCACAGCAAAGGCTACGGCTTGCGCACAAGCAAAGGCTCGCGCGGAGGTTGAAATGGATAAACTTGTCATTGATGACTTCAATGCAGCTCCCGGCAAGACTCAGTCAGTGTTCGTGAAGCTTGACAACACTACAGACTACGTTGCCATACAGGCTGACATTGTTCTTCCCGAAGGAATGGAGCTTGTTGCTGTCAAAGCAGGTGAGCGTACAAAGGCCTTCCATGGTCTTACAAGTGCCAATATTGGAGACAATGCAGTGCGCGTTGCACTCTTCGACATCGCGAACCATGAATTTGCCGCCAGCGATGAGGCAATTCTTGAACTTGTTGTAAAGACTTCGACAAGCGAATGTGGTGACATCGCCATCGACAATATCATCACTGCAGATGCAGACGCTAATGAGTATCGCCTTACCTCCACCGGAGGTCACAACAATGGGGTGACTGACATCGATGCAATCTATGCTGGCGGTCAGATTCACATCGTGGCAGTCAAGGGTGGTGTTGAGGTGTACAATGCCGATGGCCAGACCGTCCGTGTATTCGGCATTGACGGCAAACTCATGCACAGTGAAAAAGCCGCAGGCGAACGTCTTAACATTTCGCTCTCGAACGGTATCTATGTCGTTACTGCAGGTGATGCCGAGCAGAAAATTGTGGTTCTCTAAATCTTGACAACCCGATGAAGAAACAGATAATACAACGTCTGTCAATGTTGCTGGTATTGCTCTTCGGAGTAATATCCAGCAGTATGGCAGTCGATCGTCTTCAAATTGAGAGGGCCGGCATAGAACCGGGAGAAACCGTTGCGGTTCCAATCTCGCTCGAAAACGACCAGACTTTTTATGGTTTCCAGCTTGACATAGCATTCCCAGAAGGGCTGGATGCTGTTCAGAAGAATGGCAAAGCAGATGTGATTCTATCCTCTCGACTTGACAACTCTTTCCAACTGGTAACAAATAAGCTTGCCGATGGCAAACTGAGAATATTAGCATTCTCAACGAGCCATCAGGCAATCACCGGAAATTCCGGTGCCCTCTTCTATATAAATGTGAGTGCAGCCGAAGACTTTTCCGGAGGACAACTCTCAGCCACCAATATAAGGATGGTTGGTGAGGGTGACCGTGATGTAGTACTTCCAGACCTTACTATAAAGTTAGGCACCGAGCACAATAACCATTTCTATATTCAAGACTTCAAGATAGCTGTCGGCGAGACAAAGACTGTTTCTTTGATTCTTGACAATGAAACTGAGTTTACAGCGTTCCAGACTGACTTCTATCTCCCAGAGGGCATATCTATCGTCCCTAACTCAGCAAAGATGACCTCTCGTGGCTATGCGAGTCACTCCATCTCAATGAAAAGCTTCTCGGATGGGCGTACCCGCATAGCATGTTTGTCACCAAATAGTGACGCATTCAGAGGAAATAGAGGAGCCCTTCTTACAATTGACTTCACAGCAAATAAAGACGCAGCTGAGACATCGAAAATCCAGATGAAAAATCAGACTTTCGTAACTCCGCACGTCAAAGAATACAAGCTACCCAATTCCGAATGCACTGTTACCACTGAACGAGCCCTGGTTGAGTCCATAACTCTTGAGCCAACCTCTCTCGTCTTAGTTGAGGGAAACTCTCAGCAGTTGACCCCCACCGTTCTGCCAACATTCGCTTCTACAAAGGATCTAAAATGGAGCTCGAGCGCTCCCGATATAGCTACTGTAAGTGCCACGGGGCTAGTCACGGCTCTTAAATCCGGCAACTGCGTCATTACTGTTGCTGCAGTTGATGGCTCCGGAGTAACTGCTACATGCCCTGTAACTGTTACCGAAAATCCCGTGACGAGCGTGACCCTTAATCGTTCTACCGCGACATTGAAGGCGACAGAAACGGTTCAACTTTCAGGATCGGTTCTTCCAGCTAATGCGTCTAATAAGAATCTTGTCTGGACGACAAGCGATGAACACATTGCTACTGTTAGTGAATCCGGGCTTGTTACCGCTGTAGCTGTTGGCGAAGTCACAATTACTGCGACTTCTCAGTCCACACCAGACATCAGCGCCACCTGCCGGGTTTCTGTAGTTCCGACTCCCGTTGCTTCCATTACCCTTAGCCAGACCTCGGTCTCATTGAAAGCGACAGAGACGGTAAGCTTAACCGCCACTGTGGCTCCTGAGACCGCAACTATAAAGGATGTAACTTGGACCAGTGATAATCCCAAAGTAGCCACAGTAGATGAAAATGGAGTTATCACAGCTGTGACCGCTGGCGAAGCCGTTATTACGGTCACCGCTACTGATGGCAGTGGAGTAAAAGCAACTTGCAGTGTTTCTGTAATTGCTACTCCGGCTGAAGGCGTTACAATCGAAACTCCCGACAAGACTACTTTTAAGGCGGGTGAGTCGATTAAGTTGAATGCCACCGTTTTGCCAGAGACGACAACTGACAAGACCATCACATGGACTTCATCAAATCTCGCTGTGGCTACAGTCGATGAAAATGGAAATGTGACTGCTGTCGGAGTCGGTACCGTAATCATCACGGCTACGACCTCTAATGGCAAAACATATACTATTACCTTGACGGTCGAACCAACTCTGGCTACTAGTCTGACTCTTAACAGAACGTCCGCTTCATTGAAGGTCGCCAATACTCTTCAACTTTCGGCTATATTTACTCCGGCTACGACCACAAATCAAACTGTGGAATGGTCAACCTCGAATGAAAGTATAGCTAAAGTGAATACCAGTGGCTTGGTAACAGCTAAAGCTCTTGGAACTTGCGTTATCACCGCAACTGCCAAAGATGGATCCGGCGTGTCGGCATCTTGTGAATTAACCGTTGGCGAAACACCTGCTGAAAGCATTACGATTTCGCCAAAAGGTCCGTTCACTATTAAGATTGGCGAAACCGTTTCACTGTCAGCAACTGTTTTGCCGGAGAATGCAACCAACAAGAGGGTGACATGGAGCTCCAGCGAACCTGAAATCGTCAGCGTTAACGAGGATGGAGTGATTGAAGCTCTGAAAGAGGGAGAAGCAATCATTACGGTTGCAACCCTCGATGGTTCTTTACTTCACGATGAATGTAAGGTGACAGTCAGTATTAATTCTGGCATTGATAAAATCACAATTGATGACATCAAGGTTTCCGTTAATGGCAACACAATTGTTGTTGAACTAGAATCTTCTCTAGTCCCAGTTCGTCTTTACATGATAAATGGCACTGAGATTCCTGCAAAATCCAGAATTGAGAAGCAAGTTTTCTTCAGCGACCTTGATACCGGTTATTACATAATCTCTCTTGGCAAACAAGCCTTGAAGATTAGAGTCTAACCCAATAGTGTCCTAAATGCGTTTAGGACACTATTGGTTCATTCTATATAGAGTGTGTCAGCCCTGCTCAAATGAGACGTCGCAACCGCCGTTTAGCATTAAAGTAGTACCTTTGTGGTACTGATTGTCTCTATACTTATTATAATACAATGAACGAACTACCCTACCTAGTATTTGCTGGCTCAGCTTCTCAAAACCTCGCTGAGAAGATCTGCGATTCCCTAGGTTGCCCTTTGGGCAAAATGCGTACCGAGCACTTCGCTGATGGCGAGTTTGCCGTATTCTATGAGGAGAGTATCCGCGGCAAGGACATCTTCCTTGTCCAGTCGACCTACCCCAATGCTGACAACATTATGGAGCTCCTCCTGATGATTGATGCTGCCAAGCGTGCTTCAGCTCACTACATCACAGCTGTCATCCCTTACTTCGGGTGGGCTAGACAGGATCGCAAGGACAAGCCACGTGTCTCCATCGGGGCAAAGCTGATTGCAGACCTGCTCTCCGTGGCTGGTATCACACGCCTGATTACGATGGACCTACACGCAGACCAGATACAGGGCTTCTTCAACGTACCGGTAGATCACCTCTATGGCTCTACCGTCTTCACCGACTATATCGAGCAAAACCTCCCTGTAGAGAATCTCTGCATCGCTACGCCCGACGTAGGCGGTACGAAGCGTGCAAACAGCTACGCACGTCACTTTGGCGTACCGATGGTCATCTGTCACAAGCGCCGCGCCAAGGCAAATGAGGTGGCTGAGATGACTATCATCGGAGATGTCACAGGCAAGGATGTAATCCTCGTGGACGACATCGTCGACACTGCAGGTACGATGACCAAGGCTGCAGACCTGATGCTCGAGCACGGGGCAAAGTCTGTCAGAGCCTTTGCGACCCACGCCGTCATGAGTGACCCTGCGACCAAGCGTATTGACCAGTCGGGCCTGACGGAGATGATCTTCACCGACTCGATACCTTACTCAAAGAAGAGTGAGAAGGTCCGCATCATCAGCGTCGCCGATCTCTTTGCTGAGTCTATCCGTCGCGTCTGCAGTCACGAGTCTATCAGCTCGCTCTACACATTCTAGCCGTCTGGCTACACATAGGACTGACGCTAGCTGCTCACCCTGTCGTGAGTGGCTAGCGTCAGTCTCTACTTATCAGCTACGGGCTACAGCACATCGACCACCCAGTGGAGACTGTTGCATAAAGTTAATAGGTTCCAATGTGCGCCGGGGAGGTCGCGACTTACTCCTTGCCCGAGTTGATAGCTTTCACTACCTTTGCAGGTGATTGTGGTTAGTGGATAGGCATACCGCACACTACACCTATGCGAGGTGTAGCGTATGTCACCCCACTCTAAGAGGGAATCAGGTGTAAATCCTGAGCAAACCCGTTGCTGTAAAGCTCTCTCCAAGCTAACGTGTCATCTACTTAATGAGACCACTGCCCCGCTAACGTCACTCAGGGGTGGGAAGGATACACCTTAGCGAGCTAAGCCAGAAGACCTGCCACGATTATTATTTCTATCAGTCTGCAACGTGGACTTTGCAGCTCGATACGCTTCTGGCGAGGGGCATTCATACGCCCTTGGCTCCAGATGACTGGGATGGATGCTCCTAGTCTGTGGCTCGTTGAGCCGTCAAGTCGTTGAGTCGTAGTGTCTACCATGCGGTACTGAGACAGTATCTTGAAACCCCTAGACTCTATGATATGAGACATATCTACCCCGTTATACTTCACATCCTCACCGGTCTACTCCTCCTCGGTGTGGCGACGCTCTCTGCGCAGGAGAGCCGCATCACGGAGGTGGTCGCTTACCACCCGGCTCCCGGACAATTTATGGGGAGCAACGTGATGGCGAGCGAGGGCGTATCAAATTATCAAGAGCTCCTCGACAAAGCGCAGCAGCACCTGGTCAAGGAGGGGAGCTTCCTCTCCCTTGGCGGGTGGGGTGGGTACATTGTCGTACGCATCCAGCCCGCATTGGTCAATCAGCCCAACCAAGCAGACTTTGCGATACTGGGCAATGCTTTCATCGGCAATGCGGAGCCAGGCATCATCTATGTGAGCCAAGATGCCAATGGCAACGGACTGGCCGACGACCCGTGGTACCGCATCCGTGGTAGCGAAGACTATCGGAGCAACCTAGACTACACAATTACCTACTACAAGCCAAAAGATCCGTACAAAGACCCGATCGCCTGGAGCGACTCGGAGGGTGAGTCGGGACTCATACCACGCAATAAGTACCACACGACCAATAGCTACTACCCGCTCTGGGAGGGTGACAAAATAACCTTCACGGGGGTCCTCCTGCCGGACTGTATGAAGCAAGAGCATGAGGGGGGCCTCTGGAAGTCGCAGCCTTACGCTTATGGTTATGCAGACAATCACCCTAACGACTCCCCAGGTAGCCACATTGATATAGACAGTGCGGTCAATGCTACGAGTGAGCTGGTGCACCTAGAGCGTATCGACTTCCTCAAAGTGCAGACGGGTGTCCACCAGCAGACCGATGAGACGGGCGAAGTATCGACCGAGTTTGCGGGCATCAAGCCTCTCGCCCAGGGCACCAGCATCACTTCCCCCACAGCGACACCATCCGTGCGCCTCTCCAGTAGCGACAACCAGCTACAGATCGAGAGCGAGGTGACTGGTACGCTATACCTATATAATATAGACGGGCAACTCGTCCTGACGCATCCGCTCTCTGTGGGGCGCGCTATGGTCACGCTACCCGCTATGGGAGATTGCTATGTCGCACTCTTACGCCTAGAGGGCGGAGCCACGACATCGCAACGTATATGCAGATAATAACAAACTATATATTCACTCAATTACTATGCAAAGAACAGTAACGACAACGCTCCTACTACTCTGCTGGTTACTTCTGCCACCGATCGTGTGGGGACAAGAGGACAACGAACTCTTGATGCCCACCTCGCCCTATGGCAGTAACGAGCATAAGGTGGGAGACACCCCGCTGATCCTCTACGATAGTGGAGGAGCCGACGGCAATGCTTTGGCAAGCAAGACGGGGAAGATCCTCTTCACGCCAGAGCAAGCTGGCAAATGTATCGAGATAGAGATACAGGAGCTTGCCTTAGACAATCAAGACGAGCTTTACATCCTCGAGGGCGCAGCACCTTTCTCTGATTGGTCTTCGCCTAATGAGAAGTTAATTATCAGGAAATTTACCAAGGCGGATAGACCGACGCTGCCCCTTAAGCTTCGCTCCAGTGACAAGTCTGGTAAGCTAACAATCGGTAGCAAGACGAAAGCTAATCCAGGTGCCGGCTTTAAGATCATCGTACGCACGGTCGATCAGCCTGCGATCAAGGTTGCCTCTGTCCTTGAGGACAAGAGTGCTAGCCACGACCCCTACATCGGTGAGCAGTCGCTCATCGTCTCTAACCTCAAGATTACAACCGAGGGACTAGCCAAGGCTCCCCAGCTGACGGCTCTGCACTATAAGCTCAGCGAGACAAAGCCGAGCGACATCACGGCGATATACCTCTACGAGGCGAACAGCCGTAAGCCCAAACAGCTAGACGCTGATAAGCTACTCGGCAAGACGACCGAAGTCTCTGCCGAGGGAACCATCACACTTTCTAAGGAGTACACGCTCTCTGAGCCTAACCATGCTCTAGTTTTGGTCGTTGACCTCAAGAGCGACGTAGTGGCTGGTAGCCGTATCGATGTCGCGACGACGAAGATCACGACGACTCTGGGCGACCACGCAGTGACGCTCCAAGAGCCTAAGACGCTCACCGTAGAGGATGCCTACGCGCTTGCTAAGACTCCGAAAACCTACACCATAGGTGATAAGTCGCTGACACTATACGATGATGGCGGTAAGTATGAGCCGATCAGCGAGAAGTTTGACGGATACGCTGTCTTCAAGCCTGAGACTGCTGGCAAGGTGATCCAGGTAGACTTTACGAAGCTAGATCTCTTTAGCTACTCTTCGATCGGTCGTGCCGACCTAGTTGAGGTGTACAATGGTTCAGAGGTTAACGCAGACAATCTCATCATCAAGCTCAACAAGGAGAAGGCTTACAAGGCAACTTCGACAGCTCCTGACGGTAGTCTGACGATCCGTCTCGTAACGAATACGGGGATTCCCAAGGCTGGCTTTGAGGCTCTGGTCTCTCAGATCGCTCCTCTGCCTATGGCGGTCGACTCGCTCTCGGGTAGAACCATTGAGGTCGACACTTTTGCGATGCCCATCAATGCAGGCATTCAGAAGGTCGGTATGGTTGCCTTCACGCTCGTTGCTAAGGGAACCAAAGACCCTGTCACACTGCAGCGTCTAGACCTGAGCTCTATCAGCAAGACGACAGACATCGCGCAGGTGGCTCTCTATTACAGCCCGATTGTAGATGACTTTACGAAGGCTAAGGAGATCGCTCGTTGGGACTTTGCCGAGGCACTCACCGCCACGCTCCCCACGCCTCAAGCATTGCGCGAGGGGGCTAACCACTTCTACCTAGTCGTAGACCTTCAGGAGACTGCTCACAAGGGCAATAAGGTCAACCTCTCCATAGACAAGATCCACCTCTCTGCAGGCGAGAAGACGCTACCCGAAGAGGAGCGCACCCGCACGGAGGCTCTAGAGGTAATGAATAAGATGGTGCTCACCCTCGGTAAGCATCATGTCAAGGTGTACGAGACTTGGGACTTCATGCCTCAGCTCAAGCACAAATTTACCACGGGATATGACACCGATGCAGGCGAGCGTAGCGTCACCTTTGAGGCGACCGCTCCAGACAATGTCATCCAGCTAGATATCAATGAGTGGGACTTCTACTACTCCTCTTGGGGTAGCAAGCCTACGCTCCGGATCTATGACGGTGAGGATGCTACGGCACCTCTGCTCTTTGAGCTAAAGCCCAACAAGGATGCCTACAAGACGAAACCAGCCGACTACATCCGCTCTACGCAAAAGGCTCTGACCTTTGTTTTTGATGCTAAAGGTGCTTCCGGCTCGCTAGGCTGGCGTGGTCAGGTCAAGCAGTACCTGCCACAGGACATGAAGGTTGACTCAGCCGCTGCAAAGCAGATTGAGCTACCCTTCATCGCTGTCGGCTCTGAGAAGAATGCAGTCTTAGCACTTGACATACATACGATCGGAGACCGCAAGCCGATCCATATCGATGGTCTCACGGTCAACCTCAAGGGTGGCGCGCCTCAGATCGAGCGTGTAGCTCTCTACGCCGCTACGGCTGAGGGTACGCTCGATGCGAACAAGCTCATCGCAGCTGCTCAGGTGGAGCCAACGATGCAAAGCGTAGACCTGCCGACCGACTCACTGCAGAAGTACGGCACGCTGAGGGAGTTTGCCAATAGCTACATCCTCGCACTAGACATTCGCAAGGATGCTCCAGCAGCTGACAGCATAGACGTGGCTATCGCCAAGCTAACTGTTGCTGGTAAGCCTATTGACGTTCGCGACGCTGATCCTAAGGGATCGTACAAGCTGGTCAACATCTTCAACCACCCAGCATCGGGCGTCAACAAAGAGGTGACCGTCACCACGCCCCTATCGTACTACGACGAGGGTGGTCCCAATGGCAAGGTGCTCAAGAACACAGGGTCGTACGTGACCTTCCTCCCAGCCCACGAAGGCGAGGTGATAACCCTCACGATCGACTCAATAAATCTACGAAGAGCCACCTTCGGCATCTACTCAGGACGTGACCATACAGATGAGAGCAAGCTGCTCTCCACAGGAGATAACAATATACTCAAGCAGACTGGTGTCAGAACCTTCACCTCGCAAGATCAGGACGGCTCTCTGACGGTCTACTTCAAGGGTTCAGACACTTACACTTTCGGGTGGGCTGCTCGTGTAGAGAGCGTCAAGCCTCGCGACCTCTTCGTCGAGAAGGTCTCCGCCACGGCTCTCCCCGCAGACAAGCAGGGTGTACTCTCGGGTAGCTCACTGCCCGCTGTACGCATCGACCTAACCACCGCTGGTGAAAGGGGTAAGACGACCCTCGAGAAGCTACAGCTAGAGATCTCTAGCGAAGGTATCGAGGAGCTCGCACTCTACGCTACGGGAGCCATCAATGAGTTTGACGAAGCTCATCTGATAGCTACTACCAAGCCACAAGCTACGCAGACGGAGGTCATCTTTAAGTTTGACCCCGCCGATACACTGACACTACCACGCACGCAGTACTACTGGGTCAAGGCTCAACTCGCTGGCGACCTCAAGGTAGGCACACCAATCTCGGTGACCGCCAAGAGTGTGACCGTCGGAGGTGCCAAGTACGATGTAAAGCAGGAGAAGCCCTTTGACACGAAGACGCGCCAGGGCGGACTCCAAGGCACGCTCCGTGTTGGCTCTAGCAGTGCCGCTACTTACAAGAGTCTAGCTGCAGCTGCTAAGGATCTAACCAAGCAGGGTGTCTCTGGTGCTGTCACCGTTGAGGTGGAGCCGGGTGAGTATCCTGAGACAGTTCTCCTCGAGCGTGTCCCCGGAGCCTCTGCCAAGAACAGCATCACCATCGTTGGTCTCGGCAACTCTCGTGACGAGGTCGTTATCTCTGCCAATGGCTACAATAAGCCTACGGGACCAAATGCTTATCGTGAGTATTATGGTGTGATGACCGTACGCAATACCCCCTACGTGACGCTGCGCAATATGACGATCCACTCGACAGACCTCGGCTTCCCAACGATGGTCTACGTTCAGGAGAACTCATCGCACTTCACGATGGACAATTGCCATGTCTACACCAAGAACACGAGCAATATGAACTACAACATGTCTCCACACCTTGTCAAGATTGAGGCGGCCAGCAATCCACACGCACAGAGCTGTGATGTCTTGGTTGAGAACTCGCTCTTTGAGGGTGGACACATTGCTCTACAGATTGGAGGTACCAGTACTGTAGCCAACCCCGTGGGTAAGGGCTACACGGTGCGCAACAACCGCTTCGTAGATCATAGTGGCAAGGCAATCTATGTCATTCGTTCCTCCGAAGTCCTTATCGAGGGCAACGAGATGGTACAGCAGATCGCTCCTCAGAGGGATTACAGCGGTATCGATGCTACCTTCCACACGGATGCTAAGATCATCGGCAACGACTTTGACATAACACAGCCCAAAGCTTATAAACTCAGCAACCTCGTCGGTATCAATGTCCGTGAGGTACAAGGCGAGGGGCTACTCGTCGCCAATAATGTGATCCGCATCACGCGTGGCTCTGCTACTAGCCGAGCTTTTGCAGCTAGCAAGGTGACAGGACTGAACTTTGTCTTCAACACCGCTATAGCTCGTGACGGCAAGAGTACAGCACTCCTTATGCTCAACAACACGATTGCCTCGTCTCTCATCTCAAACAACATACTGCAGAACCGAGACGGTGGAGGCATCCTCTTTAGCAATCAAGCTCTCCCCAACGAACAGCTCACCTGCGACCGCAATGCGCTCTACACCTCTGACAGCAAGGGCGTACTCATCACCGCTAAGGGTAAGAAGTACGACGCAACCAACTATCAGGAGGTGACAAAGAGCACAGCATCCAAGGTCGTAGAGGTAGCCTTCGTCTCTGACAAGGTACTCTACCCGAAGGATATGACCGTACTGCCACAGGGTGCTCCGCACGCTGCTGTCACGACGGACATCCTCGGCACAGCTCGTGACAATGAGCATCCGACTGTCGGTGCTTACGAGCAGGATCCTAATGTAACTGACGAGGCTCCTAAGCTCATCAACAAGCAGGTAGTTCGTGCGCTGCATCAGTCCGCTACGATTTCTGTCGAGCCAGACCAAATGACGGACGTCTACCTGATGACGATTGCAAAGGGCGAGGAGGCTACGACAGCTCCAGACGCTGCTACGATACGAGACAAGGGCAGACACTTCACCGCTCTTGGCAAGCGTGCGACTGAGTTTACCATCATGGGGCTAGAGCCTGAGACCACTTATGAGGTCTATGGACTCCTCCACGGTACGCTCAATAATAAGGATGCCGAGCCTGAGCTCCTCTTTACCTTTACTACCAGCTATATGCCTACGCGAGTAGCTACCTTTGAGAAGGACAACCGCACCATAGAGGGTGATGTCGTCTACTCAGGGACCAATAGCTTCGCAGGAGTCAAGGTCGTCGAGGACTTCACCCGCTCACGCAATCAGATTGCTGAGATGGCGGGCGACAAGGTGACCATCACCGTGACCAACTCTAAGAGCAAGATACCACAGCGAGGCTTCTCGCTCATGGCTGACCGCCCCGTCTATATGCGCATCAATGGTGGTACACGTATCACGCTCCCCGCTACTGAGCAGGAGTGGGCATACGTAGACCTGGCTCAGAGAGGCGACATCCGTGAGGTGACCCTTGAGAGCCGTGGCAAGCTATGGATCGACGACTACAACGGCGATGCCCTTGCTATGCAGCTCGCTATCGCTCCCGTGACCATCAGTCTCGGACAGCAGGCTCAGCTGACGGCTGAGGTAATCCGTGGCGTAGCGCCTTATAGCTATAAGTGGTCACAGGGCGACTCGCTACAGACTGTCTCCGTAGCTCCTACGCAGACGACACGCTACAGTGTCACTGTGACGGACGCTGCTGGTAGCCAAGTTACCGAGAGCGTCTATGTTTACGTCAATGGACTACACGGCGAGGCGATGGTGGCAACCTTTGAGGAGGAGCCACTCTCTAGCGAAGAGCCGTACAGTCAGAAGGCTCCATTCGGTAGCGGTTCATTTGCTTTCTCCAACAGTTACAATGCTGAGTGGAATAGCTGGAGCGGCTTTGCCCTAGCAGCTAGTGCTGATACGACCTACACGGGCGACTTGACGCAACAATACAACAACGTCGTCGGTGGTGGTCAGGAGCTGGAGGGTAAGTCCAAGCAGTATGCCGTCGCTTACTGCCCAGGTGATAATCCTGCATGGGGTACTTACAACCCCATCGTCACGGTCATGCCTAGCAGCGACCGCAAGGCTCAGCTCGAGGGTGTCTATCTGACCAACACAGCGTGGGTCAAGAGCTTTGCTACCCAGGGTGACAAGAACTACGGTCGTCCCGCCTTTGAGGAGGGCAGCTTCTTTATCGTGACTATCACGGCTGACAATGGTAAGAAGGTCGAGGTACCACTCATCGACTATCGCAATAAGAAGCGCGAAGTGGTCAACGACTGGAAGTGGGTCGACCTCTCCTCTCTCGGTGAGGTCAAGACGCTCAAGTTCTCCATCCAGTCGAGCGACAGCTATGCGCCTAGCTACTTTGCTATGGACAACCTGCACATCAAGCAGGATGCCTCTGCAAAGCCCGCCAAGGAGCAGATAGTGCTCGAGGTGATGGCAACGACCGAGACGACAGCGCAGGTACGCTGGCAGGCACTCCCCACGCAGGTGAGCTATACCGTAAGCTATCGCCCTGCAGGTGCTGACGCTAGTGAGACGCAGACGATGCGCCTCGATCCTACGCAGCAGCTCCGCTCGCTAGAGCTTCGTGATGGCTACGTCTACACCACCCTCGAGGGGCTACAGATGGGTACACGCTATGAGGTCACCGTCGAGGCGACCATCATGCCCGCTCTGCAGACGGTCGCTCAGGGTAAGACCACCTTCACGACTCAGGCTATCGATGGTAAGCTAGATGCTAAGCTCGTCGCAGGCTCACTGCAGGCGCAGAGCTTCGCTATCTCCTTTGCTACGATTGACAAGGCTGAGAGCTATATGGTCGAGCTGGCTAAGGTGGACAAGGAGGGTAATACTAAGGCTGTCGATATCATCAGCATCGCTGCTGACGGCTCGCCTCTAGGCGAACTCTCACCACTCCAGGCTCCGCCCACGCTACAGGATGGCCGCATCACGCTACCGTTCGTTGACCTCAGCGAGCAGACCGCTTACCGTGTGACCATCACAGCGCGTCAGGGCGAGACGAGACTCTGCTCTGAGCAGCTCATCATCGTCACCCCACAGGCAACGGCTATCGACGCTATCAACGGCGAGACCGCACGTGTCATAGCTACCCCCGAGGGTATCCTCGTGCTGGGTCTACAGGGTGCGACCATCGAGCTCTACACAGCTAGCGGTGCTCAGGTAGGTCACTACCAGATCACCGAGCCTGAGCAGCTCATCGCTGAGCAACTACAGTCCGGTATTTACGTCGTCGCAGCCCACAAGGCAGGCGAGGTACGCACCTTCCGACTGATCCTCTAGCGACTTCACAGCCACAGGCTCCTACAGAGAGCATCCTCTGACAAGCGGAGCCTGAGCTTCACAACATGCGTAGCCCCACTCGGTCATTGTGCCGGGTGGGGCTACTGCTTTGTAGAGACTGTTGACTTTTGCAACAGTCTCATAGTAGGCTCTAGGCTCCTATAAAATGAGAATTATCAGTCCTGCTAGGACCACGTAATGGAAGTGAACACGGGCTGGAAAAATTCAACGCCTACCCGCAACAATAATTTAGGAAAGGCCACATATCGACACGGTGCTGTGTCGGGGAAAAGTGATTTCCACGTGGATATTTCGAAATATCCAGGTGGAGA
>UQBE01000002.1 GCA_900539155.1 uncultured Porphyromonas sp.
CGCAGGAGGGGATACGAAGGATCCATATTGCAGATACACGTCGTTTGTGACCTCCGCAGGAGGGGATACGAAGGATCCATATTGCAGATACACATCATTTGTGACCTCCGCAGGAGGTCAGACGAATCATAGCCCCCAGTCGGAGGGCGTAGCCCGAACGACTGGGGGGACAAAACGTCGCTCATTGATCGACCCCTTGTGGGTCGGACTAGGAACAGCAAACACATTTGACTCGATCGAGGGGACGATAAAACTGGCGACCTATCGGGACAAACGGCTAGTTCTAGTCAGAGGGCCTCATTACAGCGGAATACTCACAAGATATGCGGGATTGCGGGATCTAGGGTAATTGATGTGGTCAGCCTTCTTTTTTACTACCTTTGATGAGCAATCGAGTCTAGAGCGATATATGTTTTACGAGTTAATCAAAGAGGCAGGCGATGCCTGGTGGGTACAGCCCGACTGCCCCTGTCAGCCATTTCTACAGTACATCTTGGAGCGGGACAAGCTACGTAATGCGCAGATAGAGGCTATATGCCACTACCTTTACCTCAAGGTGGCACACGAAAGTAAGCCTCTATATCAGACATTTACCGAGTCCTTCCGATCGCAGACGTTATGAGTACAGATAATTATATCTCGCTTTATTATCACCTCGTCTTCTCAACGAAGGAGCGGAAGCCGTCTATCCATCCTGACATACAGGAGCGCCTATATGCCTACATACAGGCTTGTACCAAAGCGGGATTCTACTCTGTTATAAATGTAAATGGGATGACGGATCATATCCACATCTTACTGGTTGCTTATTCAGGAGAGTTTGTTGTCTCACACTTTGTCCGAGAGATCAAGAAGTCGACCAACAAGTTCCTAAACACAGAGGTAAGTACACGTGGATCTTTTGCTTGGCAAGAGGGGTACTTTGCGAGTACAGTGAGCCGTCGGGATGTCGTAGCTGTCAGCTCCTATATTGATAGGCAAAAAGAGCATCACGGCAAGCTTGGCTTTGAGAAAGAGTTAACAATCATATTTGGATTAGGTGCAGCTCAAGACGAGTCACACTCGTAACCCAAGTTTCACGGGAGAGGACGTGTAGCGGCTGCTGGTAGCGGGCGGGATCGTTTGTGGTATGGACTTTGTGTCCTACAGATTTTCATTGCTGTCCTTTCTGCCTTTTATCGGACAGCAATAATATGGAGTAAAATCTTCTTGGGCTAAACAAGAGTCTATCGGAGAAGATATGTACCCGTTTTGTCGTTTTTGGGTACATGTTGTTTATGACGTGTACCCGTTTTTCCGTTTTCGGGTACATGTCGAGTGTGACGTGTACCCGTTTTGTCGTTTTTGGGTACATATCTCTTATACAACAAGGCGGACTAGACGCTATGGTCTAGCCCGCCTTGTGCGTTGTTGCTATGTAGTGTCTAGCGGATTATATTTGGTCTCTAGCAGATTAGTTGTGATAGACGCGTACCTCGGTGATGACACCTTGGGGCGTGATGTAGACGTACTCGTCACGGTCTCCTCGCAGCTCTATCTCAAAGCGGTAGTAAGAGCCCTGTGGCATCTCGATGAAGTCGATATCGTCAATGCGCTCATTGGGATACTTCTGCCGGAGTGCCTGCATGACGACCTCGGGGACGCTCCTCTGGGCGACCTCCCAGCTCGTGGAGATCCACTCACAGGAGTTCGTGAAGCGTACCTCCTTTTCCTTTTTGTCGTGCCGTATCTCCACCTCGACCATGCCGTCATCGTAGTCCACATCTAGGATGCGGGCGTTGGCATAGCGGTCGTTTAGCGTCCTCATACATTGCTCACTGAGGTGCCAGTCCTTAGTCTGTCCACAAGAAGCAAAAAGCGCTACACTGCAAGTCATCAGGAGCGCTATAAATAGAGTTCTTTTCATAGGTTCATTATAGGGTTATCAGATTAGTAAAGGTGGAGGGAAGTGTGACCCTCCAAACACAAAGATAAGACTAATTTTCAATCACCACTGGCAGAGCATGCTCTTCCTCGGGGCTCTACCGCATTAGAAGTTTCTAGAGGTCCTTTAGGTGTGTAATTTATTTCGCTCGTAGGTGTCGCAGATAAACTGAATCAAAACAATTGCACTACCGACGGCTAATCTTGCGTGTCTTGGTTGTAACCCTTTATATGAAGACGTTTTACCATGACCACTTCCATAGAAGTTTCTAAGCTCTGCCAATCCCTGAGTTATAGCTTTTAGACTACCTAAAATCTGCTTTATAGATTTAGCCCCTTTGATATCGTCCTCTATATCACTAGGCATTAGCTTAAAGTGCTTAAAGAGTTCATCTACTAGCTTTGTCATATTCCATTTAGGATCTACCGCTATTTTCTCTTCTTCTAGTATCGTCTTACAATAACTTTCGATTAGCTCTTTCGCCTTCCCGATAGCCTCTGTCGGATTGGTCTCTTGAAACTTTCTCATCAGGTCAATCTGATCCCTAATGTATTCACTATTAAAAGAATTTGGATCTGACAAGTCTAATGGCTTTTCATTAAGGGCTTTGGATTCCCTTTCTATAATAGCCTTACAATTCTCATATTGTTGGTACCGCCTGGGATCTTTGCTACGATCATTCTGAAGAGCTCCCGATAATTCATAGTATCTTAGTAAAGCTGCAAGCAACTTGATGACATCCCTTTTTGGAGTTTCAGAATCATAGACATACGCCATCAAAGATTTCCCTCTAGACTCTTGGTATCTCTTGCACACAGGCACACCAATCTCTCTAGCAGTGAACTCGTCAAATCCTTTTTTTGAGAAGTCTAGGACATACCCTTGATTATTGAAGAAGTTTAAACAGGCTTCTATTTCTACATCTAGAATGCTCATACCCGCTTGTTAACGAATTTCCAAATCGACTTTTTAAGGTCTCCACTACCCCTCCATCACCTTATCCATCAGAGCTTGGTAGCTATTGACCACGTCGTAGACCACGTTGTCATGCTCGCTGATCGCCTTAAAGTGGCGAGCGGCGCACTCTAGTTTGGCATCCTCGGCACCACGGAGCTCAGAGCGCTCCCACGAGGTACCTTTAGTCTCTGCGACGAAGTAGATATGCTTCACATCCTTATGCTCATCAAAGGCGATAGCCCAGTCTGGACTATACTTTCCCATAGGCGTGTTGATATAAAACCCCTTCGGAAGCTTCGTGTAGACCACCACGTCGCTACTATCCTCTAGATCCTCCGCAAAGGAGCGCTCCACCTGACTATCTATACGTACCAAATCATAGAGAGACTTAGCACTTCGGATCACATCCACACCAATACGACCACAGATCGTCTCCTCCGTAAAGACATTCGTATCGTACCGTTGCTCCGTGCGGTGGTAGCTGATCTGCTCTACCACAGCTAGTGCCATCTCATCCTTGATGATGCGAGCAGACCTCTGGATGAACTCCTCGGGGTTGCTCTTGAACTTGTCAAAAGTCTCCCTCCTCACCCCTTTGAGGATCTCTACGATCGTGCGCCGTGTCAAGCCCGTCGCAGAGACTAGACTACCCACCAGATCATACTGTACATGCTGGCTCACTGTCTCCTGCAGATGATAGGTTGTAGTTTGCTCACGCACCATAGCTGTACCCTGGTGGAGAGCCTCCACATTTTCTATCTGATTCATCTCGCCACGCTCTACCACAAGACGTATAGCCGTCACACGCAGACGATCATCTAGTGCTCTAATCGCCTTGGTGATCAGCTCAGACGTGTCAAAGTCCACCTGATAGACGCTTCGCACATTGATACGACGCCACAGCTCCTGAAACTCTCGGCGCTTCAACTGCTCCTCGACGACATGCCCAGACTTGTTCTCTCGGCTATTATCTAATCGCCATGAGCTCGGGTCGAAGACACGCTCTAGCGTACGGATAATCACAGCACTCATCGGTGCCAGATCATCGCCAAAGCTTAGCTCGCCACGCTCCTTCGCCTCGTGATACGCCTGCGTCAGTAGACCCGCATCGTCTACGTAGTCACGCCGTAGCAGAGCACGATAGATCTTGCGTGCCACCTCGGGGGTGATCACCTCCTTGTCGCCAGACGCGGTCTCGTACTCTACCCCTGTGAAGAGACCCTCCGTCACCTCTCTCGGACGATCCTTGACCACCTCCGCTATCTCATGCTGTAGCTGCTCTGCAAAGCTCTCGTAGCTCTGACTAGCTATCACCGTCAGCACGTTTATGTCAAAAGTGCTGCTCCAGCCCAGCTCTTCGGCATCCTGTCGCTTGCCTTCGCTATTCACACAGAGACGCATACCGCGTCCCACCTCCTGACGCTTTTTGATCTCGCTGTCTGTTTCACGGAGCGTGCAGATCTGGAAGACATTCGGATTGTCCCACCCCTCGCGCAGTGCCGAGTGAGAGAAGATAAAGCGTGTCGGCTCCTCAAGACTCAAGAGTCGCTCCTTATTCTTCATAATCAGGTCATAGGCATCCTCATCATTGCTGCCCCCCTCGCCACGGTTCACCTTGGAGTCAATAAATTTACCACGCTTGTCTCGTGAGAAGTAGCCATTGTGTACCTCCTCAGCAGTAAAGCGAGAGAGATAGTCTCGGTACGACGCATCATAGCGACTTAGCTCGTCATCCTTCAGCTCCTGTACCAGCTGACTATACTCCTCCTCAAAGATCTCCGCATAGCGTCCCTTGTAGGTCGCATCACCTTCATAACGACGATAGTTATCCACATGGTCGATGAAGAAGAGACTCAGCACCTTGATGCCCTTAGGGTACAACTCCCGCTCCCGCTCGAGGTGCGTCCGTATCGTCTCACGGATCTGCACACGACGCATAGCCTCCTCTGTAACTCGCCCCACGGCATCACCCTCGTAAAGTTCTAGACCGTTGAGCAGCTGTATCGTGCCCGAGAGCCCATCGATAGACTCTATCACGTAGAGATCCTGATACTCCGCTAGCTCTCCACTAAGCGCATAGAGATCATCCCCCTGTCTCACAAGGCGGCTCACCTGACGCGTACCTGTAGCACTCTTTATGTCCAGTGATATCCGCGCTTTGGGAGCACGATCTTTACGTATCACCACCTCCTCTAGATATAGGTATCCACTGGTTGCGCTGTTTCCTTTCTGGCTGATGCCTTTCACCTGGATCTTTTTCACCAGACGCTTGTTGTAAGCATCGATAGCATCAAGACGGTAGACCATATTGAGTACCTCACGATGTGTCGCCGAGTAGCGTAGTAGCATGAGTGGGTTAAAGAGCTTGATCCCCTTTCGTGTCTTATTTCCTCTGTTAGCACCCAGCACGCTCTGAGGCTCATCGATGATCATGATCGGATTGGTCTTTGCCAAGATATCAATAGGACGACGACTGCCAAACTCATCGCGACGAGAGAAGATGATACGTGCATCCTTATTATTCTTCGTCTCGTCAAAGGAACTGTTGAACGCCTGCATATTGATGATCATCGCCTGCATATTAGATTCGTTGGCGAAGGCGTCGATACGGGTCAACTGCTTGGAGTTGTAGACGAAGTGCTGTATGCGCTGTGTCTCGTAGAGCTGCGCGAAGTGCTCGCTCATCGACTCAAAGCTCTTGGCAACGCCCTCACGGATGGCAACGCTCGGCACTACGATGATAAACTTACTCCAGCCGTACGACTTGTTTAGCTCATACATCGTCTTGATATAGGTGTAGGTCTTGCCCGTACCCGTCTCCATCTCAATGGTTAGGTTGATGCCCTCCCCTTCGAGCTGGTCAATAGGCTTGATCCCCTGTTCTATCTGTATCGTACGTACATTTTTACGGATAGTCTCATACGGTATCTGTAGCGGTGCATTGCCAAAGCCCGTACTCACAAGACTAGCTGCGCACTCGCCTTGATCCATCTGGTGCTCATAGCGGTCATACTTAGGCTGCCCCTGGAAGGCGCGCACGACGCTCCGTGCCGCCTCCTCTTGAAATGATTGATGCTTGTATTGGAGTTGCATGATAGTAGATAGTGGTTAGTAATTAGTGGTTAGTAATTAGTGGTTAGTAATTAGTGGTTAGTGGGGGGGGGGTAGTGGTTGGTAGTTAGTGGGGAGTGGGGGGGGTAGTGGATAGCAATTGGTGATAAGTGATAAGTAGTCAGCTGGGAGTGGACATCATAACTCTAGCAACTATCCACTAACTACTAACTACTAACCACTACCCACTAACCAACGCCTTCTTCAATCCATACAGCATACATGCTATTTCTGTTAGGAGTGTATTACACTCTTCTGTTTCCTCTTGACGTAAGTATCCGATCTCAACGCAAAGCTCTAGCTGTGTCTCCAACTCTGCACGAGATTCTTGTGCTATATCTATAAATCGACCGAACTCTTTACGACTATTACGAGTAGCACCCTCTGCTATGTTAGAGGGTATGGACACAGCAGCTCGTCGCATTTGATCTGACAAGCCAAACTGTTCCTCTTTTGGCAACGACCGTACAAGCTCATAAGTTAGCTTAGCGCACTGCATCGCCTTCTGCCAAACAAGTAACTCTCTAAAAGACTTCACCTTCATAACTAACCACCAACCACCAACCACCAACCACTTAAACAACTCTCACCTTATCGAGCACCTCCTTGTCGTCCCAGTTGAGGTGCTGTTTGAGTAGCTCGAAAGTGTTTATCTTCTCCTTGTCTGAGGCGAAGCTACTATCACGTAGTAGCACACGTTTGGGCTGCATATCTGCGATAGCCTCGATGACCGTCGTGGGGATCGCCTTAGCAAAGTATGCCACCAGCTCCCCTTCGTCCACGTTATAGATCTCACAGCCATCTACCACTGTGACCTCCTGCGGTAGTGAGAGCGACAGTCCCCACGAGAGCATTGCTCCGTAGAGTAGGTCCAGTCCACTACGATCTGTCTTTACATTGTCCAGCATTAGATCCAGCTCACCCTGACCCAGCTCTGCGGGGGTGCGCTTTACATCGATAAAGTTGCTCGAGTCTAGTCGGAAGACGCGGAAGCCAGTGTCCAGGGACTCTTTTCTTTTATCAATTGAGTCCAGTCTCTCTTGGGCTTGGCTACGCTCTACATCGTCATACAGATTACTCCACAACTCTGGATCTTTATCCACATCTTCCCCCATGGCTACTTTAGCAAACTTAGCTTGCGCTCTCACCTTTTCGTTTTCAAGATCGTTACGAATGGCCACTGCTGCACGTCGTATGCGCTCCTTGGCAATATCGGGAATAGTCTTGTAGCCCGCCTTACGAGCCTCACTACCCTCAGGTGTTTCCTCTGCAAGCTGTACGCAGATAAACTTGCGATGCCCTCCGTCCTCTGCGTTAAGTTGCATCACCGCATGCGCCGTCGTCGCCGACCCGCTGAAAAAGTCGAGAACAATAGAGTCTGGGGCTAAATTAGCCATCGTCAAGAGTCGCCTTAGTAGTCCTAAAGGCTTAGGTCCGTCAAAGTACCCTCCCTCCATAAGCTTGTTGAGAGCTTGTGTTGCTGCTTGACTATGTCCTACCTCTTTGTGAAAGAGAATAGACGTGGGTACCATCCCTTCAAATCTCAATTCAGAAAGGAAACGCTTGATACGTGGTACACCATTGCCGTCAGAACCGAACCAGATTCGGTTCTGACGGAGTCTCTCCTCAAAAGCCTTTGAGGAGAGCCTCCAGCAGCGTCCTGCTGGAGGCTCTACACGCCGCCCAGAGGGCGTCGTGATTACATAATCGTTTTCCGGAGTATAAGTCTTAACAGAAAGATTGTCGGACTGCCACACACCTCTTGGGTCATTGTCTGGATTCGAGTAACGAGCGTTTGCTTCAGCTGTGCGAGGTAGACGTCCTATCTTAAAGTTAGCTATCTGCTTAGCATACATCAGCACATAGTCATGACTATTCGATACATACTTGGCATCATTCTTAGGCGCAAAGGCTCTCTCCCAAACCATTTGCGCCACAAAGTTGCTTGCCCCGAAGACCTCGTCGCAGATCTTGCGTAGGTTGTACACTTCGTTGTCATCGATGGAGATGAAGATGACGCCGTCATCTGTCAGAAGCGAACGCGAGAGCAGCAGACGACTATAGATCATACTGCACCAGTCGGAGTGAAAGCGTCCATTCGTGTCTGGGTTCTTACGATATTGGTTGCCCTCCTCATCACGCTCACCACTCTGGCGTGCCCACGTATCACGATCGATGGTGTAGTCATCATTGTAAATGAAGTCATTGCCCGTATTATAGGGCGGATCGATGTAGATCATCTTGACTTTGCCTACATAGCTACGCTGTAAGAGCTTGAGGACAGACAGGTTGTCCCCCTCGATGTAGAGATTCTCCGTACTGTCCCAGTCAACAGACTCCTCGAGCACGGGCCGTAGGGTATCTGTGATGGGGGTGGCAGCCTCACGTCGTGCAGCTTGCTTGCCTGGCCAGATGAAGCTATACATCTCGGTGCCAGCCTCGACGCTTCGGTCGCCTAGGAGGGTGCGCAGGACGTCAAAGTCGACGACCTGTCGTATGGCTCCACTCTGGGGGTCTTTGACTTCGGTTATGCAGGAGGGTGCTATCTGACGTAGCGCCTCGATGGTCAGCTCGCTACCATCTGGAGAGAGAGGGGTTAGTCGTTGGGGCATGGTTAGTGGTTAGTGGTTAGTAGTTAGTGGATAGTGGATAGTAGATAGTGGTTGGTGGGGAAATAGTGGTTAGTGATTTGTGGGGAGGGATTTGTGGGGAGGGGGGTAGTGGAACCCTGATTTTTTGGTTAGGCAAATATACATAATTCCATAGAGAGGCAGATTAGTGGTTAGTGGTTAGTAGTTAGTGGTTAGTGGATGGTGGTTAGTAGCTAGAGTTATGTTGTTCACGCCCAGCTGACTACTACTTATTATTACTTACCACCCTCACTAATTACTAATCACCAACTACTATCCACTAATCACTAACCACTATCCCTCCACTAACTACTAATTACTAACTACTAACCACTAACCACTCCCCCCCTTTCTCGAATACCCACGTGGGAAATCTCAAATCTCCACGTGGATATTTTTTATTTTCCACGTGGGCGTGATTCATTTCCTCCGAAGTTTCATTTGATTCCTCCGAAGAATTTTTTCTTCCCCACGTGGAAAATAAAAATTCTCCACGTGGGTATTTCGAAATATCCACGTGGAAATCCGTTTTCCACGACATAGTGCCGTTCTTGATATGTAGTCGGGTCTAAATTATTGTAACGAGCCGGTGTCGAATTTCCTCAGACAGAGTTGTTGGCTGGAACTATCGGATCTCTAACCACTATCCACTAATCACCAACCACTAACTACTAACCACTAACGAAGTATCGACTTATTCCGTATCTTTGTGGCAACGTCGTAATTTTTGTATGAAACATCTCGCTCACTCCTTACTCACACTTCTGCTGGCTGGTGCCCTAGCGTTGGCTCCAACCAGGCTAGTGTCTCAAGAGAGCTCTACGTCTCCCGCTGCAGATGACTTTACCACTACCATGGCGGTGATGGGGAGTGTACTGAGCAATGTGCGCAACTTCTTTGTCGATACGGTCAGTCTGACTTCACTCTACGATGGGGCGCTCACCTACATGCTACAGCAGTTGGATCCTTACACCGTTTACTTCAACGAGGAGGAGACGAAAGCCTTTGAGGAGAGTACGACGGGGCTGTACGGTGGTATCGGCGCTATCCTACGACAGCACCAGGACTCGGTGGTCATCATTGGCTCGCTCATGCAGGGCAAAGCAGCTGACAAGGCGGGGCTACGCCCTGCCGATGTCATCTGGCGCATCAATGGCAAGGACTTCTCTCACACGACGGTGGTCGATGTGCGCAATGAGCTACGGGGTGAACCAGGGACGCCTATCACGCTCGTGGTACGCCGTCCAGGCTATGCTGCGGACTCGCTGACGGTTACTTTCGACCGCGAGCGCATCGACCTGAACCCGGTCTCCTACACGGAGCTACTGGCGGGGCGGATTGGCTTCATATCTGTCAGCACGTTCTCCACAACTACGAGCCAAGAGTTTCTCAAGGCTTATGACCGCCTGCAGAAGGAGGCTGGCGGTAAGCTGGATGGACTGATTGTCGACCTCAGAGACAATGGCGGCGGGCTGATGGAGCAGGCGATACAGCTGGTGAATCTATTTGTCCCGAAAGGGCAGCTAGTGGTCTCGCTGAAGGGACGCTACCCACAGCAGAGCAACAGCTACAAGACGACTCAAGAGCCACTCGATACGGAGCTTCCGCTCGTAGTACTCATCAACGAGGGATCTGCCTCTGCCTCGGAGATTGTGGCGGGTGCCTTGCAGGACTATGACCGTGCAGTGATCGTGGGGCGCAAGAGCTTTGGTAAGGGACTGGTGCAGGGTACGCTCGAGCTACCTGACGGAGGACTGCTCAAGCTGACTACGGCTCGCTACTACATCCCTAGTGGGCGTTCGATACAGAAGCTCTCCTACAACCATCGTGGAGGAGCTGAGCAGGTCAATGCGACCGACTCGCTCGGGACACCCTACACGACTGCGGGCGGACGCACCGTCTACGCTGCTGGGGGCATCATGCCTGACATCGTCTGTCCCTCGGACTCGATTCCGTCACTGCTGGGGACGCTGCTCTTCGATACACTCACATACGACTTCGTCACGGACTACCTACTAACGCACAAAGCTCCCGAGCGGAGTACGCTCAGGAGCTTCGACCTGGGGGATGAGGCGTATGCAGCCTATCAGCAGAAGGTGATAGAGAGTGGCTTCACCTTTAAGTCTATCGCTGACGAACTGGTCAAGAAGGTGGAGGAAGCCCTCAAGGGGGAGCAGCGCTACGATGAAGTGTCGGACGAGTTTGCCGCTTTTCAGAAGAGTCTACGAGCTGACACGCCTCGGCTGATGAAGACTTACGAGGGCTTCATCCGCGACTACCTCAACATGGAGATTCTCTCGCGCTACTACTATGACGAGGGGCGTCTGGAATACTATATGACTCGTGACAAGGTGGCCCAGCGAGCTCTGGCGCTCCTCGAAGACTCGACGGCGTATCACGAACTACTCAAGGGGGAAAAGTAGCGACGCGAAGGAGCCTCTCTATACGTCTTTCTATGCTCTAGAAACTATATACTCATCATATTACGTAAAAAGCTTATTGTACAATGAACTGGTTTGAAAACTTATTTGTCGGCACGGGGATAGCGCACTCGGTCTTCCTGATAGCCCTAGTCATCGCCGTGGGAATGCTCCTAGGACGCATCAAGATTGGCAAGGTCTCTCTGGGAGTCACGCTAGTGCTCTTCGTAGGTATCTTCTTTGGTGCTCTCGGTATGCAGATAGAACCGGAGGTTTTGCACTTTGTCAAGGAATTTGGCTTGATCCTCTTTATCTACGCCGTCGGTCTACAAGTGGGGCCTGGCTTCTTTCCCTCGCTCAAGAAGGGAGGTCTGAAGCTTAACCTCCTAGCCGTCCTAGTCGTCATGCTCGGCGTGGGCGTCACTATCGTCATCAAGTACATCTCGGGACTACCTATGTCGACGATGGTCGGTATCCTCTCGGGTGCTGTGACGAATACGCCTGGTCTGGGTGCTGCTGAGCAGACCTACACAGACATCATGGGTACATCCGACTCCTCCATAGCTATGGGCTATGCGGTCGCCTACCCACTGGGTGTCATCGGCATCATACTCTCTATGATGGTGGTACGCGCCGTACTCCGTGTCAACCTACGCAAAGAGGAGCAGGACTTCGTCTCTCAAGATGATGCCTTGGAGCATACGGCACGCTCAGCATCCTTTGTCGTGGCAAACCCCGCTATCTTTGGTAAGTCTATTATGGAGCTCCTCTCGAGCTACTTCACGCATGGCGACATCGTCGTCTCACGACACTATAATCATGAGACGCAAGAAATAACGGTCGCTACGGGTAGCACCATCCTACAGGAGCATGACCGCGTCTTCGTCATCGGGCAGCCACATGAGCTGGATCATACAGAGGCAATCTTCGGACAGCGCATCGAGATAGATCGTAAGAAGTGGATCCCCACGGGGTCAAACCTCATCAGCAACAAGTACACAATCACGAAGAAGACGCTCAACGGCAAGCGTCTCGGCGAGCTACAACTACGCCAAATCTATGGTGTCAACGTGACCCGCGTGACGCGTGCAGGTGTCGACCTCGTCGCAAGCCCGGGCATGCGGCTACAGATGGGTGACCAGATACGTGTCGTAGGCTCAGACGCTTCTGTCAACAAGGTGCGAGAACTGGTCGGAGACTCGCAGAAGCATCTCAACGAACCTAACCTAATCGGTATCTTCATCGGTATAGCACTCGGTGTGCTCCTAGGCTCTATTCCCTTTATCTTCCCCGGCATCCCACAGCCTGTCAAGCTAGGGCTGGCGGGCGGTCCGCTCATCGTCGCTATCCTACTGAGCAACTTCGGCCCTAAGTTTGGGCTTGTGACCTACACGACTCACAGTGCTAACCTGATGATTCGCGAGATCGGTATCGCACTCTTCCTCACCTGCGTCGGCATCGGTGCAGGCGACGGCTTCGTCGATACTATTATAAATGGTGGCTATCGGTGGGTCGGCTACGGCTTTATCATCACCATCATCCCGATGCTTGTCGTCGGCCTCCTAGGTAAGAGGGTCTTTAAGGTCAACTACCTCACACTCTCTGGACTGATGGCGGGCAGTATGACCGATCCTCCTGCTCTCGCCTACGCCAACGGACTCACCGAGGAGGATGCTCCCGCCGTGGGTTACGCGACGGTCTACCCACTGACGATGTTCCTCCGTGTCCTCACGGCACAGATGCTCATCATATTCTTCGTAAGCTAATAACTAACATAACCTAATCAAACTATGGCAAGTCGTAAAACTCTCAAGAAGGCAATACACAGCGAGGTCGAGGAGATGCTCTTTGACCTATCTATCCTACACACTATAGCTCCCGAGGAGCGCCAGCCCGCCATCGAGGAGATTATCAGCAAGGTAATCGACAGCGAGAATGACTTCATCGCTCGCATCTCACACACCGACGGCAAGGGGGAGCGTAAGCTCGTACGCAACTACTACAACAAGCTCCGGGAGGAGTACATCCAGTTCGCCAAGGAGATAGAAGGCGAGGTCCAGAAGCTCAGCGACGAGCTACTAACTCCTGAGGCTTAGTCTGCCAGATGAAGCTAGCACGGCTCATACTACGCTGGTGTGGCTGGCAACTCATCGAGCCCGCCTCCTATCCACGACAAAGCGTCATCTGTGTAGCGCCCCACACGAGCAACATGGACTTCATATGGGGTAAGCTGTACTACTGGGCGGTGGGACAGAGAGCACACTTCTTGATGAAGCGTGAGCTCTTCGTCCCGCCTCTCGGATGGCTCTTTAAGGCGATGGGCGGAATACCGATAGACCGTCGCCATAAGGGCAATACGGTCGAGCAGGTGGTCGCGCGCTTCCGTGCCAAGGACGACTTCGCCGTGGCGATAACGCCTGAGGGCTCGCGCAAGGCTCGAGACAGATGGAAGACCGGCTTCTACCACATTGCTGAGGAAGCGGGCGTTCCCATACAGCTGGCAGTCATAGACTACAAGCGCAAGGAGCTAGGCATCTTCGAGCAGTTTGTCCCGACGGGTGACCTCGAAAAGGACATATTATATATAAGAAGTAAGTACCACGCTGACCAGGCGAAGAAACCACACCTCTTTAGCGAAGTGACGCTATAAGCCCATGAAACAAGAGACTCTGCGGGTGGTCCTCGCACAGCGTCCCATCGTCTGGACAGACCCCGAGGCAAACCTTAGCCTTATGGTGGAGGACATACGCACAGCTGCCGAAGGGGGAGCGCACTTAGTTGTCTTCCCCGAGGTGATGCTCACGGGCTTCGATCTCAAGGTGGCTCAGTCGGCTCGTCCCTGGCAGGGGGCTGAGCTGGAGCGTCTCCGCACCTTGGCACAGGAGCATCAGATAGCAATCGCCTCCTCTGCCTTCGTATGGGACGACGAGACAGTGCCGAGGTGCTACTACAACCGTGCTTACATTGCACTTCCCGACGGGTCAATCTATTCACAGGACAAGCGGCACCTCTTCTCCATGGCTGGCGAGGACCGACTCCTCACACCAGGCAAGGGGTACGACACCATCACCTATCGTGGCTGGCGCATACGACTGATCACCTGCTACGACCTGCGCTTCCCCGTCTGGTGTCGCAATCGTACCCACACGGACGGCTCGCTCGACTACGACCTCCTGCTCGTCGTCGCCAACTGGCCTCGTCCCCGCATTACCGCTTGGCGCACGCTTCTGAAGGCTCGCGCCATCGAGAATGTCGCCTACGTCATTGGCGTCAACCGCATCGGCTCTGACCCCTTTGGCACCGACTACTCGGGCGAAAGCTTAGCCTACGATTACCTCGGACGACCGCTCACAGAGGCAGAGCCCTACGCAGATAAGCTCTTGCGTACCACGCTAGAGCGAGAACCACTGGAAGCCTTTCGGCAGAAGTTTCCCGTATGGCGCGACAGTGACCACTTTACCATTCACTCCTAGACTTACCATGACCGCTCTAACCTCTTCGTCCCGCAGACCGCTCTTGGGTCTGCTCTCCCTCCTACTCTTGCTACCCCTCTTGGTCGGTTGTCACAAGGCGAGTCAGCAAGAAAAAGAGGAGACGCCAGCACCACGCATCGTCTCACTCGTTCCCTCCGTGACCGACCAGATTTACGACCTCGCGTGCGACTCGCTCCTCGTCGGCTGCACCACTTACTGCACCGAAGCGATTGCTGACAGCGTCCCCGTCGTTGGCTCCGCCATACAGACCAATCTCGAGCTCCTCATAGCGCAGCGTCCGACCCTCGTCTTCGCGTCCGACTTCACCGCTCCGCAGACCATCTCCGCCCTAGAGAACGCTGGCATCGAGGTCGTTCAGCTTACCAATCCCGCTAGCTACGACGCCATACAGGAGCAGTATCGCCAGATTGCCACGCTCGTCGGCGCGAGCGACCATGCCGAGGCTCAGCTCGCAGAGATTAACCAGCGCGTTGACTGGCTCAAGCAGCTTAACGCAGCGCGCCCCTGGCATCCGCGTGCCTTCATGCAGATAGCTTTTGACCCGCTCTTTGGTGCCTCCACCTCGACCTATATGAATGACCTAATCACCTTCAGCGGTTGTACCAACATCGTCACCGTGGCGGGCAATGGTCAGCTCAGCCTAGAGTATGTCGTAGAGCAAGACCCCGAGGTGCTCTTCCTCATCACCAATCATGGCAGCGAGAGCGGATCAGAAGAGTCGTGGCACAAGCTGCGCTCCGTCACAGCCGTACAGCAAGGCAACTACTGCCCGCTCCCAGGAGAAGTCGTCAGCCAGCCCACGCCACAGCACTTTGTCGAGGCACTGCAGCTGATGACCGACTACCTTAGTGAGTAAAAGGACCTAGCCCTCCGCCCACCTAGAGTTCCCCTCATCTAGCAAAAGCTACTCCCCCCAGACCCATGCCTCACCGACCGACTCTTGCAAAGTCCTACTGGACGCTCCCCCTGATGGTGCTGCTGCTCCTCCTCGTCGCCATCTTGTCGCTACATGTCGGGGCGCATCCCATCTCTCTCTGGCAGCTCTCAGAGATACTCTCCGACCCCACCTCGGTCGAGTACACCATCTTAATGCAGCTACGTCTGCCACGCATCATCAACGCCATCTCCATCGGTGGCGGGCTAAGCCTCTGCGGAGCTATCCTGCAGGGGCTTTTTCGCAACCCACTCGTCGAGCCGTACACCCTCGGCATCTCGGGCGGTGCTTCGCTCGGAGTAACGCTCGCCATCGTCTTAGGCTTGTCCTCCGCCTTCTTGACGCTCCCCGCCTTTGGCTTCATCGGTGCCTTGGTCACCATCTTACTGGTCTATGCCAATAGCTACCAGCGCCACGGACTAAGCGTACAGCGTATGCTCCTCGTCGGCGTGATGGTCAGCTTTATGGCGTCGTCAGGCGTCATGCTCCTCCTCTCGGTAGCTCGTGCCGAGCAACTCTCCCGCATCATCTTCTGGACCATGGGGTCGCTACAGGAGAGCAAGCCGCTCATCGTCTGGGGCATGCTCCTCTTCACTTTGCTCCTCCTAGGAGTGAGCTACCTCTTCGTGCAGTCGCTCAATGCGCTCCGTCTAGGCGAACTCAAAGCGCAGCAGCTCGGCATCGACACCCGTCGGGTCGTGCTGTGGCTCTTTGTGCTCAGTTCGCTACTGACCAGTGCCTGCGTCTCCGTCGCTGGCGTCATCGGCTTCGTCGGGCTAGTCATCCCGCAGGCGACACGCATCCTCCTCGGCAATGATTACCGCGTCCTCCTCATCGGGAGCTTCATCAATGGCGGTATCTTCCTCATCCTCTGCGATATGTTAGCACGCACCATCCTTTCGCCCATCGAGCTACCGATAGGCGTCATCACTGGCTTGATCGGCGGCGTCGCCTTCCTTTACCTCATCCACCGCACCAGACGATCACACCAGATATGACCCGTCAGACCATCTTACGTGCCGAGCAGCTCATCTGTGGCTATGGTCGCAAGGCAGTAATCGGCCCCCTCGACCTCACCATCGCTCGTGGTGCCATGACCGCCATCATCGGCCCTAATGGGGCTGGCAAAAGTACCTGCTTCAAAACCCTCACAGGTGCCCTCTCCCCAATCTCTGGAAAGGTAAGCCTACTCGACAAACCCCTCACCCACTACACCCTCCGTGAGCGTGCTCGCCTCGTCTCGATGGTCAATCAGCAGATTACCCCTCAGCCACTCAGGGTCTACGACTACGTCCTCATGGGACGACTGCCCTACTTCAAGCGCTTTCAGATTGGGTACAGCGAGGAGGACCATGCACGTTGCGCCCACTACATTGAGCGCACCGGCATCGCACGACTAGCCGACAAGCGACTCGACGAACTGAGTGGCGGCGAGCAACAGATGGTAGCCATAGCACAGGCTCTCACCCAGGAACCGCAGATTCTTCTTCTTGACGAGCCAATTTCACACCTAGACATCGGCTATACATGCGAAATCATGCAGCTTCTCGAGACACTTCACGCCGAGGGGCTGACCATCCTTATGATTCTTCACGACATCAACGTAGCCTCCGAATACTGTGAGGAGCTCATACTCTTCGGCCCTGATGGCTTACTGGCTCACGGCACACCCCAGACGGTCCTCACAGCCGCGCACCTCCAGGCAGCCTACCACACCACCGTCCTCGTGCAGCCCGCCCCCGCCTCTGGTAGACCCTACATCTACCCGCAGCGTCACTAGCTGAGACTGTTACATAAAGGCGAATCGCTGTGTTGCTTTCGGGATTCGGCTTCGGTCACATACGGAGGTATGTGAGTTTCAGACCTCACCCTCAGCGCCTTGCGCTTCATCCTTTCTGCAAAGTCTAGACAATCTTGCAAGCAAGATTGTGAGACTGTTGATTTTTGCAACAGTCACTAGTTAGGAGATCTCCGCCTCATCGGGCGTCCTGCCTCCCACTTTCCTCCGTACTTCCTCGCGGATAGTCATTTCTGCTCTACCGTCCGGGGAATATTACTACCTTTGCTCTTGTGAGAGCTCCCGCGCGGGAGTCTGCAGACGTAATAGCTATGTGGACCATTCTACTGTCTATTCTATATACACTCCTTGTGGTAGGAGTTGTCGTGGTCATACTGACCGGAGGCGATGACATCTACAGAATGTTTTCGTGGCTGATGGTCGTCCTCTTTATTCCTGTCGTAGGCATCATTCTATACCTCCTCTTCGGTCGTCCAGCCACTACAATGGAATTAATCCCCAAAGGCTTTCTAGAGGATATCAATCGTATGCCTATGCAGCACGCAGACACCGAGCTGCACGAGAGACTCCTTGAAGATTCTTATTATGGTTCCATAGCCAAGCTTCTCTACAACAGCGATGACCGTACCGTCTTGGCTGCTTCCTCGATGGAGGTTCTGACCGTCGGCAAGGACAAGTACCAGCGACTCTTTGAGGATATCAGCGCAGCAGAGCATGAGATCCATATGATGTACTACATCATAGCTTCTGACGAACTGGGCGTCAAGCTCCGTGATCTTCTAGCCTGTAAGGCACGCGAGGGCGTAAAAGTGAGAGTCGTCTACGACGGGCTCGGCTCCTTCTGGAGTGATGTCAAGGGATTCTGGCGCCCTTTACGTAGAGCGGGCGGTCAGGTCTACGCATTTATGCCCATACGGCTCCCTTTCTTCGACCTTCGTATCAACTACCGCAACCACCGCAAGGTGGTCGTGATAGATCAGCGCATAGGATATCTAGGCGGGATGAACGTGGCGCAATACTATACAGAAGGCAATGAACTGGGTCAGTGGCGCGACACACACTTTAGGATTGAGGGCAGTGCCGTCGCTGGCTTGCAGCGCGTCTTCCTCGTGGACTGGGCGGCAGCCGTGCATAAGCGGTTCGACCTGGAGCCCTTCTTTGCTCAGATAGACCGTGGTGCTCCCTATGAAAGTCCGATAGCGATGCAGTTCCTCACCAATGGCCCTCAGGCGCATTGGCAGACCCTTGAGCAGGCACTCGTCAAGGCTTGCTCTATAGCCCACGAAGAGATCCTCATCCAAACTCCATACTTCCTACCTCCTGCCGGACTTCAGCTCAGCCTCTGCAGCGCAGCTCTACGAGGTGTGCGCGTCTGTCTGATGATTCCAGCCCATGGCGACTCACTGCTCACACAGCGCGCCTCTGACTCCTACCTGACACAACTACTACAAGCAGGCGTCGAGGTGAGACGCTACGCTGGAGGATTCCTCCACTCCAAGATTCTCGTCGTAGACAGACAGTTCGTCGGGATAGGCAGTGCCAATATGGATTTCCGCAGTCTAGAGATAAATCTTGAGGTGATGGCCTTCGTCTATGACGAGCAGAAGGCGAGGGTACTGGGCAAAACCTTCGACGAGGACCTGACAGCCTGCTATCAGCTCTCCCTCGACGAGTGGAGCCAGCGCTCCCTCTGGCGACGCACCCTAGAGGCCATCGCTCGCCTCTTCTCACCACTACTGTAAAAGTCAAGGCACAAAAAAGCCGCACTGAGGATTAGAAAAACTCCGAAGAACATACAAGCTTTGAGTATCTACCTCCCTCTGAAGTCCACTGGAGCCAAGAGACTCACACACGCGCCTAAGCGCATATGTCGAGGCCGGTCATCAGGACAGTAGAATGATCTCGGAATAGTCTATTAAATTTGAAGAGTTTCCGTATCGAACAGTGCGGCTATGGGTCTTTGCCGTCTCTGGATACCGCTGTAGATACAGCCGTATCATCATATCAGTCAGAGCGCATCGCAAGGTCTCTAGTGGTACCTTGCTAGGACAAATTTAAGACAATCTTGGGACTTTTGCAAATGGAGACTGTTGACTTTTGCAACAGTCTCCTAATGTATCACCCCTGCCCTCTAATCTCTAACCTCTAATTAACGGGGAATTTCGTCCGACTCCCTCCTTTCTCGAATATCCACGTGGGGAATCTCAAATCTCCACGTGGATATTTTTTATTTTCCACGTGGGCGTGATTCATTTCCTCCGAAGTTTCATTTGATTCCTCCGAGGAATTTTTTCTTCCCCACGTGAAAAATAAAAATTTTCCACGTGGATATTTCGAAATATCCACGTGGAGAATCCGTTTTCCCCGACATAGTGCTGTTTTAATATATCGGGTCTAAATTATTGTAGCGATCGAGCGTTGCATTTCTTCAGCCTTCTGACTCTCCAGAATAGTCGCTTCACGTCTCTGGAATAGTCAAACTACTTCTCCGCAAATGTCATTTGACTACTCGGGAGGAGTCGTTTGACATTTGCGGAGGAGGGGAGGGATGGTTGACCGAGAGGGGTACTTTCCTTAGAACTTATACTGCGCTCCGATGGTCACCATATGAAGTGGCTTTGCAGCGATGAGTGTCTGCTGCTCGAGCTGCTGGCGCAGGAAGCAGTCGTACTGAAGCGACAGGCGGAGGTGATCCTGCTGTAGGAAGTAGTTGACCCCTGTCGATATCTGGTACGAACGTCCCTCGGTGCGTGCTGTCAGACGGCTCAGCTTGAGCTCTTGCTCAGCCTGGGGGTCGAACTGCCGATTGCGGTCATAGTAGGCGTAACGACCGAAGAGCTCTAGGTCTACTGGCTTGAGACGCTCCACGAGTTGCGCCATACCTGCCACGAATGGACGCTGTATGAGGATGTTATTTTCCACGGTTGCGGGAGCCTTGGATCCTATGGCTAGATTGGCATTTTGCCATCCAGGCTGCAAGCCCATGATGCCCTCGGCGGTAAGCATGAGCGCACCTCCATGATGCTGTAGTGTGGTATTGATAAAAGCTCCTCCGTAGGCGCGTAGCATGCGATCCTTCTGGAGGGTGGCTGTCCCCTTGTCAAAGGCGTAGTACTCGCCCTGTGTGGGTACAGAGCCCGCATATCCTGATAGTCCGAAGCTTATGTCGTGACTACTCCCCCGCTGGGTGAGTGCTAGGCATAGGGCTAGGTCGGGGAGATTTTTATTCATACCCTTGTCGGCATTGCCAGATAGGATGGAGAGTGTCGACTCGAGACGCCATCGGTTGGTATGGTCTAGGGCACCTTTGTAGCCTATCTCTAGCCCCATGTCTATATCGCCGGGGAAGAGGTCGGCCATATAGTGCGAGCGCTCGAAGGCTGCTCGCTTGCTAGAGCTGTAGGGTAGCTCATAGCCAAAGCTGGGGGTCATGAGTCCCCCCTTGACGTAGGCACCCTCTGCCCAGTGTGGTTTGTACTCGGCGTAGACGTTGAAGATGGAGATTTTCTGATCGGTTGCGTTGACATCTACTCTAGCAGCTAGGTCGCCGTAGCTAGCTATGGCGGCTAGTCGTCCACGACGTATTCCCATCCTGGTGGTGCGGTGGTCATAGGGAGCTGTGAGGTGCCCGACCTTGATATAGTCGCCCTCGGAGCCATACTGAGCGATAGCCTGTACGAAGCCTGTAAAGGTGACACGTACTTGCTCCTGCGCCTGTAGCATAGAGCTAGAGAGGGGGAGCAGGAGAGCGGTGAGGAGGGTGAAGAGGCGCTTGGTCGTTTGTAAAGTCATAAGTCTGTGAGTGTTTAGAGGTGTTAGATGATTCGTTGCATTTTACTCAATTACTACAACAAGTGTAGCGAGCGTGGGGCAGTTGTCATAGACAAACTTAGCGTGAGAGCTGGCATTGCGGACGCACATATGTGAGCGGGGTGTTGTGCCGAGCGATGGGCTGTATTCGACGATTTTACCCTTGGGGTTGTTCACAGGTACGCCGTGTATATAGGCTCCGCAGGTGAATCGACTCGCCCAGGGCGCGAAGCCGGCGATGCGGCTGGAACCATCGCTGGTGTAAAACATTTTGGGTTTCTTCTGCTGGAGGAGGAATATACCTAGAGGCGTTTCCTTGGCATGGGGAGGCTTGTGACGACCAGTGGTGGCGGGGTTGATGCTTCTCACGAGGTAGTGCGCGGGCGACTGACGCTCGAGCACGACGATGTGCTGCTGTCCTCGATCTATGACAACAATATGCGAGAAGGTGACGTCAGGCTCCAGTAGCTGTATATAGCGACGCGGTACGTACCACTCCGCCTCGGGCGACTCGACTCTGCCCTGCCAAAATTTGCTGCCTAGGGTGTCGGTCAGCGCTATGAGCGTGCCATCGCGACCGTAAAGCTCAGGCTTGAGGGTGTCTGTGGATGCGTAGAGTGGCACTGACTGGTAGCGCTCTACTCCTAGTGAGTCAGAAACCAGCTTATAGCTGTCACGAGACCACACTTTGGTGAGCGGTGCCTCACCGTTAAGGTTCTTATAATTTTGCAGTACGCCCCACTGGTGTGGCTCTGCTTGTAGCTGCTCGATGCGTAGTAGCTGATGTCTTATCTCATCCCACTGGATGGTACGGGTATCCTTGCGGTACTCGTAGGTGTCCTCAAGGGTATATTTGTCAAATGTTAGCTCACGGTCGATGACTATTTGGTCAGCCGTCAGCTCACGCTTAGGCTCCGCCACGACTGTGTCTGCGGTAGCGGTCGTATCTATAGGCGTTGTCTCGGCATTGCTCTCCGCAGAGGGTTGGCAAGCTAGGAGGAGGGTCAGGGCAAGCGGTAGGAAGGTCATAATGTTTTTCATAAGATTTATAAGTTACTGGGAGCTGTCGATCCCTTTGAGCTGTGGCAAGTGCCAGTGATAGTGTGCTGCTAATATGCGTATGAGGATGACCATAGAAGCTGATATGAGCTGGGAGTAAGCTGTCTCTATCAGAGGTCAGGCAGGTGCATTTATGCTGATATTACTCTGCTCTCCTCCCGAGCAGAGAGCGGACGTTGTCGATAAGAAGTCTCACAGCAACGGAGTTAAATCCGCCCTCCGGTATGATTAAGTCGGCGTATCGACGGGAAGGCTCGACGAACTGCTGGTGCATCGGCTTGACCGTCGTGAGGTACTGCTCGATGACTGAGTCCACACTGCGTCCCCGCTCTTTGACGTCGCGCTGTATGCGACGCGCTAGGCGCACATCGTCGTCTGTCTGAACGTATATCTTGACATCCATAAGGTCTCGTAGAGCTTCGTTGTCAAAGATAAGAATACCATCAACAATTAAGACACGAGGAGGGTCAAGCGTCACCGTCTCGGTGAGGCGATTGTGATTGACAAATGAGTAAACTGGACGCTCCACACTGCGTCCCTCGCATAGTTCCTCTATCTGCTGACACATCAGGTCGGTGTCGAAAGCGTCGGGATGGTCGTAATTAAGCTTAGCACGCTCCTCAAGCGGTAGCTCGTCGTGCGCCTTGTAATAGTAGTCGTGACTGAGGACTACGACCTCCTCATCCACAAAGGTCTCTTGCAGACGGCGCACTAGGGTACTCTTGCCCGAGGCGGTACCACCCGCTACGCCTATGATAATTGGTTTGTGCTTCATAGCTCAGCTAAGTTTGTCTGATGAATTGACTATAAATAAATACCTTCTCTCGGCACAGCGCTCCATAGTCTTCAGGAGATTGTCGTACGATGCTCCCGCCATAGCTAGCTCTAGTCTCGTCCCCTCTGGGAAGGCATCTATGTCTGCTTCTAGCTCGACAAGTGTCAGCGAGACCGTGTGCGGTGCGGGGATTGCGGATTTCGCAGCTTTTCTCTGGCGACGACAATGCGCCAAGCGACGCTGTAGATTGATGGCTGCAAGTACCAGTGGCGTAGTCACGTGCCGACTCCACCAGCTCTCTCCCTGATGCTTGAGGTAGAAGAGGCGCATCGCTCCGTAGAAGCTCTCCTCGTAGCGTACCCTATCTGCCGCAATCTCCGACTCGCCCTTGTAGTGTAGTACTGGCGTGGGTAGGTAGTAATTGTGGTAGCCCGCTCGCTCTATTGTATAGCAGAGGTCAATGTCTTCGCCATACATGAAGTAGCGCTCGTCTAGTCCGCCCACCTCCTCGTAGATAGTTCGCCGTAGCATCAGAAAAGCTCCCGTCAGTACGGGCACTTGCTGCACAGCGTCGGGCGATAGATGCCCTTGGTAGTAACCATTGAAGCAGGCGGAGTGAGGAGCCAAGCGGTAGAGACGTGTGAAGCGACAGAAACTATTCCAGAGCGTCGGCACACCGCGCTTACACTCGGGGTGCATCGCTCCAGACTGATTGATAAGGCGAGGACCCACAGCTCCCGCATCGGGATGACTACGGAGGAAGGTCAAGCAGTCGGCGAGTGTCGACTCCCCCACCAGCGTGTCGGGATTGAGTAGCAAGAGGTAGTCACCACGCGCCTCGACAATCGCCATATTATTGCCACGGGCGAAGCCCCCGTTCGTCGGACTTTCCAGTATTTTGACCCGTGGTTCCGCAACAAATGCAGCACGAAGGCGACTCATCGAATCGTCGCCCGAAGCATTGTCTAGGACGATTATCTCACTCTCGCCATCGACTCTTCGCAAGCTAGCCAGCACCGAGCGGACCGCCTCGATGGTCAGCTGAGGTACCTTGTAGTTGACGAGGATGACTGAGAGGAGCATCGTTGTGGCTACCCTTCTTGTGCTATGCAGAGACGATGATGAGGTAGTAGTTTTTCTTCCCCCGCTGCACGACCAGATACTTACCAGCGATTAGGTCGTCGGTGGTGACCACACAATCTTGGTCAGCAACCTTCTCCTTGTTAAGGCTGATACCATTTGAGGATATCAGCTTACGTAGCTCACCCTTGGACTTGAAGATTGGTGCATGCTCCACCAGTAGGTCTAGTAGCTTGACGCCGTCTGCCTGCTCTAGGAGCGTCCGGCTGACGGTGTATCGTGGCACGCCTGCCATCACCTCCTCGAGTAGCTCCTCAGACATCTGTCGTAGCTGCTCGTGGGTGTTATTGCCGAAGAGTATCTGCCCGGCCGACATACTCTGCTCGTAGTCCTCGCGTCCGTGCACCATAACCGTGAGCTCCTCGGCAAGTGTATGCTGTAGTAGACGCTCATGCGGTGCCTGACGATGACGCTCTATGAGCGAGTCGATCTCCTCTAGAGGGATGCTGGTAAAAATCTTGACAAAGCGCTCGGCGTCCTCGTCGGATACGTTGAGCCAGAACTGACAGAAAGTGTAGGGCGAGGTGTATCGACGATCCAGCCATACGTTGCCCTGCTCTGTCTTGCCAAATTTCGTTCCGTCGGCCTTCTTGATGAGCGGGCAGGTGACGCCAAAGGCTTCTCCTCCGTCGATACGGCGTATCAGCTCCGTACCGGTCGTGATATTGCCCCACTGGTCCGAACCACCCATTTGGACACGACAGCCGTACTCACGGTAGAGGTGTAGGTAATCGTATCCCTGAAGAAGCTGGTAGGAGAACTCAGTAAAGGATAGTCCTGCCTCAGCATTTGCTTCGAGGCGGCGCTTGACGCTATCCTTCGCCATCATATAGTTCACCGTAATATGCTTACCGATGTCTCGGATGAAGTTGAGGAAGCTGTAGTCCTTCATCCAGTCGTAGTTGTTCAGTAGCAGAGCTTTATTAGGAGCGTCGGACTCAAAGTCTAGGAAGTGCCCCAGCTGCCGACCGATACACTCCTGATTGTGTCGGAGCGTATCCATATCTAGTAGGTTACGCTCCTGGGACTTCATTGAGGGGTCTCCGATCATACCGGTAGCTCCACCCAGTAGCGCTATAGGCTTGTGACCAGCACGCTGTAGGTGTCTGAGCATCATCACGCCGACGAGGTGACCGATGTGGAGCGAGTCTGCCGTCGGGTCAAAGCCCACGTATGCGGTCGTCAGATGCTCTGTAAGTTGCTCTTCTGTGCCGGGCATGATGTTATGTATCATGCCACGTGCCTTTAATTCGCTGATTAGTGAGGAGTGACTCATTGTATTTTCCTGATTTACTTTGGTTACAAAGGTACGAAATTAGAGATTAGAAGTGAGAGATTTCTATTTTGTCGAGAGGCTCCGCCGGGACTTGCCCCATCGCCTTACATCATCATCTATATATAGGATATAGGTATATACCATATTATCTATATCTCCTCATGATGATGATGATGGTCTGTCGAAGATGTTCATAACTCCCTCTGTGCAGTAGCTAATGATTCTCGGGGAGAAGTCCCTCTAGTCCACTCCAGGAGCCAGTCAGCGAACCTCATCGAGCGAGGCGATGTCAAGCAGTTACGCCCCGCTTGCTCCCTATCTGTACCTGTTCATAAGTTGATGAAAACTGGTTGATAACTCGACAAAAACTTATTTGCATAAGTGAAATCTTTTTGTAGCTATACAACTTTTTGAGATTAGCAAGAGAATTAGCTACGAGTTATTGATGAGTTATGAACAGACTTTTCGACAGTATAAGTGGGGTTATGAACAGGTTGTTGACACCCCCAGCGGACGTCTATACCAGATGACCGTGAGAATCACTGTACGGACGAGCAGGTAGCTATCGAAAGCTAGCCATAGAGCTGTCATACCAAGTGAATTATAGAGCAGGTAATAGAGAGCAAAGAAGACAATACTGGAGCCTATCATCGACCACTTGAGACCCGCCGAGCGGGTTGTGCCCGCATAAATTCCATCCCATAGGAAAGCTCCGAAGCCTACTAGTGGGATAAGAGCAGCCCAGTGGTGATACTGCTTAGCATAAGTGACAATCTCCTCGTGACTACTCAGGAAGCGGAGCAAGCCATCGGGGTAGAGAGCGAAGAGGATTGTGGCACTGAGTGCTAAGATGACACCGATGGCAAAGAGACGAATGATGACCGCTCTGAGCTGATCCATACGACCAGCTCCATAGAATCGACCCGAGAGCGACTCGCCTGCGTAGGCAAAGCCATCCATAAAGTAGCTGAAGATGCTGAAGAACTGCATCAAAAGCGCATTAGCTCCCACAGCTATCGTTCCCTCGCGAACGCCTGCATAGGTAAAGAATAGGGAAATACTACTGAGCAGTAGAGAGCGTAGCATCAGATCGCGCCCGATGATGAGATAGCGTCCGTATCCTTTCGTATCGGTGAAGTGGCGTAGCGTCATGTGGCGCACGAGATAGCGATACTTGACCAGGAGCGTCGCCAGGAGTAGGAGTGCCTGACTATACTGCGCTACACAAGTACCGATGGCAAGTCCCTCGACACCCATCTGGTAGTGGACGACAAGTGTATAGGAGACGAGGAAGTTAACCACCAGCGCGCTCATAGAGGCAATCATCGGTACACGGCTATTTTGCATTCCGATGAACCATCCATTCAGCGCATAGATGAGCATTACTGCTGGTGCTGCTGAGAAAATAATCTGGATATATTGCTCAGCTTCTGCACCTAGTCTCTCGGTGGCACCTCCCGTGACTACGCCACTCAGGAGTATAGCAAAGGGAGAGGCGAGTAGTACCACGACACTGCAGAGGAGTGCCATAGTGATACCACGAGCCAGCTGTCTATTGATATCAGAGCTATCTTGCCTGCCGTAAGCCTGCGCGACCAGACCCGTGGTGCCGAGTCTGATGAAGCCAAAGAGCCAGTAAATCGTGTTGGTGATGGTAGCTGCTACGGTGACCGATCCGATAGCCTCAGGGTGAGCCATATGTCCCGCCAGCCCTATATCGATGAGCGAGAGTAGGGGGACGGTGATATTTGAAACGATGTTTGGAATAGTGAGCCAGAGAATCTGACGGTTGAGGCTTTGCTCTCTGGATGGTGCGTGCATATTACTCGATACTTCTCTTTAGTTCATCTTGCCACCGAGGGGGTATGATATCGTAGAGCTGAGTCACTCTATCGGTCGCTAGCACACTGTAAGCAGGTCGCTCCGCAGCCGTAGGGTACTCCGCGGTGGAGATTGGTGTGAGTTGCGACAAGTCGTACTCAGGCAGATGCGTGGCGATGGCTGCATAGGCTAGGTCGTACCACGAGCAGGCTCCACGATTGGCATAGTGGAGTAGGGAGGTGCGAAAGGTGCGCTCCGCATCGTAGCAAGCGATGATGTCGCAGATAGCACGAGCTAGCGAAGGGGCTGACGTGGGCGAACCTATCTGATCGTTGACTACACGCAGAGGCTTCCCCTCACGAGCCAGCCGTAGCATGGTGCGAACGAAGTTATGTCCCCAGGGAGCCCAGAGCCACTGTGTGCGTATGACTAGATGCTGCTCAGCGGGATGCACAGGATGCATCAAGAGAGCTAGCTCACCCTGCCGCTTAGTACGACCATAGAGACTCTGAGGATGGGGAATATCCTCCTCACGATAGGGCGTGCCCTGCTTCCCGTCGAAGACATAGTCGGTGCTAATCTGTACAATAGGCAGATGACTCTCCGCGAGCTGTGCCGGCAGTAGTGCATTGAGAGCTAGTAGCTCACGGTACTGTGCTGCATCCTCGGCGAGGTCTACCTGTGTGAAGGCAGCGCAATTGACCACCATCGTCCAGTCGTAGGCGACAGCTTGCTCCTCCCAAATCTGGACCGCATTGGCGACAGCCAGCGTGTCGCTGTAGTCAAGCTGCTCATGTGTGTAGGGAACTAATTCGTAAGGATTGCCCCGCTCTGCTAGCTCTCGAGTGATACTTCGGCCCAGTTGTCCTGAGGCACCGAGTAGGATGACACGACCTCTGCTCATGACTGTGTCTCCTCCTTGTGATATGAGTGTGTCTCCTCCTTGTGATGCTTGCGATGATACTCCTGATCGAGTAGGGCGAAGAGTGCGCTAATCTGCTGGTAGATACGGGTGTCTAATGGGGATTCTTCAGCTCCCTCTCCGCTTTCCTTGGTCAGCCCGCGTACGGTCGCATTATATAATATGGTGCAGAGGATTTCTATTTCGCCCATCTCCTTGGCACGTGGCTCCTTGGCTCTAAAGGCGACGATGGTGGGCAGTACCAGTATGTAGCATCCTTGGTAGACGATGTTGTGCTCATCTTGGCTCACCTTCTTGTGTATCGCCTCGCACTCCGCAAGTAGTTGCTTCGTGACGGGAGCGTGCTGACCGCTGAGAATCTGCGCGACAGACTCCTCGCTGAGTAACTCTTTCATCAGACCTTGTCTGAGAGTATCGGACTGCATCAGATGTTGCTGGAGTAGCTCCAGTGGTTGCTGCTGTCGCGTGAGGATACGTACACTCTCCTCTGCGACCCATAGATGTATAATCTGGGCAGTGTACTCAGGTACGTCGGGCAGAAGCCCAGGGGTGTTGGCTTGGGGATTGGTCATAGTAAGCGGAATTAAGCTTTGCGATGAGCGATCAATTTGCGTACGGGATAGACAGCAGCCAGATAACCGATGGCGAAAACAAGTAAGAGAACCACGACAATGTCTGTGCAGCGTACCGCAACTGGGTACGGCTGCGACTCGACAGCTAGATCAATCGTGAGCCACCCATAGCGCATCTGTAGTAAGCAAAGGATAATCCCGACAGCAATACCTGTGACAGCGCCGATGAGGGTCACCATCAGTCCCTCTAGCTGGAAGGTGCGTCTTATCTCCCGTGGTGTCTGTCCCAGTGCACGCATGATTGTTATGTCCTCCTGCTTGGAGATGAGAAGCATCGAGATACTAGCCATCACATTGTAGGCAGCTAGTAAGAGGATAAAGGCAAAGATGAGCGAAGTAATCCACTTCTCGATAGCCACGAGACGCATCAAGTGGGGCTGCTGCTCGGGACGGTTGCGGACGATGTAGTCATCTCCCAGCTCTGCTGTGAGGGCTCGCTGTACCGCGCTTTCGTCGGCATCCTCCTTTAGTTGCAGAGCTAGCCCGTGAACTTGGTTGTCATCTAGCATCATCAGTGAGCGCAGCTCGGTGAGCGGCACGAAGATAGTGTTGTCGTAGAGCACATTGTCCGTAAAAAGCACGGACACTGGCACGCCCTGAGATCGCCTTAGCGAAGTCATCGGCACTATGGGATTGATGTAGCCCTTGCGCTTCGGGAGTGTGATGACCAGTGGGATGGTGTCGTAGGCGACCGCATTGAGATTGATAGCTATGGAGGCTCCCAGATTGTATTGTCCGGGATGGATTGCTATGTCACCACCATAGAGATACTTATCCATCTGAGAGATGCTTAGATAGGTGCTGTCCACTCCGTAGAGATGTGTCGCGGAGAAGCTCTCGCCTCCGGCACTACTCACTAGTCCCTCACCCCATACGAGCGGAGCAATCGCCTCTACTCCACTCACTGCACGGAGCTGCTTGCTCACAGCTCCCTGATCGAAGGGTGATTCGTCCCATCTAGTGACCAATAGTTGCGGATCCAGTCCTACGACCTTCTCAAGAATCATCTGCTCGTAGCCATTATATATCGAGAGGACGCAGATCATCGTCATCGAGACTACGGCGATAGCCAGCACGCTCACACGGGTGACGATATTGATAGCACCCAACTGCTTGGGAGCCACAAGGTATCTACTGGCGATGAATAGTGGTAGGCGCATCCTATAATAGATGTAGAGCTAGCGAATGGACTCTACTGCTCTAGTAACTTGTCTATACGCTCCAGGTAGTCCAGAGAGTCGTCTATATGGTACTCCATCTCGGGGATGACACGTAGCTGCTTGCCCGTGCGCTGACCCAGCTCGTAGCGGTAGCTGCCAGCGTTCTCCTGTATGTACTGGAGTAGTTCGTCAGATCGCTCCGAGGGGAAGATACTCAGGTAAATATGAGCTCTGCTCAGGTCGGACGTAACTCGCACTAGAGTGACGCTTACTAGCACACCACCCAGCTGCTGGGTGAGCGGGCGGAATATTTCGCTCATCTCCTTTTGTATCAGTCGTGCTATCTTCTGTTGTCTTCTTGTATCCATAGTTATCAATCGTTGTGCTTACAAAGATAGCAATTAGTGAGGAGAGAGGTGAGACTCTAGGGATGAGAAGTCAAGGGGGGCGGGAGCTCGTCTTGCACCACACACCTTATATATAATATAGAGAGAGGAGACACCTGCCGTAGGTGCCTCCTCTCATTATGTATCGCTCAGGCGTCGCTTATCTAGCTATGTAGATGCGCTCAGCGTGGTCTCCCACGGTGACGATGTAGCCACCGGCGGGGTAGTCGGCGAGAGAGAGCACACAGCTACCCTCAGCACTGCATCTGCCACTGTAGAGTAGCCCTCCAGCGAGGTCGTACAGTCTGACCATCTGCTGCTCGTATGCACCCGTGATTTGTAGCATATCACCAGCTACGCTGAGACGTAGCTCACTCGTGAGTGGCTGCTTCTCGATAGAGGTGTAGACGACACCCTTGCCCTCGTTGGCACCTCCGGAGAAGTCGTAGACGGTCCAGTGCTTAGGCGTCGTAATCTTGAAGAAGCGATCCTCAAAGCTATTGCCCTCCTTGGCGCTCTTCGTATCAATTGCCATCAGATCCGCCTTGTCCTCTGGATTGCGCTGTGGCAATGCATTGACAATTTGCTCCATAGCATTAGCTCCGATTTGGTTACTGAAGATATGAAGTGTGGTCAGCTTTGGCATACCCGTTACATCTACGTTGGTGAGTTCATTGTCATAAAGGTAGAGATGGGTGAGGTTCGGCATCTTACTCCAGTGGATAGCCTGGAGGCTATTGTGAGCTAAGATGATTGACTCGAGGAGAGCCGACTGAGAGAGGTCTAGCTCGGAGAGCTCGTTGTATGGTAAGAATAGCGTCGTCAAGTGAGGAGCACCCTTCACGTTGATATCCGTGAGTTTACAATTAGCTGCAGTAAGCGTAGCTATGTCGCCACGTATTACAATTGTAGGCTGCTCGACGATCATATCCTTGCCCTCGATACGTACTCCCTCGATTTTAGAGTTACTAAGGTCCACATTGAGAGCTACAATCTGAATCTTCTCTCCCACTGGTATCTTAGTTTTCATTGTGATGACACCTTCTTCTACAGGTGTATCTCCTTCTATGATGGTGCCAAAGTCACTCCACATAGCTGCCTTCTTGTAGTTATTACCGGAGCCAATAGGTACGACCAGAGTAGCTTCCTTGATCTTGACCTCTCCAAAAGGACTCTCCCCCGTATAGTCTGCGCTGATAGGCTCAGGCATCAGAGCGATCACCCGAACGAGGCTCGTGCAGTAGTAGAAGGCGAAGTTGCCTAGCTCCTTCAGGTTGGCCGGTAGCGTCACCTCTACGAGCGACTCATTGCGCTGGAAGGCACGTGCAGCTATAGAAGTAACCTGCGCTGGAATCACAACCGTGGCACCGAGTGCCTCAGGGTACGCCACGAGCTTACTCAGGTCTGAAGTATAGAGTATCTTGCCCTGTACTGCGTAGTTCATGTTTCCCGTGGCAATTGCGTACTCCTCGAGCGACTTGCAGCGCATGAAGGCGCCTGGCCCAAAGGTCTCTAGCGAAGCCGGCAGGAGCACCTTCTTCAGCTTACTTGACCCCTGGAAAGCACTCTCCCCAATCTCCTTGAGACCCTCGGGGAGTGTCAGCGTCACTAGACCCACGGCACCAGCGGCTGCGTCCTTCTCAATCTTCGTCACACTTGCTGGGAGCGTGTAGCTCTCGCCACGTAGTGCTGCGTAGCATACGAGACGCTTCCCATCGGCTGAGAGGAGGACATCGTCCTCCACCTGGTAGTATTCATTGGCCGATGCCATGACAAACTTAGAGAGCCCTGTGCAGTAGCCGAAAGCGTCACTAGCTACCGACTCAATGCTCTGTGGGAAGGTGAAGCTCTTCAGTGCGAAGTCATTCCAGAAAGCACGACTGCTGATAGTTCTGAGACGCTCGTTGGTGCCCACCTCCTCAAGGTGTTCACAGTTTTGGAAAGCACCCTCTTCGATTGTCTCTAGAGCTTCTGGCAGGACCACTCGCTTCACCTCTTTGTTGACGAAAGCAAACTTCTTGATGGTCCGTACGCGGTTCAGCACTTTGTCCTGAGACATATCTATATCCGTCTCTGGACCACTCCAAGAGACTAGAGTGCGACCCTCATCCTCGAGCTTGTAGGAGGTAGGATTGATCTGACTATCATCCTCTAGAGGGAGGTAGTTCTTAAACTCATTCCACGTAGTCTTCTGAGCTCTGTACTTTTCGACAGACTCAGCAGGGACATAGAGCGTCGCATTGTACTTCTTTGTATCGATGAAGATCATACGTCCCTGTATCGGAGTAGTCATATGATTGCGAAACTCTAGGAGCGAGCCCATAGAGCTAAAGCAACTCTCCCCGAGCTTCTTAATGGTAGACGGCATAGAGACCTTCTCAATGCTAGGACAGTGGCTGATAGCATGCTTGCCAATCTCCTCGACACCCTCCTCAAAGGTCACCTCCGTGATGTAGTCGCACTGGTAAAAAGCAGAGTCAGACACCACGCGGATGCTACCAGGTATGGAGATAGGACCCGCTAGAGCCTTGCTGGTATAGAATGCTTTACGTCCCAGCTCAGTCACATTCTTGTTAAATTTGATAGACTTTAGATGCTGTGAGTAGGCAAACGCGTAGTCCCCGATACGGGTCACGCTCTCAAGTAGCGTAAAGCTCTCGCCACTTGCCGCGGAGGGGTAAGCGATCAGTGTCGTACCATCAGCGTTGTAGAGGACACCGTCCACTACCTTGTAGTAGCTATTGGATCCCGTCAGTTGATAGTTCTTGATTCCTTTACAATTGACCACAAAAGCCTCACCGATAGACTTTACAGAGGCAGGCAAGCTCAGAGTCTGTAGCTTAGGACAGCGGAAGAAAGCCTCCGATGCAATCTCCTCGAGACCCTCCGCAAAGACAATCTCCGTCAGCCCAGCACACTCATAGATTGCGTTGAAGCCAATCTTACGTAGCGATGCAGGGAAGACAATACGCTGTATTTGTCCCTTGTAAACGAATGCCTTAGGCGCGATCTCGGTCACCTGACGCAGCTTCGCATCCGAGGTGAAGTCGATCTCCTGCTCATTGCCTAGCCACTTGACGAGGCGGGTACCCTCGAGCTGGTACGATTCGGCTGGGTAGTCAGCCCGTGCACCGATGGCACAGAGCAGAGCCAGCATGGTGAATAGTAGTAGTTTTTGTTTCATAAGAACACTATTTGTTTAGGATGTATAATTGTCTTGTCGTGTATGTGTGCGTGACACTACCAAAAGTAGCGAAACTTATTGAGATGACCAAAGGGAGACTGTGGCATAAAGGCGAAACCCGAAAGCAACACAGCGATGCGCCTTTATGCAATAGTCTCACAATAATTCAGACCCGACTACCTATCAAAACGGCACTATGTCGGGGAAAAGGGTTTTCCACGTGGATATTTCGAAATCCCCACGTGGAGAATTTTTATTTTCCACGTGGGGAAGAAAAAATTCCTCGGAGGAATCAAATGAAACTTCGGAGGAAATGAATGACGCCCACGTGGAAAATAAAAAATATCCACGTGGGGATTTGAGATTTCCCACGTGGATATTCGAGAAAGGAGGGTAATTAGAGATTAGAGGTTAGAAATTAGAGGTTAGAAGGCAGGGGTGGACACATTATGAGACTATTGACTTTTGCAACAGTCTCTATATATAATGCGTCACCCCTAGCGATTTGTCCGACACTCCTGCTCCAAGAGCGCAAAAAATGCTACCTTTGCGCTACAGCTTTGTATAACCAACGAGAACGAGAGTATATGGAACGAGTCGTCAGCGGTATCAGACCTACCGGTCATTTGCACATAGGCAACTACTACGGGGCTATGCGTAGCTTCCTCGAGATGCAGGAGCAGTATGATTGCTACTTCTTCATCGCTGACTGGCACTCGCTCACCACGCATCCACACCCGGGGGACATCGTGCAGGATACGGACACAATCCTCGCTGAGTATCTCGCCTGTGGTCTCGACCCGAATAAGGTGGTGCTCTACCGTCAGAGCGATGTGCCTGAGGTGCTGGAGCTATACCTTTACTTGAATATGAACGCCTATCTGGGCGAGCTACAGCGTACCACCACCTTTAAGGAGAAGGCGCGCAAGCAACCGGACAATGTCAATGCCGGTCTGCTCACCTACCCGACGCTGATGGCTGCGGACATCTTACTGCAGCGTGCCGTCAAGGTGCCTGTGGGTAAGGACCAGGAGCAAAATATGGAGATGGCGCGTCGCTTCGCCCGCCGCTTTAACACGATCTACGACGTGGAGTACTTCACAGAGCCAGCCTCGTGGACCGCTATGTCTAAGCCGATCAAAGTGCCGGGACTCGACGGCTCGGGCAAGATGGGCAAGAGTGAGGGCAATGCAATCTATCTCTATGAGGATGACAAGTCTATCACCAAGAAGGTGATGCGCGCTGTGACAGATGCGGGCCCTACGGAGCCAAACAGCAAGCCCTCGGAGCCAGTGGAGAATCTTTTCACCATTATGGATTTGGTCTCTGCGCCTGAGACGGTGGCACACTTTCGCCAGTGCTATGCGGACTGCTCCATACGCTACGGCGATCTGAAGAAGCAGCTAGCAGCCGATTTGCTTACTGCTATAGCTCCTATCCGTGAACGAATCCTCGAGCTCTCCAGCGACAAGGAGCAGCTACACCGAGTAGCTACTGAGGGTGCAATGAAAGCACGGGAGAGTGCTCGCCAGACCATCGAGGAGGTGCGTGAGATCATTGGCTTTGCTCCGACACTCCGATAACTCTCCACTAACTACTAACCACTAACTACTAATTACTTATAAACTAGATATGGACAGCAACAATAACCGCCCGAACCAACTAATCATGAGAGGTACCGTCATACGCATCCTGCCTGTGCAGGAGGGTGTGAGCAAGGCGGGCAACGCTTGGCGCAAGGGTGCCTTTGTCATAGAGACTGATGGTCAGTACCCACGCACGGTCTGCTTCAACATTTGGAATAACCGCATCGACGACTTCGCCGTCAAGGAGGGCGACCTGGTTGACGTGCGCTTTGACGTGGAGAGCCGTGAGTATATGGAGCGCTGGTACACAGACGTGACCGCCTACAGTATCTCCAAGGTGGATGAGACGGCAGCCGCTCCAGAGGCTGACCCCTTTGCCGGCAAAGCTCCCTACGTAGAGGGTGGCGCAGCATCAGCTCCTAGCACGGGCTTCGCTTCGCAAGCTCCTGAGGTGGGGACACAGAATCAGTTTGGTGGCTCCTTTGACCCATCTGCTGGCGACAACGCTGACGACCTCCCCTTCTAAGGACTAGCTCTATTCCTATCGTATGCGTACGACACTCCTCGTAGTGGGTGAGACCTCTTCGCCAGAGCTACACCGTCTCATTGAGGAGTATCGGCAGCGCATCGGGGGGTATATACCCTTTGACCTAGAGGTCTTGCCCGACCCTAAGCGACGCAAGCAGCAAGCCTCCATAGCAAATCAGCAGGCTGCGACCTGCGAGGCGATAGAGTCGGTGATTGCTCCGAGCGACCTTGTGGTCCTACTGGATGAGCGTGGTAAGGAGTACACGAGCCGTCAGTGGGCCGAGCAGTTGCAGCGCTACATGAATAGTGGCGCCAAGCGACTACTACTGGTGGTGGGTGGCCCCTACGGCTTCACGCCTGACTTCAAGCAGCGCTACGGACAGCAGGCTTGGTCGCTCAGTCGCTTGACACTGACGCATGAGATGGTACGTCTCTTTGCCGTCGAGCAGATCTACCGAGCCTGCACGATACTACGAGGAGAGCCGTACCATCACGACTAAATTATAGTTCCAATCACATGATACCATTCTTTGAAGAGGCAGACGTAGCGGTCACAATCTGTGACCGTGAGGGGCGCATTATAGAGATGAACGAGCAGTCGCGCCAAGTCAATCTCAAGCCAGGGCAGAGCTTAATCGGCAAGAATGTCCTCGACTGCCATCCGGAGCCAGCACGCTCGATGCTAGCCAAGATGATGGAGCACCAGACGAAGCATGTCTACACCATCACAAAGGGCGACAAGAAGAAGCTCATCTACCAGATTCCTTGGTATGAAAATGGGGAGTACGCTGGCTTTATGGAGCTATCGATGATTATCCCCCACGAGATGGCGCACTACGTCCGTCAGGTGCCACCGGAAAAGAAAGCTTAGCGTATGTTTCGTAGAGACCGCCTGAAGATTTACTTCCTCCTCATCTGGTGGATTGCCCTCAACGTATGGGTCTGGATCCTGCAGCGCACCCCCTTTGACTGGATTCGTGTCGGCTCTAGTGTCGGCACGCTTGTGGTGATAGGGCTCCTCGCCTGGATATGGCATCGGCGCTACCGTACCGAGCTGGAGCGTCGTGCTCTAGAGTCATCAGAGGAGCCGGAGGACTCGGTGAGGTAGTCTCGGCTACTACATACGCGCACCCTATATATTATAATGTATCGTCTGCTGGGAAGTATGCCTCATCTGCTCACACCAATACGCTGTACACCGCAATACTATCATAAGATATGGGGTGGCGGTCGTCTTGCCCCTACAGGAGGGGACAAGCATATCGGCGAGGTGTGGCTCCTCTCGGCACTCGCAGGGCAGGAGACGCCCACAGAGGGGGACGACTACGAGGGAGCTTCGCTGGATGCCCTGGTGACGCGCTATGGTGACCGCCTATTGGGGCGAGGACAGACGGCACGATGCGGTGGAGCTTTCCCCTTATTGATTAAACTATTGGACGCCAAGACTGACCTATCGGTGCAGGTGCACCCATCGCCCGATGAGGGTGGCAAGGATGAGATATGGTACTTTCTAGAGACGGAGCCGACGAGCCACATCTGTCTCGGGCTGACGGAGCCGATGACCGCTGACGCACTGCGTACTGTCATCGAGCGTGGTGATCTGATGCACTACCTGCACTGGGAGCCTGTGAGACCAGGTGAGGCGATAGCTCTACCGGCTGGCACAATCCACGCACTCGGTGCTGGCTCGATGCTTATCGAGGTGCAAGACACGAGCGATACGACCTATCGTCTCTACGACTATGACCGAGTGGATGACAGCGGTACCAGACGGACGCTACACATCGAGGAGGCACTCCGTAGTGCTACGCTAGAGCCACATAGGCTGGATGCGCGACACTTGCCCTTAGGGACACCACGTTTCGTCTGTCGCGAACTGGTGGTTACGCGAGAGGCTCCTCAGACGATTACGACGGATGGCACAAGCTGTGCAATCCTTGTGGGCATCTCAGGAAGTATCGAACTAGGCGGAGATAGTGCTGAGCCGTGGCAACTAGCTCCTCACGAAGCATTACTGCTCCCCGCCGAGACGCTCCCGATGCAGGTAGCCTCGGGCGAGGGCAAAGCATTGATGATAACCTTAACGCCAACAGAGCTATGATACAGATTGACGACAAGGTGGTGAGCTTCGAGATTCTTGAGGAGTACTTCGCCTGTGACTACGCCGTATGCCGTGGAGCTTGTTGCGTGCATGGCGATGCGGGTCCTCCTGCTACAGAGCGTGAGTGCCAGAGCTACCGACGTCATCTGTCACTCCTCGAGCCACATCTGGCGCCTGAAGCGTGCGAGCTACTCCATCATCAGGGGGTGAGCTACATAGATATGACTGGTGAGCGGGTGCTCTCGGTGGTCAACGATGAGAACTGCGCTTTCACCCTTCATCCGACGCCCCCCGAGGGGGTGCGCTGCGCCATCGAGTGGTATGCCTCGACTCATCCCGAGGTGCAGCTAGAGAAGCCGATTAGCTGTCGACTCTACCCTATCCGTGTACGTCAGTTCAAGTACTTCTCCTCCCTACACTACGACCGCTGGGACATCTGTCAGGCGGCGGTGGAGCGGGGACGCAAGCTCGGTATCAAGGTCTATCAGTTCGTTCGTGAGCCGCTGATAGCCGCCTTTGGGTCACATTTTTACGATCAGCTCGTCGAGGCGGACAAGCTACTCCAGGAAGCGCGGCGCAAAGAAGCGGAGAGTCAAGCCAAGAATTGATAGGCTGGCTGTAATATAATTTATGAGAAGGAATCATCTCTACCGTAGCTTCGGGCTACTAATCGTTGGTGGTCTGCTGGCGTATGGACTCTCGGAGCTCCTCGTATCTGTGGGACCCATCGCTGGTTATCGCGTCAAGGAGTTTAATCCGCTGAGCGATCTTCTCGATACGACAGCGGCCCAGTCGTCGGAGACGCTCTCGATACCGTTGCAGATACCGGACGATACGACTACTCAGTCTCTTCTTCCCGTAGACTCTACGCGTAGTGAGGTCGTCACAGCAGACACGCTACCTCCACTAGAGCTTTCGGAGCGTCTGATGGACTACTCCGAGGGGCAGAGCGCGTTGCGTCGCTTGCGTGCAGCACTACGGGAGGGGCACTCGCGGGCGGTACGTATTGCGTTCGTCGGGGACTCCTTTATAGAGGGTGACATCTTGGTGGATCCCTTTCGCAAAGCTCTCCAGCAGACCTATGGAGGAGGTGGTGTGGGCTACGTGCCACTCACCTCGCCCGTGGCTCGCTTTAGGCAAAGCATCCAGCAGCGCTTCGAGGGAGCTTGGCAGGAGACCTCAGCCAATAAGAGTAAGTCCCGCACCCTCTTTACACTGGCTGAAACCTTTGCGACAGCTACAGCTACAGCCTCCACAAGCTACAAGCTCAAGAGTGCCACCGACCGTGTGACGCTCCACTACGTCAGCGACACGATTCCTGTGGCGATTTCCTACAGTATCAACGGAGGTGATCAGCAACGTGTCGAGCTACCTGCCAGCTATGGCGCACTGACGGAGTACACCTTCCCGCACGGTGCGGTCAAGCAGCTCGAGCTAGCTACGGAGGGGAGCGATGGCGCACGCTTCTATGGCGTCTGCTTCGACGGAGCGACGGGCGTCGCCGTGGACAACTATAGTTTGAGAGGCTCCTCTGGTGCGAAGCTCAATGCCGTATCTTCAGCCTTGACAGCGCAACTCTCACGCTTCCGTCCCTATGACCTGATTATCCTCTCCTATGGGCTTAACGTGGTGAGTGCTCAGGATAATGACGATAGCTACGACTGGTACTACGCTGCTATGGCTAAGAGCATCGAGCATATCCAGCAACTCTACCCGAACGCCACCATCCTACTCATGTCGCTCTCTGACCGCGCCACGCTACGTGAGGGCGAGATTCATCCGCTCAATGGGGTGGCTCGTGTGCTGCGTCTGCAGCATCGCTTGGCGCAGCGCTACGGGCTTCTCTTCTGGAATACGCATGAAGCGATGGCTTCGCTGGGTGGCATCAAAGGCTTTGTGGACAAAGGATGGGCCGCAAAAGACTACACTCATATCTCTATGGCGGGTGGGCGGCAGCTCGCTAAGTTGCTCACTGCAGATTTGATTGGTGATGAAGAGTAGTCGGTTGATACGCATCTGTTGTGTCGTCATAGGGAGCTTACTCCTTATGGCGCAGACGCTTATGGCACAGCGGTCTGCACCACAGCTCGTAGCTCCCGAGGGTTACCTCGATAAGTTTTGGTCCGCTTGTGACGAGGCTAAGGCAACTGGGCAGACCGTCTCGATCATTCACCTAGGCGACTCGCACATACAGGCGGGACACTTTACTATGCCGATCCGTCAATCCTTTACGCAGCGTTGGGGAAATGGCGGGCTCGGCTGGGTCGGTCCTTTTCGCCTGTTGGGTACCAATCCCCCCATTCATACTGTGATACGAGCCTCCTCTGCTGGCACGTCGGGCGTTAAGATTACCCAGAGAGACTACGATCGGGAGAGTCCTACGGGTATGGTGCTACAGACGAGTGCCAATCGTGCCGTCACTTATACGCTACAATGCGGCGGAGGACAAACATTCGACCGCATCGTCATCTACCGCAAGCGGGGGACGCAACCTTTCACCTTGTCTGGTGGTAGCTCCAGCGAGATCGCTCACGACACTTTGACCACCGAGCAGATCGTCACCGACACGCTCCTCGTGGGGCGCTACGTAAGCTCGGCACAGGTGACCGCTCCCGCCTCGTCCGTCTGGTATGGCGCTAGCCTGGAGCGTAGTAGCGGCGGCGCGCTCGTCCATACGATTGGTTACAACGGTGCTACCTACTACACTTACAGCAAGGGGAGCTTCACCAGTTCCGTCGCAACCCTGCGTCCTCGGCTGATTATCCTTTCACTAGGGACCAATGAGTCGCTCGCTCGACAGTTTGACCGCAACAACTTTGGCGCGGAGATCGCTCGTCTGGTACGCAGGCTTCAAGCGAGCAATCCCGACTGCGCTATCGTCCTCACCTCGCCACTCTACTGCTATCGCAAGGTTCGTGTGCGTCAGCGAGGCAAGCGTAGACGATACCGCACTACTTACCGCGCTAATGCGAACTGCCAGCTCATTGCCGATGAACTACAGCAGCAAGCTCGGGAGCTGGGGTGTGGATATATCGACCTCTTCGCCCACTTCGGCGGAACGGCGGGTGCGACGCAGCTACTCTCTAGTGGCATCCTCTCAGGTGACCGCGTCCACCTGACCGCTGCTGGCTATAACAAAGTAGGCGAGGCGATTGCTACCGCCCTCCAAGACGACTATAAGCAGTGGTGCCAACGCTCCCCCCACGTCACCCCTCAAGCCTCCGAAGACTAACCTCCGTATGCTCACCCCCTATCTCTCTCGAGCAGCCGAGCTACTCACCTACGATAGCTCCGTGCCGATGCTCTTCAATAGTGGACTCTTTCTGGTCCTCTTCCTGCTCTTCCTGCCACTTTACTACCTGCTACGTAGACACACGTTGGCACGGATCATATACGTGGTCTGCTTCTCGCTCTTCTTCTACTACAAGAGCAGCGGTTACTATGCTCTCATCCTTATCTTGACAGCTACGGTTGACTTCATCATCGGGCACCTCATCGCAGCTACTCCAGAGCGCAAATTCAAGCGCCGCTGGCTCACCCTCTCCCTCTGCTTCAATCTCGGCATGCTCGGGTACTTCAAGTACACTAACTTCCTATTGGAGCTTTTTACTCCGCTCGTGCAGTGGTTCGGAGGACTGGTCGGACTCACCGAGATAAGCACGACACAGCTAGGCCCGCTCGACATCTTCCTCCCAGTCGGTATCTCCTTCTTCACCTTCCAGTCGCTCAGCTACGTCATCGACATCTATCGAGGCGAGATACGTCCGCTGAGACGCTGGGTGGACTACCTCTTTTACGTCTCCTTCTTTCCGCAGCTCGTGGCGGGTCCTATCGTTCGCGCTAAAGACTTCATACCACAAATATATAAGCCCGTATGGGTGACCAAAAGGGAGTTTGGCGAGGGACTCTTCCTGATCCTCTCGGGACTGATCAAGAAAGCGATCATCTCCGACTATATCTCGCTGAACTTTGTGGATCGTGTCTTCGACGCCCCAACCCTCTACAGTGGTTTCGAAAACCTTATGGCCATCTACGGCTACGCACTTCAGATTTACTGCGACTTCTCTGGTTACTCCGATATGGCTATCGGCATCGCCCTGTGGTTAGGCTTTCGCTTCAACATCAACTTCGACTCGCCCTACCGCTCCGCTACCATCACCGAGTTCTGGCGACGCTGGCACATCTCCCTCTCCTCCTGGCTACGAGACTATCTCTACATACCGCTCGGAGGTAGTCGTCGCGGTCGGCTACGTACCTACCTCAACCTCCTGATAACGATGCTCCTCGGCGGACTGTGGCACGGAGCCAGCCTGCGCTTCATCCTCTGGGGCGGTATGCACGGTGTAGCACTCGCTCTACACAAGCTCTATATGCAAATCTGCCCGTGGGCACGCCCCGACGGAGCCTCTATGGGACGCTTCAGACGCTACCTGGGGATGTTCCTCACCTTCCACTTCGTCTGCTTCGCCTGGATATTCTTTCGAATGCCGACGATGGAGGGCATCGGGCAAATGTTTGAGATGATACGATATGAGTTCCACCCCGAAATCATCCCGCAGTTCCTCGAGGGCTACTGGCTCGTCGTGACGCTCATCGTGCTAGGCTTTGTGGCACACTTCATTCCGCAACGCGCCCTCCGTCCCCTCGAGCGTAGCATCAGTCGCATGCCACTCGTCGGTCAGGCACTTCTCTTTGCCCTCGTTGTGCTGCTCGTTGTCCAGTTCCAGAGCAGCGGCGTGCAGCCTTTTATCTACTTCCAGTTCTAGGATTAGTTTGCAAGGCGTGCTGAGAGAGCGGGTCGCCAATCAGTGGCATTGACCGCTAGGAGCGTCTGCAGACCCAGTGCTGCAGCAGCCTCCAGATTGGCGGTACTGTCGTCGATGAAGAGCGTATGCTCAGGTACCATCCCACTGTCCGCAATCATCTGTTCGTAGATAGCTCTGTCAGGCTTCATCGTCTGCATCTCACAGGAGGCGTAGACCTTGTCGACGTAGTCGCTCAGCATGCGCCCCGTGGCGGGGAGGAAGTGCGGACTGTGGGCGTAAGCCATGATGTAGGGGTTGGTGTTTGACAAAATATAAATCTTGTACTGCTCACGCAGCTGCTCTAGGTAGTCAAACTTGTACTGAGGCACGCCCTTGAGGAAAAGCATAATCGCCTCATTAACCTCTTTATCGGTCAGAGCTGTGCCAGCGTGCTCATTGAGCCGTGCGACAAACTCCTCGCGTCCCACGAGTCCCATCTCCAGGTCGTGGAAGACACCGCGCTGTCGGTACGGGTTGAGCATTTCGTCAATATCCTGAACTCCTAGCTCACGGAAGCGTCTTAGCGACACCTCCGGCTGGAGATCCACTAAGACGCCTCCGAAATCAAATACGAGTGTATCTATCACGGTCTCTTACTTCTTGAGCCAACGATCGAGCCAGTCGAAGAAGGTGCGCTGCCACAGGAGTGCATTCTGCGGCTTGAGGACCCAGTGCGTCTCCTCGGGGAAGAGTAGCATCTTCGTCGGTACACCACGCATCTTAGCAGCGTCAAAGGCCATCATACCCTGCGAAGCGAGGATACGGAAGTCATGCTCTCCGTGAATGATCAGGATAGGCGTATCCCACTTGTCAACCAGTTTGTGAGGGGAATTGGCAAAGGTGCGCTGAGCCGTAGCGTTGTCCTTTTCCCAAGGAGCACCACCCATATCCCAGTTAGCAAACCACTTCTCCTCGGTCTCGAGATACTGCGCCTCGAGGTTGAAGATACCCGCATGTGCGATGAAGGCTGCGAAGCGACCCTCGTGTACACCAGCTAGGTAGTAGACTGAGTAACCACCGTAGCTAGCGCCCACAGCGCCCATACGATCTGGTGCGATGAAGGGCTCTTGCTTCATGAGGTCTGCTGCGGTGAGGTAGTCCTGTATGTTCTGCCCGCTGTAGTCGCCACGGATTTGCTCGTTCCACGCCTTGCCAAAGCCTGGCACGCCGTGGCGGTTCGGTAGGATGACGATATAGCCTTGCTCCGCCATGATGCGGGGATTCCAGCGGTAAGACCAGAACTGGCTGATGGTATTTTGCGGGCCACCCTGACAGTAGAGAAGAGAGGGGTACCGCTTGTTCTTGTCAAAGTGCGGTGGGTAGAGTACCCATGTGAGCATCTTACCGCCGTCGGTCGTAGGCATCCAGCGCTTTTCGCAAGTTAGGTCGCCCAGTTGGCTCATCATCGGCTTGTCTTCCTCAGTCAGTACGGTAGTCTTGCCGTTCTTCAGATTGACCATATAGAGCTCTGTCGGGTAGGTCATCGACTGGCGAGAAGCAACGCAGACGCCCTTGTCATTCATATCAAAGCCTGTGTAGTCGTACTGTCCGTCGGTGATTTGCTTAATCTTGCCATTAGACAGCTGATAGCTGTAGAGGTGGGTCAGTGCCTCACGGCAAGTGATGAAGTAAATGGTCTTGCTGTCGGCACTCCAGGTTGGATTGGCGATATTATACTCAAAGTCGGCCGTGAGGGGACGGTACTGCTTCTTTGCCAAGTCGTAGAGATACATAACCTGTAGGTCAGACTCGTAGCCATCGTGCTCCATGCCGATCCAGATGAGCGAGCGACCGTCGGGGCTGAAGACAGGGTTCGTGTCGTAGCCCATGAGACCTTCGCTTACATTGCTCGTCTCACCAGTAGATACATTATATAGGTAGATGTCGCTATTCGTCGAGAGGCTGTACTCCAGTCCCGTCTTCTTGCGGCAGGCGTAGGCAATCAGGTTACCATCAGGGCTGAAAGCTATATCCTCGATACCGTTGAAGGGACGCATAGGAGCCTCGTAGGGCTCACCCTCAAGTAGGTCTAGTCCCTTGGTGATAGGCTGTGCCGTAACCTTTGCGATAAAGGGGTGTGGCATCGTCGAGACCCACTCGTCCCAGTGCTTGTACATCAGGTCCTCGATGATACGTGCGTCAGCCTTGTCTAGGTCAGGATAGACGTCGGTGACGACGGGGCGAGCCTTGATATCCTGTACGTAGAGCAGCGTCGTCTCATCGGGTGAGAAGAGGTAGTCGACGATTCCCCCGTCGATAGCTGTGAGCTGGCGCTCTGCCCCATCACTGAGGGTGCGTGCGAAGAGCTGCATGCCCTGGTCGGTGCCACGCATGAAGTATATCTGCTTACCGTCACGGCTCCAGCGCGGGGTGTACTCGCTACTAGAGGAGGGTGCGGTCAGCTCGGTACGTCCCGTGCCGTCGCTATTGATGAGGTAGATAGAGGTGCGGCTGTTATTGTCCTGAATAGAGGGTTGCGAGACGTTGTAGACCACCTGCTTGCCACTGGGGGCGAGTGCGTAGCTCCCTACACGAGGTAGTGTGAGGAGCAGCTCTGGGGTCATCTGCTGTGTGTGTTGCTGTGCGGTCATAGGCAGAGCGAATGTGGTGAGTATGAGAGCCACAAGGCTACGAAACAAGTTTCTTCTAGTCATAGGATAGCGTGAAAGGTGTGATCGCCCATCAGGTGGCGACCCTAGTTTATTGAATACTCTCCAAAGGTACGACTTTCGCCTCATATGAGGACGACCAGCGAGGAGTAGATTGGGTTACTACATATATAATGTGTTACCTCTGCCCTCTAATTTCTAACCTCTAACTTCTAATCTCTAATTACCCTCCTTTCTCGAATATCCACGTGGAAAATCTCAAATCTCCACGTGGATATTTTTTATTTTCCACGTGGGCGTCATTCATTTCCTCCGAAGTTTCATTTGATTCCTCCGAAGAATTTTTTCTTCCCCACGTGGAAAATAAAAATTCTCCACGTGGATATTTCGAAATATCCACGTGGAGAATCCGTTTTTCCCGACATAGGACCGTATCGATATGTCGTCGGGTCTAAATTATTGTGAGACTGTTGACTTTTGCAATAGTCTATATATAATGCGTCAGCCCTGGCGAGTAGAGCATAGTAAAAGCGGAGTACCGAGAGAGGTCATCCCTCCTCTGGTACCCCGCCGATGGTCTTGCGATGAAGCTACGTGCTAGTTCAGGTAGCTGTAGCCGTAGCTACTGCGCGTGTCCAGCTCCTCCTCGATACGTAGTAGCTGGTTGTACTTAGCGATGCGGTCTGTGCGGCTCAGAGACCCAGTCTTGATCTGACCTGCATTGGTAGCGACAGCTATGTCTGCGATCGTCGTATCTTCGGTCTCTCCAGAGCGGTGCGATATGACTGCCGTAAAGCCGTGACGATGTGCCATCTCGATCGCATCGAGCGTCTCCGTGAGCGTACCGATTTGGTTCACTTTTACAAGGATAGAGTTAGCGCAATGCTCCTTGATGCCACGACTGAGGTACTCGACATTGGTCACAAAGAGGTCATCTCCTACGAGCTGGATGCGGTTGCCTAGTCGCTCGGTGAGCGTTTGCCAGCCCTCCCAGTCGTTTTCGTCCATACCGTCCTCGATGCTGTCGATGGGATACTTGTCGACGAGGCTCTCCAGGTAAGCAGCCTGCTCTGCGGGCGTACGCTTCACACCTCTGCTTCCCTCAAACTTTGCGTAGTCATACATTCCCTCGTGGCAGAACTCGCTGGCAGCGCAGTCCAGGGCGATTGTAATGTCGCTACCGGGCTTGTATCCAGCTTGGTGAATAGCCTCGATGATACAATTGAGCGCATCCTCTACGCCCTCGAGCTTAGGAGCGAAGCCTCCCTCGTCACCCACAGCCGTACTGAGTCCACGGTCGTGGAGTACCTTCTTGAGTGCGTGAAAGGTTTCTGCGCCCATACGTAGTGCTTCACCAAAACTCTTGGCACCGATAGGGCGTATCATAAACTCCTGAAATGCGATCGGAGCATCGCTGTGTGCGCCACCATTGATGATATTCATCATAGGGATTGGTAGCGTGTGGGCGTTGACCCCACCGAGATAACGGTATAGAGGTAGAGCCAGTTCGTCAGCAGCCGCCTTAGCGACCGCCAGCGATACGCCCAGTATCGCGTTGGCACCGAGCACGCTCTTGGTCTCCGTACCATCTAGGTCTATCATCTTCTGATCTATCTCTCGCTGCTCTAGTGCGCTCATTCCGAAGAGAGCTGGAGCTATTACTTCATTGACATTCTCGACAGCCTTGCGGACCCCTTTGCCGAGGTAGCGACCCTTGTCGCCGTCACGCAGTTCGAGAGCTTCGTGTTCCCCCGTAGAGGCTCCGCTAGGTACCGCAGCGCGCCCCATGGCTCCGCTGTCTAGGATGACCTCTACCTCTACTGTTGGATTGCCGCGCGAGTCTAGTATCTCACGCCCTCTGATGTCTACTATCTGCATATCTGTAGATGCTTTTATGTTATTCTTAAAACCTTTATATTCACGACAAAGGTAGTGAAACTGCACGAGGTGACAATCACCCTCACCGCTTCCACTAGGGCTGACGGTGAGAGGTGACTGGCTGATTTTCGGTATCTTTGTCCTACCATTTGCGGAGAGACCATAGGGCGCAGAGACGCTGTCGGTCGCTCCGTCCGTAGCTATCGACAATTCATCTATCAAATATCAAGTTATGACACAAGAATCATTCATTCGCCTAGATGGCAAGACCACTGCGACCGAGATCAAGAAGGAGATCGCCAAGGAGGTACAGCAGATGGTCGCTGCGGGGCAGCGTCCGCCCTGTCTAGGTGCTATCATCGTGGGGCATGACGGTGCCAGCGAGACCTACATAGCAAGTAAAATCAAGGCTTGTGAGGAGGTCGGCTTCATCTCTCTGACGAAGCGCTTTGACGAGACGATTACGCAGGAGGAGCTCATCGCTGAGATCGAGCAGCTCAACAAGGATCCCGAGGTGGATGGCTTTATCGTCCAGCTACCCCTGCCGAAGCATATTGACGAGCAGGCGGTCATTCACGCTGTTGACTACCGCAAGGATGTGGATGGCTTCCACCCAATCAACGTGGGACTCCTCAGCCTTGGCGAGCCGTGCCTCGTGCCAGCCACGCCTAAGGGGGTCATCGAGCTACTCAAGCACTACAACATCAGCACGGAGGGCAAGCATGTGGTAGTCCTCGGACGAAGCAACATCGTCGGCAAACCAATCGCGCAGCTCTTCCTCCAGAAGGGTGCGCAGGGCAATGCGACCGTAACGATCTGTCACAGCCGTACGAAGGACATTGCCTCCATCTGCCGTCAGGCTGACATCGTCGTCGCTGCGATCGGCATACCGCTTTTTGTCAAGAAGGAGATGGTCAAGGAGGGCGCCATTGTCATTGACGTGGGCATCACACGTGTCCCCGATGCAACGAAGAAAAGCGGCTCTCGCATCGTGGGCGATGTCGACTTTGACGAGGTTGCTCCGCTCTGCTCTTACATCACGCCTGTGCCAGGCGGTGTAGGACCTATGACTATTATCACGCTGATGCGCAACACAATCCTGGCTCGTCAGCTACGTCAGAAGTAATCCACTCTCCCTATGTCCCTCCTCGACCTCTGGCATGATCATCCGCGCATCGTAGAGCTTCGCCAAGCCCTACAGCAGGATCATTGTGTAGAGCTCGAGGGGGTGACCGCTTCGGCGCCCGCCTTTATCCTGGCCACCTTGGCGCGTGAGACTCCTTATCTGGTGATCGCCGAGGATGCCGATAGCGCGGGCTATATGTTGGGCGACCTAGAGGCTCTAGGGGTCAAAGCTTACTACTACCCCTCAGCCTTCAATAGACACATCAAATATGGTCAGCGAGAGCCAGCGCAAGAGGTGCTGCGTGCCGAACTGCTCACCGCACTGGCTGCGGGCGACGCACCGCTCATCGTCTCCTATCCAGCAGCTCTTGCCGAGGCTATCCCCACACAGCAGGAGGTGGCGCAGAGCTGCTTCACGCTCAGCGTGGGCGATGTAATCAGCCGTGACACGCTACGAGAGCGACTGCTCGAGGAGGGCTTCGAAGAGGTAGACTACGTTTACAGTCCCGGTCAAGTGGTCTACCGTGGGAGTCTCGTGGACATCTTTTCTTACGGGAGCACCTACCCGTACCGAATTGACTTCTTTGACGATGAGATTGAGAGCATCCGTCGCTTTGACATTGAGAGTCAGCTCTCTGTGGATCAGTGCGAGCGGGCCGAGATAGCACCAGCACTGCAGGTGCAGAGTGGCACCGCCTCGGCAGATGGTGAGCAGACTTCACTCTTGTCGCTCCTATCCTCTGACTATCAGCTCTGGATCAGTCGCTACGACTCTCTAGCAGAGGAGTGGCAGAGCCTGTACGATGCGGAGATGGCGGTCGACTACGAGGGCGCCTTCGCTACCCAAGAGGAGATGCGCCAGTTACTAGTGCCCTGTGCGACCCTGCAGAGACAGGTGGCTCAGCATCGGCAGATATTTGCCAAACCGACTGAAAAGCCACTGGAGGAGTGCGGACACGTAGCTTTTGCGACGAAGCCTCAGTTACTGATTCATCGGCACTTTGACCTACTAGTTGAAGAGTTGCAACTGCGTAAGCGAGGCTTCTTCAAGAGCTACTTCCTCTCCGAGTCGTCTGCACAGGCGCAGCGCCTCAAGGAGATACTCATCGAGCGTGAAGCTGAGGAGCTCCTCCCCGAGTGGGTGCCACTAGTCGTTCACGAGGGCTTTGAGGATAAAGACCTGGACATCTTGCTCCTGACGGATCATCAGGTCTTCGACCGCTACCACCACTACCAGCTCAAGAGCGAGCGCATACGCAATGCCGATGCGGCCATATCGCTCAAGGAGCTACACACCATCGCCCCAGGAGACTACATCGTCCACAGTGACCACGGCGTGGGGCAGTTCGACGGACTCCTCACCACGGAGGTAGACGGCAAGCCACGTGAGGTGGTCAAGCTAGTTTACCAAAACAAAGATGTGCTCCTCGTGAGCATCCACAGTCTGCACAAGCTCTCCAAGTACCAAGCACAAGAGGAGGGTTCGCCACAGCTGAGCCGTCTAGGCACAGGAGCCTGGACAAAGCTCAAGGAGCGTGCAAAGACAAAGATTAAGTCGGTCGCCCGTGATCTCATTGCGCTCTACGCAGCGCGCAAGGAGCAGCCGGGCTTTGCCTTTTCGCCCGATAGCTATCTTCAGCACGAGATGGAGGCTTCCTTTGCCTATGAAGAGACGCCCGACCAACTGAAAGCGATCGAGCAAATCAAGGCGGATATGGAGAGTGACCGCCCGATGGACCGATTAGTCTGCGGAGATGTGGGATTTGGCAAGACGGAGGTGGCGATACGAGCAGCCTTCAAGGCGGTCGCCGACAGCAAGCAAGTGGCGGTCTTGGTGCCGACGACGATATTGGCCTACCAACATTTCCAGACCTTTAGCCAGCGACTCGAGGGGTTGCCCTGCCGTATCGAGTACCTCTCAAGGGCTAAGAGCGACAAGCAGTCGAAGGCTATCCTAGCAGACCTAGCGGAGGGACGAGTAGACATATTAATAGGTACGCACCGGCTGCTGGGCAAGGGGGTAACCTTCAAGTCGCTCGGGCTACTTATCATAGACGAGGAGCAGAAGTTTGGCGTCAAGGCTAAGGAGCAGCTCCGCAAGCTACAGGTCAACGTAGATACGCTCACGCTCTCGGCGACACCGATACCCCGCACCCTACAGTTCTCCCTAATGGGTGCTCGTGACCTCTCCAACATCAATACGCCACCGCGCAATCGTCAGCCAGTCACGACACGACTCATTCGCTGGTCGCAAGAGACCATCGCCGATGCCATCGGATATGAGCTAGCACGGCACGGTCAAGTCTTCTTCGTCCACAACCGCATCGAGTCAATCCACGCAGTGGCTGGGCAGATACAGGAGTGCGTCCCCGGCATTCGCATCGCTATCGCCCACGGTCGTCTCAAGCCGAGTGAGACTGAGGAGATACTCCTACGCTTTGCCGAGCAGGAGTACGACCTGCTCCTAGCGACCACCATTATAGAGAACGGTATCGACATGCCTAATGTCAATACAATTATCATCAACTCCGCTCACCGCTACGGTCTGAGTGACCTGCACCAGCTCCGCGGACGTGTGGGGCGTGGTAGCCAGCGTGCCTACTGCTATCTGATCACCCCTCCGCTGGGTACTCTCACAGAGGACGCGGCTCGTCGCGTGAAGGCCATCGAAAGTCTCTCCGACCTCGGCAGTGGCATGCGCATCGCCCTGCAGGACCTAGACATAAGAGGCGCTGGCAATATATTAGGTACCGAGCAAAGTGGCTTCATTGCGGACCTAGGCTTCGAGACTTACCGCAAAGTCTTTGAGGAGGCAGTGCGCGAGGTCAAGCAAGAGGACTTTGCAGCACTCTTTGCTGCTCAGACAGAGCAACAGGCGGAGCTGGGCAATGCGCTCACAGACACCACGATCGACACCGACCTCGACCTCTCCCTACCTCACGAATACATACCGCAAGACAGCGAGCGCATATTGCTCTACCGTGAGCTAGACGAGCTGGCGAGCGACCGCGAGCTCAAAGAGTTCGCCGACCGGCTAGAGGATCGCTTCGGGCCACTGCCACCGCAGACGCGAGGGCTTCTCGTAGTACCTCGCCTGCGACGCTTAGCCAGCCACCTAGGCATCGTCAAGGTGTCGCTGCGTCGTGAGCAGATGATCCTCTTCCTCCCGCCTAGTGGCTCGGCATACTATCAGAGCAAAGCCTTCGACATACTCCTCAAGAGCGTGGCTAGCTACGGCAAGGCGTGCGAAGTGCGCGAGACCCGTGAGGGGCACCGCAGCGTCAAGTGGCATAACGTCACCTCCGTCTATCAAGCCGACAAAATCCTCTCAACGCTCTACAAAGCGCTCTTCGCTCGCCCCGCTTGACGGGTACCCCGCTGTCGTAATGTACGGAAGTGTCAAGTCGGAGAGCATCCGTTATATCAAAGCGGGACGAACCCTGTAGGGACGCTCGGTCTGATGCAGCGGACGCTCTCCGACTAGACATTCTCCGTGACGATACTCTGTAGGGACGCACGGTCTGTGCGTCCGTCCCCGTCAAAGTGAAACGTCGTCAAGATTGTTCGACAACGGACAGGGGGGCACAACCCCGAACGACTGGCGGGGTCAGGAGAGGTGCTCGAGCCAGACGGGGAGGGCGGCGAGGTGGGTGGCGAGCGAGGAGGGGGCGGTGGCGGTGGATGACGAGAGGGGATTGTCGGGGAAGATGCCGTAGAGGGCGGTGCCGGAGCCGGACATGGCGGCGTAGAGGGCTCCGTGACGGTAGAGCGTGTCTCGCAGAGTGGCTAGCTCGGGGTAGTGCGCGAAGACGACGCTCTCGAAGTCATTGACGATGAGTTCTCGCCAGTGCGCTATCGGTTGCTCGAGTAGTGTGGCAAGCTTGCCCTCCGCCTCGGGGTGGCGTGTCACCTGTCGGTACGCCTCGGCGGTGCTCATGCCGATGGGGGGCTTGACGACGAGGAGCCATGTGCCGAGGAGCGCCGACGGCATCATGAGCGGTGTGAGCCGTTCGCCACGACCTGTGACCAGCACGGGGCGGGACTGGATGAAGAAGGGGCAGTCGCTGCCGAGCTCCCCAGCCAACGTCTCCAGTTGTTCCGGAGAAAGCTCTAAGCGGCACAGTTCGTTGATTGCTAGAAGCGTGTAGGCAGCATCGGCGGAGCCACCACCGAGTCCAGCTTCCGTGGGGATGCGCTTCACGAGCTTGAGCCGTAGCGGCGGTATCTCTGGGTGATGCACTCGGAGTAGCTGTACCGCTTTGTAGATTAGATTGCGCTCGATGGGTAGCTCGCCTGCTAGCCCCTCTATCTCGTATCTGTCGTCCGTAGCTCCAGATGCCAGGGTTACTGTGAGCTGGTCCGCCCAGCCAATGGGGAGCATACAGCTCTCGATGTCGTGGTAGCCGTCGGGGCGACGACGCAGGATGCGCAGCCCGAGGTTGATCTTAGCGTGTGGGTGTAGTATCATATGGTGGTCACTCCTCGATTACTTGTTCTTATATAGGTGTACTCCGTCGGTGCGGTAGCGGTCGTCCTCCTCGATGAGCTTCTGGAGGATCGGGAGCAACGCTTTCTCCTGAACTGAGAGCTTCTTTGCCAAGTCAGACAAGGTGATTGATGGCTCCTCAGATTGCTCTAAGAGGGTCTTGAGGCTCGTCTCTAGATTGCTCCTATGGGGCTGTGAACTTGCCTTGCGAGCTAGGCAAAGGTCACAGCGTCCGCACGGCTCAGCCTGATGCTCGCCGAAGTAGTTCAGAAGTATCGCCTGTCGGCAGCCCTGCTGACCGTCTAGGTATGCGAGCGTAGCGGCTAGTCGCCGGCTCATAGTCTCTTTGCGCAGCTCGTACACCTCGGGGGGGATGAGGAAGTGGTGCTTGCGCTCTCGTCGGGTGTAGAAGATGATACGGGGTAGGCGCTTCCGTGGCACGTAGTGTATGATGCCACGCTTGCTCAGCCCCACGAGCGTATCGTAGACCTCTTGCCCCGACAGATGGGTCTGAATGGATAGTGTGCGCTCATCGATGAAGACGTAGTCGGCGAAGAGTCCCGAGTAGTTTCTCAAGACCGCTCGTAGCACCTTGTCATCTTGGTCCGAGAGTCCACGGATGTAATAGAGCTCCTCCCGGGATACCTCGACGATGAGTCGTGAGCGCGCCTCGTCTAGGAGCAGTTCCCAGGCGCCCGCAAGCTCAAGGATATGCAGGGCACTCAGGCTCTGTATAGGGTGTAAGTGCTGAGAGCGGACGAACGCCTCGAGGTCAATCTCGTAGCTACGCCCCAATCCCTCGCCGAGCCCTACTTGCAGGTAACTGTAGAGCGTGTCATAAACCTCTCGTATGTACTCTTTGCTGGGAAATTCGTTCTGCACCCGCTGCAGGAGCATTCCTCTATCTCGTCGCTCGTATAGGGTTACAGCAAAGGATCTCTGCCCATCGCGGCCGGCTCGCCCCGCTTCCTGGAAATATTCCTCCAGAGCCACCGGCATACTCCAGTGCACCACGAGACGCACATCGGGCTTGTCGATACCCATGCCGAAGGCATTCGTGCAGACCATGACCCGCACGTCACCTGCCATCCATGCGTTTTGCTTGATTTCACGCTCCGCATGGGTCAGACCAGCATGGTAGTAGTGTGCCGAGACGCCTGCCTCCTGAATCATCTTGGCTAGCTCTTGCGTCTTCTTGCGATTGCGACAGTAGACGATGGCACTCCCCTCTGTGGAGGTGAGGATATGAAGGAGCTCCGTCGCCTTGTCCGTCGTGGGGCGCACGATATACTGCAGGTTGTCCCGAGCGAATGAGCTACTGATGACATGTGGTTCGCGAAAGGATAGACGCGCCATGACATCCTCCACGACCTCGGGTGTAGCGGTAGCGGTGAGTGCTAGGAGAGGAACGGCTGGATAGTAGCGACGTATCTCGGCAATCTTGAGATAACTCGGGCGGAAGTCGTAGCCCCACTGCGAGATACAGTGGCACTCGTCCACCACGATGAGCGATACGGGCAGGCTGGGTAGGCAGGCCTGAAAGAGTGGCGATGCGAGCCGCTCAGGCGATAGATAGAGAAACTTGTAGTCTCCGTAGAGACAGTTGTCCAGAGCTCTCTGTATCTCTTTGTACTCCATCCCCGAGTGGATAGCCGTGGCGAGCATACCCCGCTTGTTGAGACCGTCCACCTGATCCTTCATCAGTGCTATGAGAGGCGTCACGACTAGCGTCAGCCCGTCGAGTAGCATGGTCGGCACCTGAAAGGTGATACTCTTACCACCACCCGTAGGTAGCAGACCGAGGGTATCTCGCCCCGCCAAGACACTCTCGATAATCTCCGCCTGCTTGAGGCGAAAAGCGGGATAGCCCCAGTAGCGATGCAGAACGTCCAGCGGGGTCGTCGCTGGTTCTGTCGACGAGCTCGCCGAGGAGTCCGCCGAGGAGTCCGCCGTAGCGTCTGGGTCTGTCTGCACCGAGCCAGATAGCTGCTCCCGCTCTGCCTGGTCTGGTGGTGACTCCAGCCATCTCGTCTGCAGTGCCGCCTGCTCCTCGAGGATGCGATCCCAGTCGATGACCTCGCGCTCCTCGGCAGCTGTCTCCTCAGGGAGACTAGCGCTGGTCGGCAAAGAGGTCTTCTCCGGGTTGCTGTGACTTGACATCCTTGACTAGTAGTTGTAAGGAGACCGAGCCGTTGAAGTGGTTTTCGTCTATTTGGTAGACCAGGGCAAAGGGCTTGCTCGCTCTACCACCTGCGGACTTCTTGACAAAGCGGAACGCTTGAGCCTGGTTGAAGGCGATCCCAGGGCAATGCTTCCGAGAGCTTGCCGTAGGGATCACATCGACCTTAAAGTGCTCATTGTTGCGCCCCACCGGTTTGCTACCTCCGCCGTCGTAGAGTTGCTGTGTGACAAAGATTGGCTTATAGTTGTCTGGACCGTAGGGTGCGAACCGCTGTACGGTCGTGTAGAGTCGCTGTGTCACCTCCCGTAGCTCTATCTCGGCGTCAATCTCTATCGGCATAGACTGTGCACGGGTTGTGTCAGCCACGGCGTTGACTCCCTGTATGTAGTCGCGGAAGTCGGGAAGCTTGCCTGGCAGGAGGGTCAATCCTGCAGCATAAGTATGCCCTCCGAAGTTGAGCAGTAGCGCTCTCGCCTCCTCGATGATGCTGTAGATGTCGATGCCGCCTACGCTACGAGCAGAGCCTACGATGCGATCACTCGAACCGGTTAAGACAATTGTCGGTCTATTGGTGTACTCTGCCACGCGAGAGGCTACGATACCTATGACTCCTTTATGCCAGTCAGGCTGGTACAGTACTACAATCGGCTGATGCGCTAACTCAGGATTGACCTGAAGGAGCTGCATCGCTTCGTCTGTCGTCGAGCGATCTAGTTCACGGCGACGCACGTTGTACTCATCGATTAGCTCGCTCATACGAGCCGTCGTCTTGGCATCATTACTCAGGAGGAGGTCAACGGCCTCGCGTCCGTTCATCATACGTCCCGAGGCATTGATGCGAGGACCAATCTTGTATATGATGTCGGCCATCGTAATCTTGCGCCCCTCGAGTCCACAGGTCTTGATAATCCCCTTGAGTCCCATAGAGGGGTTGCGGTTGAGCTGGCGAAGGCCGTAGTGTGCGAGTATCCTATTCTCACCCATCACTGAGACTAAGTCTGCCGCTATACTCACAGCAACCAAATCGAGGAGCTTGAAGAGTGAAGCGGAGGGGAAGCCATTGTCCATGCCAAATGCCTGCATAAACTTAAAGGCGACGCCACAGCCACACAGCTCCTCAAAGGGGTAGTGGCAGTCTGCTCGCTTAGGGTCTAGCACGGCAGCCGCATCGGGCAACTGCTCGTCGGGGTGGTGATGATCGCAGATGATGAAGTCTATGCCCAGCGTCTTTGCATAGGCTATCTCGTTTATTGCTTTGATGCCACAGTCTACGACAATAATCAGCGTAGCACCGATCTCGTGAGCGTAGTCCACGCCACGATAGGATACGCCGTAGCCCTCATCGTCACGTCCGGGGATGTAGTAACTCAGTAGGTGCTCACTACAACCGGCCGAGCGTAGATACTTGTAGATGAGAGAGACCGCTGTTGTGCCGTCTACATCGTAGTCGCCGTATATCAGTATATGCTCCTTGCGTCCTAGAGCTTTGTTGAGGCGCTTGACAGCCAAATCCATGTCTTGCATCAGAAAGGGGTCGTGCAGATCCTCTAGCGAGGGGTGGAAGAACCGCTGTGCGTCTGCCTCGGTACGGATACCACGACGATAGAGTAGGCGTCCCGCCACGGCGGGTATTCTCAAGGCGTGTGCCAGTTGAGAGCCACCCGCCTCCTCCTCTGGGGTGAAGGGAGTGTATTGCCATTCGTTCGTCATTATGTTGTTTTATTTTTTTTGTCATAGGGGGAGAGAGAGTAGGCTAGGAGCCGTGCATCGACCTGTGTCGCCCCTCTTGCCGACAGTGTGTGTGGGCGAGACGACAGACAGGGGAGATGATGATATAGTTTTGCGGCTCATTACTAGCTTATTGTATAGGTATGGCCTAATGCCAAGGCTGCGACAAGGTCACAGTTCCGCATTTTAGGCTTGTAAATGTACGAAATAATATTGATATAGTGACTTCGCGAAGTTGCCCCTCTCGTGAGAAATCGTCCATCCTTACTGGGGTGAACGAACTTTTCTTGCGGAGTGGTGATGCTCCTACTGAGGACTTTCGGCGGGAAACAAAAAAGAGACTCCCGACGAGGAACGATACCTCATCGGGAGCGTGACTATGTATGCGCTCTAGGTCAGTGTGAGCGCAGATGGTCTGCGAGAGCGGATCTAGTTCATCGCCCAGATCTCCTCGTCGGTCGGCACGTGGACGTGTGGCGACATACGAGCGATGCGAGAGATGTTGAGTAGGTGCTTGTAGGTAAGGTTCTCCGAGATAGAGTTATTGCCCCAGCTACCACAGCCTAGGGTTGTGGTCACGGAGAGACCGTTTTGGATCGATCCACCAGCGGTTATAGAGCAGGGAGCGTTGACGATGAGACGCGATATGGTGATCTCGTCGCCAGCCTTGATGATGTTGCCCTGATTGTTCGAGTGGATGCCTGCCGTGTGGCCGCTACCCTCCATCTTGAGGTTGGTATTGGCAATCTCGATCGCCTCATCAAAGTGCTTGTAAGGCAGACAGGTCATCACGGGGCACATCTTCTCCTTGCAGATAGGATCGGCCGTGCCGACGCCCTTGGCAGGAACGATGAGCATGCGAGTACCCTCGGGTACGGAGATGCCAGCGAGCTGGGCAATGTGCTGTACGCTCTTGCCGACGACGTCACGGCTGATGGAGCCGTTGACGAAGAGCGTATTGACTAGCTTGTCATGCTCCTCAGTTGGTACGAAGTAAGCTCCGTGATCCTTGAAGGCCTGGAAGATCTCCTCCCGGTGCTGCTCAGGATAGATGAAGCACTGCTCACCAGAGCAGATGATGCCGTTGTCGAAGATACGTCCGCGGATGATGGTCTCGGCAGCTTCGTTGTAGTCGATATGCTCGTCGAGGATGACCTGTACGTTGCCAGCGCCTACGCCAAAGGAGGGCTTGCCCGAAGAGTAAGCAGAGTGTACCATACCCATACCTCCGGTAGCGACTACGACGTCGACGGCAGCCATAAGGTCTTGCGTGGCTTGGATAGAGGGCTCGGTGACGCACTGGATGAGGTGCTCAGGTACGTTGAAGTCCTTGAGGCGCTCCAGTATGAGCTGGATGGTATGTGCGGAGCAATTCTTAGAGCGTGGGTGTGGCGATACGATGATAGCGTTGCGCGTCTTGAGGGCGAAGGCGATGTTTGCCATCGGAGTGACGATCGGATTGGTCGTCGGGGTGATAGCAGCGACGACACCTACGGGCTTAGCGATCTTGATGAGACCGGTCTTCTCGTCGATGTCTAGTACGCCCATACTCTTCTTGCCCTGGAGGTTGCTCCATACGCCTTTTGACTTGTTGCGGCACTTAGCTACTTTGTCCTCATAGACGCCCATCTCGGTCTCGTCGACCGCTTCACGAGCGAGCATCTCAGCATTGTCATAGACGACACGACAGAGAGCCTTGACCACCTGGTCTACAGCGTCCTGGTCGAAGCGTGCTTGGTAATCCTTCTGTGCCTCTCGTGCTAGAGAGACCATTTCTTTGATATCCATGATATGGTTGTTTATAGATTGAATTGTGTGATGAGACTTTTGCAACAGTCTCATGATAGCTTTATTAGTAGAGAGCCTTGTAGATGTCTCTGATCTCGTCCCGTGTGAGGGGTGTGTAGTTGTTTGCAAGGAGGCGCTGCTGCGTAGCGATGACCGCATCGGCAAAGCCTTCGATCTCCTCCTCCTTCATACCGTAGGTGCGAAGCGAATTCTTGGCGATCAAAGCTGAGAGTAGTGCGTCGATCTCGTCAAAGAGCGTGGCGGGCGTACAACCCATCAGCTTGGCGAGCTTCTCCTTGAGGAGCTGCATCTGACCAGCTGGAGCCTTGCGCTCGTAAGCCTTAAAGACCTCGGTGAAGAACTGATAGTTTGCCTCTCCGTGCGGTACGTGGTAGGTGCCACCGAGTGGATAGGAGAGCGCATGGACAGCGCCAACACCCGCATTGCCAAAGGCGATGCCCGCAAAGTTGCTCGCCATAATCATCTCGCCCATACAGTCGAAGCGGTAGTCAGGCCCCTTGTCTCGTATATTTTGGAAGACCGGGATGATGATCTGCCACGCAGCTTCGCTAAAGATAGCAGTGTAGGGATTGCACTTGGGCGAGAGGAAGGACTCGACAGCATGTATCAGCGCATCGATGGCGCTGCAAGCGTAAAACTTGAAGGGCAGCCCCCTCAGCAGCTCAGGTATGATGACCGCATTGTCAGCTACGATGGCATCGTCGGCGAGTCCCATCTTCGTCTGGCGGCTCTTGATCTCAGCGATGGAGATATTGGTCACCTCGCTACCAGTACCGCAGGTCGTTGGGATGATGATGAGCTGCTTCTCCTTGACGAGCGGTATCTTCTTATCAAAAGCGTCCATCACGTCTGTCAAGCCACGCAGCACAAAGAGCTTGGAGATGTCGATGACCGTACCACCGCCTACGGCTATGACACGATCGAAGTCCGTGCCCTGGAGGTCGTGGAGGATCTGATTCATCATCTCCTCCGAGGGCTCACCTGTGCCGTAGTGCTCCTGCATGACGAAGTGGCAGGGTAGCTGGGAGGCTTTCATAAAGGGCTCGTAGAGGAAGTCATTGGTGATGACTAGGTCACGCTCCCCGAGTGCAAAGGCTTTGGCAAAGTCTGCAAAGGTCTCGAACTGGTCGATGACCGTCTTGAGCTTGAATAGTTGCATAGTAAGAATGTATTATTATAGTTTGAATCTTCTCTTGCACTCCGCCTCTAGCTCGGGGCGGAAATTGGGATGAGCGATAGCTGTCAGTGCCAAGGCTCGCTCACGGAGCGACTTGCCCTTGAGGTGCGCTACGCCATACTCAGTGACGATGTAGTCCACGTCATTGCGAGAGGTGGTGATGGCGGCACCCTCTGTGAGTAAGGGTACGATGCGGGAGGCGGTGCCTCGGCGCGCCGTGGAGGGTATAGCGATGATGCTGCGCCCGCCCTTAGACCAGGTGGCACCACGCACGAAGTCTACCTGTCCGCCTGGACCGCTGAACTGTCGCAAGCCCATAGCCTCAGAGACCACTTGCCCCATGAGGTCTACCTCGATACAGCTGTTGATGCTCACGAGGTGATCGTTTTGGGCGATGATGCGCGGATCGTTGACATAGTTGACAGGACGCATCTCGATGGCTGGGTTGTTGTGCGCAAAGTCGTAGAGCTCTTGCGTACCCATGAGGAAGGTAGCGACCACCTTGTTGGGGAGGAGCGTCTTGCACCGGCCCGTGATGGTGTTAGCCTTGATGAGCTTGACCACGCCGTCAGAGACCATCTCGGAGTGGATGCCGAGATCCTTCTTATCCTTGAGGAAAAGCAAGACAGCATCGGGGATTGCTCCTATACCGAGCTGGAGCGTGTCTCCATCCTGTATGAGCTCTGCACAGTGGCGTCCGATAGCCTCCTCGACCTCTCCGATGCGTGGCAGGTCGAGCGCGTAGAGTGGGTAGTCGGTCTCTACGATATGTGTGAGCTGAGAGATATGTATGAGGTTGTCTCCGCCAACGAATGGCATCTGCTTATTGAGCTCTCCGATGACGATCCGAGCCTGCTCAGCAGCGGGCTTGCTATAGTCACAGGAGGTGCCGAAGCTGCAGTAGCCCTCCTCGTTAGGATAAGAGAGCTGCACGATAGCGACATCGGGGTGAAAGACTCCCCCGGGCTGCATCATCGAGGGCACCTCGTAGAAGTAGGAGGGGACGAAGTCTGCGCGCTGCTCATCGACAGCGGGACGCGTGTTGGCACCGACGAAGTTGGTCACGAGTCTGAAGTGCCCCTCCATCTCGGGTGCTGTGTAGGGGCTTTCGCCCAAGGTGACCATGTGGAAGATGCGGACGTTGTGAAAGTGCTCATAGTTTCGCGCCAAGGCAGCGACGCATGCTTGTGGTACCGCCGCCGCATGAGATAGTACGACGAAGTCACCGTCCTGTATGTGGGAGACCGCTTCGTCGGGAGAGATACTGCTAAATGGGATAGACATAGATAGAGATTAGAATTTAGAGGTTAGAGATTGGCTGTTGGCTAGAGCTATCGGAGCCATCGGAGTAATCGGAGCCATCGGAGTGCTAGTGCCAACAGCCAACAGCTGAGAGCCAGCAAAAGTTACTTTCGTATGATCCGGAGCGCCTCAGCGATGAGTTCGTCGCTGACGCTGTTGTCTACAGTTACCGTTAGGGTGGGGACCCCTAGCTCGCTACGTAGCGTCTCCTGCACTACCTCTTGGATCGTGCTACTGAGCGAGGGGCATGCCTGACAACTCCCCGAGACCTTGACGAAAACCTCTTCGCCAGCGACCCTCAGCAGTGCTATGTTGCCCCCGTGTGCTTGAAGCTGAGGACGCACACAGCTACTGATGATGGTCGTGATCTCGTCTACCCTAGAGGATAGATCTGTCATAAGAGATAGGGACTACTTGCCCTGAGGCTTATCTAGAGAGGTGTCGATATGAGCTATCTGACGAGCCAGCTCCTTCTTTGCCTCCATATTACACTGACGAGATATCATAATGCGCTGAGCCTGTGGCGAGCCAGCACCATGCAGGCTCTCCGTGCGGTAGCCTACGGCAGCGGTACCGAGCGTGAGGTTCTCGATCAGACGTAGGATGCGCATACGATTCACCGTGTCCGTACCCTTAGCACCAGCGAGGTACTTACGTACGAGAGGCCCGACCTCCTCGTGCTGCAGGTCAGCTTGGCTAGGCATCGTAACCATCAGACCGCCTGCTATGTCCTCAGCGAGACGTGTGATCTCGTAGGGATAGCGAGTTACATTCTGCTTGCAGACATTAGCCAGGAGCATATCGATCAGGTAGTTGCCCGACTTCGTTGGCTGACCTTCTGCAGAGCAAGCGATACCGCAAGCAAAGAGCGTCTCATTGAGATGAACCATCTCGATCAGCTTGTCCTTGATGTGCGAAGCCTTAGGCACGCCGTTGTAGTCAGCAGCCAAAGCAGCAGCACCGATCAGGACGTCGCCCACACCAACCTTACAGCCTCCATAAGACTGACGGTGATAGCCAGCGAAGCGCTCGACAAGCATATTGGAGAACTGGTACTCACGGCACATAAAGACACGCTCCATAGGTACGAAGACGTGATCCATGATGAAGAGCGTCTCATGACCTCCGAAGGTTGAGTTACCCAGGTCAATGTCTGCGCCCTCCTCCATCTTGCGCGTGTCGCAAGACTGACGACCGTAGATGATTGTGACGCCCTCCGCATCACTGGGGATGGCGAAGGAGACAGCGTAGTCAGCATCCTCCTCACGCATCGAGCAGGTAGGCATAATCAGGTGCTCGTGCGAATTGACCGAGCCAGTCTGGTGAGCCTTGGCTCCTGTGACGACGATACCGTCAGGGCGTATCTCGTTGATATGGACGTAAAGGTCGGGGTCCTCCTGCTGTGAGGGTGAGAGGCTACGGTCGCCCTTAGGATCGGTCATAGCACCATCTACGACGAGGTCGTTGTCCTGGCAGTACTGTACATAGTCTCTGAAGCGCTGGTGATAGTTGGTACCGCACGCCTCGTCCATCTCATAGGTGGTAGACCAGATAGCGTTGAAGGCATCCATCCCGACACAGCGCTGGAAGCAGCTAGCGGTCTTCTGGCCGAGGAGACGCTGCATCTTGACCTTCTTGACGAGGTCCTCAGCACTCTGGTGAATGTGGCAGAAGCGATTGATCGTCTTGCCTGTAATGTTGGAGGTAGCGGTCATCAGATCCTTGTACTCCTCCTGCTGCGCCAGCTCATAGGTCATCGCTAGCGAATTGAGCGATGGACGGATCATGGGGTGGTCGACGGGGTTGTCGATCTTCTTGCCCATAAAGTAGACATTGAGATGGAGAGCTCTAAGGCTCTCGATGTACTCTTCGCGTGTTTTCATAACTTCTTTTCTGTATAAAGTGAATAGAATCGTCGTGCGTCAGAGTAGGACGATCGAGATACAGAGCAGAAGTTACGGGTAGCGTCACACGCCTACAGGGCGAAGCCTGCCAAGCCCTCCCGGCTGGCAGTAGAGTGTGACTGATGCGTGTAGACACAACGAGAGGGAGCCTCATAGCCAGTCTCACTGCTATGGACTCTAGCATACGCACTATGTGAAGCCATATATGTCCCGCTGTCATTCTTCTTATTTCCTAGCTCTGAAAACAAAAGTCCTATGGCACAGGCAGGTCTTCTGACTTCTCCCTAGTTCGTATAGCTCACATCGAGTCGTACAAAACGGGCGATACCCTGGGTCTTCCCATAGCTACCTACGGCACCTTCACGCGAAGGCTAGTAGGGGTCGTGCTACAGTGACATCATAATGCAGGGGCGCACTTCAGGAGTTACAGCTGAGAGTACAGTCTTGGCTTCGCACCAAGTTCCCTATTCAGACGGGGTGACAAGATTTGGTTGTTCCTCGTACACCTATGCACCGCAAAGGTACATAATATATTCCAATCCCCAACGCAAGGATATTCGCTGAAAAACTGATTTCCACGTGGAGAATCTCAAATCTTCACGTGGAGAATTTTTATTTTCCACGTGGGCGTGATTCATTTCCTCCGAAGTTTCATTTGATTCCTCCGAGGAATTTTTTCTTCCCCACGTGGAAAATAAAAATTCTCCACGTGAAGATTTTGAAATATCCACGTGGAAACCAGTTTTCCCCGACACGACCCCATATCAATATGTAGTCAGCTCTAAATTATTGTAACGACCCAGCGTTGAATTTGCCCAGCCAACGGCCAAGAGCCAACAGCTAATAGCCAAGAGCCAACAGCCAATCTCTAACCGCTAAATTCGTACCTTTGCACAAGGTTGACCTTGACTCAGCCGAGGCTACAGTTCTACAATGAAGACTCACTTTGACATTATCGTAATTGGTGCAGGGCATGCTGGCTGCGAGGCGGCGTGCGCTACTGCCCGTATGGGTGCCTCGACGCTCCTCATCACGGGAGATATGAACAAAGTGGCGCAGCTGAGCTGCAATCCCGCCATGGGAGGCATTGCCAAGGGGCAGATAGTGAGAGAGATAGATGCGCTCGGTGGCTACACGGGGCAAATGTCTGACGCCGCTACGATACAGTGGCGCATGCTCAACCGTAGCAAGGGACCAGCCATGTGGAGTCCACGAGCGCAGCTAGACCGCATGCGCTTTATGGAGCTATGGAGAGGTCAGCTAGATAGGACGGATGGGTTGGATCTCTGGCAAGACTTCGTCGTAGACATAAAGTTTGGCGCAGAGGATGGCAAACATCTGGTAGTGACGCAGTTGGGTATGACCTTTACCGCAGCAAAGGTGATTCTGACAGCAGGGACTTTCCTCGGGGGGCTGATGCACTTCGGTAGAATGATGATCCCTGGCGGACGCATCTCAGAGCCAGCTAGCCACGGCATCACGGAGTGTCTCGTAGCGGCGGGGCATCACGCAGACCGTATGAAGACCGGTACCCCAGCCCGCATCGATGGACGCTCCGTAGATTGGTCGCTCGTAGAGGAGCAACCAGGTGACGAGGAGACGGGACGCTTCAGCTTCCTCCCGATGCAACGGAATCGTCTACGACAGCGCTCCTGCTACATCCTCTATACCAACGAAGCTTGCCACGACATACTGCGCGCTTCGCTCAGCGACTCGCCACTCTATAATGGTCAGATACAGAGCATCGGCCCGCGCTACTGCCCTAGCATAGAGACGAAAATTGTCAACTTCGCCGACCGAACTCGCCATCAGCTCTTCCTCGAGCCCGAGGGTGAGGAGACGAACGAGTACTACCTCAACGGCTTTAGTTCGTCGCTCCCTATCGATACGCAGATCAGAGCTTTGCAGACGATTCCCGCATTGAGGGATGTGCAGCTCTACCGCCCAGGCTATGCGATCGAGTACGACTTCTTCGACCCTCGCGACCTGCACCATACGCTGGAGAGCAAGCTGGTTCCTGGACTATATCTAGCTGGTCAGGTGAACGGCACCACCGGCTACGAAGAGGCGGCTGGACAAGGTCTCCTCGCAGGCGTCAATGCTGCCCTAGCTCTACAAAAAAAGGCTCCGCTCGTGCTAAGACGAGACGAAGCCTACATAGGTGTCCTCATTGACGATCTCGTGACCAAGGGGGTCGACGAGCCGTATCGTATGTTTACCTCACGTGCTGAGTACCGCATACTCCTACGTCAGGACAACGCCGACCTGCGCCTGACACCCTATGCGGAGCAGCTGGGGCTAGCGACCACAGAGCGACTGAACCGCCTGGAGCAGATCCAAGAGGGCATAGCGGCTCTAGACAATCTCTGTGCTAATTACTCAGTCAAGCCAGAGGAGGTCAACGGCTACCTTGCCTCCGTAGTAGAGAAGCCACTAGACTTCGGCACCAAGCTCACCACCCTACTTCTTCGCCCGCACGTTTCGCTCAGCGGCTTGATCGCCCAGCTAGACGATTTTGCCACGCAGGTGACAACTTTGATCGGTGATGACAAGGAAATCCTTACACGCACTGAGACCGCCATCAAGTATCGAGGCTACATCGAGCGGGAGGAGCAAGCCGCCCAGAAGCTTCACCGCCTCGAGTCGCTGACGCTAGGTGATAAGTTCGACTACCAGCAGATTACCGCCCTCCCCATAGAGGCTCGCGAGAAGCTCTCTCGCATCCGCCCCGCCACCATCGCTCAGGCCGCCCGCATCCCTGGCATCTCCCCGAGCGATATCAACATACTCCTAGTTCTACTGGGACGATAGCTTACTGTTTCACGTGAAACAATCGAAATGAACCGAGACGAAATCAAAGCTATCCTTCCAACCATCCCGCAAGACCCAGGATGCTATCAGTACCGCAACAAGAACGGTACGATCATCTACGTGGGCAAAGCGAAGAATCTGCGCAATCGCGTCTCCTCTTACTTCAACAACTCGCCAAAAGATCCGAAGACAACAAGGCTAGTCAGTGAAATTCGCCAGCTAGAGTACTTCGTAGTCAACACCGAAGCTGAGGCTTTGGTCTTGGAGAATAATCTGATCAAGACCCACCTGCCGAAGTACAACATACTGCTCAAGGATGACAAGTCTTACCCACGCATTGTGATCACGAGCGAGCCGTTTCCACGCATCTTCGCCACGAGAAAGGAGGAGGGCAAAGGAGACTATTATGGTCCCTACCCCAATGTGGCGATGGCGCACACGGTAATCGATTTGATTCATCGGGTTCTTCAGCTACGTTCGTGTCGCTATGCTTTGACCCCCGAGGTGGTGCGGGAGCGGCGGGTGGATCTTTGTCTGCAATACCATATTAAGAAGTGCGGTGGCCCCTGCCAAGGGCTGGTCTCGGCCGAGGAATACGACCACGCGGTGCAACTAGCCCGACGCATCCTCAAGGGAGAGATAAACGTCCTCATCGAGGAAGAGGTAGAAGAGATGAATCGTATGAGTGAGCGGCTGGAGTTCGAGCGAGCCGAGCAGCATCGTCAGAACATTGAGACGTTGCGTCGCTATTCGGGCAAGCATGTTGTCGCTCCCAACATTCGCGAGGCAGATGTTTTTGCCTACGATGAGGACGACGTCAATGGTTTCGTCTGTATGATGCAGGTACGCCACGGGGCGGTCGTCTTAGCGCATAACCTAACCTTCAAGAAGACGGTCGACTCTTCGCGGAGTGACCTGCTCGCTTACCTGATAGAGGAACTAAGACAGCGCTTCGGCAGCACGGCGCGTGAAGTAATCCTAGCGGAGCCTGGCGAATGGGAAGGCGACAACTATCGAATCACGGTGCCACAGCGTGGTGAGAAGAAGCAACTTCTCGAGCTGGCTCAGCTCAACGTGTCACGCTACCGCTGGGACTGCTACAAGCGTCAAGAGAAGCTCAACCCTGAGCAGCGAGCCACGCGTCTCCTCACTACGATGAAGAAGGATCTCGGCATCGATCGCCTACCCCGCCACATGGAGTGCTTTGACAATTCAAACATACAAGGCACCAACCCCGTGGCTGCGTGCGTGGTCTTTAAGAATGGTAAGCCGGCGAAGAGCGAGTACAGAAAGTTTCATGTGAAAACAGTCGTCGGGGCTGACGACTATCGGACGATGCGTGAGATCATCTACCGACGCTACCGGCGTATGCTGGATGAGGGACAATCGCTCCCCGACCTAATCATCATAGACGGAGGCAAGGGACAGCTACATGCCGCCTGCGACACGCTCAAGGAGCTAGGCATCTACGACAAAGTGTGCGTCTTCGGTCTTGCGGAGCGCTTCGAAGAGCTCTATCGTCCTGGCGAGTCGGAGCCTTTGGTCTTGGACCGCCGGTCGGAAACGCTCAAGGTGGTCTGTCATATACGAGACGAGGCGCACCGCTTTGGTATCACCTTCCACAGAGATAGTCGCTCGAAGCAGCAGACGAAGAGCATCCTGGACGAGATTCCAGGCATTGGAGCACGTAGTAAGGAGACTTTGCTGCAAGCTTTCAAGACACCCCAGCGAGTTGTCAAGGCTAGTCGTGCCGAACTGATCGCAACCCTCGGCACGAGTAAGGGCAACAAGCTGTACAACCACCTACACCCCGACGAATCTACAGAAACAACCTAGAGAAGAAACAGTATGAAAGCACTTTTACAGCGAGTCACCCACGCCTCTGTGTCAATTGCTGGCAACTGCGTTGGGAGCATCCAGCAAGGCATCGTCCTACTCCTCGGCGTCGGCTACGAGGATGGTCCCGAGCAGATTGAGAAGCTCTGCCAGAAGGTGTGCAAGCTACGCATCTTTGACGATGAGGAGGGCGTGATGAACCGTTCACTGCTGGACATTGGTGGCGAAGCGCTTGTCGTAAGCCAGTTTACGCTCATGGCAAACTGCCGCAAGGGCAACCGTCCGAGCTATATCGAGGCTGCCAAGGGTGAGGTCTCGGAGCCACTCTACGAGCAGTTTGTCGCAAAGATGCGTCTCATCATGGGCTCAGATTCAATTAAAACCGGTAAATTTGGAGCCGATATGCAGGTAGAGATACATAATGACGGACCTGTGACCATCATCCTAGACACCGACACGCTCTAATGGACGCTACGGACAAAGCAAGAGAAACGACCCTCAACGAGCTACAACGGCTGGTCGATGAGTGGATACGCACCTACGGCGTTCGCTACTTCGACCCGCTGACCAATATGGCTATCTTAACAGAAGAAACGGGAGAGGTGGCACGCGTTATGGCACGGCTCTATGGCGAGCAGAGTGCCAAAGCGTCCGATCATCTCGACCTTGCAGACGAGCTGGCAGACCTACTCTGGGTACTCACCTGCATTGCCAACCAGTGCGGAGTCAATCTACAGGAGGCACTTGAAAAGAACCTCCAGAAGAAGACAAAGCGCGACGCAACCCGACATCTAAACAACGACAAGCTACGCTCTAAGCAAGCAGATAGAACAGAATAATAAACCTTCAAACAATAGAAACCAATGCATCAGATAGACAAGTATCATAAAGCAATCTCTCTCTACGAGCCCATCGAGGGCGATGTTACCGCTGAGGTTCAAGCAATCATCGACAAACACTATAAGGAGTGCTACACACCAGAAGTCCTCAAGCTACTCTACAGCTGTATCGACCTAACCACGCTGATGGGAGGTGATACCGACGAGAGCGTCACCAAGATGGTGGCTGGCGTCAACGACTTCGAGACCAACCACCCCGACATCCCCAACGTAGCTGCTATCTGCGTCTACCCAGCTCTGGTGCCTACGGTCAAGGCTACGCTCACCTGTCCCGACGTACGCATCGCTTCGGTAGCTGCAGGCTTTCCCGCTAGTCAGACCTTCCCAGAGATCAAGGTCGCTGAGGTCTCTATGGCTGTCGCCGAGGGTGCCAACGAAGTAGATGTCGTCCTCAACCTAAACCGCTTCCTCTCAGAAGACTACGACGGCGTCTGTACCGAAATTGAGGAGCTCAAGGATGCTGCTCATGGGGCTCATCTCAAAGTAATCATCGAGTCAGGTCTGCTCTCAGAGCCACGGCAGATACAGATCGCATCTATCCTGTCGCTCTACTCAGGAGCTGACTTCATCAAGACCTCCACTGGTAAGGAATATCCAGGTGCTTCACTGGAGGCTGCTTACGTTATGTGTCAGACGCTGCGCAAGTATTACGAGCTACACGGCGAGCGTCGAGGCTTCAAGGCTAGCGGTGGTGTCCGCACACCAGAGGATGTGGTCAAGTATTACTGCATCGTCAAGGAGCTCCTTGGCGAGGAGTGGCTCACCCCTGAGCTCTTCCGTCTAGGTGCAAGCAGTCTTGGCAAGAACCTCCTCAAGGCTATCGAGGAGTAAGAGACAAATTAAAAAAGCTATGCCCCGCCACACCGATGAAAGTGGAGAGGGGCATAGCTTTTTGCCAAATCTGCTCATCGCAAAGCCACAGAGAGCAACAAAAGAGCCAAACGGCCCGAAACTAGCCAAAACGAGAAACTATAGAAGATGCCTCAAATATCGACTGAACAGCTTAACTACCAAGGCGTTTGCCCACCTTTAGCGACGCTCAAGGGGCAGATTCCTGACGATTTTCTGACCGACTCGGGACTTTGTACGGAATTTGAGCAAGCATTACGGCGTTTGTTAGGGTTAGAGAGGACCATCCATCTGACCACATCTCCACATGTGGCACTCATTGCTGCGCTACGCATGCTCCACTTACGAGCAGGCGAGTCCGTTTTCGTGCCCGCATATTGGCGAAAGTCTTATATCGATTGTCTCCTGTCTCTACAACTGCGCCCCATCTTTGTCGAGGTCACTTCCTTCAATATGGCGATGGACCCGCTCCTCCTCGGCAAGCATCTCGAGCGCATGACCCATGCGGGCACTCCCCTACCCCGTGCCATCATCGTGGCGCATGCTCACGGCATCCCCGCCAATATGGAGCTCCTCTGCGAAGTGGCGCAACGGTATAATATGACCATCATCGAGGACTGCTCGCAGGCGCTTGGGAGTTCTATCGATGAGCGAGCTTGTGGAGCTTGGGGACAGCTCTCCTTCTTCTCCTTTGCTACGGGTGAAATCATCCAGGCTGGCATGGCAGGAGCTCTCAGCTGGTCAGAAAACCGCAGTCTCTCCCTCACCGCTGCTTATCACAGCTGGAGTGCCCAGGAGAAGCTCTCCATCGAAGAGTGGCTACGTCCCTACGCACTAGCCCCGCTACAGGCAGGCATCCTCCTACCTCAGATGGCACAGCTCGAGGAGGTCATCGAGAAGAAGCGACTCATCGCCAAGCTCTACGGCAAGTATCTCTCGCAAATCTTCGGGCTACGCTACCTCGGCTGGCAGGCCGAAGCTCCGCACAGCTACCGTCCTAATTATAGTAGTCAGCCCGTACACATCGAGCCTACCATGCTTCACTTCTCGCGTCAGGACCTCTTGCGAGCCCTCGAGGAGGAGTCATTCGTTCCGCTCGTTCCGTCCTTAGAGAGCGTTCCCGATTTACCCGCCATGCAGAGCTATAGTAGCTCAGTCAGTGGTGTGGCGCAGAGTATGTCTCCTGATTTGCTCTACCTGCCCAACGATAGTGCCCTGACAGGTGCTCGCACCCTTGCGGCTGTCGAGGTCATCCGCCAGCTCATTTACAAGTACAATAGCTAATTCTCTACCACCCATCCTACGATGTCCACCCCTTTAGAAAAAGAAATAAGCAGTCGTCGCACTTTTGCCGTCATAGCGCACCCAGATGCGGGTAAAACAACCCTCACCGAGAAGCTCCTCCTCTACGGAGGTGCCATCCACGTAGCTGGAGCGGTCAAAAGCAATAAAATCAAGAAAAGTGCCACCAGTGACTTTATGGAGATAGAGCGACAGCGTGGTATCTCTGTGGCAACCAGTGTCATGGGCTTCAACTATAAGGACTACAAAGTCAACATCCTCGACACCCCTGGTCACCAAGATTTCGCCGAAGACACCTACCGCACGCTCACCGCCGTGGACAGCGTCATCATCGTCATTGACCATGCCAAGGGCGTCGAGCAGCAGACACGTCGCCTTATGGAGGTATGCCGTATGCGTCACACGCCCGTCATCGTCTTCATCAATAAGCTAGACCGTGAGGGACTAGACCCCTTCGACCTACTTGATGAGGTCGAAAGGGAGCTCGGCGTCGTGACCACACCGATGGTTTGGCCCATAGGCATGGGCGACCGCTTCAAGGGCGTGTACAACATTTTCGACCACGAGCTCAACCTCTTTACCCCCAATAAGCAGCATGTCGTCGAGGATATCCACCATATCGAGAGCCTTGACTCGCCCGACCTCGTCCAGCATATCGGAGCTGCTGCCGCAGAGCGACTCGCTGAGGAGGTAGAGATGGTCGAGGGCGTCTACCCCACATTCGACCACGACGCCTATCTGGCTGGCGAGCAAGCACCTGTCTTCTTTGGCTCTGCGCTCAATACCTTTGGCGTGCGTGAGCTACTAGACACCTTCGTGCGTATCGCCCCCTCGCCGCAGCCCGTACAGGCCGAGGAGAGAGAGGTGAGTCCTTACGAAGAGCCCTTCACTGGCTTCGTCTTCAAGATCCACGCCAATATGGATCCCAACCACCGCAGCTGTATTGCCTTCGTCAAGGTCTGCTCAGGGCGCTTCGAACGCAACGCTTACTACCGTCACACACGCCTCGACAAGCAGGTCCGCTTCTCCTCTCCTACCGCCTTTATGGCCAATAAGAAAGAGGTCATCGATGACGCTTATGCCGGCGACATCGTAGGACTCCCCGACACGGGTCTATTTCGCATCGGAGATACCCTCACGTCAGGCGAAATGCTCCACTTCAAGGGGTTGCCTAGCTTCAGTCCTGAGTTCTTCAAGTATATCGAGAATGCCGACCCGATGAAGCAGAAGCAGCTCATCAAGGGTACCGACCAGCTTATGGGCGAAGGTGTGGCACAGCTCTTTGTCAATCAGTTCAACGGCAGACGCATCATCGGCACCGTCGGTCAGTTGCAGTTTGAGGTGATTCAGTATCGACTGCTTCATGAATATGGCGCCGAGTGTCGCTGGGAGCCACTGCATCTCTACAAGGCGTGCTGGATCGAGAGCGATGATGCTGAGGAGCTGGCCAACTTCAAGCGTCGCAAAGCTCAATATATGGCACTCGACCACGCAGGGCGTGACGTCTATCTAGCAGAGAGTAGCTATATCCTGCAGATGGCGCAGCAAGACTTCCCGCACATCCGCTTCCACTTCACCAGCGAGTTCTGAGGCATCTCCGCTCGCAACCCACTACCCAATCATTGTCGAAAAAAGGTCTCGTTCGTAGACCAGGCAAAGATACTATCGCAGGCTACAGACTCATGTTGAGCTCGGCACTCTAGAGCTCAACATGAGTCTGTAGCCTGCAAACATTTCAGCGGGACCTATACTCCGCAAATCTCTCGAGCGACCCTTTGTAAGAACGGACAGACCGCAGCAATTACCCATCTTTAGGTATTGGGAACGAGGAGAATAGCTAGTACCTTTGCGTGTACATAAAGTTTTTTACGACACACATGAGTACCTATCCGCATCGTCGCGTTTGGCTAGGTCGCACTATATATATCCTAGTCGCACTATCATCAATCTTCTGCACGCTCGTCGCTCAGAGCAATCCAGGGCGACGCACCTACAGCGGTGTGGTGCTAGACGCTGCATCACAGGAGCCACTCATCGGTGCCTCACTGTGGGTTGAGGAGCTACATGAAGGGGTAGCTACGGATGCTGACGGTGCCTTCACCTTGTCTCTACCGACTAAGGGGGAGTATCATATCAAGGTAAGCTATGTAGGCTACAAAGACTACACCCTCCGCTATAGTAGCAAGAGGGCGAGCCAAGCGCCTCAGCGTATCCTCCTCTCGAGCTCTACAGCGGAGCTAGGCACAGTCTTCGTTCACGGTAAGGGGCAGGCACAGCGACTTCGTGAGATCCCCTCGTCCATCACCGTCATCGACACACGAGAGCTGCACGGCACGGTCTCCTCACTCAATGAGGTCCTCAACCGCTCTATGGGTGTCAAGGTGACCAGCACGGGTGGCATCGGGAGCACTTCCCGTATGATCATACAGGGGCTAGACGGCAAGCGCATTGCTATCTTTGTCAATGGGGTACCTATCGGAAGCTCTGACCAGACTAGTCTTGACGCCTTTGCTGTAGACCAGATAGATCATGTAGAGGTGTACAAGGGGATCATCCCCTCGTGGCTCGGTGGCGAGGGTCTAGGCGGAGCGATCAATATAATCTTGCGTCACGAGGAGCAACAAGACCATCTGACCGCCTCCTATGAGGTAGGCTCCTTCCATACGCACAAGGGGAGCTTGCGCGCCAATAAGTACTTGCCCGCTCTCGGACTGAACCTTTCCCTTGCTCTCCAAGGGCTTTACACGGACAATGACTATACCTTTGACTCCCCCTTTGAGCAAGGACTGGTGGTACGGCGAGATCATGACACCTATGCGAGCTATGGAGGCTCTCTGTCCCTGTCCCTGCACAAGCCGTGGATAGACCATCTGTCGCTCTCGCTAGGTGCTGATCGCACCTATCAGGAGATACAGGGAGGTGTCCTCAATCTGCAAAACAACATCCAGTATGCCCACACCCACACGACGAGCCTACAGGGTGCGCTATCAGTCGCAAAGAGCATACTAGACGGCAAGCTCTATCTAAGCTCGACAAGTATCGTCGCGTATCAAATGCTGAACCACGTGGACACCTCGCACTACTGCTACGACTTCGCTGGGCGCATCTTCCCCAGTGGCTCCGGTCAAGGCGAGATAGGTAGCACACCCAATGGCTCACATGACCAGCTCATCAACATACAGGAGCAGCTAAACCTGCGCTACCAGCTGTCGCCCGCTCATCGTCTCCTAGGCAATATCTCCTACCGCTTCGCCCGACGTGATCCCCACGATGAGCTAGCTAGCAAGTATACCAAGCTCGCTGTGAGTGGCTACCCTGGGTATATACACTCTCTTATATCAGGTTTGACACACGAGTGGAAGCTATGGGACGAGCGCATTACCAATGAGCTGGGCGCCAAGCATGTCTACTTCTACTCCTCAGTATCTCCCTTAGGCTTCACCATCTACGAGCAGGATCACGCTCCACTCACCAGCTCACGCTCCGTATGGGGCGGTAGCGAGGCTATCTCTGTCAAGGCTCTCCCCAATCTTACGCTCAAAGGCTCTACGCAATACACCATGCGCACCCCTCGTGCCGAGGAGATCATCGGTGACGGTGTACTCATCTACCCCTCGCCTAAGCTAGCACCCGAGCGGAGCCTTAACTTCAACCTAGGCGTCAACTGGCTCTGCAACCCTGACGACTACCCCAACTGTCGCATCGATCTCAACGGATACTATATGAATGTGAGGGATATGATCAAGCTAGTCATGGAGAGCCTTATCATGAAGTACACAAACTTCGGCCAGGTGCGCATAGCAGGCGTAGAGGCGGAGCTCTATGCCAATCTCTTCCCCTGGCTGACCATTCGCTCCAACATCACCTATCAAGATGCACGTGACAAGATGAAGACAGCGATCGGGGGCGGTCAGAACTTCCACTACAACTATCGTGTACCCAACATGCCTTACCTCTTTGGCAATGCGGAGATCCGTCTACAGGGCGACCAGCTACTGCTCTCCGATGATCATGCCGAGGGCTTTATAGCGTGCGAGTACACAGCACCCTTTAGCTATGGGTGGGAGGCGAGCAAGGTGAGCCGACTACAGGTACCTCGCCGATGGAACTTCAACGTGGGAGTGCAGTACACGCTCTTTCAGCATTACCACCTAGCTCTAGAGGTCAACAACCTCTTTGACACCAAGCAGTGGGCGGAGTATCAGTGCCCACTACCGACACGCTCACTACGTGCCAAGCTCCAGGTCACATTCTAACTAATCAAGATGACTATAAACCTAATAAATAATAGAACGATGAAGCATCTTAGCTTACTAATCATGACCGCCCTCTTAGGGCTAGTCACACTCAGTTCATGTCAAAAGGAGGAAAACACTCCGAAGCAGACGCAGGAAGCCAAGTTTATCTACGCCTCACAGGTGGAGAATGCCTTCCAACTCACGCCCCTAGCAGACCTCGCAGAGGGAGTGCAGACCTCATTTGAAAACTCACAGACCCTCCCCGTGGGGCACCTCTTCCTAGAGAAGTACGGCGACTACATTTACGCTATGTCAGGCAGTATGTATGGCTATGGTGGCGAGCAGACGCTACGCAAGTATCAGCTGAAGGATGGTAAGCTACAGGAGGTTGCGACACTCTCCTTCAAGGGCTCTCCCAACGTCCTTGAGGTCATCTTCGCCAGCGATACGAAGGCTTACGGCGTGACCTGCGCTAGCCGTGGTCAGCTCGTCATCTTTAACCCCTCCACCATGCAGGAGATGGGCGAGATAGACCTCTCTCCCTATGCTGCTACAGATCCCAAGGCTGAGGCTCCTGACAAAGATCCCGACGCTGGGACTGGTATCGTGCGAGATGGCAAGCTCTTCCTCTGTCTCAATCAGACAAAGTCTATGATGGAGCTATACGATGAGCCAGCCTCTGTGGCGGTCATTGATGTCGCCACGGACAAGGTCGAGAAGGTCATCAAGGACGCTCGCGTACAGAGCCTTGGCATGGTCGGACACACCAGTGCCATCCTCGACGAGGCAGGTAACATATACTTCTATTCAGGACCTCGCAGTGCCATGTTTGGCAAGCCTGAGGGTATCTTGAGAATCAAAAAGGGCGAGACCGACTTTGACAAGGAGTACTACGTCTCCGTGACCAAAGCTGATGGCGCAGAGCCCAACTCTTATGGTATGACGATGACCTACTACAAGGGCAAGGTCTACTTCTTCCTGGAGAAGCCTTCGCTCGTTGTCGATCCCAACGACAAGACTTTTACCAAAAACAAAGACTTCGTCCCCTACGAGCTAGACCTCAAGAGTGGCAAGGGCAAGATACTCCCACTGCCCGGATCTAGTGGCTGGAGTGCTAATGCCACCATCGCCTACAACGGCAAGATCTACTTCGGCATACACGCTAAAGACGGTCTGGGCTTCTACAGCTACGACCCAGCTACAGGGCAGGGCAGCAACAAGCCAGTAGTGATTACACCTGCTGGCATCTATAAAATCATAAAGCTCTAAACAAACTATGAATAGACAAACTCGCACGGCCCTCCTATGGGCTTTCATCCCGATGGGATACATCTTCCACACGCTCTGTGAGCTGATGCCACTCTTTGCTGGTCTCAGCATAGCAACGGAGGAGATGACCACGGAGAAGCTCCCAGCCATGACCACCTTCACGGGATGGGCACTCTACCTAGTACCACTCGTCGGTCTGCTCTGTAGTTGCTACGGCAAGCGACGCTGGAGCACTATCGTCAGTTTCGTACTCGCTTGTCTCACCCTACTGCTCAATATCTGTCACCTCTGCACAGACCTCCTACCCCACTTCACGTGGGCACAGGCAGCCATACTACCATTTGTCTGCGTCGTCGCCGTCCTACTCGTCATAGATCTTTGGAAAGAGCTACGCACGAGTAAGGCGCAATGAGCCCAACGCTTTGAAAGTTAGATAGAAGTTAGACAACAAGAACGAGAGGAGGCTGTCACAAGAGTTGACAGCCTCCTTTTGTATGCACTTATATCGCTAGAGTGAATAAGATTCTGTACTATCTGATAAGCGGTTCCTCCCTTAGGACTAGAAGCCACGCACCTCGGTGACGAGGGCGGAGACCTGCGCTTTGAGTTCGTCGAGAAACTGCCCTGGGTCGTACTCCCGGCTCTCGATCTGTCGTAGCTTGAGCTCCCATCGTCCAGTCAGCTCGGCACTCTTGAGCAGTGGGTCTTGTATCGATTCAATCAACTGTATGCCGGCCGGTGTGGCGCGTAGCGACTTACCCTCACGAACGATGTATTCCCGCTTGAAGAGCGTCTCGATGATGGCAGCGCGTGTGGAGGGGCGACCGATGCCGTTCATCTTGAGCGCATCTCGTAGCTCCTCATCCTCGACCCCCTTGCCGGCTGTCTCCATAGCGCGTAGGAGCGTCGCCTCGGTGTAGTAGCGTGGTGGCGTAGAGGTGCTCTCACGGACTGTCGGCTCGTGGGGTCCTGACTCTCCTTTCCGGAAGGTGGGCAGTGTCTGCTCCTTATCTTTGGCACTCTCTGCGGTGTCGTCGCTCTCCTTGCCACTGTCTGGCTTGAGCACCTCCCGCCATCCCTCCACGAGGATTGTCTTGCCCGAGGCGCGTAGTGGGTACTTCTCGACGGTAGCACGCACGGTGGTCGTCGAGACCTTGGCATCGGGGTAGAAAGCGGCTATGTAGCGCAGTGCCACGAGGAGGTAAAGCTGCTCTTCGTCGGGCGTGAGCCCGCTGCTTAGCTGTCCCGTGGGTATGATGGCGTGGTGGTCGGTGACCTTCTTATTGTCAAAGACTTTCTTGCTCTTTTTCAGCGGCTTGCCACTACTCAGTAGCGGAGCTACGAAGCCTCCGAGCTTGGCGTGACGAGCGATGCCCTGGAGCGTCTCCCCTACCTTTGGGTATTGGTCTTCGGGTAGAAAGGAAGTGTCGACACGAGGGTAGGTGGTCACTTTTTTCTCATATAGGGACTGAATGAGTCGGAGCGTTTGCTCAGCCGTGTAGCCAAACTTCTTATTTGCCTCGACCTGTAGGGAGGTGAGGTCGAAGAGTCGTGGCGGGTACTCCGTCGCCTTCTTCTGCTCGACCGCCTGCACGACGAGGGGCTCCTTAGCGATTCGCTCTATCAGCTCCTCAACCTGCTGTCTCTCGGCAAAGGTAACCTCGACCTCCTGGGTCGTGTCTGCTCGAAAGAGCGTCCCGCGGTAGGTAGTCTGCATCTCGTAGGTGGTGACCGGTACGAAGCTCTCTATCTCAGCTTGCCGATCGACTACTAGAGCGAGTGTCGGGGTTTGCACACGCCCCACCGAACGGACGCCTCGCTGTCTGCTGTTATAGCGGTCCGTCAAGGTGTAGAGTCGCGTCCCATTGATACCTAGGAGCCAATCGCCGATAGCACGTGCCAGGCCAGCGTAGTAGAGTGTGTCTAGCTCTTTGCTAGGGCGCAGGTGAGCGAAGCCCTCACGTATGGACTGGTCTGTCAGCGAGGATATCCAGAGACGCTCCACGGGACAGGTGCAGCCCGCTAGTTGGAGCACCCAGCGCTGTATCAGCTCGCCCTCTTGTCCGGCATCCCCGCAGTTGATGACTCGCTCAGCTCGCGAGACGAGCTCCTGGATGACGGCAAACTGCCGCTCGATATGCTCCTGCTTGATAAGCTTGATGCCGAAGCGCTCTGGAATCATCGGTAGCGTAGCTAGTCGCCATCCCTGCCAGCTAGTCTGGTAGTCCTCTGGCTCCTTGAGCGTGCATAGGTGACCGTAGGTCCAGGTGACGGCATAGCCATTGCCCTCGATGTAGCCCGAGCGCGCCTCGGTGGCTCCGAGTATCTTGGCTATGTCACGTGCTACGGACGGTTTCTCAGCGATGCAGACGATCATAGCGAGTCACTTACTCATTAGTCGTACCAGCTCCCGTCTGCATCAGGTAAGCCTTGATAAAAGCATCGATGTCGCCATCCATTACACCGTTGACATCGGAAGTCTGATAGTTGGTGCGGTGATCCTTGACACGTCTATCGTCGAAGACGTAGCTACGTATCTGGGAGCCCCACTCAATCTTCTTCTTATTAGCCTCGACCTCGCTCTGAGCAGCACGACGACGCTCCAGCTCCTTGTCGTAGAGCTGTGAGCGCAGGAGACGCAGTGCATTCTCGCGATTGTCCATCTGGGAGCGAGTTTCGGTGTTTTCGATGACAATCTCCTCGGTCTCTCCTGTGTCGGGGTCGGTGTATTGGTAATGTAAACGGACGCCTGTCTCTACTTTGTTGACATTTTGCCCCCCAGCTCCGCTCGAACGGAAAGTGTCCCACGACAGCAAGCCAGGGTTCACCTCGACCTCTATGGAGTCATCCACGAGAGGTACGACAAAGACGGAGGCAAACGAGGTCATACGCTTGCCCTGTGCATTGTATGGAGAGACGCGCACGAGGCGGTGCACGCCGTTTTCACTTTTGAGGTAGCCATAGGCGAGCTCACCCTCAATCTGCAAGGTAACTGTCTTAACGCCGGCATCGTCGCCGTCCTGCCAATTGGTGATGGTTACCTTATAACCCGACCGCTCTGCCCAGCGCTGGTACATACGCACCAGCATGGATGCCCAGTCCTGGCTCTCAGTACCACCGGCCCCTGCGTTAATCTTGAGGACGGCGCCTAGGCGGTCCTCCTCGGCGCTCAGCATATTGCGTAGCTCAAGGTCCTCGACGAGCTTGAGGGCACGAGCATAGGCACTGTCTACCTCCTGCTCTTCGACAGCCTCCTCCTTGTAAAAGTCGTAGGCTAGAGCCACTTCCTGAGCGGCCGCATCGACAGCCTCAAAAGCTTCAATCCATGAGCGTATCTCGCCCACGCGTCGCATCTGCTGCTCGGCTCGTGGTACGTCATCCCAAAAGTCTGGAGCTTGTGTCCGGAGCTCCTCTTCTTCTAGTTGGACACGTCGCTGGTCGATGTCAAAGATACCTCCCCAGCGCCTTCGTGCGCTCCAACAGCTCTGCTAGTTGGTCCTGTGTTATCATAATATATAGTGTTGTCTAGAGAGCGTATGCCACTATGGTGTGGCATACGCTCTTTACTTATAGTGTGAAATGGGAGGTCAAAGGTACAGCTTTTCGATTAGCTGGGCGTACTGCTCGAGGATTGCTTTGCGCTTGAGCTTGAGTGTCGGGGTGAGTGTCCCCGCCTCAATGGAGAAAGGCTCGGCGAGCAGGGCGATGCGCTTGACCTTCTCAAAGCCCGCTAGGTGCGCCTGCAGGGGCTCTATATGACTCAGGAGCATATCGCACACCTCACTACGCTGTGCGAGCTCGCCCGTCGAAAGGTCGGCCAGTGCCTCCTGACCACGCTCTCGGAGCCGACGACGTAGCTGCTCGTAGTTGGGGTAGATGAGCGCGGCGACGAACTTTCGCTCGTCGGCCACCACAGCGCACTGCTCGATGAGCGGACTGCTACTCAGGAGTGACTCGACCTGCTGTGGGGCGATGTACTTCCCATTGCTCGTCTTGTACAACTCTTTAATCCTCTCTGTGAAGTAAAGCGTCCGTCCCTCGAGTCGTCCCGCATCACCCGTGCGGAACCAGCCGTCGTCGGTAAAGGCAGCTGCATTTGCTTCCTCATTATGGTAGTAGCCGGGTGTGATCGTATCGCCACGTAGCTGTATCTCCTGTGTCTCGGGATCTATGCGTGCCTCTACGCCTGGTACTACCTCCCCGACGGAGCCTATGACGTAGCGTCCTGGCAGGTAGCAAGAGACTGTCGCCGAGGATTCGGAGAGACCGTAGCCGACGATGATGTTGAAGCCGGCAGACTGCAGGAACTCGTTGATTTCATTCGAGAGCGGAGCCCCTGCCGTTGGGAAGAAGCGTCCTCGCTCCAGTCCTAGGACACGCTTGAGGATATAGAAAACGGTGTAGCGATAGAAGGCATTGGATATGCGAAGTCCCCAGGGAGCTTTGCGCCCGTGAATACGATAGTCTATATGGTACTTGCGACCGACGCGTAGAGCTTTCTGATAGATGCGCTGCATCATAGGCCGTGACCGCTCGATATGCTCTTGAACTCCTTGGTAGACCTTCTCCCAGTAGCGCGGTACGTTGCACATTACTGTGGGGTGTATTTGGGGCATTAGCTCCATGATACGCTTAGGATTGGTCACGACCACCACCTTGATTGCTGTGGCGAGGCAGAAGTAGACCCAGAGCTTCTCGAAAACATGGCTCAACGGCAGGAAGTTGACCGAGACATCGTGACTGCTTAGTGTCGGGAAGAGCTGCTGATGCCGCTCCACCTGTGAGAGAATCATACGATGGGTGATCTGCACCCCCTTGGGCGTCCCTGTAGTCCCCGAGGTGTAGATGATGACAGCCGTCTCGTCTGCCGTGCCTGCACCTAGCTGCGCCCGTACCTCAGTCTCGTAGGGCATCGCATCGCCCATCGAGAGAAAGGTGCCGAAGTACTCACTCCGCTCATCGGTCGGGTCACGCACCACCCGCTCATCTAGGATGACTAACTGGCGTAGCGTGGGGTGGGTCGCTAGGAGAGGGTAGACGTTGTTGTACTGAAACTGCTCTCCGACGAGGATGAGCTTGACCTCCGCATGCTCGGTGATGTAAGCGACCTGCTCGGGAGAACAGGTGGCGTATAGTGGTACGCAGATAGCCCGCATCGCCATAAGTCCTAGCTCGGTGATGATACCCTCCATCATGTTTTGCGTGTAGAGAGCAACTCGGTCGCCAGGCTGTACACCAGCACGCGCCAGCGCTTGAGCCGCCAGCATAGTCTGCTCAGCCAGTTGCTCACCACTCCAGTCGTGCCACCGCTCCTCGGGTGTTCGATCCATATAGCGTAGGAGAGTCTTGTGTCGATAGGTCGTGGTAAAGAGCTTGAGCAGGTCACTCAGGTGGGTCATAGAGGGAGGGAGAGGTTAGAGGTGATAAGTTAGAGTTTAGAGATGGAATGAGAGCTTGCTTGCTTGTCAGCTGACGTGGAGCCCGTCTCCGTGGGTACTTTTTTCACCAGCTCCGTCAGGTCGGTGTCTCGCTCTGAAAGGAAGAGTGGATGGTTACTCTCACAGAGCTGCGAGTGAAGGGTGTGGAGATACATCTTCTGATCCCACGAGAGATCTCTCAGAAGAAGGTTGCAGCTCTGCTGCATGTGGGGCATAACACTCTGGAGTGCCTTGCGACCCTCGGGGGTGATGCTCAGGATCATACTGCGTTTGTCTTGCGGATTACGACTCTGCGTGACGAGACCATTGGAGAGTAGTCGACGGATGATCTCGCTGCCAGAGGTCTTCTCCACCACGTTGTAGTTGTTTAGCTCCGTCTTGGAGAGCTTGTGGTGTGACATGACTGAGATGAGGTATGAGTACTCATCGATAGTCTGTAGCGGGCTGTCCTTGATGGCCTTGCGCACGAAGTAGCGCATATAGCGGTAGACGAAGCTTATGTCACGAGCTATCATTGCGTTGAGATAGGCGTCGTCTACCTTCTTCATCTCGGTAGCTCCATCCTTTGCTTTGGGGTTCTCAGCTTTCTCTTGCTGGGCAAAGCGTAAGAAGCCGTCCATTGACTGCTCGCCTGGAGCGCAAAGCTCTTCGTAGCGCTCGACAAGGTTCAGTAATTCGTGTAGTAAGGGGTAACTCATAGGTCTCTTCTAGTTTCAATAGCTACGGTCATACCTCTCAGGAGGCATCAAAATCCATAGGACAATATATATAGGTATCCCTGCAAATAGGGAGCTAAAGGTCAGTACAAGATAGAGGAGCCTTACGATGGTAGGGTCCCAGTCGAAATACTTTGCAAGCCCTCCACAGACTCCTCCGAGCCAGGCATCTCGCGTGCGGCACAGTCTTCTATTCGTAGCCATATGCGTATATATTATTATCAAGCGAACCAACAGTCTAAGCGTCGCAAGCCTTCACGGTGTGAGTGCTTTGCACCGTCTCAGATATTGACAAATGTACAAAAATATCCCGTACCTCGGCTTGCCCCTGAGTTAATAAATGCGGAGTGTGCTGGGGTTCAATAGTTTTTCGTACCTTTGCGCCACTGTTTAGAGTAACTACACATACAGTTTCACTTATTAAATCACCCAACTATTTCACTAAATGAGTAACAACCCAACAGACCGTATCCAACCACTCGCAGACTTCGACTGGTCAGGGTACGCACAGGACAGCGACATCTCTGCAGATGTGCGCAAAGAGCGCGAGGCGATTTATGACAAGACCCTGACGACTATCAAGGATAACGAGGTAGTCATGGGCAAAGTTATGGCAATCAATAAGCGCGAGGTACTAGTCAACATTGGCTACAAGAGCGCAGGAATCATTTCTGCCAACGAGTTCAGCTACAACAAGGACCTCAAGGTCGGCGACGAAGTCGAGGTGCTTGTCGAGAGCAAAGAGGACCGCTATGGTCAGCTACAGCTCTCTCACCGTAAGGCTCGTGCAGCACGTGCTTGGGAGAAGATCGCGGCTGCTCAGGAGAATGACGAGGTCATCCTCGGCTATATCAAGAGTCGTGTCAACGGAGGTATGATTGTCGACATCTTCGGCATTGAGGCATTCCTACCTGGCTCTCAGATAGACGTGCGTCCTATCAAGGACTACGATGCTTTCGTTGACAAGACGATGGAGTTCAAGATTGTTAAGGTAAACCCCGAGTATCGCAACGTCGTCGTCTCTCACAAGGTCCTCATCGAGGCAGAGCTCGAGCAGCAGAAGAAGGAGATTATCTCCAAGCTCGAGAAGGGTCAAGTCCTCGAGGGCGTCGTCAAGGGCATTACCTCTTATGGAGCCTTCGTCGACCTCGGTGGCGTAGACGGTCTGATTCATATTACCGACCTCTCATGGGGTCGTATCGGAGACCCCTCTGAGGTGGTTTCTATCGATGAGAAGATTAATGTCGTCATCCTAGACTTTGATGAGGAGAAGACACGTATCGCTCTCGGTCTCAAGCAGCTCATGCCACATCCATGGGATGCGCTCGATCCGAATCTCAAGGAGGGCGATATCATCCATGGCCGTGTAGTAGTCATAACTGACTACGGTGCATTCGTCGAAGTGATGCCAGGTGTCGAGGGTCTCATACACGTGAGCGAGATGTCCTGGACGCAGCACCTACGCAGTGCTCAGGAGTTCCTCACCGTAGGTCAGGAGGTAGACGCAGTCGTCCTCATGCTCGACCGCGAGGATCGCAAGATGAGCCTCGGTCTCAAGCAGCTCAAGCCTGATCCCTGGGAGACTATCGAGCAGCGCTTCCCCGTTGGATCCAACCACGAGGCTCGCGTACGCAACTTCACCAACTACGGAGTCTTCGTAGAGCTTGATGAGGGTATCGACGGACTCATCCACATCAGTGACCTCTCTTGGACCCGCAAGGTCAAGCACCCCAACGAGTTTGTCAAGGTAGGTCAGATGATTGAGGTACAGGTTCTTGAGATTGACAAGGAGAACCGCCGTCTAAGCCTCGGTCATAAGCAGGTGACAGAGAATCCTTGGGATGAGTTTGCCAAGGAGTTCACCATCGGATCTATCCACGAGGGTACGGTCATCCGCATGAGTGAGAAGGGTGCTACAATCGCTCTACCTTACGGTGTCGAGGCATTTGCCACTCCCAAGCACCTCATCAAGGAGGATGGTACGAGCGTCGCTCTAGAGGAGAAGCTCCCCTTCAAGATTCTCGACTTCAACCCCGATATGCAGCGCATCATCGTCTCTCACAGTCGCATCCACGAGGATGCTGAGCGTGCAGAGCGTCGTCAGGCTGCTACCGAGGAGCGCAATCAGCAGGTACGTGACGCTGCTGCTGTGGCTGCAACCCAGCAGAGTGTAGAGCGTGCTACGCTAGGCGACCTCGACGAGCTCGCTGCGCTCAAGGAGCGTCTCGAGGGCGAGGAGTAGTCGACAGGACTGACAAACGTAGAGGATTCGAGGCGGGTCTTGTCCCGTTCTATCCTCTGAAGAGTCAATAGAAAGAGAGGTGACATCTACCGTGATGTCGCCTCTCTTGTCGTTTGGTGCAGACGCTATGGGAGAGCGAATCCCGTAGGGAGACTGTTGCATAAAGGCGAATCGCTGTGTTGCTTTCGGGATTCGGCTTCGGTTACATACGTAGGTATGTGAGCTTCAGACCTCACCCTCAGCGCCTTGCGCTTCATCCTTTCTGCAAAGTCTAGACAATCTTGCAAGCAAGATTGTGAGACTGTTGACTCTTGCAACAGTCTCGTAGGGATGCAGAGGAACGGGCTGATGAGCTGTGCGACCGTCTGTGTCAAGCTCCTCGAGACAGTACCCCTCGCTGCTGGATAACGGACTGATGAGCTGTGTGCTCGTATAGGGAGACTGTTGCAAAAGTCAACAGCCTCATCATGTGTCCCCCCTCAGAAATTAGCTGTTGGCTGTTAGCTGTTAGCTAGACTCACGGATTGCACTAGTGCTACTAGTGGCACTAGAGGCACTAGCACTCCGATCCACTCCGACTTCTCCGATAGCTCTGATGGCTCCGATCTCTAATCCCAGCCCTCTAACCTCTAATCTCTATTTTCGAATATCCACGTGGGAAATCTCAAATCTCCACGTGGATATTTTTTATTTTCCACGTGGGCGTGATTCATTTCCTCCGAAGTTTCATTTGATTCCTCCGAGGAATTTTTTCTTCCCCACGTGGAAAATAAAAATTCTCCACGTGGATATTTCGAAATATCCACGTGGGGATCGTTTCGTCCCTCTGTGGGAACTATTAGGGGGAAGGGCATTAGGGAGAGGATTGTGGGTAAGTAAATGGAAATGAGAGGGGTTTGCACGATATCTCTGTGGTTTGCACTGCGAGGTAAAGTGCAAAAAAGATGGATTTCACTAGACTTCTTTGTCAGTTTCATTTTTATTGCTAGATTTGCGACAGAAGAACAATCTAATAAATCTCGCTAAATTAATCCTATGAAAGAAGAAGCTCATTATTTAAGTACGGTAACTTGTCTTTCTTTGGTGAAGTTTGTAGTACTATTGTCCGCCTTTTTTGTTACTGTAAATATGTCTTCTTGTCAAAAATCCCAAATGGAGGACTATATAACAGAAGAGGTATGGATGATTTCCTCAAAAACAGAGAAGAAAATAATTCGAGAATTTAACGAGACAAATTTCGAATGTATGATTGTCTCCAAAATCATTCCTTTTAGCCCGGATTTGTTTTTTATCCCGTTAGGTCGTATTTATGGATTTGAGTACCAATCTGGGTATAGATATGAAATAAAAGTTCAGGTTATCCATTTAGCAAATCCACCTCAAGATGCTTCTAATGAGATATATAAACTGAAAAGCGTTTTATCTAAAGAGAAGGTAGACTAAGTATAACCACATCCCGATAGTCTTGCAGGGTGCGAGGGGAAAGGAACAGTCTCTCGCAAACCTCCCGTCCTGTGAGATAGATTTCACCTTCAAAAAGAGGACGATGAGTTTGAGCTATGCTTCTGACTCGATTCGTCAAACCTTTAATGCCAGAGATGAGTTGTTTCATCTCTGGTGTTTCTTTATTGATGGTCTCGTACTCCATAGTTGTTAACCTTTACGAGTGTTAGACTTAGCGAGGAGAGCTTCCACATCCTCTCGCTTGTAATAGCACTTATGTTCGATTTGAATAAAGGGCAGCACAGACGAGTCCCGATACTGCTGCAGAGCGGTTTATTTGCACTCCCCTCAAGAAGAGACTATTGCAAAAGTCAACAGTCTCATGATGATGCGTCAGCTCTGGGATGGTCTGTGTCTGTACGGCCGACTATGCAATTTTTCCGTATCTTTGACACACTATTGTGTGCGGTAGCTCGCGTCACGCCCTCGGTGGGCTAGTAGCGTGAGGCTATTCGCTATGGAGACGGCGGAGCAAGCGAGCGGTCTCCTAAGACATGAATCTCTAACCGACTAAATATCTATCCCTATGGCAAGAGTGATCATCATCGGAGCTGGTGGCGTAGGCACCGTAGTAGCTCACAAGGTAGCTCAGAATGCTGAGACCTTTACCGACATTATGCTGGCCAGTCGCACTAAGTCCAAGTGCGACGCTATAGCAGCGCAAATACAAAACGTCAACATTCAGACGGCTCAAGTGGATGCTGACGATGTGGATCAGCTGGTGAAGCTCTTCGAGAGCTTTCGCCCGGACATCTGTATCAACGTAGCACTCCCCTACCAAGACCTCACCATCATGGAGGCTTGTCTCAAGGCTGGGGTCAACTACCTTGATACGGCAAACTACGAGCCCCTAGACGAGGCTAAGTATCAGTACAGCTGGCAGTGGGCTTATCACGACCGCTTTAAGGAGGCTGGGCTGACGGCTGTCCTCGGGTGTGGCTTTGATCCAGGCGTGACCAGTATCTTCACCGCATATGCTGCCAAGCATCATTTTGACGAGATGCACTACCTCGACATCGTGGACTGCAACGGGGGAGACCACCACAAGGCTTTTGCGACGAACTTCAACCCAGAGATTAACATTCGTGAGATTACCCAAAAGGGTAAGTACTACCACGATGGCGAGTGGATCGAGACGGAGCCACAGGAGATACACCGTTCGCTACACTACCCTGGTATTGGGGTGCGTGAGTCCTACCTGCTCTATCATGAGGAGCTGGAGTCACTCGTCAAGCACTTCCCTACAATACGTCGGGCGCGCTTCTGGATGACCTTCGGAGAGGAGTACCTAAAGTATCTGGAGGTGATACAGAACATCGGTATGGCTAGCATCGAACCGATCAACTACAACGGACAGGAGATTGTGCCCATCCAGTTCCTCAAAGCGGTTCTTCCCAATCCTAAGGAGCTGGGTGAGAACTATACGGGCGAGACATCCATAGGCTGTCGCATCCGTGGTGTCAAGGATGGCAAGGAGCGTACCTACTATATCTGGAACAATTGCTCACACCAGGCAGCTTACCGCGAGACCGGTACGCAGGGTGTCAGCTACACGACTGGAGTGCCCGCTACGACGGGAGCCTTGATGCTCGCCAAGGGCATCTGGGGTGGTGCTGGAGTCTTCAATGTCGAGCAGTTCGACCCGGATCCCTTCCTCGAGGAGGTAGCTCGTCAGGGACTGCCGTGGCATGAGTCTTTCGACATAGATATCGAGTTCGAGAAGTAGAGCGTCGCTACGAGGACTTCCCAACGACGAGTAGCGACTTGACGAATAGCGACCTGTGGGGACTGGGCACAACGAATGCAGATTGTCGGAATGCTCAGTCCCCAACTTTACGAGTAACGAGCTGCTTTTTAAGTTCATATGCAAGTAAAATGCGAAGTTTTCTTCTCGTTTCGCAAGCTCGGTCGACTTTTCTTCGGGTGAACCGCTCGGCGGGGTGGAAGCTCCCACCGTAGGGGCGGACCTGTGTGTCCGCCCGTCCTCACCTGAGCGCAGTCTATTCTGCGGGCGGACACGCAGGTCCGCCCCTACACAAGCTACGTCAGCACGACAACTCCACTCATCAGACGCTGTAACCCCGATCTCCGTAGGGGCGGACCGACCGTCAAGTTCCTACAGCTCGTTGCACGTCAACTCCTCACTCGTTGAGACGTTATCCTTAGGTCATTAGACGTATCGGGAGGGGTCGTTTGACCTTTTTGGGGAGAAAGCTTTTTCCTGCAGAAGGGTGGGGGAGTGGGGGGCTGCACGGTCGCCTTGACGGTTGTTTCAAAAGTTCTTCGTATATTTGCCACTACTACTAGTGACTATACGCTTATGAAGCAACTACTACATACTATATATCTCTTTCTCATCTGCACAATGCTAGCACCTAGTCTGGCGCAGGCGAGCGAGAGGAGCCTGGACGTAGCGGGGCACGCCCTCGAGCAGCAGCTTATCGCAGCAACTCCGCAGCAGCTAGACCTGGAGCGGGCTACGCCTCAGGTGGAGGTGTCTGATGGCACTATCGTACCGCTCTGCGAGTATGAGCAGATGCAGGTCTTCAACGTCATGGGGCAGGAGGTGCGCAATGAGCATCTCCCAGCAGGTGTCTACCTAGTGCGCCTTGTGGTGCAGGGCGAGACCTACACGCTCAAGGTGGTCATACGCTGACGCCACGGCTCCTAATTAGTTTAACTATTTGAATAGACTCCATCTCGTGAGAGCCTAGGTGCCTGCTCGAGAGGTGTCGTATCGCCTCATCGTAGCGCTGTCATGATGAGGCTCTTTTCTTATATCACCTTACTATGCTTGACCAGATCCAGCAAATACAATCAGCACTCTCTAAGCTAGCAGCCTCAACTCCCGAAGAGGCGGAGCAGTTACGTATAGCCTACCTTGGTAAGAAAGGGCGCATCACACAGCTATTCGACTCCTTTCGTCAGCTCCCTCCCGAGGAAAAACGTCAGCTAGGAGCTGCTCTCAACCAGCTCAAGCAGGAGGCGACGGTGCGCATCAAGGAGCTCCTAGCCTCGGTCGCTACAGAGTCCGTCCAGCAGTCGATGGACTTGACGCGCCCAGCGGTGCCTTACCCCTTGGGGTCGAGACACCCACTGACGCTCATACAGGAGGAGATCTGTGCGATATTCGAGCGGATGGGCTTTAGCATTGCTGAGGGCCCTGAGGTGGAGGATGACTGGCATGTCTTTGAGGCGCTCAACTTCCCGCCCGACCACCCAGCCAGAGATATGCAGGATACCTTCTTTGTGGATCACAAGAGCAATATACTCCTGCGCACCCACACCTCCTCGGTGCAGACGCGTGTCATGAAGAGCCAAGAGCCACCCATACGAGTCCTCTGCCCTGGGCGCGTCTATCGCAACGAGGCTATCTCGGCGCGCGCACACTGCTTCTTCCATCAGATAGAGGGACTATACATCGACCGCAACGTAAGCTACGCCGATTTAAGGGAGGCGCTACTCTTCTTCGCCCAGTCGCTCTTTGGGGCAGATACGCAGATACGCTTGAGACCTTCCTACTTCCCCTTTACTGAGCCTAGTGCCGAGATGGATATCTCGTGCGGGCTATGCCACGGCGAGGGGTGTGGCTTCTGCAAGCATACCGGATGGGTCGAGATATTGGGTTGCGGGATGGTCGACCCCAATGTGCTAGAGAATTGTGGTATAGACAGCTCCGTCTATAGTGGCTACGCCTTCGGTCTGGGCGTGGAGCGCATTGCCAATCTGAAGTACAGCGTGAAGGATCTCCGCTACTTCTCGGAGAATGACTTTGACTTCCTCTCTCAGTTTACCGCGCACACCACACCACTCTAAACCTTTCTCAGCAGATGACTCTAGACGAACGCTACCGCCTGGCTCTGGAGGGACTCACTAAGCTCTACCCCGATGCCGACACGGAGCTTATCTACCACGACCCTTTCAGTCTACTCGTAGCGGTCGTTCTCTCGGCACAGTGTACGGACAAGCGGGTCAACATGGTGACGCCTCAGCTGATGGCGCCCTACCCGACACCCGAGGCGATGGCACGCGCCTCTGTCGATGACCTCCTCGCCCTCATGGGGAGTGTCAGCTATCCAAACAATAAGGCGAAGCATCTCATCGGTCTCTCCGAGCGCATTGTGTCCCACCACGAGGGGCTTGTCCCCTCGACTCGTGAAGAGCTGGAGGCACTCCCAGGGGTAGGGCGTAAGAGTGCCAGTGTGATGCTGGCGGTCTGCTTCGACACGCCTGCAATGCCTGTGGATACGCACGTCTTCCGTGTTGCTAAGCGTATCGGACTAGCTTCGGCACGTGCCACTACGCCTCTGGCTGTCGAGCAGGCTCTCAAGCGACGCATCCCTCGTGAGCAGCTCATACGTGCCCATCATCAGCTCATCCTCCTCGGTCGCTATATCTGCAAAGCGCGCAGACCGCTCTGCGATGAGTGCACTCTGCATGACTGTTGTCGCCACTTCGCACGGGAAGCGAAGGCTTAGGAAACTGTTGCAAAAGTCAACAGTCTCACAATCTTGCTTGCAAGATTGTCTAGACTTTGCAGAAAGGATGAAGCGCAAGGCGCTGAGGGTGAGGTCTGAAGGGAGCATACCTCCGTATGTGACCGAAGCCGAATCCCGAAAGCAACACAGCGATGCGCCTTTATGCAACAGTCTCCTTAGGAATTAGGGGGTGCGCCGTTAGACTGAAGAGACTAGCTGTTAGACATTAGCAGTGAGAGCGGACTGAGGCACAGTTCGCCCCGTCTCGACAGGGTGCGCGGAGGGATGCACAGCATCGCATCTCTAAGGGCTAATCTCTAACCTCTAATTTCGTATCTTTGCGGATATATACCTGTACTTATCTATATGGCACAACTCAGTAGTACCCCTTTGTCAGACGCTCTCGAGGTAACCTCTCTAGGAAGTGAGGGCGAGCGTCGTGTCGTCATCGTCGGGCACAAGTCGCCTGACGGGGATTGCATAGGTAGTGCGCTGGCACTGCGTAGCTACCTGCTCGCACGGGGTGCCGACGAGGCCTCTATCATGGTCGTGGGGCATGTGCCAGACAATCTGCTTTGGCTCCCGGGTGCTGAGACGATACATCAGCTTACAGCGCAGAGCGACTTGGAGCCGATGCGACAAGCATTGGGCAGAGCTAGGCTCTTGCTCCTCGTGGACTTTAACCATCTAGGGCGCATAGGCAATCCGCTGGAGAGCTTGGTCGCGGAGGTTATTGGTAAGCCCGAGGTGCGCTCCGTGATGATAGACCATCACCCAGAGCCTGAGATGGGACTGGTTAGTGAGATGTACAGTGACACATCGGCCTGCGCCACGGGCTACCTCATAGCAGAGCTACTAGGTAGTAGTGCTCCGAGAGAGCTAGAGCTCTATGGGGGTGCCGATATGGCTACCTGCCTGCTGACAGCTACCTATACGGATACAGGTCTACTGAGACATGGACAGATTACACCAGCTCTCTTCCGGCGTATCGCTACGCTGATGGAGCTGGGCGCAAGACATGATGAGGTCGTGCTACGCGTCTTCAAGAGTGACAAGCTGAGCCGACAGCGGCTCCTCGGCTTTATCATCGATGAGCGTACTACTTATGACCTCGACCTTGGCGTGGCGGTCTTTGCGCTCAGACAGGAGGACTTCGACCGTTTTGGTGTAGAGCCGGGGGACACGGAGGGACTTGTCAATGTCCCGCTAGACGTGGCGGGCATACGGGCGGTGGCTTTCCTCCGAGAGCAGCGCGATCCAGAGGAGCCGGTCAAGGTCTCGCTTCGCTCTGAGGGCAACCTGCCGGTAAATGAGGTGGCGAGCAAGCTCTTCGGCGGAGGAGGACATCTGAACGCTGCGGGCGCCGAGTACCAAGGCTCCCTAGCAGATGCGCTCGCCCTGGTCTGGCAGGGACTGCGTGAGCTGGTAGACCGTTACCCTGAGTGTGAGATAATAGACTAGAAACTAGAGATAAGACAATAGAAGAGTATGAAAGCAACGAACCACATAACTACCACGGCACTTCTGACGCTTGTGACGCTCCTTACGCTGGGGCTGGGCTCCTTCACCAGTTGTCGTGAGAAGCAGCACATCAAGTCGCTCTCTGAGATGCTACGCGATGAGGAGAAGATAATCAAAGGCTTCATCCAGGAGCAGCAGATGAATGTGCAGGAGGGTACGGAGGGACAGCGAGAGTTTGACCCAGCCGTCTGGTACAAGTTCCCCAATGGTGTCTACATGCAGGTGCTAGACCAGGGAGCCGAGCTCGCAACGCCCGAGCGCACCCGAGTGATGCTACGCATGAAAGGTCGCTTCATCGCACCTGACTATAAGCACTCCTTTGATAATCTCTCTAAAGGTTATCAGCAGACTACCGAGTTTATTTATATAGACTCGCGCGATCGTACAGGCGCAATTCACTATAGACTCATCCAGGAGAGCCTCGGACACTCTATTGATGCGCTGATGTGCGAGGGTGTAGCTTACCCGCTCACGATGGTGGGAAATGGAGCTAGGGTACGACTCCTCGTCCCCTTCCTCCTGGGACCCAACATAGCGTACAACGCTGGAGCCCCGATGTACTGCGAGGAGGTGTGGTACCGCTTTGTCGAGGAGGAGCTCTAGCTCACTGACAGACACCACTACGCTCACGGGGCGCAGCACTCTGAGCTGGACAAGCAGACAGGGTTAGCTATTCGTTTTTTGGACACACACTTCATCAATACTTATGACACTCATCAAATCAATCTCTGGAATACGTGGCACCGTGGGTGGCTCTGTGACAGACGGCTTCAACCCATTGACGATCGCTCGCTTTGTCGTCGGCTATGCACAGCACATCAAGCTCTACGAGTCTGTCAGCAGACCGACCATCGTGGTGGGACGCGATGCGCGTCTCTCGGGCGAGATGGTCGAGCATCTGGTCATCGGTACGCTCATCGGTATGGGTTGCGATGTGGTCAATATAGGACTGGCTACGACACCGACCACCGAGATGGCGGTGCTGGGGCATCGAGCCAACGGCGGAATCATCATCACCGCTTCGCACAATCCCATTGAGTGGAATGCGCTCAAGTTCCTAGGAAGCGACGGCACCTTCCTCAATGCCGACCGTGGCAACGAGGTGCTCCGTCTCTCGGAAGACCGAACAGTTCCCTTTGCTTCCGTAGAAGACTTAGGACAAATCATCTCAAACGACTCGTATCTCCAGAAGCATATCGACGCAATTCTGGCACTTCCCGAGGTGGATGTGGAAGCTATTCGCAAGGCTGAGCTAACGGTCGCTTACGACCCAATCAACTCTGTCGGGGCAATCGCCCTGCCTCCGCTCTTTGAGGCACTAGGTGTCAAGGCGTGGAGAGGTATTAACGATACGCCCGATGGTAAGTTCGCTCACAATCCAGAGCCACTGCCTAGTCACCTAGTGGACCTGTGCGAGTTAGTGCGTATAGCACGCGCCGATGTGGGCTTTTCGGTAGACCCTGACGTGGATCGCCTGGCGATTATTGACGAGACGGGAGAGCCTTTTGGCGAGGAGTACACATTGGTCTCGGTCGCTGATTACCTCCTCGACTACCATGAGGGAGGGAACACGGTCTCCAATATGAGCTCGACAAGAGCCCTCCGAGATGTTACGGAACGGCATGGCGGAAACTATGCTCCCGCAGCTGTGGGAGAGGTCAACGTGGTCAAGCGAATGAGAGAGACCGACGCGCTCATCGGCGGTGAGGGCAATGGTGGTGTCATCTATCCCCGTCTGCACGCTGGGCGAGACGCACTCGTCGGCATCGCACTCTTCCTTACGCACTTGGCAAAGAGCGGTGAGACAGTGAGCCAGCTACGCATGCGCTACCCCGACTATGCTATGTGTAAGCGTCGTGTGGAGCTACCTGCTGGTACGGACGTTTCTGCACTCTTCGCTAGCCTGGAGCGTGAGGTCGCTTCGTTGAACCCCTTGACAGAGGATGGTCTGAAGCTCGACTTCGAGGACTCGTGGGTGCAGATACGTCCGAGCAATACAGAGCCAATCGTCCGTGTCTATACGGAAGCACCCACTGAGGAGGGCGCATCGGCTCTCGCTGATAAGTACATCTCGCTCGTGGAGCAGCAGCTCGCTCGCAAGTAACCTATGGCAAGAAGTCGCAAGGAACCGAGGTATCTAGACGAGGTACTCATCGAGCGGATGGGTGCTGAGGGGCAATGCGTGGCACACGTTGAGGACAAGGTGCTCTTCGTCCCTTATGCTGCACCTGGAGACCGCTGTCGCATACGTGTCGGTCGCTCCAAGCGGAGCTATATGCAGGGCACCATCGAAGAGCTGATAGAGCCGTCACCTCTGCGTGTGGAGCCTCGCTGTGAGGTCTTCGGCTCGTGTGGTGGCTGCAAGTGGCAGCACATCCCCTACGAGGAGCAGCTCCAAGGTAAGGCACAGCAAGTCGCAGATGCCATGACTCGCATCGGACATGTCGCGATAGAAGAGACCGAGCCCATCGTAGGGTGTGAGGAGCCGTGGCACTATCGTAACAAGGTCGAGTTCACCTTTAGCAAGAAGCGCTGGCTCACCGAAGCTGAGCTCAAGAGCCTTCCCGATGAAGCCCCCGAGGAGGAACTCTGTGGCGTTGGCTTTCACAAGGCGGGGATGTTTGACAAAGTGCTAGACCTGCACGGTGTCACTTGTCAAATAGCCGACCCGATAGCCTCAGAGATACGCGACTACCTCAACGACTATTGCCTAGCGCGTTGGAAGGATTACCCATACTATGACCAGCGAGCGCACGAGGGTGTGATGCGAACGCTCCTGATTCGCACGACGACGCTCGGCGGGCTGATGGTCTTGGTCGCCTTTGCTGAGAGCACTGAGGAGCTGCGTGTGCAACTCCTCGAAGCTCTGCGCCTACGCTTCCCCCAGATTACGTCGCTCTACTATATGGTCAATACGAAGCTCAACGACAGCCTTTCCGACCTCCCGGCGCAGCTTTACAGCGGTGCGCCATATATCGAGGAGGATATGCACGGCTTGCGTTACCGTATCGGCCCTAAGTCCTTCTACCAGACGAATAGTCGGCAAGCGGAGCGACTCTATGAGAAGGTTCGTGAATACGCTCAGCTCTCCGGAGACGAGGTCGTTTACGACCTCTATACGGGAGCGGGGACTATAGCTAACTACTTAGCGCAAAGCTGTCGCTCCGTCATCGGGATTGAGTATGTCCCGGAGGCTGTTGAGGATGCGTTTGTCAATAGAGATCAGAACGGGATCACGAACGCTACCTTCTACGCAGGCGATATGAAGGCGATCCTGACCGATGACTTCGTCGCAGCGCATGGTCGTCCTGATGTTCTGGTGACCGACCCGCCACGTGCAGGTATGGATATGCCAGTCGTGGAGGTAATCCTGCGGGCGGCACCACAGCGCATCGTCTACGTCAGTTGCAACCCAGCGACCCAGGCACGAGACTTAGCACTCCTCATGGCTGAGGGGCAGTACCGGGCCGTGAAGGCTTGCGCTGTCGACATGTTTCCCCACACGCATCACGTGGAGACGGTAGCTCTGTTGTCCAAACTAAATACAGAACATCATTTAGATATAGAAATAGGGGAAGATGAAGATTAATAATGAATGTTGTTGTGGATGCAAAACAGAAAAGCCGGATCAAA
>UQBE01000003.1 GCA_900539155.1 uncultured Porphyromonas sp.
CCCGAAAGGGTGAAAAGTGGGGAGCAAGAGCATAATTACCCTTTCGGGTATTGTGTAAGTTTTGTCTCCTTCCGAATTTTGTGATGCATACTAAAAAGGACTATGGATAGATTCATAACCAACTACGAAGGAGTATCTTTGTGGCAAGCTACAAGAAGTACAGTCTCAGATATTGTACAATTCGTCATTGACGAAAACTACAAGCATCATCAAGGTGGAGTAACACATGATGATATCTACTTAAAGGAGACCTTTTCTGTATTGATGGAAGAGTTAGAGATGTTTGACCATTCCTCCACAATAGTAGCTAGAGACTTTATGGGGGAGATTGTAGGTGTTATTCGCACCACTCATTGGAATAATAATCCTCATAAGCTCCCGATGCAAATACTATTTGGAGAGGATATTGTCACACCATCCGATCTTATAGCCTGCTATCAACACCTTTGGCATATCGGTCGATTTGCAGTTAAACAAGAGTATAGCAATAAGGGAGTGTTGTTTAAGCTCTTAATGCTGTATGCTATTAGTCCCATATTTAAGTATAGAGAAGGAGTCTTGCTGGCAGAAACGGATGCAAAGCTACTCCGGGTTATGCAAGCACTAAGCATTGAGGCAAGACCTTTGTCAACTGGCAGGGAGTATATAGGCTCTTTGACTATTCCTATGATGGCAACTAAGGCTGGACTTACTCCTTTCTTGCTGAACAATATATCAATGGCTTTTGATCTCCACTTTGAAGAACTAAGTCATCTATTACCCGAAAGGGTGAAAAAACCAGAGTCGGAGCAAAATTACCCTTTCGGGTATTGTGTGAACAGTAAAACAACACGAACTTTGCCTCTGTAAAACGAATCGATCTGTACAGTTGATTCAGAAATTGGTACATCTCGAACCTCAGAGGACGTGTCCTCTCAAGTCTGCTATAGAAGTCGTGTGCGCAAACGACCTCCCGCAGTAAAGGTTGGTAGTCCCTTTAAGTGCCGAAAAGCATTACCAAAGACATCTCTCCTTCGGGAGTGGGTGCGTAAGCCGAAAAGCACCTAAAAGTAAGAGTAGGCATAACAAAAAAACAGCAATAGACTATGAAAAAGTCAGTCGCAATAGGAGTATTGGTTTCGATATTGTCCGTACTCTCTTGCACAAATGAATCAATATCCATACAGGAGCCCGATGTAAAGGACTCCACTGAAAAGAGTGACAACTCCTCTTTAAGAGCTACTGAAGGCAGGGCATTGCTTGCCGAACTTTTTGCGACATCTCTTAATGAAGAGACAGTTGCACAGGAACTATCTGAAATGGTCTCTTTAGAAAGAGATGGAGATCGAGAGGTTTTGTTAGAAGAGATTCTTCCCGACGAGAGTCTCAGAAGCTCCTCTTCACTATACTCTTCCTTAGAGAGTTCATTTAACAACAGCAAGCATTTAAGATCAACTAACAGCAATACTAATCTCTCAAACTTTAAGACCTTTGAAAGCTTTGCAGAACATTTGATTAGTATAGATCCACTTGTTCAAGTGGCTGTAGTAAGCAAATATGAAGAAGCCCCTGCCATAGACTTGAAGAAGGATGATGTACTTGTTGTATATCTGCCCGAAGATTATGATGATCAGAAAGAAATGTGGCTGACTGCTTACGACAAAACTGGCAAAGCCCACCTTATCAAGTCTTCGGAAGAGCCTAATGTTCCTGTAATAGTTATTGGCGACAATGAAAGAGTGATTCCTGTAGCCAAAGGTGACGCTGTTGTGAAAGATAAAAATCTTGGTAAACTATACTTTGAGGGGAAATATCAAGATTATTATCTAAGACCAGATATTATCAATATCATTGATGGTCCTATCTACCATCCAGTTTATCCGAAACCTACTCCCAAGCAGCCTAAATATGATAGAGAAAGACATCCAGACTATGACGAATATTTGGAAAGTGCAAACTTCGAAAATCAAAGCGCTATGAGAAAGTATGAGTCATTTTGGAGAGGTCGTCCAGAAATGAAGTATACTGTAATACCTGTGAAAGCCCCAGGTATGAAATTCTCTGGAGAATGTACTAATAAAGGTTGGGGAAAAGGTGCGATCAAGAAACTCAACATAAGGTTGTTCAATTGGAATCGTGAAGATTTTGGCAACTATTATTTAGTGCATTGGACCGAAGTTGATGGAGGTCCCATCTCGGAAGTTACCCCCAAGATTCAAGGAGAAGTATTTGGAATAAAGATTGAGGCCTCTTTCAAAATAGATCTTGGTTCTAAGGATGACGAAGTTGGTGGAGCTATTGTTTCTTACAAGGATAAGGCTTTGAGTGGACAAAAATATGATATTGGCGAAATGTTTCACTTCTCAATCAAGATAGCTTAAGAATCCGTCTACCGCATATGAATATGAACAAGAATCGATTTTTCACCCTACTAACTATGCTACTCACACTTGTAGCAGTCCAGGTCCAAGAGACCAAAGCTCAAGAAGCTCCATTGAGATGGAAAGCATCTCTAGGTGCAGGTGCCTCAAGCAGCGAGGCTATGAGCATCGGCTTTGCAAAGGCAGCTCAGGTGACTTATAGCGTGAGTGCCTTTGAGTTTGGTCTTTCGCTACATCACACCACTTCACAGACCCTCTCTACGACAAAAAGACACGGACAGGCTTGGCACCTCAAAGATCAAAACTCCTCTATACAAATCTCTCAAGCGGATAAAGATCACAACAAGGAGCAACATTCCGCCAACACATCTTCTGTAAACCTCTATGCAGGGGTCAACTTTGTGAAGCTTTTCACCCCAAGTAGTAAGCACAGCGCAGTGCTGGGTGTACTAGGCGGGATAGGCCTATATGACAGCTCTAAGATGAGCAGTAATGGCGAGGATATGTCCATCGATCTGCTATATGGTAGCTTGTGGAGTTACGGAGCTAGAGCTGCATACGAATATATGATTACGGAGAGAGTGGGTGCTGGTCTCTCTGCAACATATGACTTAGGGCAAGATAACTTTTACGGACTAGCCAATCTAATCATACGATTCTAAGAGAGAACGTCTATCGGCTAGTATCTCCCCAAAAGAGAGTACAGCTAGCCTCAACAAGAAACTATACGACAGCTCTTTTTTAGCTTATTGAGCAGGTCAGAGAGGAAATCTTCCTCCTCTGGCTTGCTCAATTGCTTTTTAGTCCTTTTGCTTGATAAGCAGGCAATTCAGATAATAGAGAGTGTCTTCAAACCAAGAATAGATCTTTCAAGACTATAGGACAAGGGGGGAGTGTCGTGAGAGATAGTTGTGGCAGTGAACTAGGACGCTTGTGCGGAATGATTTCTCGAGGTATGAGTCGGATTACTTGTGCGAATAGTGTTATATTTGCCATTGAAAAAGGTGGTTTGTGACAGCTCTCACTAGCTGTGTTTTATTTCCAATTACACTAGCTGTGTTTTGTTTCCAATTACAAACCTACCCTTCTCTCTTTACCCTGCAAAACGTTTAGGACACTATTGGGTGAAAACTGATTTCCACGTGGATATTTCGAAATCCCCACGTGGAGAATTTTTATTTTCCACGTGGGGAAGAAAAAATTCTTCGGAGGAATCAAATGAAACTTCGGAGGAAATGAATGACGCCCACGTGGAAAATAAAAAATATCCACGTGGAGAATTGAGATTTCCCACGTGGATATTCGAGAAAAGAGGGTAATTAGAGGTTAGAGGTTAGAGGTTAGAGGGCAGGGGGGACACATTATGAGACTGTTGACTCTTGCAACAGTCTCATGGTTGTAGCTTCTCCCGTAGCTCCTCGTAGTAGCTCCAGTCGGGGTCTTGGACTACCTCAAACTGTAGTGGCAAGAGGGGAAGCTCCGCAAGCGCCTCCTCAAGACGATCGAAGAAAGGGTCGTAAGTGCGACTGACGTAGAGCCACACTTTGCGTCCAGGCTCCAGGATGGATGCTGCGAGGATTGCCATCTTGTCCCGCTCCATTGCGGTCTGTAGTAGCTCGTCGACCGCCTCTATCTGCGCGGTGTCCGTATCCGATGGCTCTATGCCCTCGCCATCAAAGGGGTAAGCGATCTCGATCACAAAGCGGTACTTGCCCGTAGCGCGAAACTCCTCCAGCTCATCACGCACATGCAGGTGAGCCGTCTGGCCAGCTTCGCTCTCGGCCAAGCCGTTGAACCAATTGTCCGTCAGTCGCATAGCGGTTTACTTTTTGCCAATGGTCACGCCACCGCAGGGGAGCTGGAAGGCGTGAGCGATGATGTCGGTACAGCAGGGGGCGCCGAAAGCTCCCGTGTTGAGGCAAAGATGGTAGTTTGTCGACTCGCCCCACTCCCTATTGGTCATCTGCTTATAGCTCTTACGACGGGCGCGGTCCGAGTGGTCTATGCGCTTGCGCGCTGCCTCCTCGGTCTCCTCGTCTCCTCGCTCTAGTAGCGTCTTGACACGGGCCTCGAGGTCGGCGTAGAGGAATACGTTGAGCACATCCTCCCTATCTCGTAGTATGTAGTCGGCACTGCGCCCGATGATGACGCAAGGGTGCTCTTCGGCTATCTTGAGTATGAAGTCGTTGAGGTAGCGAGTCACCGAGGGTGTCTCGATGAAGCCCGTCATGGGAACGGAGAAGAGTGACCCGTGAGACATCGGCATGAAGTCAAGCCCCGAGGTCGAGGCGTACTCGCTCTGCTCCTCGACATAGTCGGCAGCGTAGCCACTCTCCTCAGCAATCATGCGAATGAGCTCCTTGTCGTAGTAAGTCAAGCCGAGCTGCTCTGACAATTGACGCCCGATGGTGCGAGCACCGCAGCCGTACTGCCTACTGATGGTTATGATGCGATAAGCCATATACTCGTGGTCTATTACTCTCTATAATGTGAATCGTTCAGCTCTTACGACGGAATGTCTGACCCGTCGAAGGCAAAGGGCAAGAGAAGCCGGCAGTCACTAATCACGATAGCTTCATCAGCACCGCAGAGGATGACCTCAAAGGGCTTGCCCTGTCGCCTTACCGTCTCCATCATCACCTGGCGACAGACGCCGCAGGGGGAGATGGGGTGGACACGCTTGCCCTCGGTCTCAGCGACAATCATCAGTCGCTCGACGACGGCATCCGGGTGCTGCGCTCCGATGGCGTAGAGTGCCGTGCGCTCAGCACAGAGCGTAGGCGAGAAGGAAGCGTTCTCCTGATTGCACCCCAACACAAGTTCACCACTCTCTAGCTGCACGGCCGCTCCTACATGAAAGTGACTGTACGGAGCATACGACCGGCGGGTAGCCTCCAGGGCGACCGCCTCAAGCCGCTCATAAATCTCTGGCCACTCGGAGCGGGGTAGCCGCGTGTAGGGGATTAGTAACTCCTTATCGCTCATAATACTATCTACTTAGATGTCTGAATAAGAACTAGAGGGCAAGCTCAACAACTTGACGTGTAACGACTTGCTTTCTAAGCTCATATGCAAGTAAAATGCGAAGTTTTTTCTCGTTTTGCAAGCTCGGTCGACTTCTCTTCGGGTGAACCGCTCAGCGGGGTGGAAGCTCCCACCGTAGGGGCGGACCTGTGTGTCCGCCCGTCCTCACCTGAGCGCAGTCTATTCTGCGGGCGGACACGCAGGTCCGCCCCTACACAAGCTACGTCAGCACGACAATTCCACTCATCAAACGCTGTAACCCCGATCTGTAGAGACGCACGAGCCGTGCGTCCCTACGCATCGTTACTCGTAATGCAAAGATTCATTAGATCGTTGCCAAGCTCTCACAGGTCACATCGCTTGCGATACGACCGATAAGACCTGCTAAAACTTTACCTGGGCCTAACTCTACAAAGTGCGTAGCTCCATCAGCGACCATCGCCTCGACACTCTTAGTCCAGCGTACGGGAGCTGTGAGCTGAGCAATCAGATTGCCCTTAATCTCCTCGACATCTGTGTGTGGACGAGCATCGACATTCTGATAAATCGGGCAGATGGGCGTCGCAAAGGTCGTCGCCTCAATAGCACGCTGCAGACGCTCTTTGGCGGGCTGCATGAGGGGCGAGTGGAAGGCTCCGCCCACCTTGAGCGGTAGTGCACGCTTAGCACCCGCAGCCTTGAGCTGCTCGCAAGCCTCCGCGATACCTTCCATTGTGCCTGAGATGACGACTTGACCAGAACAATTGTAATTGGCAGGTACAACGACCTGACCAGAGATGCCGTGGCAAATCTCCTCAATTGTGGCATCGGGCAGTCCGATGATAGCAGCCATCGTCGAGGGTTGTGCCTCGCACGCTGCTTGCATCGCCAGAGCACGCTCCGAGACTAGACGCAACGCATCTGCAAAAGGCAAGGCGCGACTCGCAACCAGTGCCGAGAACTCACCGAGCGAGTGCCCAGCGACCATGTCTGGCGCGAACGCATCTCCGAGCGCCACTGTCATAGCAACCGAGTGAAGGAAGACAGCCGGCTGCGTGACCTTCGTCTGTTTGAGATCCTCTTCGGTGCCCTCGAACATGGTCTTGGTTAGGTCAAAGCCCAGTACTTCGTCAGCCTCCGCAAAGAGCTGGCGGACTGCCTCGCTCTTTGTGTAGATCTCGTGACCCATACCGACGAACTGTGCACCCTGACCTGGGAATACAAAAGCTTTTTTCATCTGTTATTATCGATTAGATTAGTTCCAAAGCACGGACGAGCATGCGATAGCTGCGCTCCACTGAGGAGATGCTCACACGCTCATCGGGTGAGTGGGGGTGCTGTATCTCAGGCCCGAAGGAAATCATGTCCATATCGGGCATGACTCCTTGGATGATACCGCACTCGAGGCCAGCGTGCATCACCTTGACAGCGGGGTCCTTGCCGTAGACCTCCTTGGCAGCCTGACACATAACTTGCATAATGTGAGACTCAGCATTGGGCTGCCAGCCTGTATAGGATGCGTCAAACTCTACGCGAGCGTCCATCAGTAGGAAGCAGCTCTCGATGCTAGAAGCAACCCACATCTTGCGAGAGTCGCTCGAAGAGCGCACGAGGAAGCGGACGGAGATGCACCCCTTGCCAGCCTTGACTTGAGCCATATTGGACGAAGACTCTACCGTGTCGGGGAACTCGGAGAGCATCGAGATGACACCATTCGGACAAGCGTTGAGCGCATGTATCAGAGCGTCCTGGATTTCATCTGGAAGTATCGTCTCGGGACGGTCACAACGCTCCAAAGAGACGGTGATATGATTTTCGATTCCTGCGAACTCCTTATTAAAGAGCTCCTCATAGTCGGATACTAATTCCCAGAGAGCCTCGGTGTCCTCTTCCTTGACAGAGAGCAGAGCGACCGCCTCGCGAGGTATCGCATTGCGCATGTTACCGCCGTCAATCTCAGAGACTAGTGCGCCACACTGTGCGACCGCATCCTTGAGAAGGCGCGCCATCAGCTTGTTTGCATTGGCACGACCGAGATGTATGTCCACACCGCTGTGTCCGCCCTTGAGCCCCTTGATGGTAAGGCGTACACCTATCTCGTCATCGTCTGGGTGATGGTTGTCTTGATACTCGAGGGAGACGTTGACATCGACTCCGCCAGCACAGCCGACGAAGAGGTCTCCCTCCACCTCGGAGTCGATGTTGAGTAGTATATCCCCCTTGCTAAAGCCGGGCTTTAGTCCGTTAGCGCCGTCCATTCCGACCTCCTCATCAATTGTAAAGAGTGCCTCGATGGGACCATGCTTTAGCGTATCGTCGGCGAGAACCGCCAGAGAGAAGGCGACGCCCATACCGTTGTCTGCGCCGAGCGTTGTGCCATCAGCGGTAATCCAGTCCCCCTCCTGCATCGTTTGGATAGGGTCGGTCTCGAAGTTGTGTACCTTGTCTGAGTTCTTCTGAGGTACCATATCTAGGTGTCCCTGCAGAGTAGCTACGGGGCGATTCTCTAGTCCTGGTGTGGCTGGCTTACGGATCAACACGTTGCCCACCTCATCTACATGGGTCTCTAGTCCTAGTCGCTTGCCCTCAGCAACGACATACTCCCGCACAGCCTGACAGTGGCCAGTGGGGCGGGGTATCTGTGTGAGATCATAGAAGTAGCCCCATAGTGTGGAGGGGGAGAGCTTTTGGTAGTCGGCTTTATTCATCATAGCTTATTCTCGTTAGTTTTTTTGGCACCTTGACTAGCGGAGTCGGAGGTGCGCTTGTAGTGTCTGTTGACAATTGGTAAGGCAAATATAGCAATAATCCCGATAACAATCGTCCAAAGCGTTTGAACCGCGTGAACGATTAGGGCAAATAGTCCCGCCTCTGGCTCACTAACTCCGAAAGCTGTGAGGGAAATGATTACTGCATAGTGCCAGGGCCCCACACCGGCGGGGGTCGGAATGGCGATCATTAAGGTGGATAGGACGAAAGTTGCGAAGGCGACTCGATGTCCTAGCTCAGCGGTGAAAGAAAACGAGTCAAAGGTAATATAAAAGTGGTAGTAGTAGCAGCCCCAGATTAGGAGTGTAAGTAAGAGGAAGTGGCTCCACGCGCGCCAGCCTCTTAGGGTCGAGGCTGCCTGTAGGACGGAGCGGAGCTTCCCTTTGAGTCGCTCGATGAAGCGACTCCTCCTGAAGCGATAGAGTACGAGTGCGATGACGAAGAGCGAGACGCCCCCGATGGTCCACGCCGTGATGTAGTCTGGTGAGAAGAAGCGTCCCCAGCCTCCTCCGAGCGATAGCCCTTGAGCAGTCAAGATTTGTGAGAATGTCCCCGTCGGCATCAAGAGCATTACGACTAGCAGTCCTAGGACGATGAACATATCTGACAGACGGTCTACTAGGAGCGTCCCGACTGTTGTCGAGAGCGTGTAGTCCTCTCGCTGCTTCATCTCGGTGCAGCGCCACACCTCGCCAGCGCGTGGTATGGCGAAGTTGACGGCATAGCTCCCTACGGTAATCAAGATTGGATTGATAGGACGTGCGGGTGGGTCGTAGAGCGGGCGCATCTGCAGATGCCAGCGGTAGCCACGTAGGACGTTGCCGAGTAGCCCTATCGGTAGGGATAGGAGCAGGAACTCGTAGCGCACCCCATGCCGTAGTAGGCGTAGGGTGTCAGCAAGCTCTAGGTGACGATAGAGGTAGAGCAGTATAGCTATGCCCAAGAGAAGTGGCAGGAAGTTCTTCAACCACCATTGCCAAGGTCGTCGGATTGCTTTCACGTGTCAAATGTACAACAAAAAGGTCACTTGTGGCGTGTGGCAGGGGGCTCGTCTCTCATTAGATGAGACTGTGGCATAAAGTCGAATGGCTGTGTTGCTTTCGGGATTCGTCTTCGGTTACATACGCAGGTATGTGAGTTTCAGACCTCACCCTCAGCGCCTTGCGCTTCATCCTTTCTGCAAGGTCTAGACAACCTTGCTAGCAAGATTGTGAGCCTGTTGACTTTTGCAGCAGTCTCTAGATGGAGCTGGGAGGGTTACTTGCCTGACCTTGTTATATGGAGAAGAGCACCGACACGTCTATGCGTATCGATGCTCTCCTTATATAATAGGTACTCACGAGATACGAGCAGGAGCCACTACGGGCTGTGAGGCTCGTCTCTACGAGAGTGTCTGTGTGTCTCTTGCAGACAGATTACTTCTTAAGGAAGTCCTGTACGTGGTCGTTGGGCACCATCTCCTCTTGGAAGGTATAAGCACCAGTCTTGGGCGACTTGACCATCTTGATAACCTTCGAGTATGAGCGACCATCGCCCGTTCTAAAGGTTGCGACTGATTTCTTAGCCATTTGTACTTAGTTCTTATAGGGTTATATTGACGGGGAGGTGATTACTTTATCTCACGGTGTAGCGTGTAGCGCTTGAGTATAGGATTATACTTCTTGAGTTCTAGACGCTGTGTTGTATTCTTCCGATTCTTTGTTGTGACGTAGCGAGAGGTGCCTGGCATGCCACTCTCTTTGTGCTCGGTGCACTCGAGGATAACTTGTACTCGATCGCCTTTACCTTTCTTAGACATAGTAAGTGAGTGTGATTAAGGAGTGAGTGGATGATTAGTCTTTGATGCTCAGGTAGCCAGCATCGCTAGCGCGCTTGAGAGCTTCGTTAAGCCCTACACGATTTATTAGACGCAGACCAGCTGCTGAAACCTTCAGAGAGATCCAGCGATCCTCCTCGGGCCAGTAAAACTTCTTACGGAAGAGGTTGACGTCAAAGGTACGCTTCGTACGACGCTTGGAGTGGGACACATTGTTGCCCACCATAGCCTTCTTACCGGTTATTTGACATATCTTAGACATGACGGTGTGGTATTTCTTTATATACTTCGATGTTTCTTCTCGGGGTGATACAGGTCTTCCGTAAGCATCATCTGGAATTGACCTACAATCGGATTGCAAAGTAACGCAAATATTCTGACATAAGCAAATCTCTACTAGCTTATCAGTTGCCACGCGCCTCGACAAGAGGCTGTGGCAGCCTGGCTTTGCCGACGGTCTGAGTTGTAGAGATTGCATAGCTTGATAGGAGGAAGCACAGTGCAAAGAGCGGGGGTTGTGACGTCTCTCACGAGAGCTGTGAGATGTGCTTGCGGCGTCGAGATTGTGAGAGAGTTCGATAAATCTGCCTTATATTCAGTATCTTTGTAGCAGTACCAACCATTTTTCTTACGCTTATGTCTATCATGAAGGGACTCGTGCCTGAGTTTTTTCTCTCTCTACGTGGTTATTCACGACAGGACTTTCTCAAGGATCTCACAGCGGGTATCATTGTTGGCGTGGTCGCCCTGCCGCTAGCTATCGCCTTCGGTATCGCCAGTGGGGTTTCGCCGACGGAGGGGTTGCTGACGGCTATCATCGGTGGTTTTCTGGTCTCGCTACTAGGCGGTAGCAAGGTGCAGATCGGAGGGCCGACGGGGGCCTTCATCGTGATCGTCTACGGGATCATTCAGCAGCACGGACTGGACGGGCTGGCCATTGCGACGATCATGGCGGGCTTGCTCCTGATGCTGCTGGGCTTCTTGCGCTTGGGTGGTCTGGTGCGCTTCATCCCTTATCCGATCATCGTGGGCTTTACGGCGGGTATCGCCGTGACCATCTTCACGACGCAGATCGCTGACCTCTTCGGGCTACAGATCGAGTCAATGCCGGGAGACTTCATCGGTAAGTGGCAGGTGCTGATCGCCAACTTTGCGACGGCGTCGTGGATCCCCTTTGCCTTTGCGGTCTGTACGATACTGATCATCAGGATTTTGCCTAAAGTCAATGCGAAGATCCCAAGCACGCTGGTGGCATTGGTGCTACTCACGCTGGTGAGCTTTGGTCTCCAGCAGTTGGGCTACCTTAGACCGGAGAATATCGGGGACAACTATACGATAGAGCGTGCGCTGCCGACCTTCGTCATGCCGACGATCACGGTGGAGCGTATCGTGGCGCTCTTTCCCTCTGCTCTAACGATCATGCTACTGGGTGCTATGGAGAGTCTGCTCTCGGCCTCGGTGGCGGATGGTGTGATCGGGGCGAAGCACAATCCTGACAGCGAATTGATCGGTCAGGGCGTGGCTAACGTGGTGGTGCCTTTCTTCGGAGGGATCCCGGTGACGGGGGCTATCGCTCGTACGATGACCAATATCAATAGCGGTGGACGGACTCCCATGGCGGGAATCATCCATGCGGTGGTGCTCCTGCTGATCATGCTCCTGCTCTCGCCCCTGACGGCGCATATCCCGATGGCGGTGCTGGCGGGTGTGCTGGTGGTGGTCTCTTATAATATGAGTGGCTGGCGATCGTTTGTCTCGATCTTTAAGGGACCACGAGGGGATACGGTTATCCTACTGGTGACCTTCCTGCTGACGGTGCTAACCGATCTGACAGTGGCGATCGGGGTGGGCATGCTGCTGGCGATAGCTCTGCTCTTCCGTCGCATCCTCGACGTAAGCTCTGTCGAGCAGATCGGGGTGGGCGAGATCACGGACGAGCCACTGGCTGAGGAGCATCTGGAGCTTCCATCACGGGTGGAGGTCTACGAGGTCGAGGGACCGTTTTTCTTTGGCATTGCCAATAAGTTTGAGGAGGTGATGGTGACGGTTCACGACCATCCGGAGGTACGAATCATCCGTATGCGTCGCGTGCCATTCATCGACAGCACGGGGCTACACAACCTGCAGATGGTCCTGGCACGACAGCGTAGGCGCGGCGTGCATGTCGTGCTGAGTGGCGTGCGTCCTGCGGTCTATACGCATCTGGAGCAGACGGGTATCATCGATCAGCTGGGACGGGAGAATGTGCTGCCGACCTTTGCTGAGGCGCAGAAGCGAGCTTTGGCACTCTACGAGGAGATCAGTGCGACAGCGCCCAAACCTCAGAAATAGTATTAACTTTGGGGCATAACTCAAAGACGTTACGATGATGACAGAACGACTGACACGGCTAATCTTTAGCACGATGCTGCTAGCACTGAGCTCACTCGGGCTAGCTGCTCAGGAGGTTGTGGTGCCTGGAGAACCTGAGCCTCCGACACCCGAAAAGCGCAATGAAGTACGATTGAACCTCTACGCTCCGATACCTTTTCAGGCTGTTGCGCTGGAGTATGAGCGTGCGCTGGCTCTAGATGTGGGTGTAGGGGTTATGGCGAGCGCTTATTTTGGACCTAATCGATTTAACGTCATCTTTTTCCCTACAGCGGGCGTGATGCCTTATGGTCGCTGGTACTTTGGAGGCGTTTTGTTTTCTATGAAAAAACCTAATGCGGGCTTTTTCCTAGAGGCTAATAGCTCTATTGCCTACAACGATAACCTACGCAATGTGCACTATGAATACTCCTCAGAAACGGAAAAGTGGGAGAAGAAGATCGAAGAGCGGAGCGGTGTCTCGTGGGGCATCGGCTTAGGCGGCGGGTTCAAGCTGGTCACGCGTAGCAACTGGAGCGGAGAGATAAGCTGTCGTCTGGGACGTAATATCGTGAAGGTGAGTAAGTGGAACATCGCCTACATATACCCTGCGATCTCGGTGGGTTACCGCTTCTAGTGAGTGTCAAGCTCTGAACGAAACAAAAAAGGTTTAACCTCTCTCGTGGGGCTAGAACCTTTTGTCATAATGAGACTGTTGACTTTTGCAACAGTCTCGTAATGGGGGTGAGGGCTTATGCGCCTTGCTGCTCTTGGGTGCTGAGCATACCGCAGGCGGCGCTGATGTCTTCGCCACGGGAGGTGCGGATGGTGGTCGGTATGCCCGCCTCGCAGAGCCGATCGCGGAGCCACTCCATGCGGGTCATATCGGAGCTGGGCAGGTCGATGTGCGGGATGCGGTGGTAGCGGATCAGGTTGACGTGACAGTCGAGCTGTGCGAGTAGACGCTTGAGGGCTGCAAGGTGACGGGGTGTGTCGTTGAGCCCTGAGAAGACGATATACTCGAAGGTGAGGCGACGCTGATGGCTCCAGTCGTAGTGCCGCAGGAGTGCCACCGTGTCGGCGAGGGGCATGGCGCGCTCTACGGGCATAATGGATAAACGCTCCTCCGACAGTGGGTTATGCAGGCTAATAGCGAGATGACAGGTGCACTCCTCCAAGAAACGCTCCAAGCCTGGGCGCAGTCCGATGGTCGAGACGGTGATGCGCTTAGGACTCATCGCCAGCCCCTGCGGATCGGTCAGACAGCGGATCACTTGTAGGAGCGTGTCTATATTGTCCATCGGCTCGCCCATCCCCATGAAGACGATGTTGGTCAACTCATTGACCTCAGGCACAGAGAGGATCTGGTTGAGGATTTCGCTTGCCGAGAGGTTAGCGCCGAAACCTTGCTTGCCCGTCATGCAGAAGAGACAGTTCATCTTACAGCCTCGCTGGGAAGATACGCAGAGCGTGGCGCGGTCTCCCTCGGGGATCATGACCGTCTCGACGAAGCCTCCACCAGCGGCAAAGAGGTACTTGACCGTGCCGTCTCGTGAAGTTTGCTGTAGATGAGGTGCCGCACGGCCTATCTCGTAGTGCGAGGCGAGCAGCGCGCGCGACTTCTTGCTCAGGTTCGTCATCTCGTCCCACGAGGAGACATGCTTCTGGTAGAGCCAGTCGGCGATCTGCCGACCTGTGTATTTGGGCAGTCCTAGGCCAACGGCTAGCTCCGTGAGCTGCGCAGGCGTCTTGCCGAGGATCTGGTGCGTTGCAGTCATGAGAGGGGGCGTATCAGACGAGGTCAAAGTCAAGCTGTCGCTGCTCTAGGTCGGCACGAGTGACGCGTACGGTGATCGGGTCGCCAAGGTTGTAGCGCTTGCCGGTGCGTCGCCCACGGAGGCGGTAGTTCTTCTCATCGTACTCAAAGTAGTCGTCCTCGAGCTTGCGGATCGGTATGAGTCCCTCGCAGTGCGACCCCTTGAGCTCCACATAAAGGCCCCACTCGGCGACCCCGCTGATGACTCCATCGAAGACCTGTCCCATACGAGCTTTCATATACTCCACCTGCTTGTACTTGATCGAGTCACGCTCTGCCTGTGTGGCTATCTGCTCCTGCTCGCTGCAGTGCTGGCACTGCTCCTCGAGCTTGCCCTTTGTCACAGAGCGACCACCTGCGTAGTAGCGTGTCAAGAGGCGGTGCACCATCAGGTCGGGGTAGCGACGAATAGGCGAGGTGAAGTGGGTGTAGAAAGCAAAGGAGAGTCCGTAGTGGCCGATGTTGTCTGGTGAGTACTCGGCACGGGTCATAGAGCGGATGGCGAGTGTCTCGATGAGGCTCTCCTCACGCTTGCCCTGGACGCTGTCGAGGAGCTTGTTGAAGGAGCGACTCACCTGACGATTCTCGCCACTGAGATTGACTTTGTAGCCAAACTTACCAGCAAAAGAGGCGAGCGCCATCAGCTTTTCTTCGCTAGGCTGTGCGTGGACACGGTAGACGAAGTTCTTCGCCTTCTTGCCCTTGGCACGAACCTGCCCGATGTCCTCAGCAACGGTGCGATTGGCTAGGAGCATAAACTCCTCGATGAGGTGGTGCGACTCATTGTCTATCACCTCCTCGACACCCGTGGGACGACCCTTGGGGTCTAGAACGAAGCGCACCTCTTGGCTCTGGAACTTGATCGCACCCTCGTCAAAGCGGCGCTTGCGCAACTGCTGGGAGAGCTCGAAGAGTGGCTGAATGATCGCCTGCTGGGTGTCACTGCGTCCCTCAATCACATCCTGCGCCTCCTCGTAAGTCATGCGCTGATCGCTCCGGATCACCGTGCGACAGATGCGGTACTGCTGTACGTGCGCTGCATTGTCTAGCGTGAGGATACAGGAGTAAGCATACTTATCCTCGTTGGGGCGTAGCGAACAGAGATTGTTGCACAGTGCCTCAGGGAGCATCGGGATGGTGCGGTCCACGAGGTAAACGCTGGTGCCACGTGCGTAAGCCTCCTCGTCAATCTTAGACCCCTCGGTGACGAAGTAAGAGACATCGGCAATGTGAACGCCCACTTCGTGCCGGCCATCGCCGAGGTCACGGTAAGAGAGTGCATCGTCAAAGTCCTTAGCATCGGCTGGGTCAATGGTGAGCGTCGGCACCTCGCGAAAGTCCTCTCGCTGTGCCAGCTGCTCTTGGGTTATCTCGCCCGAGAGTCGCTCTGCCTCGTCGATAGCAGCCTGTGGGTAGTCGTAGTCTATATTGTATTCAGTCAGTATGGCGCGCATCTCGGTGTCGTTGTCGCCCGCCTTGCCGAGTACCTTGAGGACACGTCCCGTGGGGATCTTGTCCGAGCTAGGCCACTCGGTGATAGCTACCTCCACCTTAGAGTCTCGCTGAGCACCGTTTAGTTCGCTGAGCGGGATCAGTATGTCGGTCGAGAGGGTGCGGTCTTCGGTGACGAAGATGGCCCAGTCCTTTTTGAATTCCAGTCGCCCGACGAAGGTGTGCTTTGATCGCTCAATGATATTGATCACCTCGCCCTCTAGATCTCCGCCCTGACGCTTGGCAAAGAGACGCGCCTGTACCCGGTCGCCGTTGAGCGCATGCATGGAGTTACGCTCAGCGATGAAGATGCTCTTGCCATCCTCGTCAGAGATGAATGCGTTGCGCCCGTTGGAGCGACGCTCGAAGGTGCCGAAGAGCAGAGCTCCCGAGAGATTATAGCGATAGGTGCCCGGCTTGACCCGTGTGAGCGTGTCGTCCAGCTCCAGCACCTCGAGGATGCGGCTGATGGACTGGCGCATCGGTTGCTCCGTGATGCCGAGTTGCTTGGAGACCTGCTTGTAGTTCCACGTGTGGGTTGGGTTTGTGGCAAAGAGCTTGACGACGGCTCGTGTTAGTTCGTCGAGGTTAAGCCGCTCAGCTTTGGAGCGTTTGGTAGGGTTCTTCTTGGGTGTGTTTTTCTTTCTAGATGGTTTCGTCATAATCGTTTGGTTAATGTGTGTGTATGCGTTTGGGGACTTACTGCTCGGGTCGGTAGGGTCCGCTGTGCTCGTCCTGGAGGATGCTCAGATAGCTCTTGTATCGCGAGGGGGCAATGCGTCCCTCTTCAAGTGCCTTGAGGACAGCGCAGCCCGGCTCGTGGAGGTGTGTGCAATTGGCAAAGCGGCAGTCGCTCGAATAGGCAAAGAACTCACGAAAGAAGTGACTCGTGTCCTCTTCGCTCATCTCTAGCGTGCCAAAAGCTTTGATCCCAGGCGTGTCGATGATCCAGCCCGAGTGCGGAGCTGGTAGTTGATACATCTCCGAGTAAGTAGTCGTGTGCTGCCCCGTCTCATAGAGCGAAGAGATAGCCTGCGTGGCTAGGTCTAGGTCGGGTATCAAGCTGTTGAGCAGGGTCGACTTGCCGGTGCCTGAGTGCCCCGCTATGAGCGTGCACTTGCCATCGAGAAGCGATAGCAGCGCGTCGGTGCCTTGATGTTGCAGTGCCGATATGGGGTGGCAGGGATAGCCCAGTGGGGTATAGATCTCGGTCAGTTCGCGCATCACCTCCTCCTCGTCGGGCTTGAGGTCGTCGACCTTGTTGATGAGGATCTCGGTGGGGATGCGGTACGCCTCTGCCGTGGCCAGGAAGCGGTCGATGAATGTGTAGGAAGTGCGAGGGCGAGCGATGGTGACCATCAGGAGGGCTAGGTCAATGTTTGCCGCAAGGATGTGCGACTCCTTCGAGAGGTTGGTGGCGCGCCGTATGATGTAGTTGCGTCGTGGCTCGAGAGACTCTATATAGGAGACCTCCTGCTGTGGATCTGGCGTGAAGTGCACCCAGTCACCGACCACTACGGGGTTGGTGCTACGAATGCCCTGGATGCGCAGCCGCCCTTTGATCAGGCAGGCGTAAACCCGATCCTCTTCGGGCACGTGCACTGCACAGTTATTGCCGATGACCTTGATGACTCTGCCTCGCATAGGGTAGGGGGAAATGGGGAAAATGTGAGCAAAGCCACAACCCACAGCTTGAGCGGGGAATAGGGGTAGCCGATGCGGAAACTAGTCTCTCCGCTCCGCCTGCCCGCTCAGGCTGTAGGTGTGACTTGCATAAGGGGTGAAATGATAGGGAGGGGTAGGGGAATTAGATCGTCATGATCTCCTTCTCCTTAGCTGCTAGAGCCTCCTCGACGCGACCTATGTACTTGTCGTGGAGCTTCTGAGCGTCGTTCTCCGTTTGCTTGATTGTATCCTCTGGTAGGTCCTCGGCTTTGACCGCTTTCTTCGCAGCGTCAATAGCGTCACGGCGTGCGTTGCGGATGCTGATCTTAGCCTCCTCGCTCTCAGCCTTGCACTGCTTGACCAGCTCCTTACGACGCTCCTCGGTGAGGGGCGGCATAGTGATGCGGATCATCTCGCCATTGTTCGTCGGTGTGATACCCAGGTTGGAGTCGAGGATTCCCTTCTCGATATCTTTGATGAGCTTCTTGTCCCACGGTGTGATAGCGAGCGTACGTGCATCGGGTACAGTCACTGTCGCAACCTGATTGAGAGGCATCGGCGCCCCATAAGCCTCGACGGTAATGTCGTCTAGTAGGACAGGATTGGCCTTGCCCGCACGTATGCGGTCTAGCTTGTCCTGAAGAAATTCGACAGCTTTGAGCATAGACTGCTCAGCAGGTTTGGTAAATTGGCTTGTACTCATATTTCGTTGTGATTGGTTTCTAGGTTATTGATTAGGAAACGATAGACCCTATCTCCTCGCCACGCATCACACGAGCCAGATTGCCCGTCGTGTCCATGTCAAAGACGATGATCGGCAGATGGTTCTCCTGACAAAGTGTCATAGCGGTCAGGTCCATAATCCTGAGCCCACGGTCGTACACCTCTTGGTAGGTGAGACGCGAGAGCTTGGTCGCTGAGGGGTCGCGCTCAGGATCGGCCGTGTAGATGCCGTCGACGCGGGTCCCCTTGAGCATGATGTCAGCTTGTAGCTCTATGCCACGGAGTGCTGAGGCAGAGTCTGTGGTAAAGAACGGGTTGCCCGTGCCACCAGCTACGAAGACGATATGCCCCTGCTCCAGCAGTTGGCGAGCTGTGAGCGCATCGTAGTAGCGCGCGTAAGGCTCCATCGGCGTACTGGTCATGACGACCGCCCGAGGGCTGCCTTGTATAGAGGGGCACTGCGCATTGATCGCCGCACTGATGGCGAGCGCATTGATGACCGTGGCGAGCATGCCCATACGGTCGCCTGACACACGATCCAGCCCTTCGGCAGAGCCTGCCATACCTCGGAATATGTTGCCACCGCCCACGACGATAGCCACCTCGACGCCCATATCGCTAATCTCGATAATCTGCGAGGCGTAGTCGTGGAGCCGTGTCGTGTCGATGCCTTGCTTGGAGCCAGCCGCAAGCGACTCGCCGCTGAGCTTGAGTAGTACTCGTTTGTATTGAGCCATAATGGTCTTATCTCATTGTATCCTCTACAAAGATAGACAAAAAGAGCTTAGTAGTAAAGCGAAGCGGTAAAGCTGGCGCACTTTTAGCTTGACTCATCTAATCAATTGAGACTATAAAACAGAATATTCACGTGGAAAATCTCAAATCTTCACGTGGATATTTTTTATTTTCCACGTGGGCGTGATTCATTTCCTCCGAAGTTTTATTTGATTCCTCCGAAGAATTTTTTCTTCCCCACGTGGAAAATAAAAAATATCCACGTGGAGATTTCAAAATATCCACGTGGAAATCCGTTTTCCCCGACATAGTGCCGTGTTGATATGTAGTCGGGTCTAAATTATTGTAATAAGCCGGCTTTGGATTTCTCTAGCTGAGCTGATGCATTACAATCGCTCTGTCAGGAACTACACAGATCCCTTCTAGAAATAAATCGTGTTTTTCAGCACCTCAAAATAGGGCTTAGCCGTTGCTCTGCTGGAGCTGCTGGTCGTGTCGGCGCAAGAGGTAGAGGAGCCAGCCTCCGTAGAGCAAGTGATAGAGTGCGATGACTAGGTAGTAGGTGGAGACGGTCTCGGCGAAGGGTGTGCGCAAGACGTAGATAAGTAGCACCAGGAGGGCAACCTGCAGGAAGAGGTTGAGCAGTTGGATCTGTAGGTGCGCTCTTTGCCGCCCGATGATGTCGGGGATGACGTTGATGATGGAGGTGAAGAAGAAGATGAGCAGGTAAACGAGCATAGCGCGTATGATCTCTGTGCAGGCTGCGTACTCGGGAGCTAAGAGCCAGCGAACTAGATAAGGCATAGCCCACCAGAGAATTAAGAGCGTGGGGATGCCTGCCACGAGCGTTAGCATGAGCAGCGGGCGGACGAGCGGTCGCCAGGGTGCCTGCGCGTGGTGTGCTACGGAGAGACGGTTGAAGTAGACCTGACTGACGCTATCTGCGATGAGCTGTATGGGACGGCGTGCCAGCATCGTTGCCATAGTGACTAGTCCTATCTCGACGGTGGTGTAGCCTAGCGGTAGCATGAGGATTAGGATTGACCCGAGGAGGGTGGTGATGGCTGCCTGAGGAAGGCTAAAGAGGGGGAAGGCTCTGTACTTGCGAGCCACTTGCCCGAGCTCTCTACGACTGCTTGGGTTATTGGTTTGCCTGCTATGTTTGAGGGGTCGCAGGAGTGGAATGAGTGCGAGCAGCGTTGAGGCTATTTGCGCGCCCCACAAGCTCCAGACGGAGGGGGAGAAGAGTCCGAAGCCCACTTTGAGTCCATTATTGCCCAGTCCCTGCACCGCCTTGCTGGTGGCGATACGCTTGAACTGTCCTAGGCTTAGCGCGTAGTTGCTGAGTGTAGCGCACAGTCCCAAGGTGCAGACGACGGGTGGAATAAGCCAGAGCTTACCCTGCAGGGTAGCGTAGCGGGTGGTGCCGATCCACGGCTCGAAGGCTAGGGTGAGGGCGAGTAGGGCGAGCGTCACTAGAGCTGTAATCCAAAGGGTGAGTCGTAACAAGTGGTCTCGCTCTAAGGGCTCTTGGCAGACGACGATAGCCTGCTCGTAGCGTCCCCCCACAGCGATGCTGAGCAGCGTGGCAATGGAGAGGATGAGTGCTAGGTCGCCTAGCGTGTCTGGTGTGTATATTCTACTGACCCATGGTAGGAGAAGTAGGGCTATCAGCTGTACCCCGACGCCGACAGAGAGGAGTAGACCGCTGTCGGCTAGTATGGAGCGTAGTGATCGGGGCACTTTCACAGCTTTAGTATAGGTCGAGGACGGCTAGGAGCAGATAGACGGCAGGCACTGCTAGGAGGAAACTGTCTATGCGATCCAGAATGCCTCCGTGACCTGGGATGAGCTTGCCCGAATCCTTGACACCGGCCTGACGCTTGAGACTGCTCTCGAAGAGGTCGCCGATGGTGCCAAAGATGGCGACGACTGCAGAGGTAAGCAAGATGTGCAGCCAGCTTAAATCTGTGAAGAGGAGCAGGCGTAGGATGACCGCTGAGAGAAGGACGAGGATGAGTCCTCCGATGGAGCCTTCGACGGTCTTCTTTGGTGAGATGCTTGGTGCTAGTCTCCTTTTGCCCCATCGTGAGCCGACGAGGTAAGCGCCCGTGTCATTGACCCATATAAAGATGAAGATGGCGAGGAGGAGTAACCCGTTGAATTGTGTCATTGAGGACGAAGACGTGGGATCTAGCGTCAGTCTGATAGCTAGCGCGAGAGGCACCGCTATGTAGATTTGCCCGATGAGGCTGTTGCCGAGGCTCGGGAGCATAGCCTCGTGCGGGAGGAATGTAGAGCGACAGACCACATAAAGTAGGTAGAGCAGGTAAGGAAGGAAGATAGCTAGCCCGTGACTGATCGCCATGCCATACTGCGCCGTAGCGTAGAGGAGCCAGACGGCGGCTGCGCAGTCGAGTACGATGCGGAAGATGTAGGGGCGGTTGACGCCGGTGAGTCGGTTGAACTCGATGATCCCTGCCACAGCAAAGACGGAGAGCAAGATCCACAAACCCCAGACCATAGAGAGTGTTAAGGCTAGCACAATCAGTGCTACGTAGACAGTGCCCGAGATAAGGCGAGTGGTAAAGGTCGACATGGTAGCGTTGTATTCAGTGATTGTCGTGTGTTACGTAGAGCTTAATAAGTTAGTCGGACAGAGACGCTCAGCGAGTGAGTATCTCTGCCCGACTTCTAGATAGGACTATTCGTCACCTGTAGGCTCCTCATCGTTTTTCTCATCTGAGGGAGCGGGTGTAGGCTGATCCACCTCCTTTTTAATATAGGGCGGGGGAGTGGCACTAGCGAGTCGCTTGGCACGCGCTGCCTCGTTGAGCGCATCCAGCTCGTCCGAGCGGGAGATCCACTGACGCTTGCCGAGAATCCTCTCCACATCTTCCGTGTAAATCACCTCACGCTCTAGGAGTAGCTGCGCTAACTGGTGATGCTGCTCGGCATACTGTGTCAGGAGCTCCTTGGCACGGGCATACTGTGTAGCGATGAGCTTGGAGACCTCCTGGTCAATGATGACTGCCGTCTCCTCACTGTACGGCTTTTGGAAGTTATAGCCGTCGCTCTGCGAGTCGGCGTAGTTGAGGTTGGGCAGCTTGTCACTCATACCGTAGTAAGTGATCATAGCGTAGGCGAGCTTGGTGACACGCTCTAGGTCGTTGGCGGCGCCTGTCGAGATGCGATTGAGGAACAGCTCCTCAGCAGCACGCCCGCCCAACAGTGAGCAGAGTTCGTCGAGGAGTACCTGCGTGTGGGTGATTTGGCGCTCCTCTGGCATATACCAAGCGGCGCCAAGTGCCTTGCCACGAGGCACGATGGTAACCTTGACTAGGGGGTTGCCATACTCGGTCATCCAGCTGATGGTGGCGTGACCCGCCTCGTGGATGGCAATGCTGCGACGCTCGTCCTCGGTGATGATCTTGTTCTTCTTCTCCAGACCTCCGATGATACGATCCACCGCATCCATGAAGTCTTGCTTCTCGATCGCCTGCTTGTCGTGGCGAGCCGCTATGAGTGCTGCCTCGTTGCAGACGTTTGCTATGTCTGCTCCCGAGAAGCCTGGCGTCTGTCGTGATAGTTGATCCACATCTACATCGGGTCCCAGCTTGAGTCCCTTCATGTGTACGAGGAAGATCTCCTTGCGGTCGTTCAGGTCGGGTAGGTCTACGTAGATCTGACGGTCGAAGCGGCCCGCACGTAGGAGCGCCTTGTCGAGGATGTCTACACGGTTCGTCGCTGCGAGGATGATGACGCCGCTATTGCCGTCGAAGCCGTCCATCTCGGTGAGGAGCTGATTGAGCGTGTTCTCCCGCTCATCATTACTGCTGAAGCCTGCGTTCTTGCTTCGCGCACGCCCCACGGCATCAATCTCGTCGATGAAGATGATACAGGGCGACTTCTCCTTAGCTTGCTTGAAGAGGTCTCGGACGCGTGAAGCTCCTACACCGACGAACATCTCCACGAAGTCTGAACCAGAGATTGAGAAGAACGGCACGTGCGCCTCGCCAGCGACCGCCTTCGCAAAGAGCGTCTTACCAGTGCCTGGAGGGCCCACGAGGAGCGCTCCCTTGGGAATCTTACCGCCCAGCTTGGTGTACTTGTCGGGGTTCTTGAGGAACTCGACAATCTCCTGCAGCTCCTGCTTAGCTTCGTGAAGCCCCGCCACATCGTCAAAGGTGACGTGCGACTCCTTCTTGTCATAGAGCTTAGCCTTGGACTTACCGACATTAAAGACTCCGCCAGGGCCACCGTTCTTGCCTCCGGAGCCAGCGCTCATGCGACGGAAGATCCATATCCAGAAGACAACAATCAGAATCAGTGGTAGCCAGTTGGCTAGGATGACCCAGAAGCTCATGTTGTCAGTCTTGTACTTGACATCTATGGCGATGTTTTCCCTCTCGATAAACTCGTCAAAGCGGTCGACCGAGGGAGGCATACACTTGACCTGATACTGAGCTTTGGTAATACTAAAAGGGAAGCCCCGCTGCTCGATGTTTTGTAGCTCCTGCTCGCTGTAGACCATGCTCACCTTCTTAGGATTAAGCGTAGCGACAGCGACACCCTTGGTGCGGTTGACCTCCACCTTGGTGGCGACCTCCTTGCGGAGCAATTGCTGAAACTCCGTCCAGGCTACCTCCTTATTATTGGTAGGCTGCTCAGACGGCAGGAAGAAGAGCATCCCCAAGATCAGTATGGCCGACAGGTAGAGCCACATCGGATTAAAGCGACGCTTGCCACGCCGTGGATCCGATCCCTGCGGGTTAGGAGTGGGAGTACCCAGAGGGTTTTTAATATGCTTATTCATCAATAGAGTTCTTTCTAGTTCATCTCTCAAAAAGCGTACCACAATCCACCTTGCAGACCTATTGGCACACCTTTGCTCGCAAAGGTACAAAATAACCCCATAGAGAGTTTGTGTCCTAGCGGGGTGCTTGTTAGAGCATTAGGAGAGGAATCCGAGGAGGACGCCCGCTGCTACGGCCGAGCCGATGACGCCTGCCACATTCGGGCCCATCGCGTGCATCAGTAGGTAGTTCGTCCGGTCGTACTTGACGCCCTCAATCTGCGATATGCGCGCCGAGTCAGGAACAGCTGAGACACCCGCATTGCCGATGAGCGGATTGATTTTGTTGCCCTCCTTGAGGAAGAGGTTCATCACCTTGACAAAAAGAACTCCCGAGCAGGTCGCTATGATAAAGGAGAGCGCCCCGAGCATAAAAATCTTTACCGAGTCGAGCGTGAGGAAGTGCGTAGCCTGCGTAGAGGCTCCCACCGTCACACCTAGGAGGATGGTGACGATATCGATGAGTGGTTCACGAGCTGTACGAGCTAGACGATCGCAGACGCCACTCTCCTTGAGGATATTGCCGAAGAAAAGCATCCCCAGCAGAGGTAGACCAGAGGGCACGAGGAAGCCCGTCAAGAGAAGTCCGAAGATAGGGAAGAGGATACGCTCTACACGAGACACCTTGCGGGGTGGCTTCATACGTATGCGTCGCTCCTTGTCGGTCGTAAGGAGACGCATGAAGGGTGGCTGTATGATTGGCACCAGAGCCATATAGGAGTAGGCCGAGACAGCGATAGCACCGAGTAGGTCGGGCGCCAGCTTCGACGAGAGGAAGATAGCCGTAGGGCCATCAGCACCTCCGATGATACCGATAGCACCTGCAGCATTTGGCTCGAAGCCTAGCTGCAAGGCAATCATATAGGCACCAAAGATGCCAAACTGCGCAGCAGCTCCAATCAGCATCAGCTTAGGGTTGGAGATTAAAGCCGAGAAGTCCGTCATCGCCCCGATGCCTAGGAAGATTAGTGGCGGGTACCACCCCTGTCTCACCCCCTGGTAGAGGATGTTGAGGACAGACCCCTCCTCATAGATACCGATCTGTAGACCAGCATCCTTAAAGGGAATATTGCCTATCAGCATACCAAAACCAATGGGAATTAGGAGCAGTGGCTCGAACCTAAAGCGTATGCCTAGGAAGATAAATAGGGCGCCAATGAGAATCATGATCACGTGACCTGTGGTCACATTGGCAAAGCCGGTGTAGGTAGAGAAGATTTCTATATTCTCAACGAGGAAGTTCCAGAAATTCATAAGGCAATCTTGTTAATCGCTTTGGTCAAAATTGTTACGCTTTCAGTCGCTTGCACTCCACTGTGGGGCGCATCATCTGACTCTTGTCACTCCACGGATCGTAAAGCTGTGGGCGAGGTTGTATCGTTAGTCGCCCAGGAGCCTCTCCACCGCCCATCTCTAGTTCGCTCGTCAGAGCTAGTGAGATAGCGACAGCCACGAGCGGGTCTTCGGTCGTGCTGACTACCTCCGTGGGCTCTCGGTGTAGTCGACTATTGAGCCGACTGCGCAGAGTCTCTTGACGTCCCTCGATGCGCATCGCTACGATTCCGACTAATTTGTAGGCTAAGAAGAGAATTAGCAACCCCGAGAAGACCACCAGCATAGCGGTGACTGTCATAACAAAGCCATTGGGGTCGGCAGCCTGTAGACGGTTTATCTTCTCATTCTTGTCCTTAACTACGTTGTTTGACCCGGGCGTTGTATGCTGCGTGATATGCCAAGCCTCAGCTGCCGCTCCGGCCGTTCTCACACCGTCATCGATGCGAGCGTAGGAGTGGTCAGCGGGGATCGCAGCGGGCACCTCCACCTCGTCGATAATCGAGCTACCGTCACTACTGACTAGAGCTAGGTAGTGCGGAGCTTCGGGCGTGAGGGTGAAGTTCAGGTGAAAGGTCCCTCTTAGAGGCATCTCATCCGCAAAGAAGACAACGCTCTGACGTGGCTTGACAACTGTCAGCACATCTCCCTTGGGAATCATATACTTCTTGAGGTCTTGCGGGTCATCCGTCAGGAAGCATCCGGCGAGGTCTATAGTCCCCGCCGAGGAGTTGTACACTTCAATCCATGGACTACGCTTGCCGTAGCTGTCTATGTAGTTGTCTACATTATCTATCATCACCTCATTAATCCGTGCCGCCGTGATGCTCTGTGCTGAGAGCGGGAGGGAGGAGCAGAGGATTGCTATCGTAGAGAGGAGGAGTAGCCTCCGTAGAGCAGGTCGTATGACTCGTCGCATAAGCTCATTTATATCGCTAAGATTAGACTGCCAAAGGTACATTTTCTTCGGCAAAGTAAGGGTAAAATCCTTGATTTCTTCTAAAATAAAAGAATTTGCGCTAACAGCCGTGACAAGCGGACGATGCTTGCGGAGGTGTCTACGAGTTTCTGTAGCGTGGGCTTTGGATATATCTGTTTTTTATATCTTTGCAAAACACAAGTAACTAATACAACTACTAGCTTATGAAACACTCGCTACTAGGTCGGTCACGCATGTTGACCCTGACTCTATGCCTGCTACTCTGCGGTGCTGTGCAGATCTTTGCGCGTCCGCTACGAGAGCCAGAGGCAAGGCTGCTCGCAGAGCAGTTCTTTCAGCAGAGCACGCAGCAGCTACGCTCCGCAGACTTAACCCTCGTGTCGGCTCCTGCCCGCACATCCGGTGGGTATGAACTCCAGTCGACTGGTGAGCCGGCTCGCTACTACTATGTATATAATAGGGGAGAGGCTGAGGGCTTTGTCATCATCGCTGGTGACGACCGCTTCGCACCTTATATAGGTTACGCCACGACGGGTACTTTCTCTGCTGAGCGGATGCCGGACAACCTAGCCGCTTTCCTGAAAGCTTGTGAGCAGCGTATTGACGAGCTGACTAGTCAGGTAGGTATGCAGACTCGCTTGGCACCGACGCTACCCATGGCCAGTGAGCCCGCAGAGGTACTCCCGCTACTAGGTGACATCAAGTGGGATCAGTCTGAGCCATGGAACTCAAAGACGCCAGAATATGGCGAGGGCAAGCACATGCCTGTGGGTTGCGTCGCTACTGCCTACGCTCAGGTGATGCGCTACTACCAGTGGCCTAACAAGGGCGAGGGTGAGATAGAGTACAAAGAGCCATACAAGACACGCAGACATAAGGTCAACTTTGGCGAGACGACCTACGACTGGGCGAACATGCCAGCTGCATTTGAAGATCCAAAGTCCGCCACTGACGCACAGAAGGACGCCCTCGGTACGCTCTGTTATCACGCAGGTGTCGCTATCGAGACGGACTATGATGCAGTAGCTAGCGGAAGCTTCGCTCCAAGGATCGTTACAGCTCTCCGGAATTACTTCCGCTATGACAAGCAGGTTACCTTCAAGAGACGTGTCAACTACACACAGCCCGAGTGGGACAAGATGATGCGTGCTGAGCTAGCTGCCCAGCGCCCTGTCGTTTATTGTGGCACGGGTACCGGCGGTGGTCACGCATTTGTCTGCGATGGCTACAACGATGAGGGTCTTTATCATATCAACTGGGGTTGGAGCGGTGAAGCTAACGGATACTTCAACCTCAACTTCCTAGCACCCGACGAGCTTGGTATCGGTGGAGGCTTCGGTGGAGGCTTCAGCATGGAGCAGGGTGCCGTCATAGGCATTACGCCTGACCGTGATGGCACTTCTAAGGATACCGAGCTACCTCTCCTGACCACACGCAAGTTCACTATGCACCTACGGGCTACGGGTACTGGGGTGCAGATAGCAGATGCCAACTACTCTGTCTGGATGAGTGACGCTCCCGTCAAAAATGAAGACGGCGAAGCTGAGTACACTTACTACGGCCTTACGACCATCGCTGCGGTCAAGCTGAACACGACTGATACAGTCTATATGGACAAGTACGCTAAGCCTAAACTTTTGGACGGAATTTATGACCTCGTCTCTGAGTTCCAGTTCGAGCTAGATATTACTAAGTATATCACTGAGGGCACATGGGACTTCTTCCTAGTCTATGAGGTCACCTTGCCCGATGGCAAGAAAGTCTGGAGACCTTGCGCTATGGATGTGCGCGAGGGTAACAATGAGAACGGTAAGGGTCGTCACACCTTTACTATTGCGAAGGGCGTCCTAGGCTGGAAGGTCAAGGAGGATCTGACACACCCCTTCGCACAGCTTGAGATGGTAGAGGGCAGTGCTCAGACTAGGCTCAACGCTTATGAGAAGAGTACCATCTCACTCAAGGTCAAGAACACGGGCCGCGGTGAGTTCTTCAGACCGCTCTACCTCGAGCTCAAGCCTGAGGGTGGCAAGTGGCGTGCCTACTCCGACATCCTCCCTGCCGTCCAGGTTGGAGAGACGCAAGAGGTTACATTCAACGCTGAGCGCTGTCCCTACGCAGAGGGAACGGTCTCTCTCCGTGTCGCTTATCAGACAGAAGATATGGGCAAGATGCAGTACTTCTACCTCCCGGACGTAACCGTCCAGCCATCGACGGTCATCGACCCAGCTATCGTCATCGAGCCTGCCTCTAAGACTGAGCCTATGGAGGCTGAGAGAGGCTCGGGCCTATTCTCACCGATTCGTGTCAAGTATGTAGGTACCGTAGCACCCGAGCATAAGGTCATGTACCGCTACATCCTAGAGTATGGTGTCGAACAGGTCTATACGAAAGAACTGACACCCATCGAAATCACAGTAGGCGACGATATTGTGCTCACTCCAGAGCTACCAGAGCTACTGAAGAGGATTGCTGTCGTGGGTGGCAATGAGTTCAAGTTGACGATGAGCTTCTTCGAGGTTCCCGAGGAGGGTCGTAAGGTGCGCATACCAATCCTAGAGGATCCCATTATTATGGTAACCTGCAAGAAGGGTTCCTACCCAGTCACTACGGATATCCAGGGCCCTGGTAAGCTAAATATCAAGGGAGCTGACGACCTCAATGCAGTGCTAGAAGGCACGCTGCTGAGTGTAGAGGCCGAGCCCGAGGAGGGCAACACCCTGATATCCCTCGAGGCTAATGGCCAGAATATCCTCGCTACAAAGACTTTTAGAGTTAAATCTGCCACCACGGTCAAGGCTGTCTTTGGCAAGCTCAAGACCTATAAGGTGACACTCAAGAGCAATGACAATAAGTATGGCGCGATCAACCTCAAGGAGGACTTTAATCCCGATGCTATACCTGAGGGTACCACGATACATATCGAGGTGCGCCCCAACGACAATTGCGAGCTTACAAAGCTTATGGCTAATGATGAAGATATCACGGAGACCAAGAGCTTTACGATTACGAAGGATACGGAGGTTGTAGCAACCTTTGTAAACCATACAGGCGTCGAGGAGGTCGCAGCACAGCAGCTACGTCTCTATCCTAATCCAGCACGTGACTACGTGCTCCTCGAGGGTATCCCTGCAGGAGCCACCGTGGTTATCTACACGCTAGAGGGTGAGCGGGTCTATCAGACCGAGGCTGCCAGCGAGACGCTACGCATCGAGCTCACGCAGCTACAGGAGGGTGCTTACATCCTACGCGTAGGTGACGAGACACAGCGTCTCATCGTTCGTCGCTAACTCTGTATATATAGTAAGCTGTAGTCACTTCTACAGCTAGACATGAGAGGAGGCTCTGTAGCTTGACTATGGAGCCTCCTTTTATATAACGAGACTGTTGACCCTTGCGACAGTCTCATAATGTGTCACCCCTGCCCTCTAACCTCTAATTTCTAACCTCTAACCTCTAATTACTCTCCTTTTTCGAATATCCACGTGGAGAATCTCAAATCTCCACGTGGATATTTTTTATTTTCCACGTGGGCGTGATTCATTTCCTCCGAAGTTTCATTTGATTCCTCCGAAGAATTTTTTCTTCCCCACGTGGAAAATAAAAATTATCCACGTGGAGATTTCGAAATATCCACGTGGCGGTTTGAGATTTTCCACGTACGTATTAAAGCGATATGTCTAACCCGCTGTATAGACGTACGTTATGCGTAACGATGATGTAGGGACGCACGGGACGTGTAACGGTTGTAGGGACGCTCGCTCTGAGCGTCCGTTGTGTCAAAGCAAGACGAGTAATCCGTCATCGTAAAAGCTGAACATCGTAACCTTTAACGGGGACGGACGCCCTCCCGCTAGACACTCTCGTGCGTCCCTACACGGCAACGTGGGGGGATGACGGACGCACTATGACTCGAGGCTAGCCGTGACTGAATCCTGTAGGGACTTGACGGTCTGTGCGTCCGTCCCCGTCAAAGCCACGACGCTGTAACTTTTGACGCAACGGACGCACCGACCGTCAAGTCCCTACGGAGATCGGGGTTACAGCGTTTGATGAGTGGAATTGTCGTGCTGACGTAGCTTGTGTAGGGGCGGACCTGCGTGTCCGCCCGTAGAATAGACTGCGCTCAGGTGAGGACAGGCGGACACACAGGTCCGCCCCTACGGTGGAAGCCCCCCACCCCGACGAGCGGTTCCCCGAAGAGAAGTCGACCGAGCTTGCGAAACGAGAAAAAACTTCGCTTTTTACTTGCATATGAACTTAGAAAGCGGGCTACACGTCTTGCCGTTCGACAACGGACGCACCGACGGCCTGCGTCCCGACCGTCAAGTCCCTACAGCGGGTTACTCGTAGGGTTGCCACTTGAATGTGCGATAATGCGTCAGCCCCTCGTTGGGTTTTGTTGCTTCACTCTTTTTTTGTAACTTGCCACCACTTTGAGAGCGGGTGCTCACCCCCGCACTCTTAGGTGACACTATACCTGTTTGGGTATCACATAAATACAGTTTAGATAGTACTAAGTAATAATATTATATGGTCAAAAAACTACTATTTATCGCAGGGCTACTTGTTGCAACGAGCGGACTATCGCTCCAGGCATCAGCCCAAACAGCCGAGCTCTCCAACTATGGAGGTGAAGGCACTAAGGAACTCTCTTACAGCTCTCGCCACGAGCTCCAGACGGGCCGACAGCTGATGTCGCAAGATGTCAAGTCGACAGACGAGCGTAAGATCTTCGCCACCAAGGAGGGATTCTTCGTCCGCTTTGTCAGCGAAGAGAACAAGACCGTCGAGATTGCACCAGCGCAGAGTTCGGAGGATCGTCTTAAGGAGGGCATTTACTACAAGAATGTCGTCATCCCTGAGACTCTCCAGGTCGAGAAGGGTAAGAATGAAGTGATCCCCTGCACGGTTGTAGCTGTAGGGCAAGCCGCATTCGCTCTCAATGAGGTCCAGACGGTGCAGTATCCAGCTACCTGCAAAGAGCTTAAGGATCGAGTATTCCGTCTAGCAAGTCTCAAGGAGTGTGTCATCCCTGATCAGATTGAGAAAATCGGCGATAATGTCTTTATGGATTGTAGACTCGTAACTAAGGTGGAGATTGGCAAGGGACTCAAGACGATGGGCAAGACGCCTTTTATAAACTGTCAGAACCTAGCGACCATTACAGTCTCACCCGACAATACAATCCTCACGGCTCAAGACAATATCCTCTACAGCAAAGATATGACGAAAGTCTATCTATGCCCCGCTGAGCTTAAAACGCCTAAGATTGTACTGCCCAACACGGTAAAGGAGATAGCGGACTACGCCTTCCTAAGTTGCATCTATATCAAGGAACTCGTCCTCAACGAGGGTCTGGAGCGAATAGGTGAGGAGGGCCTTTCCAACTGCTCTTGGCTGGAGCAGCTGACGATACCTGCTTCCGTAAAGGAGATTGGACCGAGAGCCCTTACGCTGCTGAAGAAGTGTGAGACTATTACGGTCGCAGAGGGCAACGAGACCTTTGAGGCTAAGTCTGACGGGGTCAATGAGGGTAAGCTCCTAATTAACAAGAAAAAGAACTCACTAGTCACCTGTCTCTTCAAGGGTACTAAGGCGGTCACTGTGCCAGAGGGTATCACTGAAATCGAACCTTTTGCATTCCTCTCCTGTCGCTGGACTGCGTCGCTCCAGCTCCCTGCTTCTGTAGAGCGCGTCGGACAGACCGCTTTTTCCGATATGCAGATGCTCAAGGAGATCGTAATCCCTGATAAGGTCGAGGTCATAACACGTTACTGCATCAGTGACTGTAAGAAACTCACGAAGATAACCCTTGGCAAGGGTGTCAAGATGGTCGAGGACCAAGCCTTTGCTGGCAACGAAACGATGGAGAAGAAGGGTGGCACGCTACAGATACTAGCCGTCACGCCCCCAGCAGTAGACAAGAACAGTGATGGCAAGACCTACGAGATGAGCGAAGACTTCTATAAGAATGTCGTACTAGAGGTTCCCAAGGAGGCTAGAGAGGCTTATAAGAATGACATCAACTGGAGCCTATTCTACCAGATTTATCCAGTAGGCAATGAGCCTGTTCAGCCCGTATCACCACTACAGATTAGCGTAGCTGGTGGACTCCTCTCTATCGTAGCTCCTGAGGTAGCTCCAATTGCTATCTATACTATCGATGGTCAGATGCTCTACACGACCTCGGCTCAGGAGACGCAGCTCGCACTACCTGCAGGTCTCTATATGGTCACCTACGGAACACAAGCTACTAAGGTCTTCGTAGACTAATCCTCTAGCACCGTAGAGATGCTCGGACTCCCAGACGCAGACCTCTCTTCCTCTGAGCGAGACGGGCATCTCTACAGAGCTACTCCCCAGATACCAACTAACTAACTTATATAAGGATTATGAAATCAAAACTACTCCTTCTCCTCACGCTCTTGGGCGTGTTAGGACTCACGGCACCTAGAGCTGCGGCTCAGGCTCCAGAACCTGTCATTAGTTCAGTCACCATTACCACGGCACTAAACGTCGGAGACCGAATGAACATCATCTTCCAAGGTCCCGATGGAAAAACTGGTCAGGGCATTGACGTAAAAGGTGCTAAGCCAGTAGAGGTCGAGGGCAAGACTGCCTATGAAATCACTGAGAAGCCTGTCATCATCTCAGGAGATCTCTACTCCCTTGAGGTTACGATGTCTCAGGTGAAGTCGCTTAAGTTTGACAACTGCGTCCACCTCAAGACACTAATCTGTGGTACCAACATGATAGACTTCCTAGACCTTACTGGACTGTCAGCTCTAGAGTACCTGAACTGTACCTCATCAAACATCAATACGATCAAGCTTGATGGTTGTACTAGTCTGAAGGAGATTAGAGCTGATGGTAACAAGATTAAGAGCATAAACCTGACAGCAGCTCCTAAACTAGAAGTCATCTCTCTGCCTATCAACCAGCTGACGGAGATTGACCTAAATGGAGTCGCTTGTAAGTCGCTAGACCTCTCTGCCAATGGCTTTAAGACTCTGGACTTGTCTAAGACTAAAGGGCTCGAGAGTCTCTATGTTTCTATGAATCCTCTCGTCTCAATTAACCTAGCAGGCTGTACCTCCCTCAAGAAGTTCAGTGCTAAGACGACCAGTCTCGCAGAGATAAATCTTACAGGTCTTACGGCTCTTGAGGAGCTAGACTTGCACAAGGGTGCACTCACTAAGGTTACCTTCGGAGAGAATGCCGCTCTCAAGGAGATTGACTTGAGTGAGAATAAGCTCACAGCGGTTGACTTCGCGGCTTGTCCTAAGCTAGCTCACCTCAGTCTCAACGGTAACAAGCTGGAGGAGATGCACCTCAAGGACATGAGAAGCCTGAAAGACATCAACCTAAGATATAACAAGCTTACCAACTTCTCTATTGAGAACTGCCCAAGACTCAATAGTGTCGTCCTCAGTGACAACTTCCTAACCTCTGCAGACCTATCTGGTGGTAAGCTCAGACTGCAGGATATATATGTAGATGGTAACCAGCTCACGACACTAGATGTCGCAGGATTTGCCAACCTATCTACACTCAGTGCTGGCAGAAACCAGCTCACAGAGGTGAAGCTAGAGGGATGTAATGCACTCCGCTATCTAGACCTTTCTGAGAATAAGTTCTCAACTCTAACGTTCCCCGCACTTTCCACACTGGGAGAGGTGTATGTTCAGAATAACAACCTCCGGGGCGATGCGATGAAGAATCTAATGAGTTCTCTGCCTAAGAAGAAGATTTCTGAGCCAGATACATACGCAGGTAGTATCTACGCTGTCGAGACACGTAGCGACAAGGAGCAGAATATCTGCCTCAAGGAGCACGTCAAGATCGCCCACGACCAGGGCTGGGGTGTCTATGATCATCGGACTTGGAGCAACTATGATGGTGCTGCTCTCTGCAAGGTTACGACAAAGACTATCGGCGAGGGTGGATCTATCAAGGTAAATGGTCAGACAGAGCTGCCCGAAGTTTACACAGACACTAAGATTGTAATCACAGCTGACAGCAAGGAGGGATACGCTCTCAAGACACTTGTTGAGGTCCTCAAGGGAGATACCATCAACATCTTCAACGAGCGCTACTTCTACGCTTCTGATGCGGATGCTGAGGTTGTCGCAACCTTTACCAACGACATCTGCAAGGTTGTCCTGAAGAAGCTCGGTAAGGGTGTCCTCAAGCTCAAGGGAGACGGTCTCGATACGAGAGGTCTACCTCGTGGTATGGAGCTAGAAGTTGTCGCTGGTGCTGAGGATGAGTACGCAGACTGGCAGCTCGGTGCTCTTACGATGAAGAAGCTCAAGAGTGGCGGTAGACCTATCAACATTATGGGTACCAAGACCTTTACTCTAGAAGAGGACACGGAGATTTTTGCTGAGTACCAGAACGCGAATGGCGTAGAGCCAGGAGATACTGCTACTTGGGACGGCGAGAAGTGGCTCGGTGTCATCATGCCAACCGTACCAAGCTCTGAGGAGGCTCAGCTCTTCCCCAACCCCGCTACAGACTTTGTCACCATCGCTGGTGCACAGCCCGCTACGGTTGTCAATATCTACACGCTCTCAGGCTCACTCGTCCGTAGCTACGCTACCAACCGTGAGGGCTATGCAGAGCTTACAGTCGCTGATCTTCCCGAGGGTACATACGTTGTCCTGATAGGCAATGATCCTCGCAAGTTGATTATACGTCGTTGATGACAAGGACGACTCTATAATATAAGGTACAGTGTGGTGGCACAGCAGTTATGTAGCTCCACACTGTATCTTATGTTTGGGTCATGACAAGACTCTATACTTATCTAATTACACAAAGCACAGTTTACACCGCTTTATGAATCATTCATTTATATCCAAACTACTAGCTGCGGGTATCCTCCTCCTCTCTTGCATAGGAGGACTGGTGGCACAGCAGTCCTTTGGAGGAGTCCCAGCAGGCTTTACTGCCACGACAGCTGAGCTACGCTCGGCAGGGAGTACGCCTGTGGTTCGTGTCCTCCCGGAGTTCAATGTTCAGGACTTCCGCACGACGCAAGCTTGGAACAAAGGGCAGGTACAGTTCAAGCCCCTCAACATCGGTCGTGTCGTAAAGACCTCTATCGACTTCGCTCGTCAGGCTCAGCCGATTGAGCTGGAGTATGGCAAAGTAATTTACCGTCTGCGTGTCTCTTCTCCGGGAGCGCAGGCTATGACACTCCTATATGATGACTTCTTTATCCCCAACGATGGTGGACGTCTCTACATCTACACCCCTGACCGTGCCACACTCCTAGGCGCATACACCTACGAGACGCACCCCAAGCACGGAGGCTTTGCCAATGAGCCGGTGAACGGTGATGAGGTCATTATGGAGTATGAGCCAGGACGTACTGGAGCAATGCCCACACTTCTGGTATCTGGTGTCGGCTATATCTACAGTGCTAAGGTAGATCCTCAGACCAATAAGCTCCGCATTTACAATCCAGGAGAAGATGAGAGTGGAGACCCAATTCCTCAGATCGGTATCAACTGTCCTGAGGGAGCTGAGTGGCAGGCTGAGAAGACGGGTGTCTGCCAACTGATTATGTATGATGAGGAGGGTATCGGACTCTGCTCGGGCAACTTGCTGAACAACACCAACCTGGACTTCCGTCCCTTCATCATATCCGCAGCACACTGTATCTCGCTTAGCGATAAGCAGGAGGTAGAGCAGAAGTATCTGGACAAGTGGACTTTCGTCTTCCACTATGAGAAGCCAACCTGTAGCAACGGCTCTCTAGCACTCAATCGTGGTAAGTCTATCGTCGGCTGTCAAGTACGTACGTTCCTCCCCTTCCTAGGTATGAGCGATGGTCTACTCCTTGAGGCAAAGACGGAGGTTCCTGAGAGTTATCGCGTCTATTACAACGGTTGGGATCGCTGGTCCGTACTTCCCAAGACGCCAGTCGTAGGCATACATCACCCGATGGGCGATGCAAAGAAGATTTCCATTGCAAACGGTCCTATTAGTCTAAGCACTTGGGATACGGGAGATGGCGAGGCAGGAGAGAAGAATGCTCACTTCGAGTTTCACTACACACAGGGAGCTACCGAGGGTGGTTCATCAGGCTCTTCGCTCTTCAGTGCTGAGCACCTAGTCGTGGGTACCCTCACCGGTGGTCGTACAGAGGGTGATGACTTCTACGGACGTCTCAAGTTCCACTGGGATCACTTTGCCAAGGGTGACTCAATCGACCGCATGGACATCTACCTCGATCCAAAGGAGGGTGGACAGGCTCGTCGTCTAGAGGGTACATGGCGCAATGGTCTCAAGCCACTACAGCCCGTGTCTGACCTCAAGGTGCAGGTATCCAATACGGATGTCAACCTCTCTTGGGCCGCTATCGACAAGAACACAATCCCCTCAGAGTGGAAGGTCTTCTATCGCATCTATCGCAATGGAGCCTTTGTCACAGAGATTACAGAGAACAAGTACACCGAGACCCGTCAGGTCGCTCTTGGAGACTCGTCTCGTGAGGGCTCTGTCGTTTACGGAGTACAGGTGCGCTATGACTACGGCACTCAGGCAACGTCTGAGGATGAGAATTCAGAAGATGCAGAGCGCACCTCTGGCAAGTCTGACCTCATCGAGCAGGGTGCCTACTGGGGCAATGCTGTACGTACTATGACAGCTACTCCTAAGGCTAGTAGCAATGGTGTCTTCGTCACTTGGAGTGAGCCTGCCAACCTGCAGGAGGTCTCTCTCTTTGGCTATCCCGATCCCGAGAAGATGGAGTTCATCTCCTACGAGCATCCCAAGGCAGAGTTCACTAGTTACCGTTACTCTACGCCTACTCGCTACAACCTGACGGTACGTATCGCCAGTGATCGCTTCGTAGGAGAGGATAGTCCGACGCTCTATGCAGTACGACTCATCCCCGACACGCTCCTTAACCTCCCCGAGCCTGAGAAAGCGCAGCGCTATACGATCATTGTACGCAATGGTGCTGAGCGTAATGACATGCTGGGTGGTATGGCTGGTGTGACGTATGAGCAGTTCTTCAATGTCCCAGAAGACTGGAAGCCCGGTGAGTGGGTCACAGTAGTTCTGGACAAGCCCTTCAAGATAAATCCTATGAATGACCTCTTCATCGGCTGTGGTATCACAAACAAGGACAACCCCGCGGGCGTCGTCTGTGTCAAGGGTACCAACGATGAAATACGTCCTTACCTAGATGGCTTCATTCTAATCAACCAGATGATGGTCCCACTTCCCGAGAGCAAGTACAGGGGCTCCACAGCGCCTAACGAGTATCACGCAATGCGCTTCGTATTCGCACCTTCTGACCGTGTAGAGAAGCTCAAGGATTTCGACTGCTTTGCCAAGGGTAAGGTACCCGTACCCTTCCCCAAGGTCAAGAGCTACAAGCTCCTCAAGAATGGCAAGGTCATCGCCGAGGGGCTCACATCCAACGATTACCAAGACCCCACGGGTAGTACGACCGACAGCTACACAGTAGAGGTCGTCTACGAGAATGGTGGTGCTTACGCTCCTGTAGGCGTCAGCGAGGTAGAGCGTGCTCTCGAACCAATCGCTTATCCTACGCAGCTCGACGCTACGGCTCAGCTCTATCTGGAGAATAGTGCAGAGGTGCTGACGCTCCGCGTGCTGACCGTCGAGGGCGTTAGTGTGATGCAGATTGATCAGCCCGGACGCGTCGTAGATCTCTCTACGCTGTCTGCTGGTCGCTACGTCGTCGTAATGCAGACGGCGACGGGTACTTTCACACAGTACATCACCAAGTAGAGGCAGCTGTAGCGAGACCATCGTCTCAGATTAGAGTCAGTCTCATCAGGGGCTAGTGTCACTAGATAGACTAGGTACGCACAGCCCACCCGTTAGATAGCTAGGAGCGTGGTAAGGATATAGTGCCTTATCACGCTCCTTTCTTATGGATTGTCGGAAGGCAATCTCTTTATGAGACTGTTGCATAAAGGCGCATCGCTGTGTTGCTTTCGGGATTCGGCTTCGGTCACATACGGATGTATGCTCCATTCAGACCTCACCCTCAGCGTCTTGCGCTTCATCCTTTCTGCAAAGTCTGGACAATCTTGCAAGCCAGATTGTGATCCTGTAGACTTTTGCAACAGTCTCTTTATATACGATTGCGCAGGGACAGTAATGATTTCGTATCTTTGCGGAGTAACAAGTCAATAAGAGCAAACCAAATAGATATGTTTAGTGGAATAGTAGAAGGCATGGCGCAGGTGCGCCGCCTCACCCGTGAGGGAAGCAACCTGCACATCACACTCGCCTGTAGCTTTGCCGGAGAGTTGCAGATAGATCAGAGTATCGCACACAACGGCGTCTGCCTGACCGTCGTCTCGCTCGAGGAGGGCGGCTACACGGTGACCGCTGTCCAGGAGACACTCGACCGTAGCAACTTGGGGCTCCTACAGGTAGGCGATTATGTCAATGTAGAGCGCAGTATGATGCTCGGCGGTCGTCTGGATGGTCACATCGTGCAGGGGCATGTGGATCAGACGGCTCGCTGTACGGCTGTCCGAGAGATGGACGGAAGTCACTACTTCACCTTTGCCTATGAGGTGGATCGTGAGATGATGCGCCAGGGCTATATGACAGTCGAGAAGGGCTCCGTGACGGTCAATGGTGTGAGCCTTACCGTCTGCAATTCGCAGGAGTGCTCATTCGAGGTAGCAATCATCCCATATACGCTAGAACATACGAACTTCAAATACTTTACAGTAGGGAGCGTTGTCAACCTAGAGTTTGATATCTTGGGCAAGTATATCGCTCGTCTCCGTTCGTTTGACTAGACCCCTATGTAGCTATGAAAGCAGAAGACCTATATGCTCTCTACCGGGAGCGTCAGAGTGATCGGAGGTTTGCCGATCGCCCTGTGCCACAAGAGGTGCTGGATCGTATTCTGAACAACGCCCTGCTGGCACCCTCAGCGACCAATCAGCAGCCCTGGAGCATCGTGGCTGTTGCCGAGCCGGAAGCTGTACGGCGAGTAGGCCCAGCGGTTATCAAGGGCGTCACCAAGATGAATAAGTTTGCCCTGGAGGCTCCTGTGCATCTACTGATTGTGGCAGAGCGAGGGCGCTGGATAGCGCGGATGGGGAGCCGTGTGATGGGCGTGGATTACCGTCCGATAGACTTAGGTATCCTCGTGGCACATATCGTCCTCGCAGCACAGGCGGAGGGCATCGGGAGCTGCATCCTCGGCTGGATTAACGATGCAGCCCTGCGCAAGGAGCTGGGCATACCGAGCAGTCGTCAGGTGGTCCTAGACATCCTCCTCGGCTACTCCGAGCAACCGACACGAGAGAAGAAGCGCAAGCATCCCGACGAGGTAATCCACTGGAACCAGTGGTGACGATGAACTCTCTGTGAGCATGACTGCTCGCTTAGTCGATAGACTGCCTAGAGAGCCTCGTGGTGACGACTCTGGTTCTTGCGCTCTTGCGCTCCTCTCTAGCACTGCCGTGCGCTTTCCGCAGTAGTCTAGAGACTCTACACATGGCTTCCGTATATTCAATTAAGAAATGCAACGTTGGATCGCTACAATAATTTAGCCTCGACGACATATCAACACGGTGCTGTGTCGGTGAAAACGGATTCTCCACGTGGATATTCGAGAAAGGAGGGTAATTAGAGATTAGAGGGCAGGGGAGACACATTGTGAGCCTGTTGACTTTTGCAACAGTCTCATTATAATGCGTCAGCCCTGCGGGCGAGCTTGTCGGTTAGCCATATTTTTCTAACTTTGTGGTCAAGACGCATATTGCGTTAGTTACATCATATCTCAACAACCTATGCAGTACCACTTACACGCTTCGCTACGCGGATGTCTGCTCTCGGGCTTACTCCTCCTGCTCGCTACAAGCTGGCTAGAGGCTACCCCCTCAGCGACGACTCTCGCTCCAGATACAATCATCGAGCGGGATGACTACAAACTCACTATAGAGACTGGTAAGGATCAGACGGACGTGACCCTTGTCGACTACAACGAGCGGCACCGCGTGCGTCGCATGGAGACGACTGCATTTTCAATGGAGCGTGAGTTACGTCAGGTACTCTCGGGACTGGGGGGTACATTTGGGCTCTACGATGACAACAGCTTTCGCTGGGGTACGATACGGCTCTTCCCGAAGCTCTACTTCGGCTCGACGATGATGCTGGGCGATGCTTTCGCGCACGCTGCGACCCCCTGCTTCAACCACTATATGGTAGCTCCGATAGGGTATAGGTACTATATCAAGGGACGCTACTTCGTCGGCTTTGACTTTGCCCTGGAGGGACGCAGTTACAGTCTGCGTGATGGCTATTACTTCACGCCTAGTCGGGAGCGCAACGAGCTACACCAGAGCCACTACGACGAGACGACGATGGGGCTACGCCAGAGCAAGCTGGTGACGCGCTACATATCGCTCCCGATTACGCTGGGGATGCGCCCGATGATGAATAGTCGTATGCGCATCGGTATCGAGGTAATCCCTCAGATTAAGTACAAGGAGTATGTGATGCACAAGCAGTATGGTGACCGTCATAAGGAGCGCACCACGACAGAGGCGACGCCTCCGCTGTCGATGACTTATGGCGCATTTGTAGACTTTAGACCTATCGGACTATACGTGCACTACACGCCTCAGTCGCTACTCCTCGTCAAAGACGCTATGAGCGGGTACAATAACAAGGGACTCCTCACGGCTGGACTCAGTATCACTTTCTAATCGTATCGTCACTATGTACTCAAGAGTTTATACATTACCCTTATTTGCACTGGTCACTCTACTACTCTCTACGCTAGGAGCAACGGGGCAGACGGTGGCAACATGCGATACGATCGACCTCGCCGACCGCACGGTCTATGTGATGCGCGGGGAGAAGGATAGTCAGATAGAGGTGGCTCACCGACTTCCAGAAGGTCAGGAGCAAAACGTGCCACTCTATATAGATAAGGTATGGACGAGGGGTGGTCGCCAGTCAGCGTGGAACCGCTCTCGTGTCAGTGCTGTACACAAGCAAGATGGCAAAGCAATCGTCTACAAGACTCTGGTGGGGGATGTCTCTTATCACTTCGTCGGTTCCCTTGGTTGGAACCTTTTCACCGCACCCGACTGGAGTGGCAAGCAACGCTTCTGGGGCTCTATGCGCTACGAATTTGGAGTTTACGGTATTCTTCAGATCGGGCGTAGCCCGTGGGCATTCAACGTAGGTACATCGTTCGTGAGGAGTACCTTCGCCTTTGATAAGAAGTATGCGCTACAGCGTGACGATGAGGGGCTGACTACCTTCAAGCAGGAGCCTACGGGCGTGGGCTATGCACGGACGCAACTGGATATCCTCTCCATTGAGATGCCCGTAGGTCTCTCACTCTCCTGGGGCGAGACGAACGCCTGGAGTTCGCTGGCTGTGGTCCCTAAGATTGTCTGCCTGCAAAAGTCTCGTACCCGCTCACTCGATGAGCGCGTCAGCACGCTCGTGGACAATGATCTCAATGTGCGTCCCTTCGGACTAGACTTACGAGGTGAGATTGGGTACGGCTACTTCGGACTCTTCGGACGTGTTAGTCTGTTTAGCACGATTCCCTCATCATTGGCCGATGTGAACACGAGAGACTATTCGGTGGGAATAGTGGCTCGCTTCTAGTGGTGGCGAGAGGATGAGTGGTCGGTCACTCATCTGGTTTGGTGGTACACCGACGCTCTCTGGCACAACGGCCTGCGGGTAGTACTCAGACGAGTGCTACCCGCTTTTTTGTACCTTTGTAGTGGCTCTGCGCCTTGACAATTCTCTAGATGCTCACCTCCAGATCCATACAGTGGTTCACACCGATTGAGATAGCTCCTCTGCCGACAGCTATAGCGGGGCGCTACGGGGATCGTATCTTGACTCTTGGCTCCTGCTTTAGTGAGCATATAGGCGAGTATGTGAGACATCTAGGGTATGACGTACTGGTTAACCCTTACGGTACCCTTTACAACCCCATCAGTATCTGCGACACGCTGGAGGACCTGCTCCTCGATGAGCAGCACCGCCCCGACTACACTCCTTATATTATAGAGCGCGACGGACTCTACTATAGTCTGCGTCACCATAGTGCAATCTATGGCGAGAGCCAGGAGGAGCTACAGGAGGCGACTGCTCAGCTATGGCATACGGCTCATCGTCGACTGGCTGAGGCGGACTGGCTCTGGATCACGCTCGGCACTACGCAGGTTTATTACTTGGCAGAGGGTGGCCGTGCCGTGGCAAACTGCCAGCAACTGCCCGCCCGTCTCTTCGACAGACGGGACCTCCCCCTTGACCTATTGCAAGAGCGTATGCTCGCGACGCTCTCACGGCTTCTCGCAAAGCATCCGTTGCAGGTAGTACTCACGGTTAGCCCCGTGCGCTACCTACAGGACGGCTTGGCGGAGAGTAACCTGTCGAAGAGTAAGCTACGTATCCTCTGTGACACGCTCTGTCGAGAGCTACCCGCCTGTCACTACTTCCCCGCTTATGAAATCCTACATGATGAGCTACGGGACTACCGCTTCTACGCTAGTGACTTGACGCATCCGTCTGAAGAAGCTGTCGCTTACATCGCAGAGCACTTCGTCGCCTACTGGGCAAGCCAAGAGGCGCGCGAGCTGGAGATGCGCCAGTCGGCCCAGCGTCTCCGCAAACTCTCACAGCATCGTCCCAAGACGCCACACGGAGCCGAGCGTCTGCAGGCTCAGATAGCTGAGCGCATAGCACACTGTCGTGAGCAATATGGCGAGAAGCTCTGCACAGCCTCCATCGTCGAATTGTTAAGACCTCCTACTACAATACTATAATGTCTACACTGCAAAACATCCTTGATTACCTTCGTCCTATACAGACGCATCTCGTCGATGAGCGTCCGATACGACATATCTTAACGGATAGTCGTAAACTCTCCTCCCCGAACGATAGCCTCTTCTTCGCTATGCGTACCGCCTCTGGTGACGGACATAAGTACATTCCTCAGCTCTATGAGCATGGGGTGCGAGCTTTCTTCATTTGCGAGCCGATCGAACCCTATGTGGAGCGCTACCCTGATGCTAATATCGTACAGGTGCAGGAGACGCTCCGCGCGCTACAGCAGATCGCTAGTCACTGGCGTATGCGCTACGACTACCCAGTCGTCGGCATCACGGGGAGCAACGGCAAGACGGTCGTCAAGGAGTTTCTCTACCACCTTCTCTCAGGCTGCTATCGCATCGTGCGCTCACCAAAGAGCTACAACTCGCAGCTAGGTGTCCCGCTCTCGATACTTAATATGGAGGAGGAGCATACGCTCGCTATCTTTGAGGCGGGGATCTCGATGCCGATGGAGATGCTACGTCTCCAGCGTATCATACGACCGACGCTCGGTATCTTGACCAACATTGGGGCGGCGCATCAGGAGAACTTTGTCTCGCTCAACCAGAAAATCGAGGAGAAGCTCCAGCTCTTTGTCGATGCCGACCACTTTGTCTACGATGCCGACAGCGATGAGATACAGCGAGGCATCGACAACTTGGGCCTCTCGGACAAAGCTATCGGCTGGAGCCTTACACCAGGAAAGGCTTACTACCACGTCTCCTATACGAGCCCAGGGGACGGCACTACAACCATTACTGCTCAGCATGCGGATGAGAGCAGCACGGTGACCATTCCCTTTGCGGATCAAGCCTCTATACAAAACGCTACGCACTGTCTCTGTCTCATTGGCCTCCTGCCACTCACCACGGCTCAGCGCCAGGCGGTGCTGGCCCGCTTTGCAACTCTGGAGGCAATCGAGATGAGACTGGAGGTCAAGGAGGGGCAGGCGGGTAACCGACTAATCAACGATGCCTACAACAACGATATCAATTCGCTACGCATCGCGCTCGACTTTCAGAAGCAGCGCACCGCCACTTCCCACCAGCAGGCAGTCATCATTCTATCCGATATCCTGCAAAGTGCTCAGCTCCCACGAGACCTTTACAAGCAGGTGGGCGAGATGATCGCACAGTATCCGCACACGCTCTTCATCGGTGTGGGACGGGAGCTGTGCAACTATCAGGACTACTTCCAGAGGAGTGGGGAAGGGAAGACCGCCTTCTACGAGACGACCGACCAACTCCTGGCCGATGACCTGCTCGGCACCATCAGCCAGGCGGAGATCCTGGTCAAAGGAGCCAGACAGTTCCAGTTCGAGCGTATCGTACAGCATCTAGCCAAGCAGGTACACGAGACCACACTAGAGATAGACCTAGAGGCTTTGGTGAGCAACTTGAAGAGCTACAAAGCGCTCCTCTCACCTGAGACACGTATCATCGTTATGGCCAAGGCACAGGGTTACGGTATCGGAGCTTACGAGCTGGCCAAGGCTCTGGAGCAGCAAGACCTCGCAGCTCTGGCGGTGGCACTAGCAGATGAGGGCAAGGAGCTACGCAGCAAAGGAATCCTTCTTCCGATTATTGTGATGAACCCCGAGGTAGAAGCCTTTGAGGTGATGACGCAGAGTCGTCTAGAGCCTGAGATTTACAACGAGCGCATCCTCCGAGAGTTTGCCCGGCACGTGGAGCGTCAGGGGCTGAGCCATTACCCCGTTCATATCGAGCTAGACACAGGTATGCACCGTACTGGCTTCACGCCAGACAGAGCAACTCTAGAGCACCTTGCTCAGACACTGCATGAGGTGGAGCCGTTGATACGGGTGCAGAGTATCTTTACGCACTTGGCGGCTGCCGATGAGCCGACGATGAACGACTTTACGGAGCGACAGTTTGCCCTCTATGATGAGGGTGCAGACTACCTTACGAGCCAGCTTTCTTATCGTCCTCTACGACATGTACAAAATACAGCGGGCATCGAGCGATACAACCATCATCACTACGATATGGCTCGTCTAGGAGTAGGCCTCTATGGTATCAGTGCTACGGGTAGTCTCACCCTCGAACCTGTCGCTAAACTACGCACGACGCTCTTACAGATTAAGACAATCCCTGACGGAGAGACGGTCGGCTATGGACGACGGGGGCAGGTAGCTCCTGGTGGGCAGATTGGTATCATCCCGATTGGCTATGCCGACGGCTATGATAGGCGCTTCAGCTGTGGCGTCGGGAGTGTCATGATTCACGACACGCTCTGTCCGATCGTGGGCAACGTCTGTATGGATACTTGCATGGTTGATCTCACAGCTCTCAACGGTAATGTCGCAGAGGGCGATGAAGTAATCCTCTTCGGTGTGCCTGGCTTGCAGGTGAGTGACCTCGCAGATCGCATAGGAACCATCCCATACGAGGTAATCTCCAAGCTATCGCCCCGCATCAAGCGAACTTACTATAAGAACTAATAGACGATGCTTGCTCAAACTTCACCCGAAAGTGCTTGATTGGCCTGCAAATAATCAGTAACTTAGCGGGACGTTTGAGAAGAGCTTCTCAAAAAGGCTTGTTAGGACATCAAAAAATATAACACTATATATAAGTAATACAATGGCTATTCAGACAAAGATCGTAGAGTGTGTCCCCAACTTTAGCGAGGGACGTGACAAAGCAAAGATTGAGCAAATCGTACAACCCTTTAGAGCAACCGAGGGTGTCAAGCTCCTAGACTACAGCAATGACGAGGACCACAACCGCTGCGTCGTGACCGTCATGGGTGAGCCCGAGGCTGTCCGTAAGTCTGTCCTCGAGGCTGTCGAGATTGCTGTCAAGGTAATCGATATGACCAAGCATGAGGGGCAGCACCCACGTATGGGAGCTGTAGACGTTATCCCCTTTATCCCCATCCGCAATATGGAGATGGAGGAGGCTATCGAGCTTTCTAAGGAAGTTGGTAAGGAGATAGGCGAGCGCATCGGTGTACCTGTCTTCCTCTATGAGAAGAGTGCTTCAGCTCCTCATCGTGAGAATCTCGCTAAGATTCGCAAGGGGCAGTTCGAGGGTATGGCTGAGAAGATTCACGAGGATGAGTGGCACCCAGACTTCGGTCCAGCTGACATCCACCCCACAGCAGGCGTCGTTGCCGTCGGAGCTCGTATGCCACTCGTTGCTTACAATGTCAACCTCAACACCTCTGACCTCTCTATCGCTGATGCGATTGCTAAGAAGGTACGTCATATCGGTGGCGGTCTACGCTTCTGCAAGGCTATGGGCGTAGAGCTGACCGACAGGCACATCGTACAGGTCTCTATGAACCTCACCGACTACACCAAGACAGCCGTCTATCGTGCTCACGAGATGGTACGTATGGAGGCTCGTCGCTACGGTGTCGAGATCGTAGGTGCTGAGGTCATCGGTCTCGTACCTATGAAGGCACTCATTGACTGCGCTGAGTACTACCTCGGCATCGAGAACTTCTGCGAGACTCAGATTCTCGAGCTCCGCATGATGGAGTAGTTCAAAGAGAACGTTTTACCAACTAGAGAGTAGAGTCTCTAGGATAGCTAGTCTCCCCAGTACAACTAGTATCACTAGGGACACTAGTGTACCTAGAAAGCCTAGAAACTCTACTCTCTAACCTCTAACTTCTAAAATCTAATGTCTAATCTCTACCTATACAACATCGGTCAAATCGTAACCCGTCCGGGCTCTACCGCACAGCACGGTGCTGAGGCGATGCGTCAGCTCGGAGTCATCGAGGGACCAGCCGCCATCATCGTCCGACAAGGCAAGATAGCTTTCGTCGGAACCATGCAAGAAGCTGAGCAAGTAGACCACGCTGACTGCGTCGCTTATGACGCTCAGGGCGGATGCGTCTTGCCAGGCTTCGTCGATAGTCACACCCACCTCATCTTCGGGGGCTACCGTGAGGACGAGTTCCAGTGGCGACTAGCTGGCGACAGCTATATGAGCATTATGGAGCGTGGCGGTGGTATAGCCAATACGATGAAGGCGACCCGTAGTGCAACGGCTGAGGAGCTTACCCAGCGTGCCTCTGCGCATCTAGACGCTATGCTGTCTATGGGTGTTACCACCGTCGAGGCTAAGAGTGGCTACGGTATGGAACTGGACACCGAGATTAAGCAACTGGAGGTTATCCGGACGCTACAGGAGCAGCACCCGATAGACCTTTACCCCACCTTCATGGGAGCGCACGACACCCCGCCCGAGTACAAGGGCCGCTCCACAGACTTCATCCACTACCTCTGTGACACGGTCATGCCAGTAGTCGTAGAGCGAGGCTTGGCTGAGTGCTGCGATATCTTTACAGAGAAGGGCGTCTTCGACCATGAGCAGACACGCATCCTCTTGACTCGTGCTAAGGAGCTAGGGCTCAAAGTTAAGATGCACGCCGACGAGATTGTCTCCTTCGGTGGTGCTGAGCTAGCAGTCGAGCTAGGATGTCTCTCTGCGGATCATCTCCTACAGATATCCGATGCTGGTATCAAAGCTTTGGCTCAGAGTGACACCGTGGCAACATGCCTCCCCTGTACCGCCTTCAGTCTCGGCGAGGAGTATGCGCCCGCACGTCGTATGATTGATGCAGGCTGTGCCGTAGCTGTCGCTTCCGATCTCAACCCAGGGAGCTGCTTCAGCTCCTCCATTCCGCTGATGTTCGCTCTAGCGACCATCTATATGGGTATGACCGTCGAGGAGGCCGTCACAGCACTTACGCTCAATGGTGCTGCCGCCATCGGTCGTGCAGACCAGATAGGAAGCATCGAGGTCGGCAAGGCGGGTGACCTAGCTCTCCTACGCTTCCCCTCGTACAAGTTCCTCTCTTACCACTTTGGTGTCAACCTCGTACGAGCCACCATCAAGGCGGGTACCGTCTACGAAAACAAACTGGTGACGCCCGCGCCCAGCGTTTAGTCTTCTAGCAAGACTAGTCGCATCCGAACTAATTAACAAATAAACAATCTCAAACAATCTATGAATAATAGTCTAACAGACTTGACCGTCAAGGGGCTCCTTGACGTCACCGCAGGCAAGGATCCTGTACCTGGAGGTGGTAGCATCTCAGCACTCAGCGGTGCTATCTCAGCTGCACTTACTGAGATGGTCGCAGGACTCACTATTGGCAAGAAAAAGTATGCCGAGGTCGAGGAGCAGATGAAGCAACTCGTCGAGCGTGTCCAGAAGATTCGTCAGCAGTTGGTCCTCGACGTAGATCGTGATAGCGAGGCATACAACGTCGTCTTTGCAGCGTTCCAGATGCCCAAAGAGACTGACGAAGAGAAGGCTGCACGCTCTGCCCAGATTCAAGAGGCTACCAAGATTGCTGCTAACGTCCCCATGGAGGTCGCTCGCCGTGTCTACAGCCTGCTCAGCGATATCGAGGAGGTCGTCGCCAATGGTAACCAAAACGCCGTCACCGATGGCTGTGTAGCTATGATGTCTGCACGCAATGCTATCATCGGTGCTCTCTTTAACGTTCGCATCAACCTCACATCCATCAAGGACGAGCAGTACGTTGCCGATATGACCGCTGAGGCAGATCGTCTCGAGCGCGAGGTCATCGAGCGTGAGGCTAAGGTCATAGAGTACACTAAGGAAGCTTGTAAGTAGAGAAATATGTCAGCACGCAAAACATTCGCCATCGGTAGCGAGCAGCTCACCATCGGGCTATGCCGAGAGTATCTAGAGAATCATTTCGAGCTCACCCTCTCACCTGAGGCTATCCAGCGCATCGAGCATTGTCGGAACTATCTAGACCGCAAGGTCGAGGAGGTCGACAAGCCTATCTACGGTGTCACAACGGGCTTTGGCTCACTCTGTAACCGCACCATATCGCCTGATCAGCTCACGAAGCTTCAGGAGAACATCGTCAAGAGCCACGCTTGCAGCTGTGGTGACGAGGTCGCAGAGCCCATCATTCGCCTCATGCTCCTCCTGAAGGCTCATGCCCTGCAGATTGGAAATAGTGGTGTCCAGGTCGAGACCGTACAGCGTATCGTCGACATGCTCAATGCGGACGTCCTGCCCGTCGTCTATGACCGCGGCTCACTAGGCGCATCAGGTGACTTGGCTCCTCTAGCCAACCTCTTCCTACCGCTCATCGGCTATGGCGAGGTACGCTACAAGGGAGAGAAGCTCCCCTCCTGCGAGGTCCTCGCTAAGTTTGGCTGGGAGCCCATCAAGCTCAAGAGCAAAGAGGGTCTAGCTCTGCTCAACGGTACTCAGTTCATGAGTTCACACGGTGTCTATGCACTCATACAAGCAGAGCGTCTCGAGCTAGCAGCAGATTGGTGTGCAGCTCTCTCGCTAGAGGCGTTCGCAGGTCTGGACGCTCCTTACGATGACCGTCTGCATCAGATCCGCCCACACCAGGGACAGATACAAGTCGCTGCCCATATGCGCGAGCTACTCAAGGGTAGTGAGATGATTGCTAAGCCCAAGCCTCAGGTACAGGACCCCTACAGCTTCCGCTGCGTCCCCCAAGTACATGGAGCTTCGCGTGACGCCATCGCTTACGTGCGTAGTGTCGTAGAGACTGAGATCAACTCAGTTACTGACAATCCCACGGTCTTCCCCGATGACGATATGGTCGTCTCAGGTGGTAACTTCCACGGCCAGCCTCTTGCGATTGTCTACGACTTCCTCGCTATAGCTCTCGCTGAGCTAGGCAATATCTCGGAGCGTCGTGTCGCTCAGCTCATCCTCGGGCTACGTGACCTGCCAGAGTTCCTCGTTGCCAATCCTGGTCTCAACAGTGGCTTCATGATACCGCAGTATGCCGCTGCTGCTATGGTCAGCCAAAACAAAATGTACTGCCACTCAGCAGCTAGTGACAGCATTGTCTCCAGCAATGGTCAGGAGGACCACGTCTCTATGGGAGCCAACGCAGCGACGAAGCTCATGCCTCTCATCGCAAACCTCTATCGTCTCTTCGGTATCGAGCTACTCAATGCAGCTCAGGCGATCGAGTTCCGTCGTCCTATGAAGACCTCGGAGCGTCTTGAGGGCTTCCTCGCTAGCTTCCGCAAGGTATGTCCTCGTGTCGAGGATGACGTCGTCATGTACGAGCAGATGAATAAGGCCGAGGCACTCATCAAGAGCTTCCCCTTTGAGTAAGATGCTAGTCTGACAGGTCGCAGAGACCTGGGACAAACGAATAGCGTAGGGGGGCTGCCTTATTGTCTCCCGATGCTAACAAATGAAGTGAGCGTGTTGACTATCAGTCAGCACGCTCATTTTACTTTTAAGGCACCAGGGTCTGACCACCTAGCGAAGGATGACTTCGTGGGAGAGCACACGATCCGTACAGACTCCGTATTGAAGACTGTTGCATAAAAGCGAATCCCGAAAGCAACACAGCGATTCGCCTTTATGCAACAGTCTCTACGAGATGCCGTGACGACAATTCGCAGGGTACAATGCGACAGCCCCACCTCCGACTGTGTCAGAGATGGGGCTGTCTGATGTGCAGGAGTCCTCTTAGGAGCCCAGCCTAGTGATAGGAGCCACGTGTGATAGCTGGCTCCTCTGTGGGGACTAGAGTCCTAGTTGCTTCTTAACCTGAGCTGTGATATCTACAGCTGATGGACCAGAGTAGAGCATCATCGTAGCCTCCATGACGTAGGTGTAGCCACCTGCATCACCGACCTTCTTGATCGCCTCTACTATCTTCTGCTGGATGGGTGCCATGAGGGTGCCCTGCTGCTTCTCCATATCCTGCTGCATAGCCTGATAGGAGCGCTGGATGCGGTTCTGTAGGTCAGCGAGTTCTTGCTCACGGCTCTTGAGAAGTGCCTCGGAGAGTCCATCCTTGTCCTTCATATAGAGTTCTAGCTTCTTCTGATACTCGTCGTTCATCGTCTGCATCTCTGCGGTGTACTTCTTGTCAAGCTCCTGGAGACGGTCCTGAGCGACCTTCATATCAGGCATAGCGGTGAGGAGCTCCTGTGAGTTGACGACTGCTATCTTCTGCTGAGCCGTAGCTACGACAGGTAGCAAGAGTAGGAGTAGGGTTAGAAACAGATTCTTTGTTTTCATTGTTATCTTTTTAAAATAGTTGATTATGCTTGTGTAGATTATCGCATGCGACCGTAGCCTAGCTTCTCTAGAACCTGGTCACTGATGTCGATAGATGGATTGGCAAAGACGATACCCGCGGTGGATCGGTCTAGGACCAGCTGGAAACCGCTCTGAGAGGCAATCTCCTTGATGGCTTGCCATATCTCGTCCTGTAGGGGCTTAATCATCTTAGAGCGACGATCGAAGAGCTCGCCCTCGGGACCGAAGTACTTACCCTGTAGCTCAGTGGCCTGCTGTTCTGTCTTGACGATCTCCTCTTCGCGCTGACGCTTTTGCTCGGCGGTGAGGAAGACGAGGTCGCTCTGATACTTTTTGTAGAGCGTCTCGGCCTTGTCTTGGAGCGTCTTGACTTCCTGCTGCCAACGCTTAGAGACAGTCTCAAGCTGCTCGTTCATCATCTCATAGTTGGGGATGTTCTTGAGGATATACTGCATGTCCACAAGGGCAAACTTCTGTGCTGATGCTCCCAGCGTAAGGGCTAGGAGGAGTGTGAGGAGATATAGATGCTTTCTCATAATATAGATGTTTAGAAGGTCTGTACTAGTGTATATAGATGGCTTGGGTACTTGTTTGTTTAAGTGGAGCAAGCCTCGTACTCATACGCTAAGGGGACTAAAACTCCTGACCCATGACGATGTGAATGTTGCTACCGCCACGCTGTGAGGAGCCGTCTGGCTTGTCAAAGCCGTAGCCCCAGTCCAGTCCGAGCATACCTAGGAAGGGTAGCGTGATACGGAAGCCGACACCGGCCGAGCGCTTGAGATTGAATGCGTTAAAGCTGCTGATGTCTCGCCACGCATTACCCGCCTCAAGGAAAGCGACTGCCCATACGTTGTACTGCCCCTCAAAGAGAATCGGCACACGTAGCTCAGCCATCATACGCATATAAGCGTAGGCGTAGTCGTAGTTGCCACCAGCTATCGAACCGTTGCTGTAACCACGTAGCGGGACGGTCTCATTGAGGAAGTTGCCTACATAGCCACTCATATTGTCACCTCCCATGTAGTAGGTGCCGAAGGGTGAGCGCTTGAACGGCGTGTAGTGCCCGATGAAGCCCGCATCAAGACGACTCATTAGGACGGGCGTGTACTTGACTGTAGCAGGGTTCATAAGCGGTGTGAAGACCTTGCCGGAGAACTTCCACTTGTGATACTCGACGAAGCGGTACCGGTCGCTCGCCTTAAGGTTAGGATTGCTGTAGTCGATGCCATCCCATAGTGAGTAAGGAGGCGTGGCACTGACCGAGAGGGTAAAGGAGGAGCCTCGACGAGTGTAGATTGGGTTATCAATCGAGTTGCGAGAGAGTGCCAGCGTGAGACTGATATCATTCGCGTGCCCATTGTGGAAACCCTGAAAGGTCTCATAAACCCAGTCACGAAGGTAGTAGTGGCTGTAGTTGAGCGTAGCGTTGATACTAAACCAGTTGTCTGGCCAGTTGAGACGCTTACCGAAGCCGATGGCCGCTCCGAAGATGTGCATTGACTGATTGGGGTTGTAGGAGTTTTCCATCAGCGACTGTCTATAGCCACCATCGTAGCCATAACCATAGCCACCGTACCCGCCATAGCCGTAGCCTCCGTATCCGCCATAACCGCCGTATCCACCGTAGTATCCGGGATAGTAGCCCATTCCTTGGGTACGGTTGTTGTAGTAACGGGTATCGATAGCGGTCTGCATGGAGTAAAAGAGCGAAGCGGAGAAGAAGTTCGGACGCTTGCCTCCAAACCAAGGATCGGAGAATTGTAGACTGAAGGAGTGATAGTAGCGACCATTACTCATCGCATTGAAGGAGAGCGTCTGCCCGTCTCCCTGTGGGATGAGTCCTCGGTAAGCCTTCGGGTGGAAGAGGTTGTAGATAGAGAAGTTGGTGAAGTTGACACCAGCGCGTCCGATGATGCCGGCCTGCGACCAACCGAAGGAGAGCTCAAACTTGTCGTTGTTGCGTCGCTGTAGCGAGTACTCAATATCTACGGTACCATCCTGCTGATTGGGTATCGGTGTGGGGAAGCTCTTCTCTGGATCAAAGTGCCCAAGCTGATTGAGGGTCATCCAGGAGTTCATCATATCCTCCTTGCTAAAGAGCTTTCCTGGCTTGGTATATAGCTCACGACGAATCACCTCCTCGTAGATGTCGTGGTTGCCTCGGATGATGATCTTATCTATAGTAGCTTGCGGTCCCTCTACAATACGCAGGTCTAGAGAGACCGAGTCTCCCTCGACATAAGTCTCTACTGGATCTATGCCTGAGAAGATATATCCGTTGTTATAGTAAAGACTGGTGACGGCATCCTCATCGACATAGAGACGCTTGGTCAGACGATCCTGATCGTAGACGTCTCCTTTGTGCATTCCTAGCATAGCTTCGAGGAGTGGCGTAGGAAACTTCGTATTACCGACGAAGTTGATATCCTTAATATAGTAGCGTTGCCCCTCGGCTAGTCGGATATAAATGTCGATTTGCTTGTCGTTTTTCGGGTTGCGGGCGATGGAGTCTGACAGAATCTCTGCATCACGGTAGCCCGCCTTGTGGTAAGCGTTCAGGATGTTGTGCAGATCCTCCCGATAGGCATCTTGGATGAACTTCTTGCTCTGGAAGAGCTCGAGGAGAGAGTTCCACAGGTTGCCTCGGTTGAGTCGGAAGGTCTCGTTTGTCTTCTTCATCGCCTTGCGCAGCTCGGTGTCGGAGAGTGCTTTGTTTCCTGAGAAGTAGATGTTTGCTACTTTCGTTTTGTACTTCTTATCCACGGTGATGCCGAGCTTGACATAGCCCTCACGAGATAGGTCTGGCTCCTGATCGAAGGTTACTTCCATCTCACTGTACCCCTTCTCGTTGTAGTACTTTTGGATGAGTTGCTCCGTGCGATCGAGGACGTTTGGTGAGAGCTGCATACTCTCTCGTAGTCCCGTCTTCGTCTCTAGGTCTTCCTGCTCAGACTTCTTGATGTTGTGGAAGGTGACCGATGCGATCCGAGGGTGTTGCTCTAGCTGCACCTCCAGCCACACCTTGTCGCCCACATACTTAGTGGCGAGGATGCGTGCATTGGCGAATAGCCCATTGCGTGTGAACTGCTGTACGACGGCTGTCGTTGCTGCGCCTGGTATCTCTATGCGCTCGCCCACCTTGAGACCTGTATATCCTAGCAAGACTTCTTGGTCGTAGCCTTGCGCCCCTGTGATTGTCACTCCGGCGATGGTCTTAGTGACCGGATGTGCGTAGTCTATTTGGGGGGCATAGATGGTGTCCGCAGAGCTAGTCAAGGTCTCTTGTGCACGCACTGAGGAAATCGTCAGAGGCGTCATAAGAGCTATGAGAGCTATGAGTATGTTGTGGTATCGTTGCATTGTTGTAATTAGCAAGGGGCTGATAGGTCTTTGTTCTGTTAAGTAGCGTTAGGTCTGTCGTAATCTATTCAGATGAGGCACTAGTCTATGCATCCTCGTCTATCTTGCCAAAGCGTCTCTGGCGTGAAGCATAGTCCTCTAGTGCTTTGTCTAGTGCAGTCTCATCAAAGTCAGGCCATAATATGTCAGTGAAGTAAAGCTCCGTGTACGCCATCTGGAGCAAAAGGAAGTTAGATAGTCTCTGCTCTCCGCCTGTGCGAATGAGCAGGTCGGGCATCGGCATATCTCGGGTGTAAAGGTAATCATTTATCAAGTCTTGACGAAGCAAGTCCGCCTCGCTACAGCGTCCAGACTGCACGTCATCAACTATCTGTCGAATTGCGTAGCTCACCTCTGTGTAGGCGGAGTAGCTGAGAGCTATCGTAAGGGTGATGCGCTTACCTACTCTCGTCTGCTCCATGGCGTCTCTGAGCTGCTGAGCGACTTGAGGCGGGAGCTGGTCTAGGTCTCCGATGGCTCGTAGACGTACTCCCTCTCGTACGAAGCGATCTGCGTACTGACAGAGAGCCTCGGCGAGGAGCTGCATGATGTAGTCGACCTCGCTCTTGGGTCGCTGCCAGTTCTCAGTACTGAAGGCGTAAACGGTGAGATAGGGTATGCCTCGCTCCGCCACCGCATTGAGGATCGTCTCCAGTGTGTCGACGCCTTGCTTGTGACCGAAGCTTCGCGACACACCTTGTCGCTGTGCCCAGCGCCCGTTGCCATCCATAATTATGGCGATATGTTGTGGTGTCTGTCGTGTCATCATCGTGGTGTCTGCCAGTTAGCGTAGTCGGCTCCGTGGCAGGGCTCACTGCGCTTGCCAAATTCGTAGGTGATACTCACCGTCAGACCAATCAGCGCATCGCCCCCCTTAATCCAGTCTGCCGGCATCCCATAGGGGTTATTGAGCCAAGCGGTCTCATCCGTCGGGGTATCTAGGTGCGAACTTATATAGTAGATTCCTTGTAGCGAAGCTATCAAGTTCAGACGGTTGTGTAGCTTGTACTTGATACCGGTCTTGATACCTGCGCCAGGGAGGACCGCCATATGGCGTGCTGCTAGCGTAGTCCCGACGCTTAGCCCCGCCCCTATGTAGGGTACCAGTGAGCGCGTCTGCAGGTAGCGATACTTATCGCTGTAGTGAGCGAAGTTGTACTCGACCCAGCCGTCCAGGGAGAGCAGGTGCGAAGCACCACGACTAGCCAAGTCAGCTCTCCTGACCTGTGGGTAGTCAGTCTGGGCATAGCGACAGTCGAATGGCAGGTAACTGTACCCCAACTCCCCCAAGAATGCTAGTCGGAAGTTGTGATTATAGCGAAAGGCTGCGCCCCCCGTTCCACCAATTGGTACAAAGGGGATGCGTCGATTCGCCTCTCCCAGATAGGAAGCTGCCCCCACATATCCGCCCACCTCGTAGCGGTACTCCTGCGCTGTCAGCGAGACAGTGCAGAGCAGCAAGAGGAGAGGAGCCAGCAGGCTAGAGCGGGTCAGCATAAAGTCAGCAATCGGATACTACTGAAAGCGAATAGGCTGACCGACCCACAGCGTAGGAGCTCCACCCTTTAGTCCACCAAAGAGATAGATATGCCCATCATCGCCACGGTATAGTGCCAAGCCACGCTGATGCGTCTGAGAAGGGTCATAGTACAGGGCAGGCAGGATAGACTCCTCTGTCAGACGCTGCCATACGGTACCGTAGTCGAGCGATACATAGACTCGCATCGCAGGCGATGTCGCTTGCTTAGGCTGTGTAGCAGGCTTGAGCAGTAGGATTGTCTTGTCTTGGGGCTCGTAGACCATACAGCCTGGGAGCTTGCTCGGCCAAACCTTGCTCACGCGCTTAGCGTCGTGCGGGGTGAGCCAGTCCAGTCCGTTAGAGGTGCTATAGACAAGAGCTGTCGTGTCAGCGACGGAGCCACCTATGAGTAGCTCTACGGGGTGATGCTCGATGGTAAGTGAGAGGCGAGCATTGTCCTCTAGGGGGAAGGTCTGCGGTATGCGTACACCGCTCTCACTGTTGAAGTGCAGGCCGTCGGCGGACTGGACCGCTATGAGGGGCTTATTCTCGCCCCTGTAGTATAGGTTGCCCAAGAGGTGAGAGGCTTTACCTGACAAAGCGTTGCTCTGCGCCCAGTCGCCCCCATTGGCATGACTGTAGACTACGCACTGTCCACTCTTCTGCAGACAGATGATAGCGTCACTACCGCCCTGAGCTGCAATGTCCATGATAGGCGAGTCCAGTGTCGTCGTTATCGTCACTTCTTGCCATATCTCAGGTGACTTATGAGAGGCACGCCATAAATGTTGCTCAGTGGCTGTCCGAGCGAAGTAGTAGTACGCCTGACCGTTGTCCACAAGACGACTCAGGAGTAGGTCATCCCTCGTGGCAGTTGCTGGAGCAGGGTGCGCCGATTCCGTCCAGCGGTGGGTGTATGGGTCACGGTCATAGATGTTTATCTTGAGCTGATACTCTTTTGTCAAGGCCGTATTCTTACGATGCTGCATTACGATGCGCACACCCTCGGCGTGTTTGGACATATTGACCGTGTCAAGACCAGACGTAGAGGGTTGCTCCACGCCCCCGATGTACACCTTGGCGAGGGCATCAGGCGAAGCTGTAATCTGTAGCTTGACCCGACCAATCTTAGTCCCCTTGGGCAGTGGTCGAGCATTGTATATCAATCCCTTACGATGATCTATGGAGAAGGTCGTCTTCTCCAGCTCAGGTAGGGACTGGTCGCTCATCTGCAGTCCTGTGATTAGGACGCTCTCTACGTTGACATCCTCGACAAGAGACTTGCGCTGGCAGGAGGGCAAGCTCATCAGTGGTAGCAGAGCTACAGCTATGAGTAGGTACTTATGGAGAGATTGTATTGTGCGAATCATATAGAATACTTGATATGAAGACAAAGATACTACTTCCCTCGAAAATAACCACCGATATTGAAGAATTACACAGAGCTGACGCATCGTAATCGATCTGTCAGGAGCTACAGATAGCGACCAGCGAGGAGTGGAGAGGTAGATAAACTCATTATATATGATGAGTCTCCCCTGTACGACACCCTCTGATAGTTCCGACCCCTCCGCTAGCTCTGATAGCTCTGATAGCTCCGATAGCTCCGATAGCTCTGATGACTCTGATAGCTCCGATAGCTCTGATAGCTCTGATTCCTAATCCCTCCCCTCTAATCTCTAATTTCTAACCTCTAATCTCTAATTACCCTCTTTTTTCGAATATCCACGTGGGAAATCTCAAATCTCCACGTGGATATTTTTTATTTTCCACGTGGGCGTGATTCATTTCCTCCGAAGTTTCATTTGATTCCTCCGAGGAATTTTTTCTTCCCCACGTGGAAAATAAAAATTCTCCACCTGGATATTTCAAATTCTCCACGTGGAAATCCGTTTCCCCCGACATAGTGCCGTATCGATAGAAGGTCGTACCTTTGCTCTCGTGCTATAGCCGTCAGGCGGAGCCTTTTTTTGTCGTAATCCTAAGTCAGATGAAGCAACCCCCACTTTCCGCACCTAAGCACCTCTGCCAGAGATTGTGGTCTATGGTCAGAGGTAATAGACTAGTCCTTGAGAACTTTCTCTCTCTCGGACTAATCAACGTGCTGAACTCCTCCTTCCATCTGATTATCTATCCGATACTGATACATCGTGTAGGTGCTGAGGCGTACGGAGAGTACGTTTATGCATTTTCGATTGTTGCCTATTTTATCACGCTTGTGACCTACGGCTTGGATATGATTGGCACCCGCTACCTGGCTCGCTATGACCAGCAGGGTGACCTCGCGGGCAAGTCGGACATCACCTCGCTGATGCTCTCTAGTCGACTCTATCTGCTCCTGCTATCCTTCCTCCTCTTTCTGCCTATCGTCCTCTGGGTAGAAGCCCTGGCTACATACCGCAGCCTCCTGTGGGCGAGCTTCCTCTCGGTGGTGGCTTGTGTCCTAATGCCCAACTGGTACTTCATCGGCATCCAGCGCACACGCATCTATCTCTACATACAGATTGCGGTAAAAGTGCTACTCGCTGTAGCTATCATCCTCTGGGTGCTCAGCCCTGATGATATGGCACTCTATGTCTTACTGGCGTCTGCGAGCAACATACTCTCAGCGGGTGTCTCCTTCGTCTATCTCATCTGGCGGGAGAAGCTCTCGCTCTATCTAGTATCTCTCGGCAAGAGCCTAGCACTCCTGCGCGAGGCGACGCCACTCTTTCTCTCTTACCTGGTGATGACGGTCAAGTCGGCCGGGCTCAACCTAGTCATTGGCTCACTCTTTGGTATGACTTCCCTGACAGGTTACGACTTTTCGATGAAGATCGTCAGCGTGGTTATGTACATAACGAAGCAACTCAATGTGGCTCTCTTTCCCTCTGTCAGCACGAGCTACACGACGGAGCGCATACGCAAGATACTGCGTGGCGAGCTCCTAATGGGCATCGCCTGTATGGTGGCTCTGATGCTGATGGCTAAGCCGATTATCTGGATCATGGGCAATGGACCGATAGAAGAGCTTATCCTACCGGTCTTCTTACCGATGACGGCTCTAATCCCGATATGGCTTATCTCGGGATTCTTCATCGAACTGGTCCTCACTGCCAATGGTCGCAATCGAGAGGTCTTCATCAACCAACTACTCTCGCTCGCGGTCATCGCACTTGGCGCGCTCGTGGCGGTACTGCTCCATGTGGAGCTGATAGCCTTTGTGGTGATTGTAATCCTATCGGGGCTGATTGAGATAGCCTTTCTCTACGCTACGGGACGACGCAGAGCGCTCATCTGAGCCGGCTCTGTGGAGACTGTTGCAAAAGTCAACAGTCTCCACAATCTTGCTTGTAAGATTGTCTAGACTTTGCAGAAAGGATGAAGCGCAAGGCGCTGAGGGTGAGGTCTGAAGGGAGCATACATCCGTATGTGACCGAAGCCGAATCCCGATAGCAACACAGCGATTCGCCTTTATGCAACAGTCTACTATGGAGCATCGGACTACGCACCCTCTTGTCGGAAGGTGCGGAGAGTCCCTCGCTTGAAGAGCTAATCTACCCCTCGGCTGTAACTGGCAATGCCCTCTTCGCTGGGCGCTGCGATGAATAAAAGAAAAGTGGCGACCGCTCCTCTCGAGAGAAGCAGTCGCCACTTTGGCTTATCTGTTAGGGTAGGGGACTACAGCTTGCGCCGTACCTCAATCTCCTCAAAGGACTCGATGATGTCGCCCACCTCTATATTGTTGTAGTTCTTGATGTTGATACCACACTCGAGACCTGAGACCACCTCCTTGGCTTCGTCCTTAAAGCGCTTGAGAGACTCGAGCTCGCCAGTGTGGATGACTACGCCGTCGCGGATGACGCGCACCTTGTCGGTACGCTTGATCTTGCCATCGGTGACCATACAGCCCGCGATAGTGCCAATCTTGCTTACCTTGAAAGTCTGTAGCACCTCCAGATTTCCAGTGACCTGCTCGCGGATGTCTGGCGAGAGCATGCCCTCGAGGGCGTCGTGTACATCCTCGATAGCGTCGTAGATGACGGAGTAGGTGCGGATCTCGACACCCTCCTGCTCAGCGAGTTTACGTGCCTGAGCACTCGGACGAACCTGGAAGCCGATGATGATTGCGTCAGATGCCGTAGCCAGCTGGATGTCAGACTCGGTAATCTGACCGACCCCCTGGTGGATGACACTTACCTGAATCTCCTTCGTGGAGAGCTCGATGAGTGAGTTAGCGAGTGCCTGTACGGAACCGTCCACGTCACCCTTGATGATGAGGTTAAACTGCTGGAAGTTGCCCACGGCGATACGACGACCGATGTCATCGAGGGTAAGCATCTTCTGCGTACGCAAGCCCTGCTCACGCTGTAGTTGCTCACGCTTGACCGCTAGCTCGCGAGCCTCCTGCTCACTCTCCATGACGTTGAAGTCGTCACCAGCGGTCGGTGCCCCATTGAACCCGAGGATAGAGACAGCCGTGGATAGCCCAGCGGTGTCGACACGCTTGTTGTACTCGTTGTACATAGCCTTGACACGTCCGTAGTAGCTACCGGCTAGGATGTAGTCTCCGATGTGAAGAGTGCCCCGCTGGATCAGGACGGATGCGAGGTAACCCTTGCCTTTGTCTAGCGAAGACTCGATGACTGAGCCAGAGGCTCGGCGATGCGGGTTGGATTTGAGCTCAAGGAGTTCAGCCTCGAGGAAGACTTTTTCGAGGAGGTCGGGGATGCCTATGTTCTTTTTGGCAGATATCTCCTGTACCTGATACTTACCACCCCAATCCTCGACGAGGTAGTTCATACCAGCGAGTTGCTCGCGAATCTTGTCAGGGTTGGCGCCGTTGACATCAATCTTATTGATTGCGAAGATAATTGGTACACCAGCGGCACTCGCATGGTTGAGCGCCTCAATGGTCTGGGGCATCACAGCATCGTTTGCCGCAATGACGATAACCACAATATCTGTAATCTGAGCACCACGAGCACGCATAGCGGTAAAAGCTTCGTGACCTGGTGTATCCAAGACGGTCAGACGGCGTCCATCCGAAAGGGTTACGTTGTACGCTCCGATGTGCTGCGTGATACCGCCCGCCTCGCCTGCTGTCACATCCGAACGACGGATGCAGTCCAGTAGAGAGGTCTTACCGTGGTCTACGTGTCCCATGATGGTGATGACGGGTGGACGTGGCTCCAAATCCTCAGGCTTGTCTGGCTCCTCGTCGGCGGTGATAGCCTCGACGACGTTGGCAGAGACGAACTCGGTCTCATAGCCAAACTCCTCGGCGACGATGTTGATAGTCTCAGCATCGAGACGCTGATTGATAGAAACCATCATGTCAATGCTCATACAGGTGGAGATGACATCGGTGACGGGGACGTTCATCATGTTGGCCAGGTCGCTAACCGTGACGAACTCGGTCAGCTTGAGTACCTTCTCGTCCTGCGTGGAGAGCTCTTGCTCACGCTCGAACTCGGCACGGCGTGCCTCACGCTTCTCACGTCTAGACTTGGCAGCACGCCCGAAGACGGTCTGCTTGTTGTTGAGCCGTGCTAGCGTCTCCTTGACCTGCTTGGCTCTTAGCTCGTCCTGCTCCTCGGGAGTCAAGACTGGCTCTTGACGCTTGCTCTTACGTCCCGTGCGACGCTCATTGCGCCCTCCACGATCATCTCTCTGTGATGTCGCTGCACGACCTCCCTTCTTGTTAGAGCGATCGTCCTGTATCTTGGCACCTTCGCTCTTGACATCGACGGCTCCTGATGAGATACGCTTGCGCTTGCGACGGCTACTCTCCTTCTCCTTGCTAGACTTGCGTGAGCGAGAGGTGCTGAAGCTACTGAGGTCTATCTTGCCGACGACCTTGAGCTGTGGCTCGTCCTCCTTCTTGGCAATGCGGAAGATTTCTGTCTCGTTCTCCTGCGTGGTGCTGGACTTCTCCTCACCCGCGGGTTTAGCCTGTGGAGCTTGAGCGGGAGTCTTTTGTCCAGTGGTTGCTGCAGTGGTGGTCTCCTTTGCTTCAGCTACTGGCTGCTCGGAAGCCTTTGGTGCTGGCTCCGCCTTCACTGGTTCTGCTTTCTTTGCAGAAGTGGTCGGCTTAGCCTCGCTCGCTGTCGGCTCCTCCTTAGTGGCTGGTTTTGGCTCTTCGGTGGCAACTGACGCTGGCTCCTTAGCGACTCTTGACGCTGGTTTCTTGGTGGCGACTGGTGCCGGCTCCTTATCCTTGGTCACACTCTTGGCAGAAGCTCTCGGTGTGTCTGCTGGCTTAGTCTCGCTTGTCTCTTTAACTTCGGGGGCCTGCTTCGTCTCCTTCTCAGAAGTCGTGGTCTTCGTCTGCTCAGCTGTCGTGCTAGCCTTCGCTTTTGCAGGCTCTTCCTTCTTAGCCTCCTTTGGCTTGGTTGTGGCTGTGCTTTTCGGCTTCTCCGACTTGGTTGCAGTAGGCTTGGCTGGCTCCTGGGGCGTTGCTGCTGACACCGGGTTGTTGTGCTTGTCGAGCTTAATCTTACCAACGACGTTCAGCTGGGAGGTGCTGGTCGTGGTGGGGATGTCAGGTCCCTGGCTCTTTGCCTTAGGCTCTTCCGTCTCGACGGGCTGCTCCGGCATCGTAGCTGCGGTTGTAGCCGCGGTTGCTACTTCTGGTTTAGCCTTGGGAGTACTCTTGCTACGGAGGAACTTCTTCTTGGCTCTTCCTACAGTCTCCTCATCAAAGGTCGGCGTGAAGTCACGTAGGATCAGACTAAACTCATCCTCCGTGATGCGGGTGTTGGGGTTGTTGTCGACTTCTTTTCCCTTGTCGTGAAGGAAAGCGACAAGCGAATTGACTCCGATGTTGAGTTCTTTGGCTAGGCTAAACAGTTTTATGGACATATATTTCTCTATGATTGCTCGTCTACGGGTAGTTTCGTTTTAATCTCCTTGGGGATTGCTCCTCCTAGGTTTACTCCTCAGTCTGCTCCTGGTGAAGCTCTGAGAGTGTCTCGTCCTCTTTGAGGTCTTCGATGATGGCCTGAGCGATCTCCTTTTGGGTAGGTACGGGGCTCTTGAGCAGGTCGATGTTTTCCTGAGGCAACTGCATCTCCTCTAGCTCCTCTGGGTCAAACTCTGACGAGAGAATGCGTAGGACACGGTCGATGGTCTCTAGCTCTAGGTCGGTCCTCTTGAGTAGCTCCGTGCGTGAAGTCGTTAGGACGGCACGTGCCGTGTTAAGACCAATGTCTAGAAGCATCTTGATGACCCAGTCCTCAATCTCATCGCTAAACTCAGATAGGTAGATGTCCTCCTCCGTTGCATCGGCTGCATCTCGGAAGACTTCAATCTCGAAGCCCGTTAGGATGGAGGCTAGCTTGATATTGCTTGCGTTCTTACCGATGGCTAGAGGAACATCCTCTGGGCGTAGGTACACCTCCGCCTTGGCAGTGTCGGGATAGAGCTCGATGGTAGAAATTTTGGCGGGACTAAGGGCGCGCTGTATAAATAGGCTAGCATTGGATGTGTAGGTGAGGACGTCGATGTTCTCACCGTGGAGCTCTCGTACGATACCACGGATGCGACTTCCATTCATACCTACGCAGGAACCGACGGGGTCAATGCGATCGTCGTATGACTCGACGGCGATCTTGGCGCGAACGCCTGGGATGCGTGCTACACGCTTGATAGTGATAAGTCCATCGGCAATCTCAGGGACGTTGATCTCAAAGAGGCGCTTGAGGAACTCGGGGCTAGTGCGTGAGAGCGTGACTCGAGGGTTGTTGTTCTCGTTGTCGACACGTGCTATGACTGCATGTACGCTGTCACCCTTGCGAAAGTACTCATCGGGGATTTGCTCGCTCTTAGGCATGATGAGCTCGTTACCGTCCTCGTCGACGAGTAGAGTCTCACGCTTCCACACCTGGTAGACCTCGGCGGTAATCATTTCTCCGACACGCTCTACGAAGGTTTGGTAGAAGTGCTCCTTCTGAAGGTCTAGTATCTTGCTCGACAGTGTCTGCTTTAGATTGACGATAGCACGTCGACCGAATGAGAGGAAGTCCACGGAGTCGGTTACGTCGTCACCTATCTCAGCCTCGGGGTCTATCTCTCGAGCCTCCGTATAGGAAACCTGTTCGTTCTCTCGCTCGACGGCATCGTCTGCAACCACCTCGCGGGTGCGCCAGATCTCGAAGTCTCCACTATCTGCATTGATGATGACATCAAAGTTGTCATCAGAGCCAAACATCTTGGCGAGGATGCTACGAAATGAGTCCTCGAGGACATGGAGCATAGTCTCTTCGTCGATGTTCTTTAGGTCTTTGAACTCGGTGAGTAGAACCTTTAAGCTGGTTGATTCTTTCTTTCTAGCCATATATGTATCTTGGGGGTCTCTTCTGTGGGACTAGTTGTCTTGTAATGTGATGGTGGATGGACTGAATTAGAGTGCCTTGTCTAGGTCGTACGATATGCGCTTGAGCTGGTCGTAGTCGATGCGATGAGGCTCGATGATTTGTTGCTTCTTCTTTTTCTTGCCGTCGAGTAGTGTCTCCGTGCGCTCGGTCTCTAGAACCACGTACTCGGGGAGCAGGTTCTGCCCCTTGGGTCCTACCTCGATGAGCTTGCCGTGCCACTTCATACCTGAGGCATCGACAGCCTGTACGGGGGCCTCGAGGTGTCGTGTGTACTGCTCGTAGACCAGCCATGGGTCAGATAGACTAGGCGAGGAGACCTCTAGTGCGTAGTCCTCCTCTACATCTCGGTCGTGCAGCTGTGTGATAGCTCTGGATAGCTCTACGCAGCGAGATATGGGCAAGCCTCCCATAGCATCGACCACTACTCGGATCTGATCCCCTGGGCTGCTGGTTATCTCGACGACGAATTCGTCTTCGTGGAGCATCTGCTCTATTTCTCTGCGGAGTGCTGCTAGCTCTATCATGCTGCTCAATACGTTACATACAAAAAAGGAGGGAACCGCTGGCGCATGGCTTCCTCCTCCACACCAAAGCTGAGAAGGCTACTCTTTATCGTAGAGCCTTGATACCTCAACTGGTTCATTGCGATGCAAAGATAGTAATATTTCTTCAGATGGCGTACCTCTCCGATACAATTATATATGTAGGGGTAGCTGTGGAGGAGCTGGGGACTGTAAGAAAAAGTATGAACCCCTCGACCTCATATCTCTAGATGATGTAGAGATAAGAGGTAGAGGGGCTGTGATGTTACGTAGCGTAGAGCTTAGCGGTAATGTGCTAAGAGAGTGCTTACTCTTGTGTCGCTACAGAGACGAAGCTACGGTCACCTCTCGTCTGAGAGAAGACGACTACTCCGTCCGTCAGTGCGTAGAGCGTGTGGTCCTTGCCCATACCCACGTTTTCACCGGGGTGGTGCTGTGTACCTCTCTGACGTACGATGATATTTCCAGCCTTGCAGGCTTCGCCTCCAAAGATCTTAACGCCTAGGCGTTTGCTTTCGGATTCGCGTCCGTTCTTGGAGCTTCCTACACCTTTCTTGTGTGCCATGATTCCTTAGAGTTTGTGTTTATCCTACGATTTGCTTTACTAGTATCTCGGAGAACTGCTGGCGATGGCCTCTGAGCTTTCGATAGCCCTTCCTCCGATTCTTGTGGAAGATAAGTACCTTGTCTCCCTTGACGAGAGGAGATACTACCTCACATACTACCTGAGCACCCTCAATGGTTGGGGCGCCTACGGTGACAGCTCCGTCCTTGTCGAGGAGCATAACCCGGTCGAAGGTAACCTCTGCACCCTGTTCCGTCTCGCGGATGTGATGCACGAAGAGCTTGCGCCCCTCCTCTACCTTAAACTGCTGACCTTGGATTTCAACAATTGCGTACATTACGTTTGTCTATTACTATGATATATAGTCCCGTAGGGTGGCGATCATAGGGCGATGCGCGCTTGACTGACCCTACTTAGGAGATGAGTCGACCGCAAAGGTACAAAAATATAGCGATACTGCAAGTGTACCCCCGCTGAGAATCGAACTCAGATCTAAAGTTTAGGAAACTTCTATTCTATCCGTTGAACTACAGGGGCTCTCGCTCAGTATGGGGACAAAGGTACGGATTTTAATCGTACTAGCGTGCCTCTCCTGCTATAAGGCAGGGCTGACGCATTATAATTGCTCTGTCAGGAGCTACAGATAGCAATCAGCGAGGAGTAGATGAACTCATTATATAATATAGTGTATCTAATGTATCAGCTCTGCCCTCTAATCTCTAACTCCTAACCTCTAATTAATGGGGAATTTCGTCCGATTTCCCCTCCTTTCTCGAATATCCACGTGGGAAATCTCAAATCTCCACGTGGATATTTTTTATTTTCCACGTGGGCGTCATTCATTTCCTCCGAAGTTTTATTTGATTCCTCCGAAGAATTTTTTCTTCCCCACGTGGAAAATAAAAATTCTCCACGTGAAGATTTCGAAATATCCACGTGGAGAATCCGTTTCCCCCCCCGACATAGCACCGTATCGATATGTAGTCGGTCTAAATTATTGTGAGACTGATGACTTTTGCAATAGTCTATATATAATGCGTCAGCCCTGTGCTATGAGGAGACTGTTGACTTTTGCAACAGTCTCCCAGGAGGATTCTCTCTTTTTTCGTGAAGATGTCACCGACAGAGGCTTGGCTCTGTTTTGGCGAGTGGGGTAGTGTGTGACGCCCCCCTAGGCGATGAGTGACTCTAGCTGCTCTATCCAGCGAGGTAGGCTCGCACTGCTTTGCTGTGGTGCGTAGCGTGCTAGCTCGACCTCATCGAGGAGCGTGAGCCACGCCTGGACGGTCTGGCTGTCGACACCTTGCTGCGCTAGTTCACTGGCTATCTGCTGACGTGTCAAGTTGGCATTGGAGAGTGCGTAGCGCCACTGCAAGTACTGTCGCGCTGTGGCGTAGAGCTGTGTAGTGGCTTCTTGCGTCCTGCCCGACTGGAGGAGCTGACGCACCTCATGGAGCTGTCGCTCAGCCTCTGGGGTGGAGCGCTTGTGGTGGTAAGCCACATGGTCAGCGTGAAGTCGCTGTCTGCGACTGATAATCCAGTAGACGAGGGCTCCGCCGATGAGGATGAGCGGATAGAGTAGCCAATAGCCCCACCCTGCACGGCTCCAAGGGTGCCAGAGGCTTACGGGTGCAGGGCTGTCATATGGGTAGGGGTTGTAGCGTTGCTGCTCATTAGCTTCTCCTGCTTTGCCTACTTGTGGTACATCGTTGGTTCCCTGCTCCACCTCTATGGTGATGGGTGTCGTGGTGGCTGTCTGATAGCCTCCACGGCTTGGGTCGAAGTAGGGTAGACGAACGGCTGGAACTGTATGCTCTCCCGTGGCGTGCGGTATGATAGTGTACTCGTAGGTTCGGTGTACCTCTGTATTTCTTCCCTGAAGTTTCTGGTCGTCACGGATGAGTTGTGGCTCGTAGACTTCAAATTGGTCGGACAAGCCTAGCTCAGGGGCTAGGAGTAGGGAGACGTTGCCCCGCCCAGTGATGTCGAGTCGATAGGTCATAGCCCGCCCCGTCTCGTAGGTCGGGTTGGGTGCGGAGAGGGAGCCTTGGACGTGAAAGGAGCCGACCAACTGGTCAAACCCCTCGGGCGCTCCCTCAGGAAGAGCTCTTACGGTCAATTTCAACGGTTGCGAGCGGAGCTTCTTTTTAGTCACTGCTCTGCTCTTATTGCCAAAGAGCTCATCTTCGTTCTGTACTTTGCGGTCTGCAGCTACCTGAAAGTCGTACTCAAAGGCTGGAATGATTAGCTCGCCACTACGCTGTGGATAGGCAAGGATTTGCCAGACGAGGGCCTTACGCATGAGCCTGCCTCCCACCTGTTCGCTATCCCAGCTTACATTGCTCTGTAGGGGAATCTCCTTGGTGATGAAGTCGGTCACCTCGGGGGGCTTGCGGTTGACCCCAGCAACGTTTTTATAGAGGGAGTAGAGGTAGAGACTGATGAGGACTGGCTGCTGTAGATAGACCGACTGAGGGGAGACGACAGCGCGCAGGTACATGTCTCTGTCGGATATCTGGAGCGACTCACCTGGTGCGAGCAACTTCTGATCCGCACGTTGTGCCTTGGAAACGCGTATGTGCTGAGAGGGCGTTTGCAGTTTCTTCTGCTTAGTCTGTAGCTGTGCTGTACCGATGGTGTAGCTGCCCGCCTGGCTTGCCTGCAAGGTATAGACGATGGTTGTGTATTCCCTGGATACGCCTCCACGCATCTCATGTAGTACGTTGAGCTGTGGACCGTAGAGTACCTTGAGCTCTGGGGGAATCTGTGGTGCGGTAAAGGAGCTCATATCACAAGTCCCCGAGACACGATAGAGTAGCTGGAAGGTCTCTCCTATAGAGACCTGTGAAGGAACGACTACGACAATCTGTGCTAAGCTGACAAGAGCTGTGGCACAGAGGAGCAGTAGCGTCAGGAGGGTGGGGCGTAGGGCCGAAGTGCGTGGGCGTAGCATTACCAGTTCTTCTTGTTCTGATTCTTTTGCTGTGGCTGGCGCTGGTTGATGCGCTGGCGTGTGTGTTGCTCTTGCTGGCGGAGCGCATCGAGGATACGATCAGCTTGTGACTTGTCGAGGTCTGGCTCCTTACCTTGCGGCTGCTGGTCGGGTTGCTGGTCGGGAGGTGTCTGCGACGGATCGGACTGTGAGTCTCCACCACCGCCCCCGCCACCTTGCTGTGGGGGCTGCTTGTTGAGCTTGATCGCCAGGGCTAGGTTGTAGCGCGTCTCATCGTCGGTAGGGTTTCTACGGAGCGACTCTTTGTAAGCCTCGATTGCTTTGTCATACTGCTGCGTGTCCATACAGCGGTTGCCCAGGTTGTGCCAGGCTAAGGCTTGCAAGCGAGGATCAGCTTTGGCATCACTTGCTATGCGCTGCCACATCTGCACGGCAGCGACGGTGTCTCCTGACATATAGAGTGCATCCCCTAGACCGAGTCGGGCGGGAGCGTAGGTCGAGTCACGAGCTACGGACGAGAGATAAGCGGCGCGTGCTGACGAGTAGTTGCTCCGATTGTAGCTCTTGTTGCCCCGCCGTGCGTCTAGACGTACGGTCTGCCCAATGAGCGTCAGGCTAGAGAGCAAGAGTAAGACAATATATAGAAGCTTACGCATCATGATGACCAAAGATTTGAATACGACTAAACAGGCGACTCTTGCGGCGCATGATTCCATTGGCGAGTAGGAGCAGGATGAGTGCTGCTAGTGTGGGTAGCGCATATAGCTCCTCAATCTGATCTCCCTCACCGCTCAGATTAGCTTGGGGTAATGTGCGGAGCTGGTTGATCAGCTGGTTGCTAATGGCACGGGGACTGCTCCCGACGAAGCTCTGACCGCCCGTAGCGTTGGCAATATCTGCCGTAATTTCGGGGTTAGGCTTCGAGAGTACCGGCACGCCGAGCGAGTCGGTGAGGAGCGTTTCACCAAGGGGTATGTTGGCACCCTCGGGGAGTCCGATGGTTACGACGTAAGCCTTGATTCCCTGCTTCTTGAGTCGCTCGATGCCCTCCTCTAGTCCACCCTCGTGATCCTCGCCATCGGTGAGGAGGATGACCGCTTTGCCTGCTTGCGAGGGTGCTGAGAGTGCTTGTGCAGAGCGCTCGAGTGCTTGCCCTAGATTGGTGCCTTGGTTGGAAACCATCCCAGGCTGTATGTCTGCGAGGAAGGTCTGAGCCGTCGGCAAGTCGGGCGTCAGTGGCAGACGTATGTATGCGCCGCCGGCGAAGACGACCATAGCTATCCGTGAACCTGCTAGCTGCTGCATTGTATGGGTCACAATCTGCTTGGCAAAGCCGATGCGGTCGGGCTTGACGTCGCGTGCTGCCATTGAGTTGGAGACGTCTATGCAGAAGGCGAGGTCGACGCCTATCGACTGCTGTGCCGAGACGGGAGCATGGGTGTATAGTTGCGGACGAGCCAGTGCTACGATGAGCAGAGCGATGGCAATAAGCTTGAGCGAAGCGCGCCACCAGTCCCGCTTGGTAGAGCGGTCGGGCATAATCTGCCGTAGCATCTGAGGCGTGGCGAAGCGCAACTGCTGCTTGCGTCGCCGTCTCTGACCTGCAATCATAACAACCAGCAGGAGTGGCACAAGTAGCAGGAGCCACAGCAAGAGGGGATAGGCAAACTGTATCATGGGTTAGCTCGCAGCAAGGTGGTTCGTAATAAGAAGGCGGCGCCAAGTAGCACGATAGCGAGCAAAGCAAAGAGCATGTAGCGCTCTTCGTAGGCGCTCACCGAGCGAGAGGTGAGACGAGACTTCTCGAGGGAGTCGATTTCTTTGTAGATTTCGCTCAGCTTCGCCTCGTCGGTCGCACGGTAGTAGTTGCCCCCTGTCTGCTGGGCGATGTGCCGTAGCGTGCCCTCGTCAATCTGCACATCAGCTTCGACATACTCTACTCCAAAGGCAGTCTGCACGGGAAACTTTGCGACGCCATTGGTCCCAGCTGCCACCGTGTAGATACGTATGCCGTACTGCTGTGCCATCTCGGCTGCCATCGAGGGGGTAATGTCGCCGGCATTGTTTGACCCATCGGTCAGGAGGATGATCACTTTGCTCTTGTTGTCGCTACTACGGAGCGTGTTGATAGCTGTCGCTAGTCCTAGACCTATGGCGGTGCCGTCCTCCAGCTGTCCTATCTCGGTGGTTTCGAGCATCTCTAGGATTACGTTGTGGTCCACCGTCAGCGGACAGAGCGTAAAGCTCTCCCCAGCGAAAACCACCAGACCTATATTATCATTCGGACGTGCAGCGATCATCTCGCTCGCCACATCACGCGCTGCCTCAAAGCGGTTAGGCTTTAAGTCTAGTGCCTGCATACTGCCACTGAGGTCCATAGCGAGGACCAGGTCGATGCCTTGTATCGATCGCTCCTCCCAGTGATTGGAGTCTTGCGGGCGAGCTAGTGCTAAGATTATCGCCGCCAGTGCCAGTAGCTCTAGGGTAAAAGGCAAAGCCCTCAGATAGCTTCGCCACCCGCTTCCCTTAGGCAAAAGGCGGTATGCCGAGAGCGAAAGCTGTGCTTGGTGACGCTTGTTGTAGCGAATGTAAAGTAGCACCAGCAGCGGTAGGAGTAGGAGCGCCCAGAACCACTCAGGATGAACCCATATCATAGCGACTTACCCTCCTTTCTGCTAGCTAGTTGATGCACCACCTCGTAGATGGTCGTTGCGTCTTCGGCTTGCCACGCACGCTCCGCCCAAGTGTCGGCAAAGCGGACCCACTCTGAGTGGATCACCCACTGCGCTAGCGCACTCTGAGGCACTTTGTAGGGAGCCTTTTGGAGTAGCTGAGCTAGTTCGCGAGCGGTCAATTCGTCTATCTCCAAGCCTAAGCCTTCGGTCAGATAGCTTCGCAAGGCGGTGATCAAGCCATCGTAGTAAGCTATCTGCACCTCTTGCTGGTCAAAGGGTAGGACACGCAGTGCTGCAAGCCTCTGGTCGAAAGACTCTAAAGCGGTCAGCGGTACCACAACCACCTCGGGTTCGGGTCGAGTGCGCTTGTAGTGTCGGTACCACAAGATGAGAAGTACCACTACGACGATGCCCAGCACCACCCACGTTATGGGGTTCATGAGGACGAGGAGGAGATACTCCCACCAGCGTAGTGAGACCGAAATAGGGGCTTTGATTGGGTTGTACTTGAGCGGTTGCGTCGTGTCCACCTCGGGCATCGTCACCTTGAGGTAGAGAGGATTGGAGAAGTAGCTCTCCCCGCCCACCGTCACGCCAAAAGCAGGTAGCTCCGCCATACCCTCGGCAAACGAAGTGATGGTCATCAGCGCATTCAGCTGCACCTCTGTACCCTGGAGTGGTATCGTGTCGGTCACCTCAAAGGCAATCATCTCCGCCTGCCCCATTTGCCGCTCTTGGGGTATCACGAGGAGCGTGTTGTCGAGGTCATTCGTGCGGATAGTCATCTTGATCTGTGCATACTCGCCGATCTGAATCGTCGAGGGCGTCAGCTCAGTCGTGATGGCGATATCCTGTGCTGCTGCGAAGCTCCATAAACCTCCGCCGCCACAGATCAGTAGTATATATAATAGTAGACGATATCGCATAATTCAGTTAGATGCGCTTGCGGAAGAGCTGCGAGAGAACGGGGATGATGTCTTCGCCAGTCTCAGCGATGGCGTGGTCGATGCCCGACTCACGCATCAGATGCTCCCATTCGGCGGCAAAGGTCGTATAGTTGGTCGCGTACTGCTCACGAAGTCGCTCCGACGAGGTGTCCACGTAGCGACTCGCTCCCGTCTCTAGGTCACGCACGAGCGTCAAGCCCATAGCAGAGAGGTCGTAGTCACGTCTGTCCACAACGCGTATGGCCAGCAGGTCGTGCCTACGAGCCGTGCGCTGGATCAGGGCGCGCTCCGCATCGGTCGGTTGATCCGTGATGAAGTCACTCACGATAAAGGCTGAGCAGCGCTTCTTGACCACTCGTGAGAGCATCTCTAGACTAGAGGATATCTGCGTAGAGTGACGCTCAGGGCGGTAAGTCAGGATCTCACGAATGAGTTGCAGTACATGCTTACGCCCCTGCCCGGCGGGGATGTAGCGCTCCACACGGTCGGTGTAGAGCATCAGCCCGACACGGTCGTTGTTGTGAATGCAGGCGAAAGCGATCGTTGCAGCGATGGTCGCCACCAGATCCCGCTTCGTCTCACTCGTAGAGCCGAAGTCTAGACTATGGGATACATCCACGAGAAGCATGATAGTTAGCTCGCGCTCTTCCTCAAAGACTTTGACATGCGGCTGTGCGTAGCGTGCCGTCACGTTCCAGTCAATGTCACGCACGTCATCTCCTACGTAGTACTCCCGCACCTCGCTAAAAGCCATCCCTCGCCCCTTAAAGGCCGAGCGGTACTGCCCAGCCAAGATGTTTTGGCTAAGACCCCGAGCTTTGATTTCGATGCGTCTGACCTTGCGTAAGAGATCCTGCATTTAGAAATTAGAGGTTAGAAGTTAGAGATTAGAGGTTAGATTCTAGTGGCACTAGGAGCACTAGTGGCACTAGGAGCACTAGTTTTTTAGCCAACAGCTAATAGCCAATAGCCAACAGCCAATTAAGGTACTGGCACCACGTTGATGATTTCGTCGATCGCCTTGTCGGCACTCATACCGACAGCATCGGCCTCGTAGCTCATGCCGAGACGATGACGCAGCACGTCGTGGCACACGGCACGCACATCCTCTGGAATCACATAGGCTCTCTGAGCGATGAAGGCGTAGGCCCGTGCAGCTGCTGCTAGCGAGATCGACGCACGTGGCGAAGCCCCATAAGCGATCATCCCTTGTAGAGCGGGGACGCTCTCCGTATTTCGTGTCGCCATCACTAAATCCACAATGTAGCGGAGTATCTTCTCATCGAGATAAACTTGCTGCACCGCCTTGCGAGCTGCTAAGATTTGCTGGGCAGTCGTAACAGGCTTTACCGTGGGTAGCTGACTAGCCAGATTCATCTCAATGATTTTCATCTCCTCCTCATGCGAGGGGTAGTCCAGCACCACCTTGAGGAGGAAGCGGTCTACCTGCGCCTCCGGCAGTCGGTAGGTGCCCTCCTGCTCGATCGGGTTTTGCGTCGCCATCACGAGGAAAGGCGAGGGCAACGGATAAGTCTCCTCACCGAGCGTCACCTGTCGCTCTTGCATCGCCTCGAGGAGTGCACTCTGCACTTTGGCTGGGGCGCGGTTGATCTCATCAGCGAGAACAAAGTGAGCGAAGATGGGACCCTTCTTGACCGAAAAGGACTCACTGCGCTGACTATAGATCAGCGTACCGACTAGGTCGGCTGGGAGTAGGTCGGGGGTAAACTGTATGCGGCTGTAGTCTGCATCAATGAGCTTGGCGAGCGTCGTGATAGCGAGCGTCTTAGCAAGCCCTGGCACACCCTCGAGGAGGATGTGTCCGTCGGCTAGCAAACCGATTAGGAGTGACTCCACAAGATGCTCCTGCCCGATGATCGTGGTGTGCATCCCCTCTTGCAGCTGGCGTATGAAGCCACTCTGCTGGGTGATATATGCTTGACGATTCTCTAGATCTGATACCTGCGTCATAGTTTTCTTCTAGCTTAGATGCTACAAAAGTAACGATAATCTCCGAATGGGCATCTCCTTTACCTCGCAAACTCAGCGAAGGAGAGGTGACGTATGAGAATAGAAGAAGTTGTCGTTGTCTATCTTTTGCAAAGAGTGTATGTAATAAGTAGAGTCTTTGTCTTGTATGGGGCAAGAGCTTACAGAAACAGTCTCACATCTAAAGCATAGCTTGATGCTCTAGATGTGAGACCACACACTCTAGATAGCGGGCTACCTAGAGTGTAAATCTTAATTAATAAGAAGAGTGGAGTACTAGTACTCGTCAGATACGGAAAGCTTAGCGCGACCCTTGGCGCGACGCATAGCCAGCACCTTGCGACCTGATGCCGTCGCCATACGAGCTCTAAATCCGTGCTTGTTCTTTCTCTTGCGGTTCGATGGTTGGAATGTACGCTTCATATCGGTATGTCTCTGTGCTTATATATACTAAGGTAAAGAAGCTCACTTGTCAAAGTGAAACGCTTCGGTTGGCAAAGGTACAAAAAATATATTTATCCACCATAGTACTTGAGGCAAAGTGGTGACACAACACTTGTTTGCATTAGGGTTGTGCTTTTGAATTGGGATAAATAGTGAGTGGAATTACCACAAGAAGCCTAGACGGAGACGGGGGCGGAGATGTGCGGGTAGGGGTTGTAGTCGGTTAGTGTGAAGTCGTCGTAGACGAAGTCAAAGAGCGACTGCCCACGGTCTCGTAGGGTCATCGTGGGGAGCGGGCGTGGCGTGCGGGTGAGCTGCAGGCGCGCCTGCTCGAGATGGTTCTTATAGAGATGCGCATCGCCGAGGGTGTGGATGAAGCGTCCGGGACGTAACCCCGTGACTTGCGCTGTCATCATGAGGAGGAGGGCGTAGGAGGCGATGTTGAAGGGGACCCCGAGGAAGATGTCGGCACTGCGCTGGTAGAGCTGCAGGTCGAGCTTGTCCCCCACGACGTAGTACTGCATGAGGCAGTGACAGGGGGAGAGGTGCATGAGGGGTAGGTCAGCAACGTTCCACGCTGAGACAACGATGCGTCGGCTGTCGGGTTGATGCTGTATGAGGTCGAGGGCTTGCTGCATCTGATCAATAGTCTGCCCCGTGTGTGGGTCGAACCAATGTCTCCACTGCGCCCCGTAGATGGGTCCTAGGTCGCCCGCTTCGTCGGCCCACTCATCCCAGATAGAGACTTTGTTGTCGTGCAGGTACTGGAGGTTGGTATCGCCCTTGAGGAACCATAGTAGCTCGTGAATGATGCTGCGCAGGTGTAGCTTCTTGGTAGTGAGCAAGGGGAAGCCGTTGGCCAGGTCGAAGGTCATCTGATGTCCGAAGACACCGACAGTGCCCGTGCCCGTGCGGTCTGTGCGTTCGTTGCCCTCGGTGAGGACACGCTCTATCAGGTCAAGGTATTGCTGCATAGTGGAGTGTTGGTTAGAGTGAAGGGGCGGGAACGAGTAACCCTTTGTAGGGACGCACGGCTCGTGCGTCCGTCCCCGTTACAGGGTTATTGCGTCAAGATCGTTCGACAACGGACGCACAGACCGTGCGTCCCTACAGGGCGACGTATCAATGTACTGCGTTAAGACCGTTCGACGACGGACGCACGACCGTGCGTCCCTACAAAGGGTTACTCGTCTGTGACCCGCTACGCCTCAGCAGCGGGCGTAGAGGTCTGCACAGCGTAGTGCTGGAGCTGCTTGGGGTCGAAGCGACGTATCTGGCCCTCGCACTTGTCCATCTCCCCACTGGCGTACTGTATATATACGTGTGTGGAGTGCTCGTAGAGGTCGGGACGATCTTGCGCTGCGATGAGTAGCAGGTGTGCGAAGATGCAGTGCCCACACATCTCGACGAGACGACGAGCGTGGTAGTCGAGGAGGGTCTGATCCTTAGCTTCGGTGACCAGCTCGGTGCAAGCCTTGGCACGCTCTATCCAGGTGGCTAGTAGCTCCTTCGTCTCCTGCCACTCGGGCGAGACAGCTACCTGCTGGTACTCCTCGAGGCGTGCGAAGTATGTGCCAGTGGTGACGTGGCGGATAGCCGCTACGACCTGTAGCTGCGTGGTACCCTCGTAGATGTTGGTGATACGCACGTCGCGATAGAGACGCTCGCAGGTGTAGTCCTTCATATAGCCTGAGCCACCGTATATCTGGATGCAGTCGTAGACGTTTTGGTTAGCTAGCTCGGTGCTCATGCCTTTGCCGATAGGCGTATAAGCGTCAGCCAAGCGACTGTAGTACTTCTGCTCCTTGCGCTCCTCGGGAGTAAGCTTGCGCTCACGCGCTATGTCGTCGTAAGCCTTGTACATATCCACGAAGCGGCTCGTCTCGTAGAGATGCGCACGGGTCGCATCGGCCTTAGCACGGATTAGGGCGAGCATCTCATAGACCGCGGGAAACTTGTCGATGGCGTGGCCATACTGATGACGGTCGGCAGCGTAAGCCTTAGCCTCACGATAGGCAGCCTCAGAGATACCGACAGCTTGCGCCATGATACCTAGACGAGCGCCATTCATTAGAGACATAACGTAGCGAATGAGTCCTAGACGACGCTCGCCACAGAGCTCAGCCGGAGCATCCTTAAAGACAAGCTCGCAGGTGGGGACACCCTTGATACCCATCTTGTTCTCTATGCGACGGACGGTCACGCCCCCCTTCTTAGCATCATAGATAAACATCGAGAGACCACGCGCATCCTTGGTCCCCTCCTCACTACGTGCCAGTACGAGGTGGATATTGGAGTCACCATTGGTGATAAAGCGCTTGACACCGTTGAGGTACCACTGCTGGTCAGCCTCGTTGTAAGTAGCCTTGAGCATAACCGCCTGCAGGTCACTACCTGCGTCCGGCTCGGTCAAGTCCATAGACATCGTCTCGCCAGCGCAGACACGGGGTAGGAAACGCTCACGCTGATCCTCAGAGCCAAACTCGTAAAGCGTCTCGGCGCAGTCTTGTAGTCCCCAGAGGTTCTCAAAGCCAGCGTCAGCACGTGAGACCATATCGGCAGCCATAATATAAGGAGTGATGGGCATGTTGAGACCTCCGTAGCGACGGGGGAGCGCCATACCCATAAGACCTGTCTGTCGTACGGTGTCAAGATTCTGCGCTGTGAGCGGATCGTAAGAGGCACGTCCCTCGTGGAGTGTCGGACCCGTCAGGTCCACCTCGGCCGCATTAGGTGCGATTACTTCACCACACACCTCACCGACGACCTCTAGTACACGCTGGTAGCTATCCAGTGCATCGGCATAGTCTGAGGGGGCATAGTCATACTGGTCAGCATCGGCATAGTCACGCTCCTTAAGCTGTGCAATGCGCTCCATGAGCGGATGCTGGAGGTGGTACTGTATATGTGGATTGTCTGTATAGAAATTAGCCATGATTCTGTCGTCTAGGGGGATTTACTTAGAGTTTTGCTTGTAGTACTTGATGAGCTTGGGGATAACCTCCTCGATACGTCCCGTGATGACGTAGTCGGCGATTGTGTTAATCGGCGCGTCGGGATCCGTATTGATAGAGATAATCATCGAGCTCTCCTGCATACCAGCCACATGCTGTATCTGTCCGCTGATACCGCAGGCGATGTATAGCTTAGGACGCACGGTCACACCGGTCTGTCCTATCTGTCGCTCATGCTCGGTAAAGCCCGCATCGACAGCTGCACGGGTGGCGCCTACCTCTCCGCCTAGGAGCTCGGCCAGCTCGTGAAGCAGCTCAAAGCTCTCAGCACTACCGACACCGTAGCCACCCGATACGATGATCGGGGCTCCGCCAAGGTTGATCTTGCTTTTGGCAACGTGGCGGTCGATGATCTCAATGACAAAGTCCTCGTCACGGACGAAGTCAGCCACCGAGTGGTTGATCACCTCGCCCTTGTGGTCTGCCTTGTAGATCTCCTTCTTCATCACGCCAGGGCGTACCGTCGCCATCTGGGGACGATGCTCGGGATTGACGATGGTTGCCACGATGTTACCCCCGAAAGCTGGACGAATCTGGTAGAGGAGATTCTTGAACTCCTTGTCCTTGTCGGTATAGTCTCCAATCTCCAGAGAGGTACAGTCTGCGGTGAGTCCGCTACCTAGTGAAGAGGAGACGCGGGGTCCTAGGTCACGTCCTATGGTTGTCGCACCGAGGAGGCAGATCTGTGGCTTCTCCTGCTGGAATAGCTTGATGACGATGCTCGCGTGTGGTAGTGTCTGGTAATGCTCCAGACGAGGGTCTACGAAAAGGTGTAGCTTGTCTACGCCGTATGGCATGACCGTGTCGGCGATCCCCTCAGCGCGGTCGGTGATAGCTATCGCCTCTAGTGCCACGCCCAGCTGGTTGGCCAGTGAGCGCCCCTTGGTGAGTAGCTCTAGGCTGACGTCGTGTACGCTCCCATCTTCGATCTCTAGGTAAACGAATAGATTGTTCATAGTCTGTCTTATTATATGGGTGTGCAAAAGCGGCACTCTTTCAGCCGATGGTGTGGTTTGCTAATAGGGTTTGTATCAAAGTCTCTAGGTCGGCATCGCTGCTGGAGAGGTGCATCACCTCTTTAGCCTTAAAGACGACGCTCTCGATACTCTTGACCTTCGTTGGAGAGCCTGAGAGACCGCACTGAGCGATGTCTGCGTCAGTGCTCTCAGCCGTCAAGATGTCGATAGTCAGCTCTTCGGGATTGCGCTCGATACGCTTGCGCCATGTCTCAGGCAGTGCGTCTAGCTCTAGAGCCGAGGCTGCATACTTGTACTTCTGTACACGCTTAGCATTGCGCAGGCGACAGGGTGCTGCGCTGCCCGTGACCGTCAGTAGGAGTGGCTTGTGCGCACGTACTGTCTCCACGCCATGCTCTAGACGGCGGGTGATAGTGAGCTGGTCGCCATCTATCTTATCTATCTGCTCGCAGTAGGTAACCACGTTGATGCCGAGCTTCTCGCCCACCTGCGGACCCACCTGAGCGGTGTCGCCATCGATAGCCTGACGGCCACCGAGGATGAGGTCGGGCAGTCCACCCTTACAGATATGACGTATGGCACAAGCCAAAGCGTAGCTCGTGGCGAGCGTGTCAGCCCCTGCGAAAGCTCTATCGGTCAGCAGGTAACCGTGGTCAGCGCCACGGTAGAGTGCCTCACGAATGATTTCAGCAGCACGGGGCGGTCCCATCGTAAGGATGGAGACACGGCAGTCGGGGTTTTGCTCCTTGATGCGGAGTGCCTGCTCGAGCGCGTTTAGATCCTCGGGGTTAAAGATAGCGTCGAGGGCGGCACGGTTCACAGTGCCGTCAGCCTTCATAGCATCTTTGCCGACATTACGTGTGTCGGGGACTTGCTTGGCAAGTACGATGATATCTTTGATCATATTTAGGTCGTAGTTGTGGTTTATGCTTGTTTAGATAAGTGGAGTCGCTCGAGGACTTTGTTTTGTCCCACGACAGCCTTGTAAGGCTTGACATAGTTAGGCTCCCAGTAGGCGGTGTCGACATATTGCTCCTTCAGCCAGTAGCTGCGTGCCACGGTGGCGAGCGTCTCGGCCGTTGGCGGAGCGACGGCGGTACCCTCTATGGGTAGTGCGCCGACATAGACGATGCGGCTCTCGGCGGGCGCTTGCCACTCAGATGATAGGGAGACAAAGGTTGCTTTATCACGAGGTGCCCCCTCAGCGTCAAAAGTCTGCTGATAAGCGTTTCCATGCCCCGCATCAAGTAGCGCAACAGTCTCTCCAGCGAAGCTCGGCAAGCCCGCCAATAGAAGTTGCAAAGTGGAGACGGCAATGAGCGGAATGCTCCGTCCGAAGGCTAGCCCCTTAGCCAGTGCAGCACCTATGCGCAGCCCCGTGTAGGAGCCTGGCCCGTCGGTCGTCGCTATGGCTGCTATCTGGTAGCCATGTTCTTGGCACCAGGCGATAGCCTCCTGGGTGTAGCTTCCGATGAGTACCGCGTTCGATAGCTCAGAGTCTTGGTAGACCTTGCTGTATAGAGTTCGTTCGCTGTCGGTCACAGCGACGCTACACCCCTGCAGGGCGGTGTCGATAGCTAGGAGTACAGATTTCGTTGCGCTCATAAGCACTAAGGTGCCAGACGATTGACGAGCCACGAATTGTCCTCCTGACGCTCATAGAGGAAGCGGTCATGCAGACGACTAGGCCGACCCTGCCAAAACTCTATGCGACTAGGTAATACGGCAAAGCCTCCCCAGTTGTTGGGGCGAGGCACAGATTGCAAGGCAAACTTCGCCGCCTCTGTGACAAAGTGTGTGTAGATATAGTTGCGGTCTGGTATCGGATGACTTTGTGGCGATATACGCGCTCCGACACGGCTCTTGTAGGGGCGTGTGGCGAAGTACTGATCGCTGATTTCCGGCTCTAGGTGCCGCACCGTGCCCTCGACATGTATCTGTCGCTCTAGCTCGTGCCAGAGGAAGGTGAGGCTGACGTGTGGGTTAGCAGCCATCTGCTGACCCTTACGGCTCTCGTAGTTGCTGTAGAAGATAAACTCCTCATCGAGGAGCTCCTTGAGCAGTACCGTTCGCGAGCTAGGGTGTCCATCGGGCGTGCTGGTGCAGACCAGTACTGCCGTAGGCTCTAGGACCTTGGGGTCGTCGACCGCCTCCTGTAGCCATAGTCTGACTAGGTCAAAGGGGTCTTCCGTTAGATCCTTACGACTGAGGCTCCTGCGACCGTAGTCACGTCGTATGTCTTCGTAATGTAGATCCATAACTGGTATATTTAGGATAGGTGTTGCGAAGCTCTTGACGAGTCCGCCCACTACTCATTCGCTTACAAAGATACAGAAATTCGCTCTTAACGGATCCGATCCCGTGAGCGCATTTTAGTTTCCTAGGTATGAAACTCTAGTTTCCTAGGTGTGAAACTCCAGTTTCCTAGGAATGAAACTCTAGTTTTGCCTCAGAAGCAGCTGAGCTCCACGTGGGGATTATTGAACGCCCACATGGATACTTGCGATTTCTTACGTAGGAATCGAAAAGTTCCTCCGCTGGAACTAGAAAGTTCCTCCCCTTGGAACTAAAAAGTTCCAAAAGGGGAATTGTTTTTGGAACTCGCATGTACAACGAAATCAGAACGATACGAGTAGTTATTTGTAGGGACGCTCGGGCATTACACGTTTTGCTTTGACACAACGGACGCCCTCCGACTTGATACTAGCCGTGACTGCGCCCTGTAGGGACGCTCGGTCTGAGCGTCCGTTGTATCAAAGGTTACTGCGTTGTGGTTTTAACGGGGACGGACGCCCTCTGACTAGACACGAGCCGAGCGTCCCTACATGGCGCAGTGACGGAGTGCTACTCGTCTTGCGGTGCTACAACGGACTCCCTCCGGCTTGGTCTAAAGGTTCCCACCAATAGCTAACAGCCAAAAGCCAACAGCTAACAGCTAACAGCTAACAGCCAACAGCCGTTACCTAAAGGCTAGCCTCCAATATTATTGTACCTTTGTGGCTAGCTATAATTACGACAAACTAGATGGGTATAGATACGGTAGCACTCATGAGTACTCTGATGCGGATCGGGCAGTTGCTCTTGGCGCTGAGTCTCTTGGTCTTTATACATGAGTTGGGGCACTTCCTCTTCGCGCGGCTCTTTGGCGTGCGGGTGGATAAGTTTTACCTCTTCTTTGATGTCAAGGGTAAGGCGCTCTGGCGTTATCGTCCTAAGGGTAGCGAGACGGAGTACGGTATCGGCTGGCTACCCCTCGGGGGCTACTGCAAGATTCACGGGATGATTGATGAGAGCCTCGACACGGAGCAGGTCAAGGAGCCGATGCGTGGCAACGAATTTCGCAGTAAGCCGGCTTGGCAACGCTTTTTCATCTTGATCGGTGGGGTGCTCTTTAACTTTGTCCTAGCGCTCCTCATCTATGCGGGCATATCGTACCACTGGGGCGACGTGGAGATGTCTTCACGGTCGGTCACGGCGGGCATGGTTTTTAGCCCAGCGGCTCAGGAGGTGGGCTTTCACGATGGAGACATTATATGGTCTATCGATGGCCAGGAGCGGGATGTGCTGCGTACTGACTTCATGCGTGCGGTGATCGAGGCGAAGGTGGTGACCGTGCAGCGTGATGGTCAGCTGGTCGATATAACGATTCCAGACGATATGATGCAGCGTGTCTTGCGGGGCAACGAGGGGCTGATGACGATGCAGGTACCCTTTATCGCAGATAGTATCGTGCCAGGCAGTGCGGCTGCCAAAGCGGGGGTGCTGCGTGGCGACAAACTGCTTGCACTGGACAGTATCCCGATGCCTCACCTGCCGAGTGGGCGTCGCTACTTCTACACCCATGCGGGCGAGTGGATTAGCTCTCAGTGGCTTCGTGGCGCTGATACGGTGCAGCTAGCGATATGTCCCGACACAACGGGCGTGATTGGGGTGATGCTCCGTCCGCTGCAAAGTATTTACGAGGTGCAGCAGGTGCACTACTCACTGCCGCAGAGCTTTGTCGTGGGGTGGCACAAGGGTATCGGCACCCTCTCAGGCTATGCGCAAGATATGAAGTATGTCTTCACCCCAGAGGGAGCCTCTTCATTAGGGGGCTTGGTCTCGATGGGCAAGCTTTTCCCCGCACAGTGGGACTGGTTTACCTTCTGGCAAATATGCGCTCTCCTCTCAATCATCTTTGCCTTTATGAATATCATCCCCATACCGGGACTGGACGGGGGACACCTGCTCTTCGTCATCTGGGAGATGATTACTGGGCGCAAGGTAAAGGACGAAGTGCTGATACGAGCGCAGATGGTGGGGATGCTAATCCTCATAGCGCTGGTGATTTATGCCAATGGCAATGACCTCTTTAAGCTCTTCTAATACGATGCCTAGCGACATAACCTATCCCTCGGATTACCTCGACAAAGTAGGCTACTACGACCTACTGGATTTGATTGCCTCAGAGTGTCACAGCTCTATGGGGCGGGAGATGGTGGGTGCGTTGACCGCCTCGACTCGTCCGGACGCTATCCGTCACCGTCTGGAGCGTGTGCGGGAGATGAGACACTTGCTGAGCGTCACGATGGAGCTACCCACACGACGTGTCGCTGACCTGCGGGCTACGCTCGGTACGCTACGGGCTGAGGGTAGCTACCTGACAGAGGAGGAGCTGGCGCAGGTGGCTCAGGCGATCGTGAGCTATGAGGCTTGGTCGAGGCTCCTGACAAAAGTGCAGGACAATGGGGCGGGCGACGTCTCACCGCTCTATCCCAGTTTGTCTCGCCTTGTGGTGGGTAGTGAAGGACTGCAAGAGATAGCGCAAACGATCTTGCGCAAGCTGGACCCGCATGGTCGGCTGGTGGACAACGCTTCGCCACGGCTTGCCGAGCTACGCCTAGCCCTACAGCGTGAGGAGCGCGCCATAGCGAAGTTGATGCGAGGTCTGCTCACGGCGGCTCAGGCGGCTGGCTATGTCGAGGAGGATGCACAGGCGACGATGCGCTCGGGGCGTCCCGTACTGCCGGTGACCGCTATGCACAAGCGTCAGATACCAGGTATCGTGCACGATGAGAGTGCCACGGGCAAGACATTATATATAGAGCCTCTCGAGGTGGTCGAGGCAAACAATCGTATCCGTGAGCTGGAGAGCGAGGAGCGTCGTGAGGTGATCGAGATCTTGCGTCAGCTTACGGCACCTATTCGGGAGCGTCGTGAGACGTTGTCCCAGCTTTACCTCTCTATGGGGCGCATCGATGCGGTCTGTGCGATAGCACGCTTTGCCGATGAGATGCACTGCTCTATCCCTGAGGTGCGCAACAAGCCAACCATTCAGTGGTACCAAGCAGTCAATCCGATACTCCAGCACACCCTTAGCCAAGAAGGCAAGAGCGTCGTAGCGCAAGACATCTTACTACGCTATCCCAACGAACGTATCCTCGTCATATCGGGGCCTAATGCCGGCGGTAAGTCGGTCTGTCTCAAGACGGTCGGACTCCTTCAGTACATGCTGCAGAGTGGCATCCCGATCCCCGTACACCCCGACTCGGTAGCGGGCGTCTTCAAGCATCTAGCGATAGAGATCGGTGACAACCAGTCTATGGAGGACGATCTGAGTACCTACTCTTCGCATTTGAAGCACATGCGGGCCATGTCGGCTGCTTGTGGAGCTAATAGTTTACTCCTGATCGATGAGTTTGGAGCTGGCACGGAGCCAGAGCTAGGTGGCGCCATTGCGGAGGGGCTTTTGGCACTCTTTAATGAGCAGCGGGCGTGGGGCGTCATCACGACGCACTACCGCAACCTCAAGGAGTATGCGACCACGCATAAGGGCATTGTCAATGGTGCCATGCTCTATGACCAGAAGGAGATGAAGCCGCTCTACGAACTTTCCATTGGTCAGCCGGGTAGCTCCTTTGCTCTTGAGATAGCACGTCAGCAAGGGCTGCCGCGCCAAGTGCTGGAGTACGCCACCGAGCTGGTCGGCCAGGAGGTGATCCAGAGCGAGCGTTACGTGCAGGACATCGTACGCGACAAGCAGTACTGGCAGCGCAAGCGCACCGAGATAGAGCATCGTGAGCAGAAGCTCGAGCGTCTCCTCGCAGACTACGAGGGGCGTCTGTCGAAGCTCAAGGAGCAGCGACAGGACCTCCTGACGCAGGCACAGCAAGAAGCGGCCGATCTACTGGACCAGAGCCGTGCTCAGATCGAGCGCACGATCCGTGAGATCAAGGAGAGCCAAGCGGAGCGGCAGCAGACGAAGGAGGCTCGCCAAGCGCTCAGTGCCTACAGTGAGCAGCTGGCGCAGGCTGAGACGATAGAGCAGTCGGGCAGTGTGGAGCGTGAGCTGGAGCGGCTCAAGCGTCGCAAAGAGCGTAAGGAGCGCAAGCGCAAGCAGGGCGGCACTTCAGAGCGTGATGCGCAAAGTCAGTCGCCTGTCAAGCTCTCTGTGCCAAAGCCTCCCAAGGAGGGGGATGAGGTGCGGGTCACGACGATGAATGTGGTGGGCGTCCTCTCTGAGCTCTCGGCCAATAGTGCTACGGTGGTGGTCAATGGACGCATACGTATCACCTGCAAGCCTAATGAGATCGTACGGCTCGGCAGTGAGCGTAAGGAAGAGCAGGCGCAGGCCACTGCGCAACCGGCTCGTACGACCAATGTGGTGGAGCATCTGCATGAACGTCGGCTAGACTTCTCCGACCGACTCGACGTGCGGGGTATGCGTGCCGCTGAGGCGATCCAAGCGGTCCAATACTTCCTCGACGATGCGATCAGTCTAGGCTTCAACCGTGTGGAGATACTGCACGGCACGGGGACAGGTGCGCTACGGGTCTCTATCCGCGAACTGCTCGACCATTACCCTGGGGTGAGCCACTATCATGATGAAGATGTGCGGTTTGGCGGTGCAGGCATTACGATTGTTCATCTGCAGGGGTAGGGGGCTTCTCTATTTAGCTCTCTTGCTCCTCCTTCCGCTGGCGGGGTGGTCGCAGAGCGACTCGCTCGTGACGGGCGAGTTGCCTCTCGAGTGGCTCGTCGAGAGCTTGCCGAGTGATGAACTCGCCGAACTAGAAGAGGACGACCTGCTCGAGCTGTCGCAACAAGAGACAAAGGAGCTACTTGACCTGAACCGTGCCTCCCAGCAGGAGCTGCAGGAGCGTTTCCCCTTTCTCACCAGTTACCAAGTCTATCAACTCAGACGCTACCGTGATGAGCGCGGAGGCGAGCTACAATCGGTCTATGACCTCAAGTGGGGCACGGGGTGGGATCGTGAGACGATAGTTCGTGTGGCACCTTATGTGACGGTGCGCCCTTTTGCTGGGGAGCCTTACGCAAAGCCCTCGACACCCGTCACGGGTGAGGCTTACGTGGCGATGAGTTACCCTAAAGCTTCCGAAGCTATCTCTGACGCGTGGTACGATCCGCTCAAGCTGCGCTCAGCTATATCGCTCAGGCAGAAGGGGCAGTGGCAGGTGGCAGCGCAGTATCAGAGATACCCACAGGAGTTGGCGAAAGATGGCACCTGGCGTTACTTCGCTATGTATGAGCCTCGCCTGGCTTACCTCGACAAGGTGGTACTTGGACACTTTAAGGTGGGGTGGGGCGCAGGTCTTCTCGCCGCTCGCTCTGTCTGGGCGAGTGCTAGTGCGCTACCACAGCTCGCTCGTCCTAAGTCGATGCTCTCGCCTTCGCTCAGTGCACTGCGTGAGCGTACCTTGCGGGGCCTTGCGAGTGAGGGGCATTGGGGCGCGTGGCGTTACTCCGCTTTTTACTCATACAGTCGGCTCGATGGTACGATTGATGAGCGACAAGGCGTGATTGAGTCTATCAAACCCAATATGCGCTACGACACGCCCGAGCGACGAGCCCAGCGTGCAGCTATCCCGATGCAGACGGTGGGGGCGCAGCTCGCTTACACGATGCCACGAGCTCTGCTTTCGTTGCAGACGCTTTACGCCGACTGGATGGGATATGACTTGGCTTTTATGCCTGGTTACAAAGCTCTGGAGAGCGACACGCCGCTGCAGTCGCATTGGCTCACATCGCTTGCCTACCAGTGGCAGAGCCGGTCGCGTCGCTTGGAGCTTCAGGGCGAGCTAGCTACTGAGCGGCTAGAGCATCTGGGCTTCATACAGCACCTGCGCTACCACACTCCTCGGCAGCGAGACCTCGGCGTAACACTATATTATATGTCTCCCCGCTTCGCCTCCTATTATGGTCGCAGCGAAAGCCACTACGCCCGCCTGGGCAACGATATGGGGCTACGTCTCTACGGCACCACGCGCCTACTGAAGCACTCCACCCTGCGTGCTATGTTGGAACTTTACGAAAGCCTCGAGCCACGCTACCGCAAGCTAGAGCGCAGTCGTGGACTCCTGACGCGTCTCTACCTCACCACCCGCTACAACAGTCAGCTCGAGCAACTCTGGTACGGGCAGCTGGGACGCTCCAATGAAGAGGCTCTGCGCTGGCGACTCAGCAGTACGCTACGTTATAGCCTAGAACCCCTCTCCCTGCAACTTGTCGGCACCATCCAGCAGCGTCGCCTAGAGGGACAAGATGAAGCGCAGTGGGGAAGGTCGCTCACGGTTGTGGCGCGCTATCGTACGGGTGTACGCCGTCCGCTGAGCATTGCCCTCTCGGGCCATTACTACCATGCCGACCACGTGCGGGTCGCGAGCTACGCTTACCTACCTACCACGCGCTACGCCTTCGGACTATACAGCGCCACGGGTCAAGGCATTGCCACAGCGCTGCTCCTGCAGTGGCAGCTAGCACCGCACTGGACCCTCTCAGGCTCCGTGCGCTACGATCGCAACCTAGACGACGGCGTGCCCCGCTGGCGCGCCGACAGCTACCTCGCCTATCGCTTCTAGGATTAAGTCGCTGACTCGTTGCTAGCCATCTGCTCCATCCTATCTATGAGATGCTTGGTGGTGAGCTTGTGCTCGCCTTTTGGGATCTAGACCTAGACTACTCGACTTATATCGGCAATGCTATCGACGCATTCAAGGAGTCGGGTGGCTCCATTCGAGAAGCATTCTACAGAGGCAACGACATATCCAGCTACTCTTCCGAGCGGGAGGAAGTGGACGAGCTGATTCAAGAGGTAGAGGACCAATATGTCAACCTCGTCATCATCGAAGATAATCGACCGAAGTCCTGCGTGATAAAAGACACCGAGAGTGATATCTCCTTCCGAGTTACCTACTCTGGTAATACGATGTATGTCGAGGAACTATAGCAGATAGCGGGCGTACCAACGGTGCGCCCGTCTTCGTTAATGCGATATCTCTAGCTGAAGAAACTCACCGCTGACTTGTTACAATAGTTTAGGACTAAAAACATATCGATGCGGATCCGTGTCGGAGAAAAATGATTTCCACGTGGATATTTCGAAATACCCAGGTGGAGAATTTTTATT
>UQBE01000004.1 GCA_900539155.1 uncultured Porphyromonas sp.
AAATAAAAATTCTCCACGTGGGGATTTCGAAATATCCACGTGGAAATCCGTTTTCTCCGACATCGCGCCGTTTCGAAGTGTAACCAGTTTTAAATTATTGTAGCCATCCAGCGTTGCATTTCTTCAGCCCTGTCTGCTCCTCGACAGGTCGTGATTATTTCGTACCTTTGCAGTTGCGAAGTGACAAGGCTCGGTAGCTTAGCTGAATAGAGCGTCAGATTCCGGTTCTGAAGGTCGTGGGTTTGAATCCCACCCGAGTCACAAGGTTTCATAAGCGAAACGAGAGACTCGTCCTCACTAGTGGGGCGGGTCTCTTCCTTTAGTTGGAGTGGCTTGTATGGCGGTGCGTCTAGAGATGCGCACGGCTACACCGCTACTTCTTTAGGAGTGTGACCTCGGGTGAGGAGAGAGATTGGGCGAATTTTGGTATCTTCGCATAGAAAATAGAGAATACTATGGCACAGAATATACAAGTAGGAGATACTATCCGCTACCTCAATGCATCGGGCGGGGGCATCGTCAAGCGCATCGAGCGTGGTGTCGCCTGGGTCGAGGGTCCAGACGGCTTCGAGCTACCCACACCAATCCATGAGTGTGTGCTGGTGGACAGTCGTGACACCTTTGTCCCAGCATACAAGCTCCCCGTAGCAAAGCGCATAGAGCCGGCAGTGCAGCAGACGAAGAGTAGCGCACCCGTATCCACTCCCGCGGCGACCGAACCCTCCGAGCAAGACCTGAGCTTTGTGGCTCCGCTCTCTAAGGGCCCTTGGTTTGACCGCTCAGGGGGAGAGCAGGTGCAGGTACATGTCGCCTATCTGCCCGTATCGTACGAGCACTTCGGGCAGTCCTCCTACGAGACTTATCTGATTAATGAGAGCAACTATCACCTCCTCTTCACCTATAGCACGGCAACCCCGACAGGGGGACAGAAGCTCCGCTCGGCGGGTGTCCTAGAGCCGGACATGCGGGTGCTCGTCGAGGAGTTTGAGGCATCTGAGATTAATGACCATGCCGTCTCACACTTCCAGTTTGTCGCTTACAAGCCCGAGCGTACCTATCGCTCCATGCCTCCCGTAGAGCGTCAGGTGCGGATGGATGTGGTCAAGCTGGCGAAGCGACACTCCTTTCGCGAGAACCCCTTCTTTGATGAGGATGCACTGGTGCTGCCTGTGCTTGAGTCCTACGACGGTGCCCGCCAAGCTCCCGCTGAGGAGCCCCAGCCAGCACCCAGTCGCTCGGGAGCTTTGCCACAGCGCGCCATCGAGCGTGCCGAGCCGGTGACCACGCAGCAAAAGGTCACGCCGAAGGCTCCCCAAAAGCCTGCGAGAAAGAGCAACGATAACAAGCCTAAAGCTGAGCGAAAGCAACCCGAGCATCTTCCGACACCCGAGCCGACGCCCATATCGTCCGAGCAGACTATCGAAAAGGTGGGCTTGGAGGCAGAGCGCATCCTGCCCAATGCTACGGGGATGACGCCACACGAGATACTGCTCTACCAACTGAAGAATTTCCGCCGTGAACTAGACAAACGCCTGGAGCGTCGTGGGAGCAAGGTTATCTTCATCCACGGTGCTGGACAGGGGATCCTGCATCAGCTTATCATTAACCGCATCGAGCAGGACTATCCGATGGTGCAGTATCGGGACGTTACGTTCGATGGTTTCCCGATGGGTGCGATAGAAGTGACGATTTCTTAGCCGTTGCTCCGATGCTTAGAGCCCTTATGCTAGAGTTCCTATGCTAGAGATCGAGCGTAAGTACCTCGTCCGTCGTGACGACTACCTCCGAGAGGCGTCTCACCACCACCATATCCGTCAGGGCTATCTGACAGCAGACGGGCGGGTGACGGTGCGCGTGCGCATCATCGACGATGAGGCGCGGCTCACCATCAAGGGAGGCTCCACCCCCGACGGACTCATCCGCTCCGAGTGGGAGTACCCGCTCCCTGTCGCTGATGCTGAGGAGATGCTACGCCAGTGTGCTAGCAGTAGCCTCGAGAAGGTGCGCTACTACGTGCCTTTTGCAGGCTTCGTCTGGGAGGTAGACCGCTTCGGCGGGAGGCTAGAAGGCTTGGTCATGGCGGAGGTGGAGCTGACGAGCCCGACAGATTGTCCCGCATTGCCCTCCTGGCTGGGGCGTGAGGTGACGGGCGACCCGCGCTACTACAACGCTATGCTAGCGCAAGAGCTGACGCCACCACCCACCACCTAAGAGAATCAACGTAATACACTATATAAAGATAACTACCTATGACAACTCACCTAAGAAGAGTACTCCTACTCCTGCTCACCAGTCTCACCCTCTCGACCGTAGCACTGGCCGACGGCGGTATGTGGCTACTGGAGCAGATGGCAGACCAAGCTGACGAACTCCGAGCTAAGGGGCTACAGATCCCTGTAGAGGAGATATACAATCCTGACGGACCCTGCTTGCAGCGGGCGGTCGTGATGTTTGACGGGGGCTGCTCAGGCGTCTTCGTCTCGAACCAAGGACTTGTTTTGACCAACCACCACTGTGGCTACGATCAGATACAGAGCCACTCAGCCGTAGAACACAACTACCTACGCGACGGCATCTGGACGCAGTCGATGCGTGAGGAGCTGCCCTGTCCTGGACTGGAGGTGATATCTATCGATAAGATCACCAACGTGACCGACCAGGTGAATAAGCTGCTCCAGGAGTCTCCCTACAAGGAGGACCCGATGGCGGCATTCTCCATTGCGACACTCACCAAGATGATTCCTGCGATTGTTGGCGAGGAGGCGATGCGGCAACCTGGCATTCGTTACGAGCTGAAGCCTTTCTACGGAGGCAATCGCTACTACCTCTTTACCAAGAAGGTCTTTACCGATGTGCGTCTCGTGGCAGCTCCGCCCAGTGCTATCGGTAAGTATGGTTCCGACACGGACAACTGGATGTGGCCTCGCCACACGGGAGACTTTTCTATCTTCCGCGTCTATGTGGACAAGAACAATAACCCCGCCGACTACAGCGCTGACAATGTGCCGTACAAGCCAGAGCGCTTTGCTGCGGTCTCTACTTCGGGTGTGCAGCGTGACGACTTTGCGCTGATTATGGGCTTCCCCGGCACGACCAATCACTTCTTCACAGAGGCGCAAGTGGACGAGTGGTCTGAGATAGACAATAACATACGTATCGAGATGCGTGGTCTGCGTCAGGAGGTGATGCTGCGTCGTATGCTTGCTGACGAGAAGGTCAACATACAGTACGCTGCTAAGTATGCCTACTCGCAAAACGGCTACAAGCGCGCTCAAGGAGCCAACTGGGCCATCCGTACGCGTAACCTACAGGCGACTAAGCGTGCGCAGCAAGACGAGCTGGCTAGCTGGGCTAAGGCCAACAACCGCCCCGAGGTGACGAAAGCTATCCAGACGATTGCTGACTGTGTCGCTGCCCGTCGGGAGGCGCGTCGTGTGCAGTGGTACCTCATGGAGGGTATCCTGACGCCGATTGAATTCCTACAAATCCCGCTCGTAGACGGTAAGAAGCTTCAGCAGTGGAGCGACCCGAAGGTGCGTGAGGAGATCATCAGCGAGCTGCGGAGTGGATACGCAGCCTTCTATAATAAGGACTACGACCCAACGGTCGACAAGGAGGTCGCGACAGTACTCCTGCAGCGCTACACGGAGCGCATTGATGAGGCGCACTGGCCAGATGCTCTTCGTGAGGGGGTGGCTCAGTATGGCTCGGTACAGGCTTATGTAGCTCATCTCTTCGACAGCTCGATGTTTGCTGACCCAGCACGCTTTGAGGCTTTCCTCAAGACTCCCTCACGCGAGCAGCTCCTAAGCGATCCGATGATGCAGTTTACGGTCTCCACCATCAATCTCTTTGTCCAGATGCGTGAGCAGCAGGCTGCTTACGATGATCCAATCAAGCTGGCTCACAGAGACTACGTGCGTGGCGCGATGGATATGCAGGGTGCGCGCAAGGTGTGGCCCGATGCTAATCTGACGCTCCGCTTTACCTACGGCAATGTGCGTGGCTACGCTCCTCGTGACAACGTCTACTACGGTCATCAGACGACCCTCACGGGTGTGATGGAAAAGGAAGACCCCACGAGCTGGGAGTTTGCCCTGCCTGACCAGATCAAAGAGATTTACAAGCAGAAGGATTACGGTGTCTATGCGCTACCCAATGGCGAGATGCCGGTCAACTTCTGTGCGACAACCCACACGACGGGCGGTAACTCGGGTAGCCCTGTCTTCGACAGTAAGGGTCGCCTCATCGGACTCAACTTCGACCGCAACTGGGAGGGTGTCGGTGGCGACATCGAGTACCTACCAGACTACCAGAGGAGCATTATCCTAGATATACGCTACCTCCTCATGCTGGTCGACAAGTATGGTCACTGCCAGCGTCTGCTCGACGAGATGAACCTTGTCAAGTAATCTGCCTATGGAGACACTACAACTAGAGGAGCAGATCGTCAAGATGCTCCGCACCGTCTACGACCCGGAGATCCCTGTCAACATCTACGACCTAGGTCTCATCTACAATGTGGATATACAGGAGGAAGGGGCTAAGGTGGTGATCACGATGACACTCACAGCGCCCAATTGTCCGGCCGCAGACTTCATCCTGCAGGATGTACAGATCAAGGTCGAGAGCATCAAGGGCGTCAAGCGGTGTGACATCGAGCTCACCTTCGACCCACCGTGGGATAGCTCGATGATGTCCGAAGAGGCTCAGCTGGAGCTGGGCTTCCTCTAGGGCAAAGCCCAGCTGACACCCTACCTATGGGAGCTATATACTTTCTCTCCGATGCACACCTAGGGTCGCCTTATCACGACGATCCTAGGCGTGCTGAACTACGACTGGTCGCCTGGCTACGCTCCATAGCGGACGACGCCGAGGCGGTCTACCTGCTAGGCGATATGCTCGACTACTGGTTTGACTACAAGTATGTCGTGCCGAGGGGATCCGTACGCTTCCTCGCTGCTCTGGCAGACCTCGTGGAGCATGGTGTCGAGGTGCACTACATCATGGGCAATCACGACCTTTGGCTCACCGACTACTTTACCAAGGAGCTAGGCGTCATCGTGCATCGCGACACGATCGTCTGCCAGCTCAAGGGGCGCACCTTCCGCCTGTCGCACGGACATCGGGAGTATGCTCTACGCTACAAGAAGGAGCGGTGGCTCTTTGGGACCTTCGAGAGCCGACTAGCAAGGCGTCTCTACGCCGCTATCCACCCTCGCTGGACGGTCGGCTTCGCACAGCGGTGGGCTTACCGCAATCGCCTGCGACAGATGCGAGCTGCCGAAGACCTGTCACGACCAGGACACAACCCGCAGATGAATGTGGAGCGAGACGAGTGGCTCGTGCAGTACACCAAAGAGCTAATTCAGCAGCACCCCGAGATAGACTACTACATCTACGGTCACCGTCACCTGCTGCTGAACCTCTCGCTCCCCAATGATCGTCGCTGCATCATCCTCGGCGACTGGATTCATTACAACTCTTACGCCCGCTGGGATGGCGAGGCACTTACCTTATCGCTCTACGACGAGTAGTAAACAAAAAAATCGGCTCATCTCCTCTTTGAGGTGAGCCGATGTTTGTAAAAAGTGAGCAGATGCTTGTAATTACTCAGGAGTCTGCTAACTGACTAGAGAAGCCCGCTGCAGGGGCGCACAGTCGCTACAGCGCTCTGCATCTCGATGCCGTGCGACCCGACAAAGGGTTAGTCGTGAGATTTGCAAAAAAAAAATCTCTCTAGAGAGGACTCTTTATGCTTGCTTTTTACTACCTTTGTAACTACTGTAGCTATAGCTCAGAGATTACGACACATTGACAGCTCCAAGCACTATGACCACAAGACCTATCCGACGAGCCCTCATCTCAGTCTACCACAAGGAGGGCATCGATCGCATTGCGCAGATACTACACGCAGCCGAAGTAGAAATCGTCTCCACAGGGGGGACGCAGACATATATCGAGTCGCTCGGCATCCCCTGCACACCTGTCGAGTCACTGACGGCACTCCCCTCCATACTGGGAGGTCGTGTTAAGACTCTTCACCCGATGATTTTCGGCGGTATCCTAGCGCGTCGAGACAATCCACATGACGAGGAGCAGGTAGAGCAGTATGCTCTGCCCCTGATAGACCTTGTGGTCGTAGATTTATACCCCTTTGCAGAGACTGTCGCCAGTGGGGCTAGCGAGGAGGATATTATTGAGAAGATTGACATCGGCGGTATCTCTCTCATACGTGCTGCTGCGAAGAACTACCACGACGTGCTTATCTGTTCGCATCGAGACCAGTACGATGGTCTCATCGAGTTACTGGAGCGTGACGGCTGCACGACGACGCTTCCCGAGCGTAGGAGCTATGCACTACGCGCCTTTGAGGTGACGGCTACTTACGACAGTGACATATTCAACTATTTTGACGAGGGCGCACATACGGCTCTGCATATCTCGGGGCGTAACCCACGAGTCCTGCGATATGGGGAGAACCCGCACCAGATGGGATTCTACTTCGGTGACCTGACGCGCTACTTCGATAAGCTACAGGGTAAGGAGCTATCCTACAATAATCTTCAGGACCTTGACGCAGCTGTGCACCTTATCCAGGAGTTTGAGGCACCTACCTTTGCAGTGCTCAAGCATACCAACCCGTGCGGCGTCGCCACCCGAGAGACAATCTCGGAGGCTTGGCAGGCAGCTTATGAAGCAGACACGGAGTCAGCCTTCGGAGGAATCCTCGTTGCCAATAGGACTATTGACAGGGAGACGGCAGAGCAACTGTCGCAGCTCTTCTTTGAGGTGCTGATAGCGCCGGACTTTGACACGGAGGCTCTGCAGATTTTAGGGCAGAAGTCGAAGCGCATCCTCCTGCTACAGAAGGCGCCACTACCAGACCTAGACAGTGTACGCACAGCTGCGGGTGGCTATCTGGTGCAGACACCCGACGTCCTCACGGAGCCAGTCGTCTACACGTCTGTCACGGAGGCTACACCGACGGAAGATGAGATGGCAGATATCAAGATGGCGGAGAGCATCGTCAAGTACTGCAAGAGCAATGCGCTCGCTATAGTTCGTGATAGTCAGCTCCTTGCGACGGGTATCGGGCAGACTTCTCGTGTATCGGCCCTTAGACAGGCAATTCAGAAGGCGCACACCTTTGGCTTTGACCTCAAGGGTGCTGTCCTAGCGAGTGACGCTTTCTTTCCCTTCCGCGACTGCGTGGACCTAGCTGCGACGGCTGGTATTACAGCTATCGTTCAGCCAGGCGGATCAATAAGAGATCAGGAGAGTATCGACGCATGCAATGAGCAGGGCGTCGCTATGGTTACTACGGGCGTACGACACTTTAGACACTAATCAATTTAGTCACAACCGAACGACATTTATGGGACTATTCAAACTGAGACAAGAATTGGCTGTGGACCTCGGCACAGCTAATACTATAATAATGAAGGATGGCAAGATCGTCTTTGACGAGCCGAGTGTTATAGCTTTCGATCGGCGCAACGATGAAGTCATCGCCGTGGGTCTGAAGGCTCGAGAGATTTACGAGAAGGGGCACGAGGATATCCGCTCCGTGCGTCCCCTGCGTGATGGCGTAATCGCAGACTTTGATGCGGCCGAGAAGATGATCCGAGGTATGGTCAAACAGATAAACAAGAAGTCGCACTCGCTCTTCTCTCCCTCTCTGCGTATGGTGGTCAGCGTACCCTCGGGCAGTACGGAGGTGGAGATACGCGCCGTCAAGGACTCAAGTGAGCACGCGGGTGGACGTGACGTCTACATGCTCTACGAGTCTATGGCTGCCGCTATCGGTATCGGTATCGATGTCCTTGCGCCAGAGGGCAATATGGTGGTCGACATAGGCGGTGGTACGACTGAGATTGCCGTTATCTCACTTGGGGGTATCTCCTCGAAGCAGTCCATACGTGTGGCTGGAGATGAGTTCACGCACGACATTATGGAGTACATGCGCCAGAAGCACAATGTACGTGTCGGCGAGCGTACCGCCGAGCAAATCAAGATACGCGTGGGTAGCGCACTCGCTGAGCTGGACAATGCTCCTGAGGACTTTGTCGTCACGAGTGCCGACCTGATGGACTCTCTGCCTCGCCAGATCAGCGTCTCCTATCAAGAGATAGCTCAGTGTCTGGACAAGTCTATTGTCAAAATCGAGAGTGCTATCCTCAAGACGCTCGAGAGTACTCCTCCTGAGCTCTACTCGGATGTGACACAAAACGGCATCTCCCTGACAGGCGGTGGCGCACTCCTGCGCGGTCTGGCGGAGAGGTTGACACGACGCTTCGCCATCCAGTTTAATGTCCCCGAGGACCCCCTGCGCGCTGTCGCTATGGGTACTGACAAGGCACTCAAGAACGTAGACAGTTACAACTTCCTCATCCACTGATTAGTCTCCACGGGGATTGCACGCACTGAGCTGCTCCTCCGTGGCTCGACACTATACATTATATATAGAGATGCGCCGTCTCCTCGAACTCCTTCGTACGAACCTTCACTGGGTACTCCTGGTGGTGTGCGAGGCGGTCGCCTTGCTCTTGCTTTTTAACGGCAGTCTCTTCCACTCATTTGTGGGAGCGGCTGCCAGTTCGTCTGTCATGGGGCGCATACATACTGAGGGCGCACGCTGGCGCTCCTACTTGTCGCTACAGCAGCAGAACCAAGAGCTTACAGCTCAGCTGGCAGCACTCGAGGGACGCTACCTCTCGCTACAGAGACATCTAGACTACCTTCTAGCAGATACTGTGGCTCCTGAGTTGCTGGCTATAGCCGACACGACTGCGCAGACGGAGGTGCCCTTTTCCTTTGTGACGGCTCGTGTGGTCAGCTTGACCTATCTTACGGCAAACAATATGATGACCATCGATCGCGGAGCTAACGATGGCATCAAGCCCAATATGGGGGTGGCCTCAAGTCATGGGGTCGTCGGCATTGTGGCGCAGGTGGGGCGGAACTATGCGACGGTGGTCCCGCTCATCAACGAGAGTCTGACGCTGAGCTGTATGACTCTGCGAGAAGGGTACGTGGGCAACCTCTCGTGGAGACAGGAACTCAGCCCTATGGAGGGCTTGGTGCGTGGACTACCTAAGCACGCTCATCTAGCGGTTGGGGACACTATCGTGACGAGTGGTTACTCAGCCATCTTCCCTCCGGGGATGATGATTGGGCGGTTAGCTGGAGAGGCCCCTAAGGGGACACGCCTGGCGTACAAGAAAGAGCTTCCTGTAGAGCTGATGACAGACTTCGGGGAGCTACACTACGTTTATGTTATTACCGATGGTCACGTCACACCTCCCGAGGAGGATAGCATCAGAATCGAATGAGACTACAGTGGATATGGACAGCACTAGGTATCGTGCTACTGGTACTGCTACAGGTGGAGGTCTTCAACTACATCCAGCTATTCCGCTATGCTACACAGTCGGTCTACCTTTTTGCTTTACTTCTCTTTAGTGTAGACACGCCCAAGGGGGTGCTGACACTCTTTGGCGCACTCATTGGACTGACCGTGGATATCCTGAGCGGTACGCCTGGACTACATATGGCGGCCTTGACCCTGGTGGGTTTCCTACGTAACTATCTCTTGGCACCTGTCGTGGATGCCGAGAGCAATCTCTCGCGGGCTCCCTCGATGCGTACACATGGATGGGGTATCTGGCTTGTCATCTTGGAGCTGGTCGCTATTCACCAGTTTGTCCTCTTTACGCTTGACTCGCTCAGAGGATTTGATTGGGGGTACTACGCCCTCCGTATGGGAAGCAGTATCCTGCTGACCTACCTCGTGGTCATGATTCTTCAGATGCTCTGTCTAGAGCATACGCCTCGTCGGCAGAACTAATGTCGTACCCGTTGACTAGCTTATAGCAAGAGTCTTTATGGAGCGCCCCCATCGTCGACTACGTATTGCTGTCCTACCGATGATTGCCATTGGTATCGTCCTGCTTTATGTCATCCGTCTAGGATACCTCCAGCTGGTCAGCAGTGAGTACAAGGAGCGAGCTATGCGCAATGCACTCTACGAGGAGGTCATCTTCCCTGATCGTGGCGTCATCTACGACCGTACAGGCAAGCTCCTCGTATATAACGAGCCTGCCTACGACCTTCTGGTCACGACAAAAGAACTAGCCGACACGCTCGATGTCTCTCTCCTCTCTAGTCTCCTACACACTACACCAGTGACGATTGACGAGCGTATGTCCGCCTTACGCGACCGCTCGGTCAATCCTGGCTACTCTCCCTTTACACCACAGCTCTTCTGGTCACAGCTCACCAGTAGTGAGGCGGGCTTCATACAGGAGCAGCTCTTCCGTTTGCCAGGCTTTACGCTCCGACCACGCGCCGTCCGTCGCTCCGACCAGCCCAATGCTGCGCTACTTCTTGGCTATCTAGGCGAGTCCAGTCAAGCCGAGTTGCAGGCGGACAGCTCTCTCGTACTAGGTCAATACGTCGGCAAGAGTGGAGTAGAGCGTACTTATGACCATGAGTTGCGAGGACGCAATGGCGTTAACCTCCTCTTGCGAGATGCGCGTGGGCGGATACAGGGGAGCTATAACGATGGCGCTGATGATCAGGAGGCAGTCCCTGGCAAAGACTTAACCCTCAGCATAGACCTGGGGTTGCAGAGCTTGGGTGAGAAGCTGATGCAGGGTAAGCGGGGAGCTATCGTCATGATCGAGCCGCAGAGTGGCGAAGTGCTCTGTCTCGTCTCCTCACCTTCCTACGACGTGCGCCTGCTGCAAGGCAAGAATCTAGGCAAGGCTCACCAGCAGCTAGTCCAGCAAGAGGGTAAGCCACTCTTCAATCGTGCTATCATGGGTACTTATCCGCCAGGCTCTACCTTCAAGCCCGCCATGGGAGCCCTCATGCTACAAGAGCATCTCGTCACGCCCTCCACGCTCCTCTCCTGCGCTCGTGGATATCCCCGTATGCGAGGGCGCCCCGCTTGCCACGGGCATGCCTCACCGCTCAATCTGCGTAGTGCGTTGACTACCTCTTGCAACGCATACTTCTGCTGGGGACTGCACTTCCTCCTCGACGACCGCTCGCGCTACCCGACAGTACAGGACGCGCTCAATAAGTGGCGCGACTATATGGTCGACTTTGGCTTCGGATATAAGCTTGGCATTGACCTCGCTGGCGAGAATAGGGGCTTTATCCCCAATAGCTCCGTCTACGATGGGGTCTACAGTCGCTGGAACTCATCCACCATCATCTCCCTCTCCATTGGTCAGGGCGAAGTACTCCTCACTCCGCTTCAGATGGCTAATCTAGCCGCTATCATCGCTAATAGAGGTTACTACTATACCCCGCACATTGTCCATAAGATTGAAGGAACTCCGCTTGATACCCTCTTCACCACCCCGCATCATACCACCGTCTCTCCCCAGTACTGGGAGGAGATAGCTCAGGGGATGCATGGAGCCGTCTTCGCAGGAACCTGCCGCCGAGCCAACTTTGCTCCAGGGGAAATCAACGTGTGTGGCAAGACTGGCACTGCCGAAAACCGCTTTGGCAAAGACCACTCCGCCTTCATCGGCTTTGCACCCCTCGAAGCTCCCAAAGTTGCTGTCAGCGTTTATGTCGAGAACGGAGGCTTTGGTGCCGTCTACGGCGTACCCATCGGGCGCGTCATGATGGAGTACTACCTACGTGATGGGCAGCTCTCAGGAGCTTCTCAAGCAATCGTGGAGCAGATTAGCAAGCAGAAGATACTCTACACACATGATACTTAGCAATTAGAGAGCAGATGCCTTACCTCAGCAATCGACGACATAGCAACCTCCTCATGCGACTAGACTGGCCGCTCATCATCCTCTACCTACTCATGGTGGCGGGGGGATGGCTAGCCATCTGCGGAGCCACCTACGACTTCACGCCAGGACACCTCTTCGATATGGGCGGAAGACCTATGCAGCAACTCATCTGGATTTCCCTAGCTCTCGTGCTGGGCACCATCGTTCTCTTCATCGATGAGGACCTCTTTGAGTCAGGAGCTCCCTACCTCTATATAGGCTTGATTCTGCTACTCATCGTGACAGCGGTCGTGGCACCTGACATCAAGGGGTCCCGCTCCTGGCTCGTCATGGGACCCATACGGTTACAGCCCGCTGAGTTTGCCAAGTTAGGCACCGCCCTTATGCTCGCCTACTGGCTCAATAGACCAGAGTTCAAGCTCACCACCCTGCGAGGCTACCTAGAGGTCTTCGCCATCATCCTCTTGCCGATGGCCATCATCATATTGCAGAGTGAGACAGGGTCAGCGCTTGTCTTCTGCGCCTTCTTTCTCGCTCTCTATCGTGAGGGTCTCTCTGGAGCCTTTCTCCTGCTCGCTTCACTGGCGGTCACCCTCTTCGTCGTGGCACTCATGCTAGCCGATGTCAGCTGGGGAGCCACCGATGCCAGTCGTCTGCTCATCTGCACCATCATCTCAGTAGCTACAATCCTCTACTTGAGTAGCATCGTACGGTGGAAGCAGCGAGAGCGTCGCGTCCTGTGGATCGTCAGTAGTGCATACTTCGTCGGTATGTATATCTCTATGCGCTGGCTGAATATAGACTACAGTTATGTCGCCTTAGCACTGATGAGCTGTATCATCGTGCTCTGCCTCTGGCGCGCCTTGGCACACTACTCAAAGGCTTACCTTCTCGTGGGCATCGCCAGTCTAGCTCTGCTTGCTTTCTCCCTTTCCGTCGAATATGTTTATAACGACATCCTCGCGCCCCATCAGCAGATGCGCATAGCCGTGTCCCTCGGTATCGAGCAAGACCCCCGAGGAGCTGGATACAATGTGGACCAAGCGAAGATAGCCATCGGATCAGGCGGGCTCATAGGTAAAGGTTTCCTCCAGGGCACCCAGACGAAGCTCAAGTATGTCCCCGAGCAAGACACCGATTTCATCTTCTGTACCATCGGAGAGGAGCAAGGCTTCGTCGGGTCCGTGGGACTGCTACTTCTCTTCCTGGCTATGATTCTACGCATCATGTGGCGAGCGGAGCGGCACCCCTCCACTTTCGGGCGAGTCTATGGTTATTGTCTAGCGTGCGTCCTCATCTTCCACCTAATGGTCAATGTGGGGATGGTCTTAGGACTAGTTCCCGTCATCGGCATCCCGCTGCCTTTCTTTAGCTATGGAGGCTCGTCGCTCTGGGGCTTCTCACTCATGCTCGCCATCTTCCTCAAGGTCGACGCTGCGGGCAAGAGATAACGAGAGACGTAGCTTACTCGAAGCGGAGCGCTTTCGTCGGAGAAATCCGCTGTATGATGCGCGCTGGGAGAAGTAAGAGGAGTAGGCAGAGGAGGAGCGTCGCCACATTGACCAGCAGCCAAGCTCCTGGTCGTATGCGCATTGATACATGTGAGATGTAGTAGATGCTCGGGTCTAGCGTGAGCCACTGCCACTGCTTCTGACTCCAGATAAGAGCGAGGGCGAGCAAGTTGCCCCAGAGCATACCCCGCACGATGATGCGTAGAGCTATAGTCAGCGTCATAGTGGTCAGAGAGCGGTAGCCCATGCCGAGAGCCTTCAGGAGACCAATGGTCTGCGTCAAGTCAAGGATGATAATCAGTAGCGCATTAATCATAGTGAAAGCGGCGACCAGAGCCATCAGGATAAGGAGTATCTGGACATTGGGTCGCAGAGAGTCGATCCACTGATAGATGCCTCCATTAATTTGCTGCCCCGTATAGACGCCGAGCGTCTCGTCCGTGACGCCAGGCTCCGAGAGCGAGCTGATGAGCTGGTCGGAGAGAGTCGTCTCCAGCTGCTCCAGAGAGCCGCCCTGCTCCTTCGCGAGGATTTCAATGCGGGTGTATTGGTCTGGTTGCCAATTGTCCACACGCGCCAGCAGCTCGTTGGTCACATAGGCCAGAGGCTGCGCCGTGTTGGTCAGCTCCAGTGTCGCTATGAGCGTGCAGGCGCGCACGGTGACACGCTCGCCGAGGAAGTAGAGTACGACCTTGTTTCCAATCTCTAGCCCAAGCTTCTGAGCCGAGGCTTTCGGCAGGACGATCGGATTCCCTCCTTCGGGTAGGGAGGTTAAGGACAAATCTCCCGCAGCGCACAGAGGGGCGAGGAAAGAGAAGTCATCTACCCCTGTGACAGCAACCCCTTGGTAAGTGCTGTCCGTCTTAATCATCCCGACAGCTGCACGGATAGGACGCACGGAGGCAATCTCCTGCATCTCGTTCATTCGTCGTGACATCTCGGGTGTGAGCGTGAGCACATTGTCTAGCTCTGTCGGTTGCTTGCCATACTCGCACAGGACGATGTCTCCCGTGACCAGTCGCACCGTGTCCCGCACGCTGTACTGGAAGCCGTCCATAATCGCTATCCCCAAGAGCATCACTGCCAGGCTGAGTGCTATAGCCGGGACTGCAAAGCGCACCAGAGCGTACACCTTGCTGTGACGACGATTGTCTCGACTGTATAGCTGTCGTGCCAGCCAGATGGGTAGTCTCAGTCTCATGCTTCCTCTTCGATTGCTGCTAGTTCGAACCATCTGTCGGAGGCTGTCTCCATCTCCTGTTGCGTTTGTGCTATCTTCTCTCCAGCTCGGAGGAGCTCCTCGTTGGACAGCGTCCCAGAGGACATCCGCTGCTCCAGCTCGGTGAGTCGCTGCTCCAGGAGGGGAATCTGCTGCTCCAATTGCTGAAACTCCTGCTCCTCACGGTAGGTGCGTCGCTTCTTTCGACTGGACTGACGCGAAGGCTGACGGGGGGAAGATGTGGATGGGGGCGGAGTGCTTTTCGTCTCCTGCTCGGCAGCTTGCTGCAGACGGTACTGAGTGAAGTTGCCCGGGAAGTCTCGTATGACTCCATCTCGCTCGAAGACGAAGAGATGCTCCACGAGCTTATCGAGGAAGTAGCGGTCGTGCGTAACGATGATCAGCACCCCATCGAAAGCACTCAGGTACCCCTCCAAGACACCCAGTGTTGTAATGTCGAGGTCGTTCGTCGGCTCATCGAGGATGAGGAGGTTGGGGTTGGACATAAGCACCGTACAGAGGTAAAGGCGTCTCAGCTCGCCACCACTCAGGAGCGAGACAGGCGTGTAGATGCGGTCGCCCGAGAAGAGAAACCTCTGGAGCAGTTGCGTCGCCGAGACTGACTGTCCCGTGACCGGGTCGGTGATGTGACTAGCGATGTCGGAGACGATGTCGATAACCCGCTTGTCGGGGGCATAGTGGGGTAGCTTCTGTCCGAAGTAACCTAGCTGTACCGTCTCACCAATCACTACGGAGCCACTGTCGGGCTGTAGCTCGCCCATCAGGACTTTGAGTAGCGTCGTCTTGCCACAACCATTCGGACCGACGATGCCGACACGATCTCTGCGCGAGAAGATGTAGTCAAAGTCGCAAAAGAGCACCCTCGACTCCTCAAAGCCTTTAGTGACACCCGCTAGCTCAATCACCTGCTTGCCGAGGCGAACGGACGAATGCAGGGGCTCGATGGTCGTCTGCTCACGTAGGATTTGTCGGGCTTGGGAGAGCTCTGCCGAGAGTGTCGCGAAGTGCTCCTTGCGGGCTCGCTGCTTACCGCCACGAGCCTGTGGAGTGGCGCGCATCCAGACTAGCTCCTGTCGATAGATATTGGCTAGGCGGTCGCTCGTCTGTGCCATCTGCTCGATGCGTTCTTGTCGCTTCGTGAGAAAAGCCTCGTAGTTTCCCTCATAGCTATATAGCTGCTGCTGATCCATCTCTACGATGCGCGTGCAGATGTGATCGAGGAAGTAACGGTCGTGAGTCACCAAGAGGAGCGTGAGCCGTGTGCGTGAGAGATAGCCCTCAAGCCACTCAATCACCTCTAGGTCTAGATGGTTCGTCGGCTCATCGAGGATGAGCAAGTCGGGCTTCTGGAGCAGGACGCCAGCGAGAGCCACCCGCTTGACCTCACCTCCTGATAGCAGCTCCATAGGACGCTCCACATCCGTGATGCGCAGAGCGTGTAGGATAGCGGTCGCCTCCTGCTCATATTGCCAAGCAGCGAGACGATCCATGTCGGGGAGTAGTCGCTCCTGCGTCGCCGTGTCACCTCGCTCCACGGCACTCTGCCAGGCACCCACCAGCCGTGCTGTAGGGTCGTGTGGCGAAAAGACCGCATCAATCACCCGTACCCCCTCAGCAAAGTGGTGCTGCTGTGACAAATATCCGATGCGTAGCCCATTGCGCCGAGAGATCGTCCCGCCGTCAGGCTCCAATTCACCCATGATGATTCGTAGTAGGGAGGACTTGCCCGTCCCATTGACTCCTACCAGCCCCACCTTGTCTCCCTCAAGGAGCGAGAGATTTATCTCAGTGAAAAGGACTCTATTGCCGAAGCTCAGGGAGACATTATTCAGCTGTAGCATGTTGTTGCTCTTTGTTCTTATAAGTGTGCGCTCGTGTGAAAACCTCCGAGACATAGCGGACCGTGTGATCCCCATTGGCGCGCCCGTGCCGCACGAGTGGGTCATTGTAATACTTAGGTTCGTCGAGGCGTCCCATATAAATCTCCACCACATCATCCCATTGATCTGGATCGAGACCATCTCTCTCGGCAAGCCGACGAGCATCCAAGACATGCGCACTGCCCGCATTGTAGGAGGCTAAGGTAAACTTCATACGCTGCTCCCTGTCTGGGATGTGAGCAAAGGCACGACCGAAGTCACGAAGCGCCATACAGGCGATGCGAAGTGAAGTCTCAGCTTGCTTGAGCTGTGCGCGACTATAGCCATAGCGACGCCCCGTGGCAGGCATGATGCCCATCAGCCCCGTGGCACCTCCAGCACCCACCACCTCAGGACGAAACTGAGACTCCTGGTACGCTATTGCTGCTAGAACCCACCAGTCCCAGCCGTACTTGTCACCATACTTCCGAAAGAGGTGATCCCAGTCGGAGACAATGCCCGGCTGCCTTGTGGACTGAGGATGAGTGGTCCGGGGAGTAGACGGGGAAGTCGCCTTCTGGGGCTGGACCTTTTCCTCCACCTCATCATCTTCCTCTTCCTCCTCAAGCGACGCCATCTCTTTAAGTACCACCCGCCAAGGAAATAGCGAGTCGTATGGAAGTAGGAAGTCCAGCGCGACAAGTTCGCTATACTGCTCCAGCAACTCATACTCCTCACCCGCGCCCACATCGGCGATAGGTACGTCGTGCCACTCGGGGGAGCGTGCGACCCACCCCTGCGAGGGAGTAGAGGTCCCCCCTTCGGGCACCCGATAGACCACGGCAAAGTAGTAGACCACGCCGAGTAGGACGGCGCACCATAGCGCCAGCGTTACGGTACGCATCAGTCGCTTACGGAGCGACGGGTCGTGAGATTTCCACCATTGCGTGCATTTCATGCCACTAAGGTACGAAAAACCTCACGGGACGCCTCGTCAATGCTCGCACCAAGGTGGGCTGACGCATTATAATGAGACTGTTGCAAAAGTCAACAGTCTCTCTAATTGCTCTGTCAGGAGCTCCACATAGCGACAAGTGAGGAATAGATGAACTCATTATAATATAATGTGTCACCCCTGTACGACACCTTCCGATGGCTCCGCCCCCTCCGACAGCTTCGATCGCTCCGATAGGTTCGTCCTCTAACCTCTAATTACCCTCCTTTCTCGAATATCCACGTGGAGAATCTCAAATCTCCACGTGGATATTTTTTATTTTCCACGTGGGCGTGATTCATTTCCTCCGAAGTTTCATTTGATTCCTCCGAAGAATTTTTTCTTCCCCACGTGGAAAATAAAAATTCTCCACGTGGGGATTTCGAAATATCCACGTGGAAATCACTTTTCCCCCGACACAGTAGCATAACGACATCTAGTCGGGTCTAAATTATTGTAACAAGCCAGCGTCGAATTTGCCCAGCCATGAGAAATTAGCTGTTGGCTCTTAGCCGTTGGCTAGTAGCCCGTCTATCTGCCCTTTGTTCTCCTCGAGCTGTGCTATGGGCAGTTCGGTGTAGTGCGGTGCGTTGTTGTCATTCATAGTGTTGTATTATTGGTTGTTAGTTTGTACCTTTGGTGTGCAATCAATCCAATTACCTTATGTGCAACTTAGATTACGTTTACGAACAGCTCACGGCTGGTCGTGATGCTTATATCATTGACTATTATTCCAATAGAGGGGTTCATTACTCTCCTAGCTTTGGTGATATGGTGGAAACAAAGGGCGCAATGAGTGTAGGAGGCACAACGACGATGCGGAAACAAAGCGATGAGATTGCGTTTGAATGCACGCTCGCTGGAGATGTTGTCTCCAAAGAGACGTACGACTGCTTCTAGTCTTGGAAGTGTGCATAGTACTTGATAGATTTCTGCTTTAACTCCATATACCTTTGAGACGTCCTAGGTAGGGTTCTGAGTTCTTCGTAGAGCTTGTGACCCAGCCCGCCCTCAACTCCAGTCTCTCTGTATATCTTGTTCCATAGTGGCTTCCCTAGTATAGATTGCGCTATCTCGGGAGGCTCTTTTGCGTAGATCATCTTCGGGGTGTTTACTTGTATCTCTCCGACCAGACCGCTGGATGTCTTTAAGTTCACGATGGTACCAGTGTACCCCATATACTTGTCCGCTGTCTGTATCTTTACTGCATTATCCCCTAACGCTCTAACCTTGTAGTTGTCGCTTAGGTCGTAGATGATGCCATCGATAGACTTTCTGTCTGCTATAATTGTCGTGCGTACGGTGTCCTTGAGCTTAGCCACTGCGTAGGACGACATATCATTTCTTTCCGTGTTCACCTTGCGGACTATTGACCCTACACTCTTGTAGTTTATCGGGGTGCAGGTGGCTCCGTATCGTGTGGCGATGTTTTCTGCGAGCGACTGCACTTCTGAGCCTACCTCTCGGGCTTTTATTGCGATGTGCTTTGCGTCCTTAATGAGTAGCCCCTCTTCTATGTTTGTGCCGAGTACCTTGTCCACGGTGCGAGCGTTGTCACGGACGAAGTAGGGGAGCGTGCCTGCTTTGCTGGCTCGCTGGAGGCGGTCGCTGTTGTTGGTGAGGTGGTCGGTGAAGTTCTTCGGAGGTGTGGTCACTTGTCCCGTGGCGGGTATGCGCTCGCCTCGGAGGAGTGCCTCTTGGCGGGCTTGGAAGCTGTCGATGTCCTCCATAATCGGCACGGCGTGGCACCTGCAGTGCGGGTGCCAGCCTACGAACTCGAACTCCTTGGGGTACTTGCCCGCTAGCTCCTCGCAAAGGGGGCAGACGTTGGGGTTCGTACCCGATACCTGCACCTCGTAGCCGAGTACGAAGTCTAGCTGTCGCCACCGCTCGTTGTCCGCCTTGTGGTACGCCATATTCGTTTCGGTCACGGCTAGCCTGCGGGCGTTCTTGTAGCTCGAGCGGTAGGGGCGGACGGTGATTGGAGAGGGGCGTGATGTAAGTTGGTGGAAGCTAGGGGTGTAGTTGTTGTTGGGGGAGATTGGTAGGGGAGGCGAGGTGGAAAAAGTTTGCTAAAAGTTTGGTGGATTCGGGAAGTTGTATTACCTTTGCACTCGCAACTCAAAAGAACGGGTCTTCGGAGGTGTCTGGAGAGCCTTGAGTGGTGAGCAAGTTTTGACGATTAGAGAGCTGCTTGTCAGCTACTTTGTTGAGGTCTCAGGCCCTAACGGGCACTATATAATAATAGGTACCCTCGCGAATACGATCTAGGTACTCCTATATATAATAGGTGTCTCCGCAGATGCGATCTAGGTACTCCTATATATAATAGGTGTCTCCGCAGATGCGATTTGGGTACTCCTATATATAATAATAGGTACCAGACGCAGAGATGAGGCTCTCGAAAAAAAACTTCTCCGAAAATTTGGTGGTTTCAAAAAGTTGTTGTACCTTTGCATCCGCAACTCCAAAGAAAGGGTGGTCGGAAGTGTCCGATACATGACTGGAGGTTGGTGATGACGACGGCTGATCGAAGCGCTTGCGAGACTGATTTAGAAGCTTGCTTGCTGAGCTGATTAGAAGCTTGCTTAATACGAGTTTTCAGCAAACAGAAATCGATTGGCGAAAAAACTTTTCCAAACATTTGGTAGTTTCAAAAACTTGTTGTACCTTTGCACTCACAACCCGCAAGAAAAAGCAGTTCGCTCTTCACTGGTTGAAGAGGTCTAGAACTGGAGCTCCAAACGAGGGGCTGGGCTTACGGGAATTTATAGAAGCGATCTTTGATATATTTCATAACTAAACAATCAAAGTGTAGTGATCTAGAGCAAGTTCTAGATCAAGCAATACCTAAGACAATCAAAATCTAGGTCTACACTGCGAGGACAATAAGCATAATAGCACAATAATCATCTTAGAGACAAGGCTTGAGTGTAGCATAGCTACGGGACCTTGTGCTATAACACAGAGAACAAACAAACAAAATACTAACAATGGAGAGTTTGACTCTGGCTCAGGATGAACGCTAGCGATAGGCTTAACACATGCAAGTCGAGGGGCAGCGAGATGTAGCAATACGTCGTCGGCGACCGGCGAATGGGTGAGTAACACGTATGCAACTTACCTCTTAGTGGTGAATAACCCGATGAAAGTCGGACTAATACACCATACTCTCCTTAGCTCACATGAGCAGAGGAGGAAAGATTAATCGCTAAGAGATAGGCCTGCGTTCCATTAGCTAGTTGGTAAGGTAACGGCTTACCAAGGCAACGATGGATAGGGGGACTGAGAGGTTGACCCCCCACATTGACACTGAGATACGGGTCAAACTCCTACGGGAGGCAGCAGTGAGGAATATTGGTCAATGGGCGAGAGCCTGAACCAGCCAAGTCGCGTGAAGGAAGACTGCCCGCAAGGGTTGTAAACTTCTTTTGTATGGGATTAAAGTCGTCTACGTGTAGACGTTTGCAGTTACCATACGAATAAGCATCGGCTAACTCCGTGCCAGCAGCCGCGGTAATACGGAGGATGCGAGCGTTATCCGGAATTATTGGGTTTAAAGGGTGCGTAGGTTGCAAGGGAAGTCAGGGGTGAAAAGCTGTAGCTCAACTATGGTCTTGCCTTTGAAACTCTCTAGCTAGAGTGTACTGGAGGTACGTGGAACGTGTGGTGTAGCGGTGAAATGCATAGATATCACACAGAACTCCGATTGCGCAGGCAGCGTACTACATTACAACTGACACTGAAGCACGAAAGCGTGGGTATCAAACAGGATTAGATACCCTGGTAGTCCACGCAGTAAACGATGAATACTAGATCTATGCGATACACAGTATGGGTCTAAGCGAAAGCGATAAGTATTCCACCTGGGGAGTACGCCGGCAACGGTGAAACTCAAAGAGATTGGCGGGGGTCCGCACAAGCGGAGGAACATGTGGTTTAATTCGATGATACGCGAGGAACCTTACCCGGGCTTGAACTGCCAGTGAACGATACAGAGATGTTGAGGCCCTTCGGGGCGCTGGTGGAGGTGCTGCATGGTTGTCGTCAGCTCGTGCCGTGAGGTGTCGGCTTAAGTGCCATAACGAGCGCAACCCGCGTCGATAGTTACTAACGAGTTAAGTCGAGGACTCTATCGAGACAGCCGTCGTAAGACGTGAGGAAGGAGCGGATGACGTCAAATCAGCACGGCCCTTACATCCGGGGCGACACACGTGTTACAATGGTAGGGACAGCGAGCAGCCATCTGGCGACAGAGAGCTAATCTATAAACCCTATCCCAGTTCGGATCGGAGTCTGCAACTCGACTCTGTGAAGCTGGATTCGCTAGTAATCGCGCATCAGCCATGGCGCGGTGAATACGTTCCCGGGCCTTGTACACACCGCCCGTCAAGCCATGAAAGCCGGGGGTGCCTGAAGTCCGTAACCGTCAAGGAGCGGCCTAGGGCAAAACTGGTGATTGGGGCTAAGTCGTAACAAGGTAGCCGTACCGGAAGGTGCGGCTGGAACACCTCCTTTCTGGAGACACGAGGCTCTGAGAGGTTGAGATGAGCGAGGGAGCAAACCCTTAGCATCGAGATCTCATCAAGACCTATCTCTAAGATTGGTGCTATTTTCTTCTTACAAGTCTATCAGACGCAGTGAGGCATGGATAGGTGATCGTCAAGTAGGTAAGCAGAGCTACTTATATATATAGTAGCACACACGATGAGTAGAGTATTAGTTATGAAATCCATATAACATGGAGCATCGATGAAGCGAGAGCGACCCTGAGGCAACGCTCAGAGGCTGTCAGCCGGATAGGCAGGCAGGAATAGAGAGCGGTCTCGAGACGTCGTCCACGTGTAGAGCGATAAACCCATGATAGGATATACGCCCTAGGTCATACTGAGGTGTGACAGACTAGAGAGTCCTATAGCTCAGTTGGTTAGAGCGCTACACTGATAATGTAGAGGTCGGCAGTTCAACTCTGCCTGGGACTACAAAGGGGCGGCATCTTGTATATCTTATAAACCAGATGGACGGGGGATTAGCTCAGCTGGCTAGAGCACCTGCTTTGCAAGCAGGGGGTCATCGGTTCGAATCCGATATTCTCCACACAGATGCTAAGACGTAGCGCAAGCGAAGCGAGGCATCGAGTGATCTTTGACATACGTAGCAATAGAAACAATAGAATAGAAACGAGTAACGAGCGTACTTAGCAATAAGTACGAACAAGCAAATAATACAAAGCGAGTAACGATTTTAGATCGTGCGCTAAGTAGTATAACTCAACTGAGAATTGTATCGACGTAAGTTGATGCAAGGCTCAAGGCGAAAAGTTATAAGGGCAGATGGCGGATGCCTAGGCTCTTGGAGGCGATGAAGGACGTGATAAGCTGCGAAAAGCTGCGGGGATTGGCACATACGAATTGATCCGCAGATATCCGAATGGGGCAACCCACTAGACAGGAGGTCTAGTATCTCGTAAGAGAGGTCAACGGGGGGAACTGAAACATCTCAGTACCCTCAGGAAAAGAAAACAAAAGTGATTCCCTTAGTAGTGGCGAGCGAACGGGGAGTAGCCCAAACCGCAGATGTTTCGGCATCTACGGGGTTGTAGGAGTAGCACTAATGTACAGACTAAATGTAGAAGAACGGAGTGGAAAATCCGACCATAGAGGGTGATAGTCCCGTATTTGAAACGTATAGTTTGGCAGAGTTACCACCTGAGTAGCGCGGGGCACGAGAAATCCTGTGTGAATCAACGGGGACCATCCCGTAAGGCTAAATACTTCCAAGAGACCGATAGTGAACAAGTACCGTGAGGGAAAGGTGAAAAGAACCTCGATAAGAGGAGTGCAATAGACCCTGAAACCATCTGCTTACAAGCGGTAGGAGCCCCCTTGTGGGGTGACTGCGTGCCTTTTGCATAATGAACCTACGAGTTACCGTTGCCGGCGAGGTTAAGTACAGGTAAGTACGGAACCGGAGCGAAAGCGAGTCTGAATAGGGCGACTAGTCGGTAGAGGTAGACGCGAAACCAAGTGATCTACCCTTGGTCAGGTTGAAGGATAGGTAACACTATCTGGAGGACCCAACCGGTAAGCGTTGAAAAGCTTTCGGATGAACTGAGGGTAGGGGTGAAAGGCTAATCAAACTTGGAGATAGCTCGTACTCCCCGAAATGCATTTAGGTGCAGCCTTTGGTGTTTCTTGTATGAGGTAGAGCGACTGATTGGATGCGAGGCTTTCACCGGCTATCAAGTCCAGACAAACTCCGAATGCGTACAAGTGAAAGCCAAGGAGTGAGGGCATGGGTGCTAAGGTCCATGTCCTAAAGGAGAACAATCCGGACCATCGGCTAAGGTCCCGAAATCACTACTAAGTTGGACAAACGAAGTCAAGATGCGAAGACAGCTAGGATGTTGGCTTGGAAGCAGCCATTCATTTAAAGAGTGCGTAACAGCTCACTAGTCGAGGATTTTGGCGTGGATAATAATCGGGCATAAGTAGTGTACCGAAGCTGTGGGATGTGAATACATCGGTAGGGGAGCATTCCTATTGAGCAGAAGATACAGGGGCAACCTGTATTGGATCGATAGGAAAAGCAAATGTAGGTATAAGTAACGATAAAGGGGGCGAGAAACCCCCTCGCCGAAAGACTAAGGTTTCCTGATCAACGCTAATCGGATCAGGGTTAGTCGGGGCCTAAGGATAAGCCTAATGGCGATTCCGATGGAAGAACTGGTTAATATTCCAGTACTAATATATTGAGTGATGTGGAGACGGAGAAGTGACACTACTGCCGACTGACGGAATAGTTGGTTAAAGGGTGTAGATAGTTGGTTTGTAGGCAAATCCGCAGACCGAGTCGAACCTGATAGTACACTGCGTGCATGCACAAAGTGATAATGTAGGTAAGCCTGCTCCCAAGAAAACCCGCTAAACAATTGATATATTACCCGTACCACAAACCGACACAGGTGGTTGGGTTGAGTATACTAAGGCGCTCGAGAGATTCGCGGTTAAGGAACTAGGCAAAATGGTCCTGTAACTTCGGGAGAAAGGACGCCAGTGGCGACACTGGCCGCAGAGCATAGGCCCATGCGACTGTTTAACAAAAACATATGGCTGTGCAAAATAGAAATATCACGTATACAGCCTGACACCTGCCCGGTGCTGGAAGGTTAAGAGGAGATGTCATCGCAAGAGAAGCATTGAATTGAAGCCCCAGTAAACGGCGGCCGTAACTATAACGGTCCTAAGGTAGCGAAATTCCTTGTCGGGTAAGTTCCGACCTGCACGAATGGTGTAACGATGTGGGCACTGTCTCAACCGCGATCTCGGTGAAATTGTAGTATCGGTGAAGATGCCGATTACCCGCAACGGGACGAAAAGACCCCGTGAACCTTTACTATAGCTTTACATTGTACTTGGGTATCAGATGTGTAGGATAGGCCGGAGACTGAGAGTGGGGCACGCCAGTGCTTCAGGAGTCGCTGTTGAAATACGGCCCTTTTGATGTTTGGGTACTAACTTGCTTGAAGCAAGGACACTGTATGGTGGGTAGTTTGACTGGGGTGGTCGCCTCCAAAAGCGTAACGGAGGCTTCTAAAGGTACCCTCAGGCCGATTGGTAACCGGTCGTAGAGTGTAATGGCACAAGGGTGCTTGACTGGGAGACAAACAAGTCGCACAGGTAGGAAACTAGAGCATAGTGATCCGGTGGTTCCGTATGGAAGGGCCATCGCTCAAAGGATAAAAGGTACTCCGGGGATAACAGGCTGATCGCTCCCAAGAGCTCATATCGACGGAGCGGTTTGGCACCTCGATGTCGGCTCGTCACATCCTGGGGCTGGAGAAGGTTCCAAGGGTTGGGCTGTTCGCCCATTAAAGTGGCACGCGAGCTGGGTTCAGAACGTCGTGAGACAGTTCGGTCTCTATCTGTTGTGGGCGTAGAGATTTGCAGGGCTCTGACACTAGTACGAGAGGACCGTGTTGGACCGACCGCTGGTCTATCGGTTATGCCGCCAGGTGTAATGCCGAGTAGCTAAGTCGGGCTAGGATAAGTGCTGAAAGCATCTAAGCACGAAGCCGACCCTAAGATAAGATCTCATTGAGGGTGGTCAAAGACGATGACCTTGATAGGCTACAGGTGTAAAGACAGTAATGTCAAAGCCGAGTAGTACTAATTACCCGAACGATTCGCTAAGAGAGTTGAGTTATACGACTTACTTAGAGTGTACGCCTAAAAACGAAGCAGCGTATTAAAGCTTGTTAGCTTGCAGACTCCTTTGCTTTCTAGAGTAACTATATAAGACTACGTATGTCACCCATTAAGGTGGTTATAGCGTTGGGGATCCACCTCTTCCCATTCCGAACAGAGCAGTTAAGCCCAATAGCGCCGATGGTACTGAGTAAAATCGGGAGAGTAGGTAACCGCCTTTCCCATTGGAGAGTCCTCAGATAGGTATGATACCTGTCTGGGGACTCTTTTTTTTGCTGTTGGCTCTTAGCTGTTAGCTCTTAGCTCTTAGCTCTTAGCTGTTAGCTCTTGGCTCTTGGTTCTTGGCTGTTGGCTCTTTGCTCTTGGTTCTTGGCTGTTGGCTCTTAGCTGTTGGCTCTTAGCTGTTGGCTCTTAGCTGTTGGCTCTTGGCTGTTGGCTCTTGGCTGTTGTGCTCTGGGCTAGTGTTACTGCGCCGTGTAGGGACGCACGAGAGTATCTAGGCAGAGGGCGTCCGTCCCCGTTAAGGGTTACGACGCTGTAACTTTTGACGCAACGGACGCACGAGCCGTGCGTCCCTACATTATCGTTACTCGTCATATCGTTCCCCGTTTTTTGGTGGGGAGGCCTTGGGGAGTTGCGTGTGGGGGGGGCGTTGACTTTTCTGGGAAAGTGCTGCTGAATGGTTCGAGGGGTCTTTAAGTGCTATGGGCTATTGGTCGGAGAGTGCAGAAAAAGTTAACCATTTAGTAATCATTTAGCGTGTTTTTTTTGTCTAGTGTATTGTTGATATTTTGGTATCTTTGTGGAGCAATGCATAATGGATGGTGGACTGGGTCAATGTCTGCCGCACATAGTAATGATAGAATATAAGAGATAGCAGATGCGACGAATAGTACAGACGATATGCTTGGCTCTGGTAGCACTCTACGGGGTTCAAGCGCAGCAGATAGAGCGGGCTCGCGGAGCAGTCTACGAGGAGCAGACGGGGACTCCTATACCCGCTGTTGATGTGACGTGGACTGGTGAGGGTATTACCTCGCAGGTTCGGACGGACGCCTCGGGAGCTTATACCATAGCTTATAGTGGCACTGGTCGGCTCACGGTCATCTTCAATAAGTCGGGTTACCGGGCTGAGGTGCTCGAGTTGCAGTGGCCTAGTGAGGCTAACCGCTTGGAGCATATCACGCTCACACCGACGCTGACGGCTGCTGATATGGCAGACCTTATGACCACAGACTTCGTGATGGGCGATGATGGCGTGACGGCTGGAGATATTTCTCCGTTGCTGACAGCTTCGAGAGACCCCTATACGAATAAGGCGGGCTTTCAGTTTAGCCCGATGCGCTTTAGGGTGCGCGGCTACGACTCATATTACCAGTCGCAGTACCTCAATGGTATGCAGATGAATAATATGAACAACGGCTACTCCTCTTACTCCCTATGGAATGGGCTGAACAATGTGGTCCGTGTGCAAAACAATGAGGATGGCTTGCAGCCAATCGACTACTCTTTTGGTAACATCGGCGGAACGATGAATATCCTGACGCGTGCCTCGGGCTATCGCCCCGGCACGACGCTTACCTTCTCTGGAAGCAACCGCACCTACAACTACCGCACGATGATAACGCACGCCACGGGTATGATGCCCGAGGGATGGGCGATCACGGCGAGTGCTTCGCGTCGCTGGGGCAACCACTCCTACGTGCAGGGACAATTTTACGATGCGTGGGGCTACTTCCTCTCGCTTGAGAAGCAGTTTACCCCGCAGCACTCACTGGGCTTGGTGGTCCTAGCTGCTCCCACGGAGCGTGGCGTAGCATCGGGTACGACGCAAGAGGTGTATGACCTGGTCGGGTCAAACTACTACAATCCGAATGTGGGCTTCCAGGGAGGTTACCTGCGCAATGCACGTGTTCGCTCTAATCATGAGCCGATCATACAGCTACAGCACTACTGGCAGATTAATGATAAGAACAAACTGACCACCGGTGTAGGCTACCGCTTCGGCTGGAATGCTTACTCGGCACTCAATTGGGGCAATGGTCCTGATCCACGTCCTGACTACTATCGCAACTTGCCTAGCTACTACGGCTACATGAGCGAGACGCAGGACCCTGACATGGCGGCTTACTACGAGGAGCTGTGGCACTCGGACTGCAATATGCGCTACATTGACTGGGATCGCCTATACAATATTAATAGGAATAACTATCAAGTCATATTCGATGAAAAGGGACGTCAGATTGCCGAGGGTAATCGGAGTATCTACGTCGTAGAGGATAGACGGTCGGATCAGCGTCAGTTTAACTTTGCTACCACTTGGAATGCACTCATCAACAAGCATCTCCGCTTTGACCTAGGTGCTAACTACCGCCTGAACCGCACGGCAAACTTTAACGTCATCGCTGACCTCCTCGGCGGAGACTACTGGCTAGACATTGACAAGTACTCCGAGCGAGACTTCGCTCAGGATCCCTCTAAGTCTCAGGTAGACCTCGATCATCCCAACAGAGTGGTCGGGGTAGGGGACAAGTATGGTCACAACTACCTAGCGCACATTCAGGAGGCTGAGCTATGGGGCAACCTCTGGGGGCAGTCTCGTCATGTGGACGGCTACTTAGCTTTTACCGCTGGATGGACAGGCATGCACCGCGAGGGATTGCAGCGTAGAGGGCTTTTCCCAGATAACTCCTTCGGAGACTCGGATCATCTGAACTTCCTCAACTATGGTGTCAAGGGAGGCATCACCTACAAGATAACTGGGCGTCACTACCTCGTAGCAAACGCAGCGTGGACGCAACGTGCACCCTACTTCTCCGACATCTTCGTGTCGCCTCGTACGCGTAATCAGTATGTGACTGATCCACGCCCCGAGCGCATCCTGTCGGGAGACGTGAGCTACGTGCTGCGCTCGCCTTTTGTCAAGGGACGTATCACAGGCTTCTACACGCACTTCTACGACAAGACGAAGAATATGAGCTTCTACGATGACGGCTACAGAGCTTTTTCTAACTACGTCTTGACAAATATCGAGTCGACGCACATGGGTGTCGAGGCTGGTATGGAGTTCAAGATTACGCCGGCTCTGACCGCTATCGCTGTGGTAAGCTACGGACAGTATCGCTATGCCAACAACCCTGACTACGTCCAGACGGTCGACAATAGCCAGAAGCTCCTCGAGCAGGATCGTGTCTATTGGAAGGGCTTCCACGTATCGGGCACGCCACAGACGGCGGCAAACCTGAGCGTCTCGTATCAGTTCCCCTTCTATATGTGGGCTGGACTTGATCTCAACTACTTCGGGCGTAGCTTCATCAGCTTGAACCCAATCCGTCGCACGGACAAGGCTCGCGCTAGTCTTGACTACGACTACGTTCGTCAGGAGGTCTTCCCCGGAGGCTTCACGCTTGATGCCAACGTGGGCTACTCGTGGCGCATCAAGTCGGGCGTTTACCTACGTCTCAACCTATCGGCCTCTAACCTGCTCAACACGAAGACCCTCCGCAGCGGTGGTTACGAGCAGCTCCGTGTGCGCTACACCAAGGATGGCAAGATGATGAGACCTTTCGATAGTCGCTACTTCTATATGTACGGCACGACCTTCTTCTTCAACGCTGCACTACAATTCTAACCCCCTTAAAACGGATGAATAGTATGACACATATATATAATAGACTCATCGTAGTGGTCGGCATGCTCGCCTTGCTGACGAGCTGTCAGTACAACAAGATTGACCCGCCACAGGAGCCAAAGCCACGTCCCCTCTGGGAGCGTACGATGACGATCCAAGAGCTCAAAGCGCTCTACCAGTCGAAGCCTGTACAGGTCGTACCCGATGCGGTAATCGTCGGTCAAGTCATCTCGGACGATAGCGAGGGCAACATCTACAAGTCTATCTACCTACAGGACGAGACGGGCGGTATCGAGTTCAAGGCTGGACTCGTCAACTCCAACCTCCTCTACAAGCGTGGCTCTAAGATAGCCATCCGCTGTCACGGGCTAACGCTCGGTAAGTATGGCGGTGTCGTCACGCTGGGCAAGAGCTCTACCGAGCCAAAGTACGAGAATGCGTATCTCCCCGAGCAGATGACGCCTCGCTTGGTGCGCTGTGACAACATGCGTCAGCCACTCGTCTACCGCACGCTCACCATCCCGACACTCTCGCCTGAGTATGCCAATACGTTGATACGTCTTGAGGGCGTACAGTTCGTCGATAGTGAGCTAGGCCAGACTTATGCCGATGCGGACAATAAGTCGAGCGTCCCTGCTGTGGAGCGTCAGATCGAAGACCAGCAGGGCAACCGTGTCGTGCTACGCTCGAGTAGCTACGCGCTCTTTGCTGGCAGACAGATCCCTGAGGGCTCTGGCAATATCACCGCCATCCTCGGCTACTTCAATGGGAAGCCTCAGCTCCTCATTAGCCTAGAGAGTGACATTAACTTCACCAGCCCACGATTTCAGACGACTAAGTAACGGAGGCTCCACGGAGCTTCGCTCAAGAATTTAAGAAACAGAGTTAGATCCAGATATGAAGACACTCAATAAACTTGCGACGAGACGACTACTCCTCGCTATCCTCACCATCGCGCCACTGCTCGCTGTGACCAGCTGTAAGGATGAGATGGACTATTATGAGAAGCCCTACGTGACGCTCTCACCAAACTTCACCGACAACACGATCCCCTTCAAGCAGAATGGTGGTACGCAGGAGCTGACCATCGAGACCAATAGACGCTTTTCGATCACCTTCGGCGAGGGTGCCGAGTGGGTTTCGGCTACCCCTATGGAGGCGACCGAGGGAACGCACCAGATCACCATCACGGCTCTCCCCAATAGGAGCGAAGATGCTCGTGAGGCTCAGATGATCATCAAGACCTCTACGACACAGCACGTCTACCTGATTATGCAGTTCGGCTCTACTGGCAAGGGGATCACCTACACCTCGCTCGCTGAGATCGCTAAGCTAGGTGAGGGGCTAGACAGAAATGGCAAGACGATTGACCAAGACCTGCGCATTCGCGCTACGGTCACGACTCATGCCGAGACGAAGCAGTTCCCCTTTGCTGGTTTCCACTACATACAGGACGCTGAGGGCAATGCGCTTGTCCTGACGGTGCCCAAGGGCAAGGGCGAAGATCCATTGCAGTTTGGCGACGAGGTAACCGCTAAGCTCAAGGGAGCTAAGATCATTAACTACAACGGAACCATACAGCTACAGGTCTCACACGCACAGATGTCTATCGTGCCCAACAAGCCGATCGAACCAATCGAGACTACGCTCGCTGAGATCGTCGCTGGCAAGCACCCGAATCAGTACGTCCGTGTCAAGGATGTTCAGTTTGTCAAGCCAGACGTGCCTTTCTTCGACTCGGCTAGCGATCCTTCCACACGTCATAAGCTTGTTGATAAGAGTGGCAATGAGGCAGAGCTAGATGTGTGGAAGACAGCTACCTTCGGCGAGGAGAAGGTCCCCTCTGGTAGTGGTAGCATCACGGCAGTTGTGACGGTCTATAAGTCCAATAAGTCCAATAAGACCTTCTTCAATCTCCGTCCTACGCTGCGTAGCGACATCAAGCTCGACCAGCCACGCTTCGACGTGGGTGGTGGCAATCAGCCCAATCCTAACCCTGATCCTAATCCCAATCCTAACCCGAACCCCAACCCTAACCCACAGGGGAACGTCTATGGTGTCGATCTCTCGCAGACGGCGCGTACGATACCCTTTGCAGATGACTTCTCTAAGGGTGGTGAGGATAAGAAAGACTTTACCCTACCTGACTGGCTCAACAAAGACCTAGTGGGTAAACGTAAGTTCCAGAAGAGGTCATTTGGCGGTGTGCACTTTGCGCAGGCAAGTGCTTATGAATCCAAAGACACTGAGAATAAGTTTGTCCTCGTCACGCCTCGCCTACAGATGAAGGCTGGTAGTAGCTATACGGTCGACTTGACTTATAGCACTGGTCACACCAATGGCGCTACGCTTACTATCCAGCAGCTAGACAAGGACGGCAAGCTGGTGAAGACACTAGAGGTGATCAATGATCAGAGCAGTCCTAGCGGTTTCGGTAGCCAGCACTACAAGAAGAGCTACCCGATTACAGGCTCTGCCGATGCGGGCTACATAGCTCTCCTCTACGAGGCTTCTCAGAATCCTCTTCACACCACTACTTACCAGGTGGAGGCACTTACGGTCAAGTAGCCTTTCCTATAGCTATCTCAAGTAGCTATCTCAAGCAAGCGGAGCCTCTGAGCTTAACCTGGAGAGCCAGCACCCCGAGCGGGTAGGTCTCTCCGAAGGGTAGTCTCAGAGGCTTCGCCTTTTGTTATCCACTTTATTCCAAAGCCCCTTTTACTCCAAAGACCTATGTACTCTCCTCACTATAGACGTTCATACCTCCAGATGCTCCTGCTCGTGGGCTGGATGGCACTCCTACTCGTTGGTTGTAAGCCACAAGGCACGTCACAGCCCGAGCTACCCACAGAGCTAGCCCTCTACGATCGTACAGGAGCTTCGATGCGGGTCGTGAGTGCTGAGCCGTTAGACTTCTTTGTGACAGTCGAGGCACCCACTCGCTGGACGCTCACCGCATCGCCCGAGACGTGGCTCTCCGTATCCCCCAGCGAGGGCCATGCGGGCAAGCAGGAGGTGATCGTGTCGATTTCTGCCAACGAGGGTGGGGAGCGCAAAGCTCAGCTGACACTCTCATCCAATGGCAAAAGCGTCACTTACGCCATCACTCAGCAGCAAGCAGCTGGGCATACGGGTGGCAGTGGCGAGTATGGCAGCGAAACAATCCTAGGCGACGTATCTCTCCTAGAGGCTCCCAAGCTCTCGGGGCGTAGCTCCGCTTACTATATCACCCACCGAGTGGAGCCGGGACAGCGTGTCAACTTCTCTGTCGAGTACGATGTCGTCTACCACCATCCTATCTGGGTCTGTTATAGTGCCGATGAGTACACTAGTCAGCGACACACCGAGCGCAGCATTGACGCTTGGCGCTGGGACCCCTTTGTGCCGAGTCAGTACGAGGTTACGCAGAGTGCTTTCAAGGGGTATGACCGCGGACATATCGTCGCATCGGCCGATCGTCTTTACTCCAAGGAGGCAAACGAGCAGACCTTTTACTATACCAATATGAGTCCGCAGCGACGCAATCTTAATATAGGCGTGTGGGTACAGCTCGAGAAGCTGGTGCAGGACTGGGCGCGCAATAGTCGTCTGCGTGACAAGCTTTATGTGGTCAAGGGGGGTACCCTGCGAGAGGGCGAGACCCTCGGCGTCACCGTGGGCGGCATCACTGTGCCACGCTACTACTGGATGGCTATCCTGGCGCAGCGTGGCGACCACTATCAGGCGATTGCCTTCTGGGTGGAGCACACCCATCCTGCTCAGGTCGACCGTCCTCGCACCGTCGCTATCTCTATCGACCAGCTAGAGAAGCGCACCGGGCTAGACTTCTTTCACAACCTCCCTGACAATATCGAGACCCGTGTCGAGGCCGCGCACCCCACGGACGATCTCTCCCTCTGGCCCGGCATCTAACCTATCCTCGCTTCGATTAAAAAGAGAGCCAGCTCTCAGACACGGTGTCTGGGAGCTGGCTCTGTTATTAGACTTCTAGGAGAAGCTTTTATAGCTTCGTGAGAGGCGTTTTGGTATAAGCAGCCGACATTGGACCACTTATCATAGGCCAGTACATATAATCAAAGTAGACATCATACTCCTTGTTGTAGTACTGGTAGAGGACAACCTTCAAAGTCGGATCATTTATGTCTTGTATTTCGGAACTTCCCTTGTAGACAAAGCCGTTATTTGTCAAGAAGTCCTTGATGATTGGATTGTCACCAGTTATTTTGGCTCCATCCCACTTTTCAGAGAAAAAGTAAGAAATCTGTGTGATTGTGGAGCCTGTCGTTGATTCGTAGCTATAGCTCTTAGCACGGGGTTTGTCACGATCAGCGGGGTCTAACTTTGTTATAAACGGCATCTCGACAGTAATCTTGCTCTCGGCTTGGTCGAACTTGACGTTGCAGTCGGGGTGTAACTCTTTCTCACGGGCGATGATAGGGCTATCCTTGCTAATCTTCTGTCCGAAGACATCTAGCAGTGGCATATAGAGCGCCTGGAAAGTAGGCTTCTCTGGTGTAGGCTCCTTGTGGTAGAGGTCGGGAGCGTCCTCAAATGAAACGATGGCTCCAGGTCTCTTGTCGGAGAGACGAAGACGTACAGCGAGGTCCTTATTGACAAACTTCTGTGCATAGATTTGGAATGCTCCCTCGTAGGTGAAACCGTTGAGCTCGAAGTAAGAGCGTAGCTCAGGCTGTCTGTACATCGCCATTGTGAAGCGGTCAGTGCGTACTATAGGACCAGACGTCTTTTCGTCATCGGGATTGATGTCGTAGCGAACATAGGAGAGGTTCACCTTGCTGGGGTCGATCGCCTGATAGATGACATAAGTATCAGTCTTTTTGGTCTGCTTGCGTAGCCCGAGCTGCTTCTCGTAAGCCTCGATCTCCTCAAAGGTGTAGGTACTCATCTTGGTCTCCTTCTTGAGATAAGGGAAGTCCTTGATCTGTAGGATACCTGCGAGCTGGGTCGGATCGCCTGCGGACTTGTAGGCGATGGCCCATGAGCTTTCGTTGACCTTAGAGAAGACGAGTAGGTAGGTGCCGTTGGAGTAGGCGATGCCCTTCGAGTCGTGCACCTTCTGATAGCCAGCATCGCTGAGGAGGATCTCCATATTGTCATTGATGTCGTCTCCCTCGGCGACTAGCTTGGTTGCAATCAGTATGGAAGAGGTCTCGAGGCGAGATTTCTTGGGGTTGATGATATACATACGTGTGGGCTGCTGTTCCTTAGGGTCGCCCGTCTTGTAGCGAAGGACCTTCATGCCTTTATTATCTACAGAGCCCTCGAAGGTGGCACCCTTGCTCTGCTCGAAAGCTTGGACCGCTTTCTCGCCCCCAAGCCAATCGACGCAGGGGAAGGGGATGGCGGTGAGCTCACCATTGTCATCTAGCTCGAGGATGGACTGGAAGGGCTGAGGGTCTGGGCTTGGTGTATTGCCCGTCGTATCAGGATTTTGTGATGGCTCTTGATTAGGATGGCAACTACTCGTAGCAAGTGTCACGCAGAGGACTGCGGTGAGTGCTACTAGTAGACGTTGTAAGTTTGTCATAACATTAAAGTCATTGAGGTAAGTGTTTCTAATGATAGAGTCTCCAGACAGGGTAGGCTGTCAGAAGATACTGCAGTGTGGTTTATGCGAAAAAAAGGCGAGGAGGCTCCCCGATGCGCTGTCTCGCATCGGTCTCCCCCTGCGCCTTGTATAGCTATTCCCTAGCCACTGTCTAGGAACGATGTATAGATGGTGCTACCGAATCCCTATCCGATGATCACGATGTCTGTACCCTCTAGGATAGAGTCTCCAGTCTTGACCTTGATTTCGGTGATGGTGCCGTCGCACTCAGCGTTGATGCCGTTTTCCATCTTCATAGCTTCGAGCACGGCGACCTGCTGACCACGCTTAACCTGCTGACCGACCTGTACATCTACAGATATGATGACGCCAGGTAGGGGAGCCTTGACCGCTTTGCCCTTGCCTGTGGAAGCTGGAGCCGCAGCGGGTGCGGGAGCTGCCGTGGGTGCGGGAGCTGCTGCAGGAGTAGGCTTGGAGACCTTTGGGGTCTCCTTCTTCTTCTCCTGTATGATCTCGACGCTGTATGGGGTGCCGTTGACCTCTAGCTGAGCTTGGTCACCCTCGATTTTGTCTATCTTGACGGCGTACTCTTTGCCATCGATCTTATACTTATATTCTTTCATAAGGGGGTTGATATGGGTGCTTAGCAAGCTAACGTGCTAGCCTGCTAAGGTACTGCCGTTTAGGATTAGATGTAATACTGCTTCTGTGGTGTGACACGCATGTTCTGTAGCTTGAACGACCAGGGGTCAAACTCCTTGCGTCGTATCGTGAGCTGATAGGACTCCTCGTCGTGAGGGGAGCCTAGCGCCTGCGCTAAGGCTAGTGCTATAGCGACCTCTTCGGGAGCGGGTGCTGTAGTGGCCTTTTTGGCTCTCTTGGCGGGTGCCTTCTTACCCTTTTCTATCTTCTTGGTAGCCATCGGTAGGAGGGGTTAGAGAGGTACGTTGTCATGCTTCTTAGCGGGGAGCGTCTGGCGCTTCGTGCGTAGCTGTTGTAGCGCACGGATGATACGGAAGCGGGTGTTCCTCGGCTCGATAACATCGTCGATGTAGCCGTAGGAAGCAGCATTGTATGGATTGGCAAAAGCATCACGATACTCTTGCTCCTTCTCCAGAGCTGTCTTGGCGGGGTCATCGCTCGCCTTGACTTCCTTGGCAAAGACTACCTCGACAGCTCCTGACGGACCCATGACGGCAATCTCAGCAGAGGGCCAAGCGTAGTTGATGTCTGCGCGAAGGTGCTTAGAACCCATCACGATGTAGGCACCGCCGTACGCCTTGCGCAGGACGACTGTAATCTTGGGTACCGTAGCCTCACCGTAAGCGTAGAGCAGCTTAGCACCGTGTGTGATGACGGCGTTGTACTCCTGACCAGTGCCTGGGAGGAAACCTGGCACATCAACGAGCGTCACGATGGGGATATTGAATGAGTCACAGAAGCGTACGAAGCGTGCAGCCTTGCGAGAAGAGTTGCAGTCTAGACTACCAGCCATTACCTTGGGCTGGTTGGCTACGATACCGACGCTCTGCCCGTTGAAGCGTGCGAAGCCGACGATGATGTTGCGTGCGTAGTCACGATGTACCTCGAGGAACTCGCCGTGGTCTACGATTGCTCCGATTACCTCGTACATATCGTAAGCACGGTTTGGCGAGTCAGGGATAATCTCGTTGAGTAGCTCCTCGCAGCGGTCTGCGGGGTCGTCGCAAGCGACGAAGGGAGGCTCCTCCATGTTGTTTTGTGGTAGGAAGGAGAGTAGCTGACGAATGAGCTGAAGACCAGCCTCGTCGTTGTCTACAGCAAAGTGTGCCACACCACTCTTAGATGCGTGTACGTCGGCACCACCTAGCTCCTCCTGTGTGACGTCCTCGCCGGTGACCGTCTTGACCACCTTAGGACCTGTGAGGAACATGTAGCTGGAGTTGCGCACCATAATGTTGAAATCAGTCAGTGCTGGTGAGTAAACAGCACCACCGGCGCAAGGTCCGAAGATACCAGATATCTGAGGTATGACGCCCGATGCGAGGATGTTGCGCTCGAATATCTCACCGTAGCCACAGAGTGCGTTGACAGCCTCTTGGATACGTGCGCCACCCGAGTCGTTGAGACCAATACAAGGAGCACCCATAGTCATGGCTAGGTCCATCACCTTACAGATTTTAGCCGCAAGCATCTCACCGAGTGCGCCACCGATGACGGTGAAGTCCTGCGCGAAGACGTAGACGAGACGTCCGTCGATGGTACCACTACCTACGACGACACCGTCACCGAGGAACTTCTTCTTCTCCATGCCAAAGTTCGTGCAGCGGTGCTGGACGAACATATCAATCTCCTCAAAGGAACCCTCATCGAGGAGCATAGCTATACGCTCACGAGCTGTGTACTTGCCCTTGGCGTGTTGCTTCTCAATGCGCTCCTCGCCTCCTCCGAGACGAGCCTCCTCACGCTTGGCAAGGAGTTGCTTTATCTTCTCTTGTTGTACACTCATTATATTCTATAGTAGCGGTTATTTGATTGGACGATATTACTTAGCGACATCCTTGCAGTCGCAGATCTCTAGGAGTATGCCGTGTGCACTCTTGGGGTGGACGAAGGCGATGTTGAGGCCCTCGGCACCCTTGCGTGGCTTCTCGTCGATGAGACGTATGCCCTTACCCTTGAGCTCCTCGAGAGCTGGTGCTACATCGTCAGATGATAGTGCTAGGTGGTGGATACCCTCGCCACGCTTCTCGATAAACTTGGCTATAGGGCTCTCATCGCTCGTAGGCTCTAGGAGCTCTAGCTTGACCTCGCCTATCTTGAGGAATGCGGTACGCACCTTCTGGTCGGCGACCTCCTCAATGTTGTAGCAGGTTAGTCCGAGGATTCCCTCGAAGAAGGGGAGTGCCTCCTCTATGCTCTTGACTGCTATCCCAAGATGCTCGATGTGTGACAGATTCATACGCTATAATATTTTAATTTATGTGTCTGCTTAAAGGGTTGGGTGATGGAGCCTCCTTAGGTGAAGAGCTCCTCCACTAGAGAGTACCACCCGACTGCAAATATAATAATAATCGCTCACGTAGCGAATGTACTCGAGTGTCAAGCTACGATTTCGCTCCTCGACAAGCGTCGGCTCAGGCGAAGGTGAGTGCGTGTACTGGCGGGCGACTGGTCAGCTGCCCGTCACGATAAGCGACCTGCCCATTGACCCAGGTCGCTACGATGCGATGCGAGAAGGTATAGCCCTCCAGAGGCGACCAGCCGCACTTGCTGTAGAGGCTTTCCGTAGTCACCGTGGTCTCCTGATGAGGATTTACGAGGACCAGGTCAGCGTAGTAGCCTGGGCGTATGTAGCCCCGCTCACGTACCCCAAAGAGCTGGGCGGGAGCGTGTGCCATCTTCTCGACCACCAGTTCAGGTGACCAAAGGCCCTGGTGAGCTAGCTCCAGCATCATCAAGAGACTGTGCTGTACCAGTGGACCTCCAGAGGCTGCCGTGAGCGCATCGCCCTCCTTGTCGGCTAGCGTGTGAGGCGCGTGGTCGGTGGCGACCACATCGATGCGCCCCTCGACGAGCGCTTGGCGTAGCGCCTCACGGTCGTGCGCAGTCTTGACGGCGGGATTCCACTTGATGCGGTTGCCTAGGCGGCTGTAGTCCTCATCGGTAAACCATAAGTGGTGGACGCATACCTCAGCGGTGATGCGCTTCTCGGGCGTCAGGGGCGCTGTCGAGAAGAGACTCATCTCCTCCGCTGTGGATAGGTGTAGCACGTGTAGTCTGGCTCCGAGACGCTTGGCTCGCTCTATGGCACTGTGTGAAGAGGCATAGCACGCCTCGCGAGAGCGTATTAGCGGATGCGTCTCGACGGGTGGGTGTCCGTCGTATTGCTGGCGGTAAAGCTCTTTGTTGCGCGTGATAATCTCCTCGCTCTCGCAGTGCGTGGCGATGAGCTTGGGCGCATGGGCGAAGAAGTAGTCGAGCGCCTCCTCACTGTCCACCAGCATATTCCCCGTGGAGGCTCCTAGGAAGAGCTTATACCCCGGGATGAGGGCTGGGTCAATGGCGCACGCTTCGGGTGCGTTGTCATTGGTCCCGCCGAAGTAGAAGGCGTAGTTTGCCCAGCTCGTCTCCTGAGCACGCTGACGCTTGTCGAGGAGCGCCTCGAGGGTGACCGTCGGAGGCTTCACATTCGGCATGTCCATATAGGAAGTGACGCCACCAGCTACGGCAGCCCGGCTCTCGTGAGCTATGTCTCCCTTGTGGGTTAGACCAGGCTCTCTAAAGTGTACCTGGTCGTCGATGCAGCCAGGCAGTAGCCAGAGACCGTGTGCCTCCACGATTTCCGCCCCTTCGAGTAGCTCGCTAGGGAGGTCGGACGCCTTCTCGACACCTATATGTATGGACTCAATTCGCTCGTCGGAGAGGCATACGGAGCCGACGATCTGTCGCCCCTCGTTGATTAGAGTAGCTCCGAGTATAATCTGTCTCATAGTTATTTAGCTGGATTAAGGTGCTTGGGGAAGCCCTTGAAGAGCCTCCAGTAGCGTAGCTTGAGGACACCCGTGAAGGCCTCGCCAAAGATTGAACCATTCATCTTCGAGCTCCCGTGCTTTCGATTGACAAAGGTGATGGGAACCTCCTTGATTTTGAAGCCCAGACAGTGGGCTGTGTACTTCATCTCAATCTGAAAGGCGTATCCCTTGAAGTGCACCTCGTCTAGTCTCATCGTCTCTAGCACCTCCCGTCTGTAGCAGACGAAGCCGGCGGTTGTGTCCCGAACGGGTAGCCAGGTGATGAGGCGTACGTAGACCGATGCGAGGTAGCTCATGAGGATGCGTCCGAGGGGCCAATCCTTGACCCCGCCCCCCCGCACGTAGCGAGAGCCCACCGCCACATCGTACCCTTCCTCGGAGACGGCGCGTAGGAGGTGCGGCAGTGCTGAGAGCGGATGGCTAAAGTCGCAATCCATCTCGAAGATATAGTCGTACCCGTGCTCCAGTGCCCACTCGAATCCTGTGAGGTAGGCGGTACCTAGTCCCATCTTGCCGGGTCGCACGATGAGGTGCAGACGGTCTGTGTAGCCCGGCTCCTGCTGTAGTGTCTGCACAATCTCAGCGGTTCCGTCGGGCGAGTTGTCATCAAGTATTAGCAAGTCGAAGGCTTCGGGCAGTGCTAGAACGGCGCGAATCATCTCGGCGACATTCTCGCGCTCATTGTAGGTGGGTATGATGACAAGGCTAGCGTGCATAGCTTAGAGGTCTCTGTGAGTGGTTATAGACAGGGTGGGGTAAGTGCTGTCTGAAGCCCCCTCACCACTGCCCTACAAAGGTAGTAAAAAAGTCCCTCCCGCCAACGACTCCCCGCCGGATAGCTAGGGCTGAAGCATATATATAATGAACTCATCTATTCCTCGCTGGTCGCTATCTGTAGCTCCTGACAGAGCGATTGTAATGCATCAGCTCAGCTAGAGAAATCCAACGCCGGCTTGTTACAATAATTTAGGCCTGACTAGATGTCAACACGACACAATGTCGGGGAAAACTGATTTCCACGTGGATATTTCGAAATATCCAGGTGGAGAATTTTTATTTTCCACGTGGGGAAGAAAAAATTCTTCGGAGGAATCAAATGAAACTTCGGAGGAAATGAATGACGCCCACGTGGAAAATAAAAAATATCCACGTGGAGATTTGAGATTCCCCACGTGGATATTCGAGAAAGGAGGGTAATTAGAGGTTAGAGGTTAGAGGTTAGAATTTAGAGGGCAGGGGTGACACATTGTGAGACTGTTGACTTTTGCTCCCGTCCCCAAGTGCAGTCTGGCGGCTCAGCGACAAAATGAAAGCAGGCCACGAGAGGAGACTGTCTGCTCCTGTCGTGACCTGCTCGGATGTGGTCCTGTCTGATGCCCTAGATGCGGTAGGCGAAGCCCGCAAAGGCGTAGATGTTGTACAGCGGGAAGGGCATCATCGTAAAGCTCCTATTGAGGGCTGGCTCGAAGCTCATATTGAGCTGTGCGGTCACTCCAAGACGCTGATGGAAGAAGTAGTCGAAGCCTACTCTGACGCCCATGTCTAGCTTGTTGAAGTGGTCTGAGAGGTCGTAGTCGACGAGGTGGTCCGGAGAGATGGGATCACCATTGAGTGTGCCGTCTCCATCCAGAGTCACCTTAAAGCTCTGCTGCATTAGGTAGGAGAGATAAAAGCCTACTTGCATACGAAACTTGTCATGGTTCGTATGGTAGGCGACAAGCATCGGGAGTGTGAGGTAGTAGTTGATGAACTCGGTGCTGTTATTGCCCGTAAAGAGTCCCCACGCAGCTTCCTGCCCATCGCCTATATTGATACGCATATCTGTGGCGTGTGTGCAGACGTACATACCCTTGCGCTCCATCTCTAGACCTGTGTCTAGGTGCCACCCTTTGGTGTCGGGGAGATGGTAGGAGAGCCATCCCTTGAGGGCGATGTTCATGTGAGGATTCCAAGTGTAGATCTTGTCGATAGCCTTCGGCTTGGGTAGGGGCGTGGTAGCTCCCACATTGAGGCCAGCCTTGATGCCAAACTCTAGGTCGTCCTTGTCTTCGACAGGAGCTTGTGCCTTCAGGAGCGGTGTCGTAAGGAGTGCCAGTAGGAAGGTGACTATCCCTGTGTATAGTTGCCGTGTAGTCATATCTGTAGCGGATTACTTCTTGGTGGGTATGCCTAGTGTCACTGTAAAGTCGTCAATGCGCAGGCGGCTACCGATAGCTCCGATGAATTCGTCGCCACGTGCACTCGACGAGAAGATAAGTGCCATACGGTACTTGCCTTTCTGGAGGTCTATCTGTTTGTAAGCCGCCTCATTGACGATCTCTAGCTTGCCCTCAAAGGGAGTCCATGCACCCTCCTTAGTAGGCTGGGGGTGTAGCTGCACCTTTGCTAGGATACGTGAATCGGTGTAGAGCGTCTTACCATTGAGGTAGCTATCGTCTTGAGAGATGTCGTAAAAGACGCAGGCGATCGTAGCCTCGTCCTGCTCTCCTTTGATTACCTGGTTACTCTTCGTCCCATCGACAAGATCTTTGCCAGGGAGCCACTGATAGTATCCCTGGATAGAGATAGGTATGGCAAAGACGGGCCGACCAAACTTTGTAGACTCTATAGGTTGGGTGGCCATAATGCCCTCATCGAGTGATCCGCAGTAGAGAGCTCCAGCGATGATGCCTTTGCGAACGATAGTCATTCCCCTAATGGTTTCCAGCTCAAGAGCTTGTCCCGTGCGACCAGATGTCAGAGGACGTACTGGAGAGGTGGGTTTTAGTGCTTTGGCAGCACCCACATTGCTTGCAGACATCCAGTAGGGGTCGCCCGCGAGTAGCTTAGAGAGGCTCTTCTCTACGGGTAGCTGGTAGGTGCCCTTGGGCTTGACCCACTCGTCAAAGGTGAAGGTGACCTCCTGAAACGTCATCGTCTCCCCTGGGTCGGGAGTGGGATTAGGCTCTGGATTAGGCTCTGGATTGGGTTCCGGGTTAGGTTCCGGATTGGGCTCGGGCTGAGGCTCGGGTTTGGGCTTGTAGGTGCCGTTCTCAATAGCGATACGCTTAGCCTTGATAGGGTCTTCGCCACTACAGCTTGTCGCTACGATGAGCGATAGAGCGAAGAGTAGACTGAGGGTCCAATAGGTTCGTTTCATACCGTACTATATTTACACTTAGTGGAGCAAAGGTAACTATTTCCCGCTACATAGGTGAGAACTTTCTCTTCGCCACTCCTGGTCCTGGGGATGTGCGGGCGGATAGCTGGCAGGTGCCCCGCTTGCTATTTTAGAATGGAAAAACTACCTTTGCGATAAGAGAGTCTTCCTAGTGAAGTCTTGCTGGAGTAGGTGAGCTTGCTCCAGAGATAAGGTGTAGTAAGTGTTCCCTTTTTAACTAACAAACGATATGATAAGAAAACTACTATCTCCTCTACTTCTACTCCTCGCAGTGAGCTATGCGCTGACTGCCCAGCAGACGAGTTGTAAAGTCGTGCAAGAGCCTAAGCCACTACCCGCAGAGGCGTGCAACTTCTCCATCTACGGTACCAGTCCCAACGGGCGATACATCTACGGTGGTAGTCCTAACTCGACAGCATTCTGCTACGATACTGAGCGAGACACGACGTCACTCTTCCTCTCTGAGACGGGAGCTGAGAAGTATATGATCTACGCTGTCTCTGACGACGGTGAGATTTTTGTTGCCCAGGATGGGGCAGGGACTTTTGTCTATGACATGGATCAGAAGAAGCTACAAGAGATTAAAACCCCAGCGAGTGACTGGTCTGACGTGAGACCTGTCTATGTAACTCCAGATGCCAAGCACCTGGTAGGCTACGTGATGGACCCAACCTTCGAACAGGAGAGCATGACGCTGCCTATCTATGCTACACGCGGTGAGGATGGCTCCTGGACGGTTAAGAAGCTCCCGATGCTGAGCAAGGACTATCTTCTAGAGAACCCTAACTACACGCAAGCCTTCTTCTGCTCGGACGATGGGCAGAAGATAATAGGAAGACAAAACACCCACAATGGTTCTGACCGACCTCTTTTCTGGTCGCTTGATGAGCAGGGGCAGTATCAGTGTACTACGCCTTGCGACTCTTTCCTCTATAATCTAGATGCGCCACTGCCTGGTCCTCAGCCTGAGTGGGACGACTATGTGACAGCAGACTATGAGGCTGACTCGGTCCTGTACAACCAGCAAGCAGCGGAGTACAACAAGGCTTACGATGCCTGGGAGAAGGCGTACAATAAGGTCGTCAAGAGAGCTGTCCCTGACCTAGCTTGGCAGATTATGGCTCCAACGAGTGGGTGCTGGATGATATCCATTCAAGAGATGGTAGGTGAGGGTGACGATATGGTTACGATTACCTATCCTGGCTCTCTAAGTGTGGCTGATGGAAGCATTAGTCGGCTCAACATAAAGGAGGCTTATGGTCTCGGTGGTGTCGGGCGTACTAATGATGGTGGATGGATCTGCTACCCCGACGGGAGCTTAGACCCCTCAGACCGCAATACCTACGTAATCTATCCAGACGGTAAGAAGATGACTATGCTGGAGTATCTGAAGCAGATTACTGGTCGAGACCTATCCCCTGCTTTTACCTACTCCTACACTCCTTCTGGTGAGACGGAGCAAAAGAGTATTACAGATATGGGTGCTATCACGCTCTCTGCGGATGGCAAGACCTTGACCTCTTGCGCCGTAGATATGACGGGTGCGCAGTACTATCGCAGTGCTTACCTGCGTATGGACAAGCACTTCCTAGCCCAGCCACTAGCGGTCACTCCTATTGAGGTGGGGCGGAGTAATCTTTCTGTCCTCTGGCAGGGGGATGCACTTCACTTCTCAGAGCCAGCCACGGGTACACTCTATCTGTACGACATGACGGGTAGACTACTAGATAGCTTCAAGCTGATAGCTAGCTCACGACTCTCCCTGACTGAGCTAGCTCAGGGACTCTACATCGGTCAGCTCGTGACCGAGGATGGCGTTAGTACCGTACGCTTCGTCCGCTAGGAGAGACTCCTCTGATAGAACAAATCAGTCCCGCAAGATGACTACTGCACAGTAGCTCTCTTGCGGGACTGATTTCTTTGGGATTGTTGCAAAAGTCAATAGTCTCTTCTTTGGGCCAGTGGAGGGCTAGCGCCCCTCGAGGACCCATGCAATGCCGATGGTCTCGACGCCTCGTAGCACAGCTTGCCCCGAGGCTTGTCGCAACTGGATGGTGTAAAGTCCGGGGTGCGGAGGTGTCAGTAGGGTATTGACTTTGTAGAGCTGCTGATGCAGGGCATACCCCTTGCCAGACCAGACACCAGGCTGGTCCGCTAGAGCGAGTGAGAGCGACGTCGTAGCACTCCACCCCGATGCTGAGCGTAGCTCGACTGCTAGGGGGAGCGTCGTGTAGTCGTACTCGTTGCTAAACCGAACGTAAAGGTAGAGCGTGCGGGGTAGGCGGGCTTGGTCGACGAAGTAGTCGAAGGAGAGAGCTTGCTCTGCGGACCACTTGCCCTGCGGTAGTGGTCGTGTCTGCATCTGCGTCTGATAAGCTGCGTAGTGGCAGGAACTGAGTGTCAGGAGGACGCAGCAAGCCACCCACTTTAAGATGCGCACGGGGGTACACTTCATCATAACGACAGACTACGGCTCTCGCTCCCTACGCCTTACGCTTCACCGTCTGGCTGCTCCTGCTCCTTGCTACGAGGACGTCGACGACGGTCGCCAGACTGCGGCCTGCGTCTCGGCTTGCGTGTGCGCTGGCGGTCAGACCGCTCTTGGGAGTCTGGCTGCGTAGAGGGTTGCTCGGTGGGCTGCTCGGTGGAGGCTTCTCTCTCGGTCGTGCGCTCACTCGCCTGAGATGTGCTAGCGCTGGGCCCCCTCCTCCTTGACTTACGACGCTTGCGACTCTTGGGCTGGTCAAAGCGATTGATGGCATTGTCAAAGAGTATGTCCTTAGGCTTAGCTGGTGCAACCGGTTCGTCAGAGAGTAGCTCGGGAGTCTCGCCCCGCTGATTCATCTCTATGACCTCTCTAGCACGCTCCACGGAGATGGTCTCAGGCTCTTCGAGACGCTTCGGCGCTAGGCTATAAGTTATCTCACCCGCTAGGAGGTCGCACTTGTTGAAGTAGTAGGAGCCACTCTCGGTCTCTAGGACGGTACGACTAGAGGGGAAGGCTTTCTTTGCCTCCATGTAGACGTCCACCTCGTAGTTGGTACAGCACTTGAGCTTGCCACACTGGCCGGTCAGCTTGAGAGAGTTTTGTGATAAGTTCTGAAAGCGTGCAGCAGCGGTGCTGACAGAGTTAAAGCGTGATAGCCAGGTCGAGCAGCAGAGTGCTCGTCCGCAGGGTCCGATACCACCGATGCGTCCCGCCTCTTGTCTGGCACCTATCTGACGCATCTCCACACGTATGTGGAAGGCGTCCGCTAGAAGTCGTATTAACTTGCGAAAGTCGACGCGCTGGTCTGCGATGTAGTAGAAGATAGCTCGGGTTCCGTCGGCCTGATACTCCACGTCGCCTATCTTCATCTCGAGACCCAGCGAGGAGGCTATCTCACGAGACTCAATCATCGTCGGATGCTCTCGTCGCTTGGCCTCGTGGTAGTGGTCCATATCTAATGGACGCGCCTTGCGGTAGATTGCTTTGGCAGCGTCCACCTGCTGCTCATCGTGATTGGCTCGTATTTTGGTCGATACGAGCGTCCCTGTGAGAGCTACCATACCAATGTCGTAGCCACCACTATCAGCCTCGACAACGACATAGTCACCGCGCTGCAGGGATAGCTGGTCCACGTTGCGATAGTAGCCCTTGCGTGTGTTCTTGAACTGTACCTCGATGATGTCTTGCTGCTGCACGCCCTCGGGGAGGTCAGCCAGCCAATCGTAGGTCGACAGCTTGTTACAGCGTGACCCTACGCCTTTGCATCGCGGACAGTCTATATTATTTGGTAGGTCTGGTGTTTGTTCCATCTAGTAGTCTTCCAATAAAGATGTGACGTGTCATCTCACGACTTCTTCTTTCGTCCAGTGACCCGCTCGAGTGAGTCAAAGCCTTGTCCATACACCCCGTGTACCGTAGACTCGGAGATAAAGGCATTAGGATCTACAGCGGTGATTACTTGGTATAGGCCTCCGCGCAGATTCTTGCGTATGGTGACTAGGACCACGTGCATAGGTTGATGACTGTATCCACCCTCACCGTGTAGTATGGTGCATCCATGGCCTAGACGATGTGTCACAGCTTCGCTTAGCTGGTCGTACTTGGTGCTGACGATGAGTAGCTGAACGGACTGCTTGTTGGCATCCATTATATAGTCTAGCATCTGCCCGACGATGGTAATCTCAATAAAGGAGAAGGCGAGCTTGCCTAGAGCCGTGCCCCATGTGTACTGCGGCCCGAAGAAGTGGCTGACGACGGCACCCGTTGTCACAATAATCGCATCCATAAAAATCATGGCACGACCGAGCGAGAGTGTGCTGTACTTGTTGATGATAGCAACGATGATGTCCGTTCCACCCGTACTACCATTGGCAGAGAAGACCAAGCCTAGTCCAGCGCCACAGAGTCCAGCACCGACGACTAGAGCGACAAATGGTTCGTCGGGAGCCAAGAGCGGTCCGAAGTTGGGGAGTGTACTGGTCAGCCACGTGGGCAGATTGTTGTACACCTCTAGTCCTTGTCCTACCATAGGGGTAAAGAACGCTTGTCCCACTGGGATTGTGACGGCAAGCATCAGGACGGCTATGATTGTTTTCATCGAGAAGCGCCACCCTAATATCCATATCGAGAGGAGTAGCAAGCCGACGTTGATGATGTTGTAAGGTATGCTAGCTGGTATGTTCGTCGCCAGCTGAATGATTGTGGTCAGTCCCGCCAGTCCTCCCGAGGTGATGTCTTGTGAGAGGATGAAAGCTGTCCAGCCAAACGTGTAGACGACAACACCGGCGAAGATGAGTAGGACATCCTTGAGAAAGCGCGCAGACTTGCGCGGGTCGGGATAGCGTAAAGTTCTTTTCGAAGTCATGAGTGACATATTTATTACTTGACGAAGGGGGGACACGTCCCTCGGACGTCAAACTCAGAAGTAGCACAAAGGTAGCAAAAAAGAAGACTGACACAAAAAAGGACGCTACCTCAAGCCCTCTGCAAATCTCACGATGAACGATTTGCCGTGACGCCTCCCCGCCAATCCATCCTTGTGCAGTGCCATCGAGAAGCTCCTCATCTTCGTTCTTTGTATCGTGCTGATTTCAATATATATACGAGTTCCAAAAGCAGTTCCCCTTTTGGAACTTTTTAGTTCCAAGGGAGGAACTTTTCAGTTCCAACGGAGGAACTTTTTGCTCCCTCGGGAGGAATTCGGAATTTCCAAGGGTGGAAAACTAAACTTCCAAGGGTGGAAATTTATTTTTCCAACGCTGGAAAGTTTTTGGAAATCTCTTGAAAACTTACTGACCCGACGAAGCTCCAGTCGGTCCTACCCAAGGGATGACCTAGCTAATCTGGGACGGAGGGAAAAGAAAAAAGGTGACAGCCGAACTACTTCGACTATCACCTTGAGTCGGGATGAGAAGACTCGAACTTCCGACCTCCACGTCCCGAACGTGGCGCGCTACCAACTGTGCTACATCCCGATGGTAGATCTCGAGAGGTTTGCCCCTCGGCTACCCTTAGTGACTGCAAAGGTACTAAATAATGCGACACGTAGGGTACCCTCTTGCTGCAGGAGGTGGATGAAAAACAGCCACGGGAAAAGTTTACTCTCCCCGTGGCTACTTGAGAAGGACTGAATGAAGCTAGACAGTCAGTCCGTGAAAGGTGTACGAATTAGAGCGTGTCAATCAAATCGCTGAGCGTCTTCTTGGCATCTCCGATGAGGAGCGTCACGCCCTCGCTACGGCTGTAAAGCGGGTTCTCGACACCAGCGTAACCAGGCTTGAGATCGTAGTTGCAGATGATGACCTGCTTGGCTTGATCTACGTTGAGGACTGGCATACCGTAGATAGGCGTACCCTCAGCATTGCGAGCAGCGGGGTTGAGCACGTCGTTAGCACCGATGACGATGACTGCGTCGGTATTGGCAAACTGGTCGTTGATCGCCTCCATCTCGTAGAGACTATCGTAGTCCACATTAGCCTCAGCGAGGAGTACGTTCATGTGTCCCGGCATACGACCAGCCACTGGGTGGATGGCGTACTTAACATCAGCACCGCCGCGAGCGAGCTTGTCGGCTAGTTGCTTGACCTCCTGCTGCGCTTGCGCAAGTGCCATACCGTAGCCTGGCACGATGATGACGCTCTTAGCGTTGTGCAGTACCTCCGTAGCGGACTGGAGTGGCGTTGCGCTGCTGGTAGCTGAAGAAGCGACGGGGGCTGCGGGAGCACTCTCCGCATGATCCAAACGATCCATCAGGTTGGAGAGCGTTGCCTTAGCATCGCCTAGACAGAGCGCTACGCCCTCGCCACGGCTGTAGAGTGGGTTCTCGACGCCAGCGTAACCAGGCTTGAGATCGAAGTTGCAGATGATGACCTGCTTCGCTTGGTCTACGTTGAGGACCGGCATACCATAGATAGGCGTTCCCTCGGCATTGCGAGCTGCGGGGTTGAGCACGTCGTTAGCACCGATGACGATGACCGCGTCGGTATTGGCAAATTGGTCGTTGATCGCCTCCATCTCGTAGAGACTATCGTAGTCCACATTAGCCTCAGCAAGGAGTACGTTCATGTGTCCCGGCATACGACCAGCCACAGGGTGGATGGCGTACTTGACATCAGCACCGCTCTTGGCGAGCTTGTCAGCGAGTTGCTTGACCTCCTGCTGTGCTTGCGCTAGTGCCATACCGTAGCCCGGCACGATGATGACGCGCTTAGCACCACGGAGCATACCTGCTGCCTGTGAGATAGGATCGCTAGCTGAACTGCTGCTAGCGGGCTGTGCGGTCGCTGCTGAGCTATCTAGACCAGAGAGGATCTGATCGATCGTTGCCTTCGCATCGCCTAGGCAGAGCGCTACGCCCTCGCCACGGCTGTAGAGCGGGTTCTCGACACCCGCGTAACCAGGTTTGAGGTCAAAGTTGCAGATGATGACCTGCTTGGCTTGGTCTACGTTGAGGACTGGCATACCGTAGATAGGCGTCCCCTCGGCGTTGCGCGCAGCGGGGTTGAGCACGTCGTTGGCACCGATGACGATGACTGCGTCGGTATTGGCAAATTGGTCGTTGATGGCCTCCATCTCGTAGAGACTATCGTAGTCCACATTCGCCTCGGCAAGGAGTACGTTCATGTGTCCTGGCATGCGACCAGCCACAGGGTGGATGGCATACTTAACATCGGCACCGCCCTTGGCGAGCTTATCGGCCAACTGCTTGACCTCCTGCTGTGCTTGCGCTAGTGCCATACCGTAGCCCGGTACGATGATGACCCGCTTAGCTCCACGGAGCATCGCAACAGCCTGATCGATAGGAGAGCTCTCCTGCTTAGGCTGAGGCGTAGCGGGAGCTTTGGGGGCTGATGCGGCAGGCTTGGCGGGAGCAGTTGCCTTGGCAGGAGCTTTTGCCTTGCCGTGAGGAATGAGGATGTTGACGAGCGAGCGGTTCATCGCACGGCACATAATCTGCGTGAGGAGGAGTCCCGAAGCACCGACGACACCACCGACAGCGACGAGGAAGATGTCGCCAATGGCCATACCGGCGATAGCACCAGCCACACCGCTCAGAGAGTTGAGCAAGCTGATGGTGATCGGCATGTCAGCACCGCCCACACGTATGGAGAAGTAAAGCCCGAAGAGCGCACTGAAGAGCATCGTGCCTATCATAGCATAGATGAGGGCTGAGGGAACAACGTAGTTGAGCGTGCCAATGAGTAGGAAGAAGACGGCGACAATGAGCGTGAGTGAGGTCGCTACATTGTGAAAAGGCCATACGACTGACTTCTGTGGCAGGACTCTGTGGAGCTTGCCCGCTGCCACGAGACTCCCGACGAGCGTGAGCATACCGATGATGATAGCGAGGAAAGCGGTGACCAGCGTAAAGTAGACATTGCTCTCAGGAAGCTGGAAGAGTGTCAAAGCGCCGACAAGTGCCGAGGCACCGCCACCGATACCGTTGAGCAGAGCCACCATCTGGGGCATCTGGATCATCTTGACTCGTGTGTAGAGTAGGACGCCGATGACACCACCGATGAGGATGCCCCCGATGAGCCAGGGGAGGGTGACGACCTGTAGCTTGAGGAGCGTGACGATGACGCCTAGCCCCATGGCGGTAGCACTGAGTGCATTGCCACGAGCAGCGCTCTTGACCTTGCTCATCATAGCGATGCCTACGAGCACGAGGATGCTGAGGACCGCGCAGATGACGTAGTAGACGGGATTAGATATCTCTATGACTGTATTCATGCCTTACCTCCTTTCTTGTTTTTGGTAAACATACGGAGCATGCGGTTGGTCACGCCAAAGCCCCCGACGACATTAATCGTGGCGAGGATGACGGCTATAACCCCAAATATTTGCTGGAAGAGACTACCGTCTGGAGCTATGATAGCTGTGGCAGTAGCTGCGAGTGCTCCCGTGATGGTGACGCCACTTAGGGCGTTCATCCCCGACATGAGGGGGGTGTGCAACAAGCTAGGCACATTGCTGATGAGCTTGTAGCCGACGAAGGTCGCCACAAGGAAGATGGCGACGAGGATCAGTGGGTTCATTGAGAGATTAGAAGTTAGAGATTAGAGATTAGAAGAGTTTTAGAAATTAGAGGTTAGAAGCCAAAGTATGACCCATTAGGATCATATCCTCTGACGTCTAACCTCTAACGATAGGGGAAAGTCAAGTTTCTGTAAACTAAGCTACTTCTTGAGTCCCATAGCCTCGAGAGTACCCTCGTGGATAATCTCACCAGCCTCCGTCGTGACGACGATAGAAGAGGTGATCTGATCGCTCATATCGAGGTACATCTTGCCATCCTTGACGAGGTACTTGACGAGGTTGTACATGTTTTGTGAGAACATCCAGGTAGCGCTCTGAGGTAGCATACCAGGGATATTCTTGATACCCTCGATGACTACGTGGTGCTTGACGTCACGCTCGCCTGGAGTCGTGATAGCGCAGTTACCACCCTGATCGATAGCGATATCGACGATGACAGAGCCAGGCTTCATAGACTTGACCATCTCCTCGGTGATGACCACGGGAGCAATCTTGCCTGGTACGAGGGCGCTACAGAAGATGACGTCCATGTCCTTGACATGCTCAGCCAACACCTGACGCTCATGCTCTAGTAGCTCGGGGCTCAGGTGTAGGGCGTAGCCACCAGGAGCGACAGCCTTGTCAGCGGGGATGCCCAGGTCGATGGGCTTAGCACCTAGACTGGTAGCCTGCTCAGAAGCTGCGGGACGTATATCAGCTGCGTAGGTGATACAGCCTAGACGACGAGCCGTAGCGAGTGCCTGTAGACCAGCTACACCGACACCGATGACGAGCACCTTGGCGGGGTCTATCTTGCCGACAGCGGTAAACATCTGTGGCATGAAGAAGGAGAGGTCGTTGGCAGCCATCAGGATACCCTTGTAGCCTGCGCAAGTACTCATAGAGGTGAGTGCATCGAGATTCTGCGCACGAGAGATACGAGGTACACCATCTAGGGTGAGACCTACGACGCCCTGCGCAGCCATCTTGCGTACCATATCATGGTTCACAGGAGAGGCTGGGTGGATGAAGGTGATCAGGTACTGCCCCTTGTGCATCATGTCGATCTCATGCTTGCCAAGCTGCTCGTTGAAGAGTGGCTCCTTGACCTTGATGATGATCTCCGCACGGCGGTAGATCTCTTCCGGACCTTGTATCAGCTCAGCACCAGCTGCCTGATAGTCCTCGTCGTGATATGCTGCGCCTTCGCCAGCACCACGCTCAAATAGTACAGTGTGTCCATCAGCGACATACTGCTTCACTGCCTCGGGGCTCGCTGCGACGCGAGCCTCATCGTGCATGATTTCTTTAGGTACGCCTATTATCATAGTTCAATTATATAGAGAATGAATAGTCTTCTGCCTAGAATGGGGCGCATGCGAAAGCATCCTTGTGCACCTGCACCCATTCATTTCGCAAATATACGTACTTAGTCCCAAAGTCGCAACAATAAAGCACTATGAAGTGACGAAAAGCTGGACGAACTTGGACTAATGTTCAGCAGACTTCTGGGAAAAGGTGATTTGACTTCTGGGGAGGAGCGTTTCGACATTTCAGGAGGAATGTCTCTCCGATGGCAGAGAAAGTCTAGTAATCGTCTAGAAGCTTTACTGGATGATTGGCTGGTGGTGCAGGCGTGTAGCGCAAGACTGTAAGGGGCGTGGCGAAGCTCTCTCATTATCTAGTGACAATAGTCCGAAGCCCCGTGCTCCGAAATGGATATGGGCGCAGGGCTGACGCATTATAGACTATTGCAAAAGTCAACAGGATCACAATAATTTAGACCCAACGACAAATCGAAACGGCCCGATGTCGGGGAAAAACGGATTTCCACGTGGATATTTTGAAATATCCAGGTGGAGAATTTTTATTTTCCACGTGGGGAAGAAAAAATTCTTCGGAGGAATCAAATGAAACTTCGGAGGAAATGAATGACGCCCACGTGGAAAATAAAAAATATCCACGTGGAGATTTGAGATTTTCCACGTGGATATTCGAAAAAGGAGGGTAGTTAGAGGTTAGAGTTTAGAAATTAGAGGTTAGAAGTTAGAGATTAGAGGGCAGGGGGGGCACATTATATTGAGACTGTTGACTTTTGCAACAGTCTCATCATAATCGCTTTGTCAAGAGCTACACATAGCGACCAGCGAGGGATAGATAAACTCATTATATATAATGCGTCAGCCCTGGATATGGGCGTGTCGTGCTACGCTAGGCTCTATCTATTTAGTATCTTTGTGCCATCTATCAATTCACACGAGCGATGTCCAAGAGACTTACATCTTCCCTCTGTCAGTCGGCCCTGTTGTTGCTGACACTTTTCCTCTTTACTCAGTGCGGCTCACGTCAGTCTGCACCACGGCGACCGCATATCGAGCTTCCCAACTGTACGATGAGTGACGTCGCCTATCCGGCGCCTCAGCATCCGAAGGCGGAGATGCGTGCTGTCTGGCTCACGACAATCTGGGGGCTAGACTGGCCGAAGGTGAGCGCCGACACGCCTGCTGGGGTGGTACGACAGCAGGAGTCGCTCGACAAGATGCTAGATGCGTGCGTCCGGGCGGGGATTAATACGATCTTCCTACAGGTTCGTCTACGTGGTGACCTGCTCTATCCGAGTAGTCTCGAGCCTCTCTCTACAACGGTGAGTAAGAGTGGCACACTCCCCGAGGGATATGACCCGCTCCAGTATGCGATTGATGCGTGTCACCATCGAGGTCTGAGCGTACATGCCTGGATGGTCTCCTATCCTCTAGGTACGCAGGATCACGTGCGTGCGCTGGCTAAGCAGGGAAAGGGCTTCTACGCTGCACACCCCGAGATGTGTCTCCGACAGGGCAACGCATGGTTTATGGACCCAGCGCAGCCTGCTGTACGCACGCATATGGCGCAACTGGTGCGCGATCTAGTCACCCGCTATGACGTGGATGGCGTGCACCTAGACTACATCCGCTATCCTGATAGCCCGAGCAAATTCAACGACCTCAAGAGTTACCAGCGAATGAATCCCGAGAGGCTCCCCCGTATGGCGTGGCGCGAGGCAAATGTGACGGCGATGATCGACACGCTCCACCGCACGCTGCTAGAGGTGGCTCCAGAGGTGGCTCTCTCTACCGCCTGTATTGGCAAGTATCAGCAGTTACCTAAGCCAGCACCAGGGGGCTACTTTTGCAAGGAGGATGTGTCGCAAGATCCGCTTGTCTGGTTTCAGCGTGGCATAGTTGACTTCATTGTTCCGATGATTTACTACAAGGATGGACACTTTAACTACTACATAGCTGACTGGGCGAAGCGCATCGCTCCCCACGGCCCTGTGGTGGCGGGGCTAGGGGTCTATCGTCTTTATGACAATTCACGCTGGAAGCTCCAAGACATCTATAACCAGCTCGACACCTTAGCACAGTACAATCTCTCAGGGGTGAGCTACTACCGTGCGGAGCAACTCCTACAGATGTATGACGAGCTACCCGCAGAGCGACAGGATGAGCTCCTCTTGCCGACACTGAGACCCGCTTTCGGCGGAAAGCCCGCTGTACCTTTTGGCACAGCTCGTATCGAAGAGGTGTCGGCACATGACCGTGAGCTAACAATCACGTGGGCTTATGACCTAGATGAGCGTGTGGGACACACGGTCAATCTTTACTACCGTCTCTACGGCTCTCACCTCGACTGTCCTATGGTACTCCTGGGGCAAAACCTCGCGGGACGCTCGGTGACCATCTCACGGGACTTCCTACCGGAGGATGTTCTGGTCGAGTTTTTTGTCGAGCCTGCTGCTTTCAGCGGACATACTGGCGCACTCTCTGCGGGTGCCCTCTACTACAACTCGGATGAACTGAAGAAGTAATATGTGGGGACTCTACATGCATGTCCCATTTTGCCCCACGCGGTGCATCTACTGTGACTTCTACTCGCAGAGTGACTCCTCGTTGCAGGATTCCTTTGTGGCAGCACTCTGTCGAGAGCTGGCAGTCTACCATGACCAGGAGCCGTGGGCAGCTTCGCCTCGTACCGTCTACCTGGGTGGTGGGACGCCGAGTAGCCTTCCGCTCCCGCTCTTGGAGCAGTTGATGCATCAGGTTCGCTCGCTCTGGTCACTCGATGAGACGATAGAGATAACGCTCGAGGCAAACCCCGAGGATGTCTCTCCTGAGTGGGCTTATGGGGTAGCTCAGCTAGGCTTCACCCGTATTAGCCTAGGCGTGCAGAGCTGGAGCGATGAGACGCTTCGCTTCCTACATCGTCGCCACTCCGCAGCGCAAGCCGAGCGGGCGATTAGCTACATACGACAAGCGGGCATTACCAATGTGAGCATTGATCTAATCTTTGCGCTACCTGAGGGATATGATCGGGACTGGGAGGAGAGCCTAGCGCATGCGCTGGCACTTCCGGTGACGCACCTTTCTGCTTATGGCTTGACCTACGAGCGTGGCACACGGCTGGATCGTCTGAGGGAGCGAGGAGTGGTCACACCTACGAGCGAAGAGACCTACGTAGCGCAGTACTATGCGCTGGTCGCAGCTTGTCGGGAGGCTGGCTTCACGCACTACGAATTGTCCAACTGGGCACGCCCAGGCTTTGTGTCACAGCACAATAGCGCTTACTGGGACGGCACACCTTATCTGGGGCTAGGTCCTAGCGCGCATAGCTACACAGCGGGGCATCGCTGGTGGAATGTCTCCGACATACACCTATATATAGAGTCTCTCCTGCAGGGGGTGCTCCCGATTGCTGAGGAGGAATGGCTCTCGCCGACCGAGCTATACGAGGAGTGTGTCATGCTGGGGCTACGAACCTCTCGGGGGATAGACCTGCATCGGTCGGAACTACGAGAAGCTCCGCTGCTAGAGCGCGCCACGCCGTGGCTCGAACAAGGGTTGCTCACCCAGACAGCCGATGACCATCTGCGCTTGACGCACGATGGACTAATCTGGTGCGACCGCATCTGTGCTGCTCTATGCTAGCACCCCCAGTGCGTGTAGCACTCTTCTTCGTATGAGACCTCTCTCACCCAGAGAGCGAGGGTAGGGGAGAGAGGCATATGTTAAAGTCGCTCGATGCGATGGGTGAAGGGGACCCCAGCGCGGTGAAAGAGTTGTCCCACGGGGCAGACCTTTTCGGTCAGCTCGAGACACTTCTCTAGCTCTTTGTCAGAAGCGGTCGTCTTGACCCGTAGCGTGTAGTCGATTGCTTCCATCTCGCCCTCTGTGGTTTTTGCCTCTAAGTCTAGCTCTAGATGCTCGATGGTGAGACGCTTCTTCTCAGCCATAGTGGTAAAGATGGTCGCAATGCAACCATTGAGCGACATGGCGAGGAGCTCGAATGCGGTGGGGCCTTGGTCCGTGCCACCAGAAGCGACTGGAAGGTCGACAGCTACGCTACTGCCTCTCTGGTTATCTATGTGAGAGAGGTAGGATTCTTGCTTGACTAAGTGTGATTTCATAGGAATGGTTTCGTTGGTAAATGTTTTGAAGATTCTCGTTGGCTCGCTAGAAGAGTGTCTGCTCGACCGCTACGTAGTCTGGCAGAGGCTCTTTAAGGATGCCGATGTACCGTCCACTAGTGTCGTACTGGTATCGGTAGAGTAGCTGAGCGGCAGGATAGACGCCGTGCTGCGCTGCTTGACACAAGTAGCGGATAGCTTCAGCTCGATGGGTAGCTTGCTGTGGGTCCGTCAGGAGCAGTCGTCCTACTTGGTAGCAAGCCTCAGGGATTCCAGCCTCAGCAGCTTGTTGCCATAAGGGGCGGACACGTAGGGTGCAGTGGTCACCATCCTGGTGATACCACAGCTTACCCAGGAGGTAGAGAGCCTCGGGGACGCCCTGCTGCACGGCTTGCGAGAGCCAGTACTCGACCCGCTCCTCCTGCACGAATAGCCCATCCTGTGCGTAAGCTCTGGCAAGGGCTATCTGAGCCTCCTCGAGACCAGCCTGAGCTGCAGCCTCAAGATGGTATAGGTACTGCTCGTGGCTACGTATGACGCCGGCGCCTCTCTGGTATAGCTGTGCTAGTAGGAGGTGCGCATCTCGGTGTCCCCGTTGTATAGCGTTACGGAGACAGTCACTAGCCTCTCGGTAGTTCTTACGTAGTCCTGCCTGAGGGGTCATAAGATGTAGAGCAAGCGTATAGAAGTCGTCTGCGCTTCCTCGCAGTGCTGCCCGCTGGCGCAGGAAGCGTCGCAGGCAGATTTGAGCAGCTCTGTCTGCGAGTGGTTGATAGAGCTTGACCAGATAGTCGATAGCAGGGAGTGAGTCGTGACGGGCTGCTCGGTGTAGCCAGTGTAGTCCTTCGGTCTGCAGGAGCTTGAGGTTGTCCGTTGGGGTCTCGAGAGCTTTCTGGAGAAGGCGGTAAAGCTTACCAGAGCGTCGCGTGTCGACGACTAGAGAGAGCTGTTGTGTCATCAAGGCAAAGAGCCGCTCGCAGTCGATGCCACCAGCCACAGCACTAGTGGCCTGGGATGTCAGTAGGTCTGGCGTGGGCTCTTCGGGCTTCGGCGACATAAATCAGGAGACATAGAGAAGAAGCCCCTTGAGATACTCCCCCTCTGGGTAAAAGATGTTGATCGGATGACAGGGACTTTGTCCTAAACGCTTGAGGATACGCACATCACGTCCAGCAAGTGTGGCCGCAGTCATCACCGCTAGGGTGAACTCCTCCATCGATATTGCCTGCGAACAGCTAAAGGTGAAGAGCAGTCCTCCACGGGCGATAGCCCTAAGAGCTAATTCGTTTAGTCGGCGATACCCGCCTAGTCCTTGCTGTCTATGGTTGCGTTGCTTCACAAAGGCAGGGGGATCTAAGACAATCAGGTCGTAGTCTCCCGCCTCAACCGTAGAGAGATAGTCGAAAGCATCAGCCACGACTGCCTCGTGTCTCTGATGCGTCTCTGGGTTTGAAGAGAAGTTGAGCGCCACACTCTCCTCGCAGAGTGAGATAGCTCGCGCAGAGCTGTCTAGAGAGACGACACGCTGGGCGCCACCTCCGAGAGCATAGACGGAGAATCCTCCCGAGTAGCAACAGACGTTGAGGACGTTGCGTCCCCGAGCGTAAGACTCGACAAGCCGTCTGTTCTCGCGCTGGTCGACGAAGAAACCGGTCTTCTGTCCTCGCTCCCAGTCTGGTAGGAAGCTGTAACCGTACTCCTGCACTGTCCGATTGTACTCTGCCGAAGGTGCTTTGCCTAGGTAGCCATTCGGCATAATCCACTCACTAGGTGTCTGCGCTGGGAGCGTTTCGACGGACTTGTCGTAGACGTAGTGTATGCCAAGCTCTGGTAGTTCGCGCAGCACCTCAGCAATCAACGGGCGTAGCGGGTAGAGACTTAGTGCATGTATCTGCACCACCGCCACCTCTCTGTATATGTCGATGACCAGCCCTGGTATGAAATCGCTCTCGCCATAACACAAGCGCCAGCAGTCAGTCTGGCGTCCGTCCTGGCTCTGGAGGAGCGTCTTGCGCAGCTGATACGCTTGGCGCAGTCGTGTGGTAAAGAAATCTTGCCACGCGCCTATCTCCTCCTCACCAAAGGTCATCATACGGACGGCTATCGTCCCGCCCTCGTAGAGCCCTTGTCCCAGTTGCTGTGAGCCGTCGTGGTTGAGGATAGTCACAGTGGCACCTAGCGGTATGCTCTCCTTGGAGCGCTGTAGTGCGCCTGAGAAGACCCATGGATGACGTCTGAGGAGCGGCTCCTCACGATGAGGCTTGAGGTATAGCTGGTACATAGGGATGATGTAGGTTGTAGCGCTTGTGGTAAAGTCCTAGGCGGGTAGCTCGGGGCAGAGCCCGAAGTGGTGGAGGAGTGGCATAGGCTCCGACTCTAGGCGGTGATAAATGCGGAGACAGGCGTATGCGTCGAGTGCTGCGTAGCTTTGCTGTGCAGGCGTTAGCGTAGCCGCCTCCCAATTGGTCAGCTGGGCACGCTTGCTAATCTTCTCCCCGAAGAGTATCGCATAGATCTTCTGCAGACCCAAGTCATGGATGCCGTAAGCGGGCGTCAGTCGCTGTAAGTCTACGAAGCCTTTAGGATAAAGCTCCTTTGCAAACCGTCTCAGCTGTCGGCGATCCCCGCAAAGGTCTAGCCCGACCTTGAGTATGTCCTCACGTTCCAGTAGACACTTCAGTCGAGATGGGATGCCTATTTTGTTAATCCTGAAGAGGTAGCAGCAGCTCTCTGTCGCTAGTTGAATCAGTGCTACGGACTGACGCTCAGACTTCTTAAAGACTGGCTTGGACTCCGTGTCCATGCCTATGATGGCGCACTCCTCTAGAGCAGCTACGGCTGGCTCTACTTGCGGGAGTGAGTCCACAACTACAATCTCTCCGGTGAAGGACGCTTTGGCTAGCTTGCCGATTTCCTCTTTGGTTATTGATGACAGCACGGTTGTTTACTCTATTATATATTGTATGCTTCCTAAGGCTTAGCAGTTTGTCTCCTCCTCTAGAGCTTCGCTATTCTTGTGGTAGTGCAGCACCCGCATAGCGGATAGGAGTGCATCGCCCATATAGGAGTCAAAAGCGTATTGCAGTATCGAGAGCGTCGCGACCAGTAGCTCGCCCGCATCCTCTCTAAGTACTAATAAAGGTGTCCCCAGTTCACGGTAAATCAGCAGCAAGAGCCGTGAGAGTCGCTCTGGTTGTAGCTCGCCATCTTGCACTACACCCACGGGGTAGTGAAGGAAGAGATCCAGCTCCTCGCCTAGTAAGTCGCGCACCTGCTCCTCGTAGTAGCTCACCGTCTCATCCGAGATTATCTGCGTGTAGCCTGAGAGCCAATCCTCCAGCTCATCCGTAGGGGTTGCTGGCATCTGAGACAAGTAGCTAAAAATATTTGGGAGATAGCCGTAGGCACGCCTCACAAACTCCCCACGGCTATACTCGGACGCATGCTCTATGAGTGCACAGTAGTCCTTGCAGTGTGTGAGAAAAGCGACTAGCTCTTGCGGATTGCCCTCACTGGTATGCTCCATGTTTAACTCGCTTATTGGGTCAAAGATTTTACTTGCCAATAGCACCCTCCTGCATCAGGTACTCAGCAATCTGAATAGCATTGAGCGCAGCCCCCTTCATAATCTGGTCAGCTACGCACCAGAATGTGACACATCCCGGCTCGGCAAGGTCAGCTCTCAGACGTCCCACATAGACTGGCTCTTGCATAGAGCAGTGTAGAGGCATCGGGTAGCTGCGCTTCGCCGGGTCGTCCATCAGGAGCAATCCCTTCTGATGCGACATCGCTTCGCGCACTGCTTCTACAGTGAGCGGCTCAGCACACTTCACCCAAATAGCCTCGCTGTGAGCTCGCAGTACGGGGACTCGGACACAAGTGGCGCTGACTCGTATCGCATCGTTGTGGAGTATCTTACAAGTCTCGTTGTACATCTTCATCTCCTCTTTCGTATAGTCGTTGTCCGTAAAGAGGTCTATCTGAGGGATGAGATTATATAGGAGCTGATTGCCGAAAGCTTTTGTCTGCAACGGCTTACCCATCGCTTGGTCACGTACCTGCCCCTCGAGCTCTAGCATCGCATCGTGACCAGCACCGCTAGCTGCTTGGTAGGTAGCCACATGCACTCGCTCTATCGGGCTCAGCGCGTGGATTGGTGCCAGAGCCACAATCATCTGTATCGTGCTACAGTTGGGGTTGGCGATGATTCTTTTGGCAGGGTGCAGAGCGTCAGCTCCGTTGACCTCAGGCACAACGAGTGGCACCTCGGGGTCCATACGGAAGGCACTCGAATTGTCTATCATCAGTGCCCCATGCTTCGTAATTGTACTGGCGAAGTCTAGTGCCGTCTGTCCGCCTGCAGAGACAAATGCTACGTCAATATCCTTGAAATCATCGTTTTGGGCTAGGAGTTTTATCTTGTATTCCTTACCGCGGAATGTGATTTCGCTACCAGCACTGCGAGACGAACCGAAGAGCCGTAGCTCATCAATAGGGAAGTCACGGTGCTCCAAGAGACGGAGGAACTCACGCCCCACAGCTCCACTGGCACCAACTATAGCTATCTTCATACTGTTTTATCGTTCTGTAGAGTGAGACAAAGACCCATCAGGTCTAGGAGAGCCTTTTCAGTAGCTCTAGTGCAAAAGTACCCAATCTGCGCCAATCTACAAAAAGTGTCGCGCAGCCACTCTTCAAATGTACGAATTGACGCATTTTTCTTCCCGGATGGTGAAACCTTTCTTCCCGAATAGTGAAGTGACTTCTGCGAGCCCCCTCGTAGCGACCCGCTCCCGGAGGGGCTAAGAGCGACGAAGATAAGGCGTGTCAGAGCTGGGCGATGAAGTTGTGCAGGTAGCGTCTTCCATGGTCGGAGATGTAGCTCTCAGGATGAAACTGCACACCCCAGAGAGGGAGACTACGATGTCTCAGCGCCATAATGGAGCCGTCAGACCGAGCGTGCGCCGTGACCTCTAGCGTGTCGGGTAGGCTGTCGGGCTGCACGACCCACGAGTGATAGCGCCCTATGTGGCTACCTGCCGGGATGTCTCGTAGCAACTCGTCATGATGCTCGATGATGAGCTGGTCGGTGTGCCCATGGAGGGGATAGCGTAGCTGCTCGAGTCTAGCCCCGCAGTAAGCTGCGAGAGCTTGGTGCCCGAGACATACTCCTAGCATCGGTAGCTTCTTGTGACAACTATCGATGAGGTTCATCAAGTAAGTTTGCTCCATCGGCACCCCAGGACCTGGCGAGAGCAGTATCCCGTGACAGCGAGCGACCATATCGGGCGTGATCTGCTCCGTGTAGTGAATCTCAAAGGTGCACTCGTCGAGCTGTCGCAGTAGCTCTACGAGGTTATAGACGAAGGAGTCGTGACTATCGGCTATGAGTAGATGTTTCATTACAGCTACGAAGATAGTATATTTGCAGATACTAACGATGCAAGTGGTCACACTTGACGAGTAATGATTTGTCCAAACGCATCTGACGGGTAACGATTTGCGAAATTAAAATGGAGTAAAACGAGTGAACGATATGAAGCAATCGATGATTGATAGGCTCAACGAACTGGGAGGGCAGGGCAAGCCGTTTGTCTTCTGTCTAGACTATGAGATGAGCGAACTAGTGCTCCTCGAGGAGCCACTGGCGCAGCAGGAGTTGCTCTTTGACATAGGTGGCGTGACAAATCAGCAAGTTCGCTCCGCGAGTGACCAGCCAGCTCTGCTACGTGCCACACCTATGAGTGAGGAGGCGTATGCGGCGCGCTTTGCGGTGGTCCGTCATGCACTGGAGCGTGGCGACAGCTTTCTGGCTAATCTAACAGTTGCTACACCCGTAGAGCTGAACATCCCGCTAGAAGAAGTCTTCTTTCGTTCGAAGGCTCCCTACAAATGCTACTTGCCTGGGCGTTTCGTTTGCTTTTCGCCTGAGACTTTCGTGCGCATCGTGGGGCGTGAGATTAGTTGCTACCCGATGAAGGGGACGATAGATGCGACCCTGCCCGATGCTGCTGCGACAATCCTCGGCGACTACAAGGAGACAGCCGAGCACTACACCATCACGGATCTGATACGCAATGACCTAAGTCGTGTGGCTCGTGACGTCGAGGTGAGACGCTTTAGGTATATCGATGAGCTGGTCACTAGTCGTGGGCGGTTGCTCCAAGTGAGCTCGGAGATTGTCGGACAGCTCACACCTGACTGGCGCGCTCATCTCGGGAGCATCCTGAGTGCACTACTCCCTGCTGGTTCTATCAGCGGTGCCCCCAAGGAGGCTACCATGCGCGCTATCGCTGAGGCTGAGGGGGAGCCTAGAGGGTTCTACACGGGTATCTGTGGTTACTTCGATGGAGAGTCTCTGGATAGCGGTGTGATGATACGATTCATAGAGCAGCAGGCGGACGGCTCTCTACGTTATCGCAGCGGTGGCGGGATTACAATCAATAGCCAGTGCGCAGAGGAGTATCGGGAGGTGTGCCAGAAAGTTTATCTACCTTTCGTATGAACTGCAGACTACTGGAGAGCATCCGCTACGTAGATGGCAAGCCTGAGCTGCTGGAGTTACACCAGGAGCGTGTCGACCGGTCACTCGCTGAGTATGGTATCAAGCCACGCTGGCGACTGGCGGACTATCTCTCGCAGCACCCTTGTCCAGCGTCACTCGTGGGGGTGGTCAAGTGCCGTCTTCTATACGGTGAGGAGCCTCTGGAGCTGAGCTACGCTCCCTATCATCGACGGCTGATTCGCTCGCTGAGAGCTGTTGAGGCACCAGCTCTCGATTACCATCTTAAATGGGCTGACCGAGGAGCCCTGCAGGCACTCTTGGAGCTACGTGGCGAGGCGGATGACATCGTAATAGTCAGCGCAGAGGGCTTGCTCACCGACAGCTCTTACACTAATATAGCTTTGCGTCAGGGGGGGCGCTGGTACACGCCTCGAGTACCGCTGCTCGCAGGGGTACAGCGCGCTAAGCTAATCGCCACGGGGCTGCTGACACCTCGAGACATCGCACGCACCGAGCTCGCATCCTATGACCGCATCGCCCTCATCAATGCTATGATGCCGTGGGCGGAGCGTATCGAGCTGAGCCTAGAGGAGACGCAACTCCTCCACGGAGACTGTTGCAAAAGTCAATAGCCGCAAAAGTAGAGCGCTACGACAGCTCCGATCACCTCCGATCCACTCCGATGGCTCTGATGGCTCCGATTACCTCCTTTCTCGAATATCCACGTGGGAAATCTTAAATCTCCACGTGGATATTTTTTATTTTCCACGTGGGCGTCATTCATTTCCTCCGAAGTTTCATTTGATTCCTCCGAAGAATTTTTTCTTCCCCACGTGGAAAATAAAAATTCTCCACGTGGAGATTTCGAAATATCCACGTGGAGAACCGTTTTCCCGACACAGCACCGTGTCGATATGTAGTTGGGTCTAAATTATGGTCAAAAGCTAACAGCTAACGGACACAACGGACGCCACTAGCCGTGACGACACCCTGCTTTCTAAGTTCATATGCAAGTAAAAAGCGGAGTTTTTTCTCGTTTCGGAAGCTTGGTCGACTTTTCTTCGGTGAACCGCTCGGCGGGGTGGAAGCTCCCACCGTAGGGGTAGGGGCGGACCTGTGTGTCCGCCCGTCCTCACCAGAGCGCAGTCTATTCTGCGGGCGGACACGTAGGTCCGCCCCTACACAAGCTACGTCAGCACGACAATTCCACGCATCAAACACTGTAACCCCGATCCCTGTAGGGACGCACGAGAGTATCTAGTGGGAGGGCGTCCGTCCCCGTTAAAACCACGACGCTGTAACCTTTGACACCACGGATGCCTGACCGTGCGTCCGCCCCCGTTAAAGGAGACGGTATCAATACTTGTCTTGCCGTTCTACAACGGACGCCCTCCCGCTAGACACACCCGTGCGTCCCTACAAGACGCAGTAACACCAGCCAACAGCTAACAGCCAACGGCGTCAGATACCGAAGCGGTCGGTCGAGAGCTGTGTAGGCTCCTTCGTCTCTACCTTGTCAAAGCTACCGAACGTGTAGCTCAGATGGACTGAGAAGCGGGTATTGTAGCGCGAGGGTCGGAAGTCCACCTGATGGATGCCGTAGTTGACCCGCACCCGTGGCACTCCCGCATTGAGGAGGTCGTCTCCTCGCAAGGTGAGGCTCCACTTCTTATCCTGGCTGGTCCACTTAGCACGACAAGCGAGGTTGTATATATCGCCTAGGCTATAGTAACCCTGTATGGCTCCATGCAGATAGCTCCCGTCTAGACCGATGGTGATATTGTGCTTTTGGCTGAGTCTAAACTCATTAGAGAGGGCGACATAGTACATAGGCTTGGTGCACTGGTAGGTCGGCTCGTAGGGAACGTCTAGCTTGACCGAGTTGAGCTGACCATTGAGGGTCAGACGTGCGCTCCACCACTTGGTCTGAGGCAGTGGCACGACAGCTCCGATACTAGCATTATTAGCATAGTGCCAGTTCCACGTCTTGTAGACGAGACGATTCCTATCAGGGTCTAGATACATCTGCTGCACGAAGCGATGAGGCTGATAGTAACCGCTCAGGAAGAAGACATACCGCTGCTTGAAGATGTAGTTCACCTGCCCAAAGTACATCACGTAAGGCCTAATCTGTGGATTGCCCTCCCAGAGCTGATAGCGATCATCCGCCCGTGAGAAGGGCTCACGCTCCCAATAGCTCGGGTCCATCTTGCTAGATTGTATATTCACCTGTAGGACATGATTGGGATTGCGTGCGTAGCTGAGACTGGCCTGCGGGATAATCTGAAAGGTCTCCTCTGCACCTATATAGTTCGCATAGTCACCAATCAAGGTTAGCCCGAGGCTTAGCCCATTATTAAACTGCTTCTTACCGCCTATATAGAGGTCCGCCAGTAGCTCTTTACTGGTTCCTGACACTGCACCGTTTGGCACTTGCTGACCATTTCGCCAGAGGTAAGTTTGTCCATTGATCGTCTTGGAGTAGGAGACCTTGGATCCGTACGACAGCCCCCAGCCACTCTCCCAGCTATGACTATTGTCAATATGCCCGCCCCACACCTGCGAGAGCTGATCGCTCGTATAGCTCGTAGCATAAGGTGAGCGAGGAGACTGCTCCATACCATAGAGCACCTCGCTGTGATCCCGATAGTGCGTGTAGAAGAGACCCGCCAGCAAGTTGCCACCTAAACTATAGTTTATGGCGACGTGATGGGTATTGGCCCCGCCTTTATTGAGCGACTCTAGAGGTTCGCGCTCCTTTTGATTGACTTGGTAGCGGAGCGTCCCCAGAGGAGGGGTCAAGCTCCCGTAGTAGTCAACAGATAGTGAATGGCGTCCGAACTTATACCCCAGCTCGGCAAAGAGCGTATGCTTGTTATAGTTCGTGTAGCCACTGTTTTCTATCTCAAGCCCCTTGGTGTAGCGACCAAAGGGAGCTATGTCGTAGATCAAGTCACTTCGGATTTTACCTAGACTAGCCCTATAATTGGCAGTGACGGAGAAGCCATTGGGAGCGGAGTAGTTGACACTACCACCTGCAGCGTAGTTGCTGTAATACTGATTGCTATACTCGGTAAAGAGCTGACCTGAGGCGCCACTCAGAGGGCTGCCCGCAGCCTGCCCCTTGAAGACCACATTGATCGAAGCGCCCTTAGCCCGATAGCGGGCAATGGGAGTATAGGATATCTCCACGCTGGAGACCATCTCTCGGGGAATGCTCTTGAGACGCTCCAACAGCATATCCTGAGGAACATTCGAGGGCTGACCATTGAAGACCAACGTATAGCCATTGGTCCCCACGAGCGTCGGCACATCGCCCTGCATCGACATACCCGGGAGCTGACCCAGCATCTCATAAGCGGTGGTAACGGAGCTATGCGCGAAGAGCTGATCAATATCGTAGCTCGGAGTGGTACCATCGACGAGCTTCATAAGCGGACGCTCCGCCTTGACCACCACCTCGCCCAGCTCACCTATCGCCTGATCCATATAGAGCACGTCAGGCAGCGGAGCATCCAGGCTCACGCGGAGGGTCTGATACGCTAGATGGTTCACCTGGAGCCAATGCGCCCCCACCCCTGAAAGCTCAAAGGTCCCCCCGTCGCTCGAAAGCGTCGTGGAGACCACCGTCGAATCTGCCGAAAGCAATATGACAGTCGCCATAGAGATAGGCTCCTCGGTCACCCTATCTCTGAGTTGCCCACGATAAGTCTCACCCTGCTGCGGGTGTTGCGTCTGGGACTGTGCCCTCTGAGCTTGCTGAGGGTGCCCTTTGACAGCCTGTCCACTGAGGTCCTCTTTAACTGTTTGTCCGTTGGAACCTTCTTTGAGCGTTTGTCCGCTGAGGCTTTGGGTGAGCATCAAGCTAACCACAACCAATATCGCGAGAAGTCCGCCCTTTCTTCCTGACATCATAGCTCTTTTTTTCTGTTTGTCTGTATGTTACTGCACTGCTTGTCGCAAAGGTAGCTTTTTTTTTTTTAGATGCGCAAGTGTCCTCTCCTGAAATAGTACACAGTTGGGGAAGCCAACCCCAACAGCAATGAAACAAGAAAAAGTAACCGAGGAAGCGAAACGTCCCTGCCTTGGAACTCGAAAGTTCCTGCCTTGGAACTAAAAAGTTCCTCCCTTGGAACTAAAAAGTTCCAAACGGGGATTCATTTTTGGAACTCGTAAGTGATACAAGGAGAGTGCGATACAAATGATGGGACGTGCGGTGAGGCAAACGAATAGGGGCAACCGGCCGATAAGCCGACTGCCCCTAAAGGTGTTGAGTCGTCAGGCATCGCCTGGTCTAAGGCGATGTCTCAGAGCGTCAGGTTAGAGCGCGTCTGGACCGGAGACGTACTCGAAGTTGCCACCGCCGAGACCCTTGTAGGTGAAGGTCACGGTGCTATTGGTGTAGTTTTGTCGCAGACCTGTAGTGATGACGTACATCTGGTCGATACCGTTGGTCTGTGCAGGCTTGTCGGCATAGCGCGCCTTGAGGATGAGCTGGAGACCCTCCTTGATACGCTCTAGGCGTAGCTTGAATAGCTCCTCGGTAGACTTGCCCTCCTCATCGGGTCGAGCACCGAGGCTCTTGCCGCCGTCGAGGTTGAAGTTCTTGTAGTAAGCACTACCGCAGAACCACCACTCCTCATTGTCGGGGTACTTCTCGCTGATGTAGTCGGGCTTATTGGCCTTGACCCATGCGTGCAGTATCATATAGTCATCGGCCGTCAGCGTGAAGCGGATGGTCGGGTCGAAGATCCACTGCTTGCCGAGGTTGACAAACTGGCTTGCAGTCTGAGCCACACGCCACTGATTGCCCTCTAGCTTGAAGCTCTGATACTCAGGCGTGGTGACCTTGTTGTCAAACCACTCGTAGACCACGATAAACTGGTTACCAGGCTGAGCGTACGGCATGCTCTGCTGCAGTAGCTGCGGAATGTACCGCTCGGGGAGCATCGAGCTGCTGAAGTTGCCGTACTTACTGCCCATAGCTTGGTACTCAGCGGGTGAGATGACCTTATAGATACGATTATCGGCGAGACGCTCTCCGATGAAGAGCATATTGCGCTGCCCATCAGCGAGTGCGACTTTCGCTAGGTAGCTGGTACCCTTGTCAGCGTAGGTCGTTGCGAGGTACTTGCCCAGCTTATCGATCTCATCCTTAGAGAGCTTGTTGGGGTCTGTTGCCGTGAGACCAGCTTTGGTCGCATCGTCGGCTGATACTTTGACAGAGATGAGCTTGTCTAGAGCCGCATCCTCTGCGGGGTGCTGCTGCATAGCGTAAGAGACGGTCACGGCAGAGCCTTTGCCCCACTCGGGGTACATCTTAGCCATGAGGGCTGGGACATACTTCTCTGGAGAGACCCACGCGGTGAGGGTGCGGTTCGTCTTGACATAGTTCGCCTCGTGCTTGACCTGCTTCATAAACTCCTCCTTGCTGGAGCCGGTGTAGCCTGCCTCCTCCTGCTTGGTAAAGGCTGTGGCGATTGTCTTGTAGTCGGCATCGGTGAGAGCGTAGGCGACACTCTTCTCTATTGGATGGTCTACCGAGTCTAGTTCTTTGTATATCTGCTCCATCGGGTTGCAGGCGGTGAGCAGCAGGAGTGCTGCGGCTGCGAGGAGCTGTGTGATCTGTTTCATATTATTTGCGTGTCTGAGAGTTAGAAGTTAATGCGTAGACCAGTCGCCCAGTTCGTGCCAAAGCCGTAGTAGACGAGCGCTGACTTCATATCGTGGTTCTTACCATCGCGAGCGTCGGAGATGTACTCGGTGTTGGTCACGTTGTTGACATTGATGTAGACGGTAGCGTCACAAGAGCCGATGTTAAAGCGGTAGTTAGCGCCGAGGTCTAGTGTGCAGTAGTCGGGTAGGCGCCAAGCGTCCACCTTGTCGGTCTCCTTGGTGCGGTTCGTCGGGTCAAAGTCGGCGTAGTTCTTGCCGGCATAGTTGAGGTCAGCCTTGAGGCGGAAGTCCTTGAGTGCCTCCCACGAGATACCGAGTGCAGAGGTCATCTGAGCTGAGTTGCCCACGTGTACCCCCTTGACAAAAGCATTGATGGTGCCGACATACTGCTGCGCATCATCGAAGACATCGGCCTTGACATCGTCAGCCCAGATCCAGTCGCCCCAAGAGAACATGAAGCGAATGTCAAGCGGCTTGATCGGTGTGTAGGTAGCCTCTAGCTCGACACCCGCGTGGCGAGCATCTAGACCAGAGATATTGGCCGTTGTGTTGTTGCCCATACTACGTGTGAGGCTCTTGTCCAGCCACTTGGTGTAGTAGCCGTTGAGGTCGATGCGAAGGTTGCGCATCTTGAAGCCGTAGCCGACCTCGCCCGTGAAGACGCGCTCGTACTTAGCACCCGTATTGATGGTCGTGTTGTAGCGGAAGAAGACATTGCGGAAGTATGGCGCAATGGTGAAGTAACCCGCATTGACGAAGACATTGCTGTGCTCGAGGAACTTGTAGCTGGCACCAGCCTTGACGCTCCAAGGCAGGTAAGTAGCCCACGGAGAGACGATCTTGTCGGGAGGGGTCAGTGCGTCGTACTGCTCGCCTGTACCGCCAAGGTTGACGTAGCGGTAGCCCTTGTGCGAAATAGCTCCAGAGATGAAGGCGTTGAAGTTTTCGCCCGTGAACTCACCCTGAGCGAAGAGTCCGTTCCAGAGTACCTCGCCGATGTTGTCAAACTGGATATGGTCGCCCACCTTGAGCGGCTGGTAGGGCTTGTGGTACATGAGCTTGGTCGATGAGTTCTGAGGCTCGATGTAGTAGTCACCGCCGAGTAGGTTGTCGATGACCTCACGGTGGATGCCCTGGTAGAAGCGTCCGTCGAAGCCGGCGGTCAGCTTGAAGAGGTCGCTAAACTTATTGGTGTAGTAGGAGAGTAGGCCGTACCAGTTGTGCGAGTTTACCGCATTACTGAAGATGAGCTGAGAGCCGTTGTTGGAAGCTTTGTTGGCCTCCATAACACGATCGAAGTCTAGCAAGCCATCGGGAGTACCCATAAAGGCTGCGGGGTCTTTCGGGCGACCGGTGTTGTAGTCGAGTGTGAGCCAGTCTGTCTTAGCACCACGTATGCGACGGCCACCACCCTGGGAGATAGAGGCGTAGACGGAGGTGTAGATGCTGCTCTCCTTATTGATATCCCAGTAGTGGTTCAGCGAGATCTGAGGCTTGTGGTAGAAGTTGCGCGCGTAAGCACCGCCCTCTACACGTCCATTGATATATCCGTAACCACGGTTGAGGCGACGACCCTCGGGAGCGTTGTGATAGTCCTCGATGAGGTACATCTGTCCGCGCTGGTTGTGCCACTGAGGTGCTCCAAAGGCAGTGAAGGATAGACGATGGTGATCGTTGATGCGCTTGGAGACGTTGACGAAGTAACTCCAGCCGACGAAGTTAGTCCCATCTACGTATCCATCGCCTTGGCTACGAGAGCCTGCGAGAGAGATGGCCCAGCCGTTGTCCATAAGGCCCGTAGAGACATTGAAAGAGGTCTTGAGGAAGCCGTCATTACCTACACCTGTGTAGATGCTACCGCCCTTCTTGGCATCGGTGCTCTTGGTCACCATATTGATGGTACCACCGACGGAGGAGAGACCTAGCTTAGAGGCACCTAGACCACGCTGCACCTGGATGAAGCTGCTGACGTCGTTGAGGCCGGCCCAGTTGGACCAGTAGACTTTGCCTGACTCCATATCATTGATAGGCACACCGTTGATCAGGACACCTATATTATTAGAGTCAAAGCCACGCAGGTTGATGCGGGAGTCACCAAAGCCGCCACCGCCCTTGGTCACGTAGACTGAGGGAGTCGCTTTGAGTAGCTCGGGGAACTCAATGTTTGGAGCTTGCGTCTGGATAGCTTTCATTGTGACGTTGGAGACGGGCACTGGCGTCAGTCGATCCTTGGGCACGACCGATGCGATGACGCGCACCTCGTCTAGTCCGATGGCACTGGTCGCCATGTAGACCTTGCCGAAATCGTAGTGGCCCCGAGCAGAAGCGGGTACTCGTAGCTGTTTCGTCTCATAGCCGACGAAGCTTAGTGTGAGCTGACTGCCTGCCGAGACATTGAGCTTGAAGGAGCCATCGGTTCCAGTGTAGGTGCCAGAGGTGCCTCCGTCGGTGTAGACAGTCACGCTAGGCATAGGCTCGTCAGAACCCTCCTCAAGGATTGTACCCGTCACCTGCACCTGAGCAAGCGACGAGAAGCTACTCGCTAGTAAGAGCGCGAGCGCTGTAGTGATAAGCAATAAACGGTTCACAATAATTGTAAGTGTTAGTGATTAGTATCTTAGTGTAGTAACGGCTTAGAGCTAGTCACTAGTGTCGTCCTAAGCTCTAGCTATTGGCAAAAGTAACTAAAAGTCTTAACAAAACCCGCTCTTGGCTGTTTCATCTCCGTTAAACTCAGCCGAGATGATACAATAAAGCCCAGCACCTCTCACCATATAAGAGTGAGTAGTACTGGGTACAGAAGACGTAGGGAGCATCCCAAATGGGACTCCCTACGTAAATATTCTATTCATCGTGAGGTGCTACCTACTCACTGAGCCGTGGTCGAGAGTATGATGTCTCTCCTGCTGTGTGGGGGCTCCAGGTGGGGTACTCCTCGATGGGTCTTATGCGTCTAGCTCTTCTTGACGAAGTGACTGCACGTAGCGAGCCTTCTCCATCATGCGACGATTGACGTCTGAGGGCTTCTGGAATGCTTGGCGCTTGCGTAGCGTGCGGACGATACCGGTATCGTTGTACTTACGCTTGTAACGCTTGAGCGCACGCTCGATGTTCTCGCCCTCTTTGATTGGTACAATTATCATACTTGTCTAACTGTTCTTTGTGTGTTTTATATTTGTTCGATGAGAATATTTATAAGGACAAAGAGACTTGTCCTTTACTTCGGTGGGCAAAGGTACGAACTTTATTTGAACTAGTCAACATCTCGCACCCTCGCAGACCTACGTACACTTGACTTACTATGAGCGGAAGCTTTACCGATCCTTCTGAATGGTGACACGGATGGGGCGGCCGTTGTACTCCTCCTCGCTAAGGGCTGCCGCGACTGTCTCGGCCCATTCGCTGGCTACCTCAAAGTAGCTGTAGCTAGGACTGAGATCTATCTTGCCGATAGTGATTTTATAGGGGAGCGTGCGGTTGATCAACTCTAAGAGACGATTCGGATAGAGCTTGTCGCGCTTGCCGAGGTTGATCCGTAGCGAGGTCATGGGCGGTAGGTCGGTGCGGCTACGCTTTTTAGGTGCTTTGCGATGCTCTTCGTGGGAACTTTTTGTCCTATACTTAGGCTTTTCGGTGGCCAGCTCTTGAGCCGAGAGGTCGGGCGTATTGGCGTAGTAGCGCATGATGCGGTCCGCCTCCAGTGTGAGGACACGACGTATGATCTCCTCGGGAGAGAGCCAGGCGAGCTTCTGCACGATTGCATTGAGCAGCTCATCGTACTGAGTGCCATGCTCGTTGCTGTCGGCATACTCAATCTTGGTAGCTAGGGCGAAGAGTTGCTTCTTACAAATCTCCTGACCAGAGGGGAGGGGCATCGACTCAATACGAATGCCAGCGTGCTGCTCGATGATGCGTATCTGCTTGTTGTCACGTAGATGGCAGATGGCTATCGAGAGACCCGTCTTGCCAGCACGAGCGGTACGTCCGCTGCGGTGTGTGTAGCTGTCGGGATCGGCGGGCAGGCCGTAGTGAAGCACATGAGTGACATCATCTACATCGAGTCCACGTGCTGCCACGTCGGTCGCAACGAGTAGCTGCAGGTTGCGTATGCGGAAGCGGTTCATCACCATATCTCGCTGCGCTTGGCTCAGGTCGCCATGGAGCGCATCGGCATTGTACCCATCTCGTATGAGCCACTCGGCTATCTCCTTGGTCTCGGCACGGGTACGACAGAAGATGATTCCGTAGATATTGGGGTAGTAGTCGACGACACGCTTCAGAGCAGCGTACTTGTGCCGTGCTGGGACCGCTACGTAGAGATGCTTGATGTCCGCATTCGCTTTGTTGAGCCCACCTATCTGCACCTCGTGGGCATCGCTGATATAGTTGTCGGCTATCTCTCGCACCTCTCGGCTCATGGTGGCGGAAAAGAGCCAATGCTCCATATGCTGCGGTACTGCCTGCAGGATCTCTTGCAGATCTCGCTGGAAGCCCATATCAAGCATCACATCGGCTTCGTCGAGGACGACGACCGAGACTTTGCGCAGCTTGAGAGCTTTGCGCCGGAGCAGGTCGCATAGTCTGCCGGGAGTGGCTACTATAATATGGTATCCCTTAGCAAGCTGACGGATTTGCTCTTCGATGGAAGCACCGCCGTAGAGGGCTAGGATTTGGCGAACTGAGGTGTACTTAGCCAAGTCGACTAAGTCGCTCTGTACCTGTATTGCCAGCTCTCGTGTTGGCGTGAGGATGAGTCCACAGGGTGCGGAGCCTTTTGCCTGTATGATGCGCTCTAAGAGGGGCAGTCCGTAGGCTGCGGTCTTGCCCGAGCCAGTCTTGGAGAGCGCGATCAAATCCCCTCGATGGCTGGATAGGTATGGGATGACTTCTTGCTGTACGGGCATCGGCTCGGAGAAGCCTAGGTCGGCGGTGGCACGAAGAAGTTCGGGCGAAAGGTCTAGTGTGTCAAAGGTCATAGTGAAGGGGATTCGTGCTCATATATATAAAGGTGTCTCGATGACCTCGCAGAGCTTGCGAAGGTCTCGCCAGAAGGTGGGGTAGCTCTTGTCAACTGCCTGCGGAGTCTCTATCTGTAGCTGGTGATACCAAGCGAAAGGAGCCCATGCCATCACCATACGATGGTCGGCATCTGTGGCAATGGGTACTGGGGTGTGAACGGAGCTTGGTGCGCTGCCGGCTAAGCAGAAGCCCCGCTCCGTCTCGTAGGTGAGCTGATAACCTAGCTGCTCGCCATTGCGCAGAATGAGGGCGATGCGGTCGCTCTCTTTGAGGCGTAGGAGGTCTAGTCCACGGAGTTGCGCTTTCTTCTGATAGTAGAGCAGTAGCGCAATGAGTGTGGGGGCGAAGTCGGGATTGTTTGACAGGGAGAGGCTCCCGAAGGTTAGCTCACGCAGATGCTTCTGCAGTAGCTCGCTGTCGAAGCAGAGGGTGTCGTCGCCGGCACTTAGCCATTCGGGTGATATCTGTAGCAGTTCTAAGGCACGGGCATCAGGCTGTAAACTCTGCGCTGGGACATTGGTCAACAAGAGCTGGCAGGGGCGTGGCGTCATGAGTGCCCACTGGAGGGGGTACTGTGCCGAGGACCAGTCACCGATAGGGTGCGAGAGTAGGCGTGTGAGCGTTGCCTCGCAGTAGGCTCCTGGAGCGACATGGATCCCGTGGCGATCTACTGAGAGGTCGATACCGCACGCCTGCACCAGGGAGCAGGTCAACTGAATGTAAGAGGCACTGGGGAGTTGGTCGTCTTGCCAGCGAAGGGCTAGTCCGTGAGGTAGATAGGGGGCGATGAGGAGGAGGGCGGTGACCGTCTGGCTGCTCTCTAGTCCGCTCGGCAGGGTTAGCGTGGGGAGTCCATTCTGTTGCAGGCTCATAGAACGAATGCGCACCAGTGGGTAGAACCCTTCGACTGGCTCCTGAGATGCAGGTTGGGCGAGGTTGGCTCCGAGCTGCGTGAGTAGTGCGATGAGCTGTGCCAATGGTCGCTCCGTCATACGACGAACAGGCGATACCAGCAGAACCTCTCGCTCTGTGGTCAAAGCGAAGAGTGCCGTCAAGAGGCGCATAGCCGTTCCCGAAGCCCCTACGGAAATGCGCTGCTCGCTACTCCCCGAGGCGTGTAGCATCACCGCCAAGTCCTCGCAGAGGTCTAGCTGATGCCACAGCGACGGTATGGGCCGATGCGCCAGTCGTGCCATCACAAAGAGCCGATTGTAGAGACTCTTTGAGGGAGGTAGAGTGATGGATAGCTGTGGGGTCACTAGGGTTGTGCTACTTGCTTGTGTGGAAGTGGCTAGACGAAGCGAACCTCCTCGACAGAGACTTTGAGTCCGTTGAGCCAGTCACGTGCCGAGAGCAGTTTCTTGCCCTGAGGCTTTAGCTGCTCGATGAGGAGCAGTCCATCGCCACACTGCACGGCTAGCTGACCTTTGCGAGGAGAGAGGCACTGTCCCACGGGTCGCTCGTCCGCTTCCTGCTGCGAGAGCGTGGTAGCGTAGATCTTGACGAGAAGTGGCTCTTCGTTGGGAAGCTCTAGCATCGTCCAGGCGCCAGGCTGAGGCGCCAAGCCACGTACTAGGTTGTGTATCTCGTGTGCTGACTGGTGCCAGTCGATGCGCGTATTCTCCTTAGTGAGCTTAGGCGCAGGGCGCAGGTCGGAACGCTCCTCTTGCGGTAGTGCTTGCGGGTAGCGACCCTCATGCTGCATTAGCAAGCTCAAGCCGTGAGCTAGGAGTTCAGCTCCCAGAGCCATCAGTTTGTCGTAGAGGGTGCCGAAGTTGTCCTCTGGCTCTATCGGACAAGCCGAAGCGGCAATAATGTCTCCCGTATCGATCTCGTGACGTAGTTGGAAGAGGGTCACGCCCGTCTCGCTTTCGCCATTGATTAGTGCCCAATTGATCGGAGCGGCGCCACGATACTGCGGGAGTAGCGAGCCATGTATATTGACCGTCCCCCACGGGGGCAAGCTCCACACCTCACGAGGTAGCATACGAAAGGCAACCACCACACCGAGTGTTGGCTTTAGCTCCGTGAGTTGCTGAACGAAAGCTTCGTCTCGTAGGTTTGTCGGCTGTAATATAGGTAGTCCGAGCTTGGTCGCACAGACCTTGACCGCCGAGGGCTGCAGGCGATGTCCACGACCCGCAGGCTTGTCGGGAGCCGTGACGACAGCGACAATAGGGTAGCCCTCGTCGACGAGACGCTCTAGGCAAGCCGTCGCAAAGGGAGCGGTACCGTAAAAGATGATGCGAACTTGATCTTTCTTCATAGCTGTTTATTCGTCAGGTGAGAGGACGTTGAGCACCTCTCGGTAGGTGTTGAATATCTTAGACTTAGAGACATAGCCGAGGTACTGCCCCTCGGGCGTTACGACGGGGAGGTTCCAGGCTTTGGTCTGGTCAAAGAGGTGCATGATATGATCCATGTGCATATCGCTCTGGATGCGGGCTGGCGGGGAAACCATGATACGGTCCACCTTGTAGCGGTCGTACAGCTCAGGGCGAAACATGATATTGCGTATATCATCGAGCGAGACCACGCCGAGGAGCTTGTCTGTCTCACGCTCCACCACGGGAAAGAGATTGCGCTTAGCACGTCCCACCACCTGAACCAGCTCGCCGAGCGTCATGTCGGGGTAGACCTTATCAAAGTCCGTCTCGATCACATTGTCGATGCTCATCACCGTGAGCACCGCTTGATCCTTGCTGTGAGTCATCAGCTTGCCCTGCTGCGCTAGACGGAGGGAGTAGATGCTGTGAGGCATGAAGATGCGGATCGTCCCGTAGGAGCAGATAGCGACGAGCATAAGTGGTAGGAGCAGGTTGTAGCCACCTGTCAACTCAGCGATGAGGAAGGTGCCCGTCAGTGGCGCGTGCATCACGCCCGCCATCACGCCCGCCATACCCATGAGGACAAAGTTCTTTTGCGGTAGGTAGACCTCAATGAAGGGGAAGAAGTTTAGCGCATAGGCAAAGACAAAGCCACACAAGCCCCCCACGAAGAGGCTAGGCGCAAAGAGTCCGCCACACCCGCCGCCACTATTGGTCGCTACGGAGGCAAAGACTTTCACCAGCATCGTGCAGAGGAGGAAGGCGAAGATGACCCAGTAGTTACTTCCGAAGGAGGCGAAGATACTATTGTCCGTCACGGAGCTGTACTGTCCCGTCATCAGGTCGCTGAGCGTGTTGTAACCCTCACCAAAGAGCGGAGGGAAGAGGAAGATAGCCACACTGAGGATCAGCATCGAGATGCCGTAACGCTTGAGGAAGTTGTTGCGCCTCTTGAGCCAACTCTCCAGTGCAAACATCACCTTGGAAAAGTAGAGCGAGGTGAAGCCACAGGCGATACCGAGCAGGATCACGTAGGGGATGCGCTCTGCCGTGAAGGGGTCGCTTTGGTAAAAGGAAAACATCGCCTGTTGTCCCGTCAGCAGATAAGCCATTGTAGCCGATGTGACCGAGCTAATCAGTAGCGGTAGCACACTGCTGAGCGTCAGGTCGAGGAGTAGCACCTCCACCACAAAGACCAAGCCCGCAATGGGAGCCTTAAAGATACCAGCAATAGCACCTGCTGCACCGCACCCCACGAGGAGCATCAGCTGACGCTGCTCCAGCTTGAAGAGCCGTCCCGTATTGCTCCCAATGGCGGCTCCTGTCATTACGATTGGCGACTCGGCACCGACCGATCCACCGAAGCCGATAGTGATCGAACTAGCTAGGAGCGATGACCATGTGTTGTGTGGCTTGATACGACTCTTGCGTTGCGACATAGCTCCCAGCACCTTCGTCACACCATGGCTTATGTCGTCACGGATGAAGAGCTTGACCACGCCCGCCGTCAGCAGTACACCAATAGGTGGCAGGATCAGGTACCACACATTAGCCTGACGTATGGCGGGCATCAGGAGATGCTGTATCGTGCCGATCAATTGTTTGAGCGCAAAGGCAGCCAGGGCGGTCAAGATACCGATGATAAAAGATAAGATCAGTACGAAGATGCGCTCACTGATGTGAGCCTCGCGCCATAGGATGAAGCGTTGTAGTAGTGATATGCGTGTAGTCGTAGTCGTCATCGCAGCCGTGTTACTTTCCTTTTCCCTTGATAATAGTGCCCACCGTGCAGAGCAGCACCGCTAGGTCGAGCTTGATCGACATGTGCTCGTAGTAGAGCCAGTCATAGTATAGTCGCTCGACCATCTCATCGACCGTCGAGGCATAGCCGTACCGCACCATACCCCACGACGTGATGCCCGGGCGTAGCTGGTGTAGCAGGTAGTAGTAAGGCGCCCGCTCGAGGATCTGCTTGATGTAGTAAGCGCGCTCGGGGCGAGGTCCTACGATAGACATATCGCCTCGCAATACATTGTAAAACTGAGGTAGCTCGTCCAGTCTGTACTTGCGCAGCTTGGCACCTAGTGGTGTGACCCGCTTGTCCCCTTTGTGGCTAAGCTGGGGACCCGCAGCCTCTGCGTCTGTGTACATCGTGCGAAACTTATAGATCCAAAAAGGCTTCCCTCCACGCCCCACACGCTCCTGACGATAGAAGACGGGTCCCTCCGAAGAGCGCCGAACCAAGATGGCTAGCACCGCAAAGAGAGGCGACAGAAGTAGTAGCAGGAGAAGCGATACGAGACGGTCGAAAAGCCACTTCACATTTTGCTCCATCTCGCTCATCTGTGTCTGCGTCACATCGTGCAGTGGTAGCCCACGGAGCGTGCGCGCTTGTAGCGAGGAGCGTACCCCCATCACCCCCTCTAGGTATATCTTAATTGGGAGCTTGCAGCGATACAGCTCGTAGAGCAGATGCGTAGCTCGTAGCGTGTCCGCCTCATTGGCCACCATATAGACTGCCTCGATCGTCTGCACCTCTAGTATCGTCTGCACCTGCTCTAGTGTGACAGGCTCAGCGTCGAAGGGGAGCTGCGCCACAGCGTGGTAGTGCATTTCCATACGTACCGCTTGCAACTTGTCGATCACCTCGGGCGTGCCAATGAGTAGGATCTGTGGCCAATGCTCTGGCATGCGGTCATACCGGATCTGCTGCAAAGTAATCGCCAGGCGACCCGCATAGATGAGGAGAAAGTGCGTCAGATAGAGTAGTGCGAAGAGGAGCAGATGCGCACTGCGCCCATCGATTACGTCGTCTACCACGAGGAAGAGGTACTCGATGACTACCCCCACGAAGACACTCCCAGCCGTCAGGAAGAATTCGTCGATGCGGCTCTTCGCTAATACCTTATTATAGTACCCCGAGAGCGTTAGGAAGCCCATCCAGAAGAGCAGCACAACGAGCGTTACCCAGTACATCTTCGTATTGAAGAGGAAGAGCGACAGCTCGCCAAAGGTAGCACTCTGATCCTCGACCACGTAGCGCACCACGTTGAAGAGCGTTGTCGCTAGCAGCACCGCCACAAGGTCAGAGACGATGTAGCGCATACGTACCGTAGCTTGTCGAGACTTCTTGCTCATAGATCGGGCCGTGTTTAGGAGCCACTAAAGGGTCGTTTAGTGGCTTTTGACCAACCTTATTACTTAGCGAATGACCCGCACCTCATTGTTGAGCCCCAGCTTGATAATATCTGAGGGCATGCCATCGATATGCTCATCTTGGCGTAGCGGGACCACATAGTCGACCATCTTGATCAGTGCTGGATCAATCTCCGAATAGTTGTGTGGCGAACTAGTCCCCGCCAGATTGGCCGAGGTGGAGACGAGTGGTCGGCGTAGCATGCGACAGATCTCCTGACAGAGCGTATCACTAGCGATACGTATCCCGATCGAGCCATCGTCTGCCAGTAGTTGTGGCGCCACATTGCGTCCCTCGGGGTAGATAATGGTGAGCGGGCGCACAGCCACATCGATCAATTGGTAGGCCATCGATGGCACCGTGCGCACGTATGATGGTATCCGCATGTCGCTATCGACCAGCATCAGCATCGGCTTGCCCGTGGGGCGACCCTTAAGTGCCGAGAGGCGATCCACCGCCTCCTCATTGGTTGCATCGCATCCCAAGCCCCAGATCGTGTCGGTCGGGTAAAGGATGATACCACCACGCTGTAATATATCGACCGCCTCATGCGCTGCGGCTAGAGTCTCAGGAGAAGGAGATACTTGATTCATAAAAAACATCTAGAGGGATAAATGCCTCCACCACGTCGGAGAGGCTTGTAGCACAAAGGTACGAAATCAGACGGGATACCGCTAGAGAAATCAGTGCCACACGTATGGCACTACAGTTTCCTACCTATGAAACTCCAGTTTCTTACCTGAGAAACTTTAGTTTCCTACCTAGGAAACTGAAAGTTCCTCCCTTGGAACTAAAAAGTTCCTCCACATTTTTTTGGCTTCGGGCTATCTGGCTGAGAAGTAAGATGTTACCGTTTGGAGAAGTGTGGATAGGTAACGATTTGGAAATGAGCGGAGTGCTTTGAAGTACATCGTTTTGGATAGCCAAAGAACGCTCAC
>UQBE01000005.1 GCA_900539155.1 uncultured Porphyromonas sp.
ACTTGCCTAGCTTGTCAGCAAACTGCTCCATGTCATGTTCAATCTTCTTATTGGTAATCCGGGCATAGATTTGCGTTGTTCGGATATTGGTATGCCCCAGCATTTTAGAGACACTTTCCATAGGAACGCCCTTACTGAGACAGAGAGTAGCAAAGGTATGCCGAGCTAGGTGGAAAGTCAAGTTCTTGCTGATACCACAAATGTCTGCAATCTCCTTCAAATACGAATTCATCTTCTGATTGCTAAGGATAGGGAAGAGCTTGCCATCTCTATATGTGTCATGGTTGTACTTAGAAATAATGGCTTTGGGAAGATCAAGGAGTAGGACATTAAATGCAATGTTAGTCTTTTTCCTTTTTGACATAACCCATTCTTTGTCATCCATAACTACTATATCCTCTGGAGTTAGGTTGCGTACATCAATGTAAGCCAAACCAGTAAAGCAAGAGAATATGAATATATCTCTTACAAGCTCCAACCGTGGCAGTCTTGTTAAATCTTTGGCAACAATAAGGGATACCTCATCTTCCGTTAAAAACCCTCTGTCAACAGGTTTCGTGTGGAATTTGATGTCAAGGAAAGGGTCATGCATGATTATGCCCCTCTTTTGTGCGAATATTGTCATTGTCTTAAGAAGTTTGAGCTTCTTCTGTGCCGTGTTATGAGCTAAATTAGCTTTCGTCTTAAGATAGAGTTCAAAGTCCATAACCACTGAGGGTGTAAACTCTAAGAGACCTATATCCTCTCGGTTGTAGGTGGATTTTAAGAATCGCACGAAGTGTGTCTTAACCACGGTGTATTTCTGCAAGCTGTCTTTACTAAGAGACTTTCCCACTTGTTGTGCTATATGGTCTAGATATCTATCTATGACTGGGAGTAAAGTAGTAAACTCCTTGTCTCTGCCAAGATATACTTGCTTTAGTCTTTCGACCGTTAAGTCCTCCTCTTCTTTCATTTTTCCAAACATCTCATATAAAGAGGTGGAAAGTGAGTCTAAGGAGGCGTTAAGGCTTAGTGCCTCAGCCGTACGTCCTTTCATCCGGCTAGTGGAGTTATTCCACATACTCTTCTTTACAAAGAGCTTTGTAGTGCCAAGGTTTGCCATTTCTCGATTGAGAAAGATCCTAAGCATGATTGGAGATTTCCCTTCTTTATTCTCGTAGTTAGAGCGTAGGTAGAAGGATACCTTAAACTGTCTTCTCATGTCACTTAGTTTTGTGTAGCAGAAGCACACTAATTCTGTAGCAAAATGCGCCAAAACTAATGTAGCATAACTGCCACAAAGTTCGTAAATATCTTTCTGAAAACAAGCGACTTACAGCGGTCAATTTAGTGGTCATTTGGTAGTCACTGCTACATTTTTCGGTTACCCAAAGTTAGTGTAGCAGAAAATGTAGCAGAAAATGACCTTTTGGCGAATACCTAACACCATCTATAGGTATTCATCGGTAGTCAGTGTATACGAGAAAAGCCGCTGTAGAAGCTTGTTCTACAACGACTTTTCCTTGATTTGAAGCCTTATTTGAATACCTTGTTGAAACTCTAAATAAGACCTCTTGCGGAAGCGGGGGGATTCGAACCCCCGGTACGGTTACCCGTACGACAGTTTAGCAAACTGTTGGTTTCAGCCACTCACCCACACTTCCCTATGAGCTTTGCTAGCGCAAAGGTACGACATTTATTTGAATTGGCAAGAGTTCCCGTATTGATATGCCTCGGTCTTTGCCAGTCTCAAGAGCCACGTAGGACACATAGCAAGTGCCACGTAGCGCATAGTAAGAATCAGGAAGCACGACGCATAGCAAGAGCCACGTAGCACACATAGCAAGAGCCACGTAGCACCTAGTAAGTAACAGATAGCACGATAGCAAGAGCCACGTAGCACCTAGTAAGTAACAGATAGCACGATAGCAAGAGCAACGTAGCACCTAGTAAGTAACAGATAGCACGATAGCAAGAGCCACGTAGCACACATAGCAAGAGCCACGTAGCACCTAGTAAGTAACAGATAGCACGTATAGCAAGAGCCACGTAACACGCACAGAGCCAGAAGAGAGCGCACATTCCTTTAATCTTTTGCGTATTATGCGCATCTAAAATGGTACACTTGCAGAAGAAATAGGTACAAACGACACACAACACTCCAACGAAAAACACACCATCGACGTACTACATACCGACGACAGATACACTATCGACGTACTACACACCGACGACAGACACACCATTGACGTACTACACACCGACGACAGACACACCATCGACGTACTACATACCGACGACAGATACACCATCGACGTACTACCTACTAACTACAAGCGTATAAACGACACACTAGACACAGACGAAACTCTATGCGACATCACACCTTCCGGAGCGGCTTAGTCATGCTCATCCTCTGCATCCTACCCTCGCTCCTCACGGCTCAGACGACAACCGTACGGGGGCGCGTCCAGGACAGTTCCAGCCAGCCCCTCGTGAGTGCTCACGTGGCACTCTATCGTCACGCACCTTCTGGTGACAAGCAGCTCGTAGCTGGAGCTATGAGCGATGCCAAGGGGCTATTCGTCATCCGACAAGTTCCTCTGGAGAGGCTCCTTCTGGAGGTCTCTTATATCGGTTACCGTGGCTATCAGCGGGAGCTCCAGGTGACCCCAGGTCTGGACCTCGGCGTCTTGCATCTCGAGGCAGACGATCAGCTCCTAGGCACCGTTGTCGTCCAGGGGCGAGCCACTGATATGACCGTGCGCGGGGACACAGTCGCCTTCAACGCGGATGCTTACAAGGTACCACAAGGTGCTATGCTGGGAGAACTGGTCAAGCGCCTGCCCGGAGCCGAGGTCAATGAGCAGGGACAGATTACCATCGGAGGGCAGGTGGTCTCCAAGATTAAGCTTGATGGCAAGGAGTTCTTCAGCGGAGATACCAAGGTCGCCATGCAGAACCTCCCCGCCGCGATGGTGCAGCAGCTCGAGCTTCTCAATCAGCAGAGCGATGAGGCTCGCGTCACTGGCTTTGACAATGACGAGGAGGAGACCGTCCTCAACGTGCGTACCCGTCCCAATCAGAGTCGAGGCACCTTCGGACATACCCTAGCAGGCTATGGGCTCAACAACCGATATGAGCTGAGCGGTCTGCTCAACTACCTCTCCGACCAGCACCAGCTGACGCTACTCGCTGGTAGTAACAATACCAATGGGCAGGGGATTAGCGAGCTAGACCTCGAGGGCAGCTCTATGCGTGGTGGCAGGCGTGGTGGCAGACCTGGGGGCAGTCAGGGCGTCACCACCTCGGCTCAGCTGGCGGCCAATGAGACCTACACGCCTCACGATAAGCTAGAGGTCAACGCCAATGTCCGCTATGGTTATCGGCAAAACCTACTCTCGACACGAGCCGAGACTGAAAACATCCTCCCCGATGCGCCCAGTACCTACACCAATGAGTCCGCCGAAGCTCTCAATCGAAGCCACAGTGTAGGAGGCGATGCCTTCGTCAAGTGGCAGGCGACCGAGCGCACCGAGCTCATCTATCGTCCAGCTGTACAGTACGACCGAGGCAACGCTAGCGAGCAGCGTGACTACCGTACAGCCGACGGATCCGACCAGCAGCTTCACAAGGGGAGCCAAGCTAGTCTGCGCGACTACCAGGGATTACGGCTCTTTAATATGCTCCTCTTAGGACATAAGCTCAATGACGAGGGGAGGACTCTCAGCTTGCAGATTAATGGAGGGCTATCAGGCAATGACTCTGAGACAGAGAGCCAGGCGTCCCTCCTGACGAGGGATGGTCAGAGTGACCGTCGCACGCTCACCGAGGAGCGCAGCCAGACCTTCCACTACCGCATCCGTACTGGCTATGTCGAGCCCCTCACGGAGCTCCTCTCCCTGCAGGCTCAGCTCGAGTGGAGCGACCGCATACGGCGGAGTGAGCGCCACTACAAGGAGCCTGACGCTACGGGAGCCTGGGCGCAGGTTGATGAACTGCTAGACACACGGATGAATACACGCCTCAGCACCCTCAGCGGGGGCGTAGACCTCAAGGTGGCAAACAAACTTATCGACCTAACCGTAGGACTACGCGTGCGTCCCACCTGGATGACAACTGAGCAGACGCTCCTGACTAGTGCAGAGCCACTCCAGCGCAAAGAGCTCATATGGGCACCCTCACTCAACTTCCGCTACACGCCCTCCCGCCAGACCACCCTACGTCTAGGCTACTGGGGCCGCTCGGAGATGCCCTCGGCAGGACAGATGTACCGCGTGCCAGACCAGACCAACCTACGAGAGTCCATCATCGGTAATCCCAACCTGCAGCCCAGCTACAACCACCAGCTCTTTGGTATGTTCCAAACGTTCGTACCCGATAAGAGCCAAGCCATCAATCTCCGTCTCTTCGCTTCCTATACGCATCACGCTGTAATCAGCGACCAGACGGTCGACCCCACGACGCAGCGTCGGACGATTACCTACGTCAATGCGGACAGAGGACTCTATGCGCTCCATGGCAATGGCTCCTTTACCACACCCCTCTTTACAAAAGAGCTCTCCCTAGCTCTCTCCCTGGGTGCTATGTATAACTACGGCTTGGGACGAATCAATGGCGTGACCAATGGGTCTCACCTCTGGATTCTGAATCCTGGGCTATCGCTTGCCTATTCAAACCCATGGCTTTACCTACGCGCCAAGGGTAACCTGAGATATCGCTACGGCAACCAGAGCTTGCAGCTCGCCAGCTCGCCACGCACCTACGACTGGAGTGCAGGAGGAGACCTGTCCGTCACGCTCCCACTAGGCTTCAAGGTCGAGAGCGAGGCACTCTATACGAGGGCGGTCGGCTACCAAGAGGACTACAACTTCGCCTCGGTCCTCTGGAGCGCCGGACTCTCCTATTCGTTCCTACAGAACGACGCTGCTACAATACGCCTCAAGGTGTACGACCTGCTCAACCAGCAGCAGAGCATCACCCGCCAGGTCTCCACCACGGAGATTAGCGACATCTGGTCCAATAGTCTCGGACGCTACGCCATGCTCCACTTCATCTATCGCTTCCGTATCTCCTAAGTTGCGGATCGATATATTCTGAGGTGCTGAGAGCTTAACCACTTATCAGCCCGTTCCATCGAATGGTCACGAGAAGAGCCACCACGCCTCTCGTGACCATTTTCTTTATTTGAGACTGTTGCAAAAGTCAATTCACTACTCCGCAAGAACGGGAGTGCCACATCGCAGCGAGTGGGCACTTCCTCGGCGCGCGGTGGCGTGATGATGCGGACGAATGGAGCCACGCTTCCGCCGTGCCGTTGACGATTTTGGGGCTATTTAGTACCTTTGCAGACGAAAGCGTCCCCTAGTTAACGCTTTACAAAAAACTCTATCTATGGAAAATCTTTGGAATAGTATCCTAACGGACTTCTCACACTTCACGCTGTCGAGCTTCGTTGCGACGTTTATGATTCTCTTTGTCTCTATAGACATCATCGGAGCCATCCCGATCGCACTCAGTCTCAAGGAGAAGAGGAAAGTCTTTCACCCCGGTAAGGTGTCCATCATCTCGGCAATCATGTTCATCGCCTTCCTATTTATCGGTGAGCCCCTGCTGGGCTTCTTTGGCGTGGATGTCTCTTCCTTTGCGGTGGCAGGCTCGATCGTCCTCTTCGTGCTGGCCGTCGAGATGATATTTGGTATCCAGGTCTTTCAGGATGACGACCCATCGGGCAATGCGGACATCGTGCCACTCGTCTTCCCGCTCTTCGCAGGAGCAGCCTCCTTTACGGCAATTCTGACGATGCGCTCCTCGGGCACGGCCATATCTACGCTATTTATCGCCATAATGCTCAACGTCCTCTGCATTTACCTGATGCTCCGGACGGTGTCGCTTCTAGAGCGCTGGCTAGGTAAGGGCGGAATCTACATCCTGCGCAAGTTCTTTGGTGTGATACTTCTCGCCATCTCGGTGAAGTTTTTCATGCAAAACTTGATGATTATTCTAGAACCGTTTTTCGCTAAGTAGCGACAAATAAATATAGAAATGCGTAGAGGCTCACCCTTAGGATGAGCCTCTACTTTTTATTCAGTCTACCTCTCAGTAGTCTGAGTTCCCCTATACTGAGACTATTGCATAAAGGCGAATCGCTGTGTTGCTTTCGGGATTCGGCTTCGGTCACATACGGAGGTATGCTCCCTTCAGACCTCACCCTCAGCGCCTTGCGCTTCATCCTTTCTGCAAAGTCTAGACAATCTTGCAAGCAAGATTGTGAGACTGTTGACTTTTGCAACAGTCTCATACTGCTTGTGTTGCTACGGGATGAGCACCTTGACCGCCTCCATCGGAGTGGCTACGATGCAGACTCCTGCGGGGCAGGCTGCGCGTGGGATGTCACGTAGCCCCTCGGCATCAGTCACCGTCTGGAGCAGCAGTTGTCCCGAGAGGTCGTAGAGTACGACAGACTGGTGAGGTGCTGCGCTAATCTGCAGAGCATCTGCTGTGAGACGGACCTGCACAGCGGGCGTAGCTGCTGGCGCGATTGGGTGCGTGGAGGTGGGAATCTCGATGGGTGCTCCCGCATCTCCCTTGCTACCGTCGAGGTAGTCGCTCATCGTCCAGCCCTTAGCCTGTGCTAGGAGTTGTAGCTCCTTGGCAAAAGCATTGTCAGCAGCTCCCTCTCGGCTGTTGAGCCATAGGATGGTAGCTTGCTCCTCGTCGATACGCTTAGGTAGGCTCTCGATAATTTTCTTGCCAGCCTCGACGGTCAGCTTGTTGTTGTAACAGGAGAGCTCTGTGAGGAGGGGCGTACCACTCAGCTGAATGGCGGTGAGCTGATTGTCATGTATTCGGAGCGATACCAGGTTAGGTAGCTCAGCGAGTGTAAGCGTCGCCGGCTGGTAGTCGTGCAGCTCTAGCTCGCGGAGGTAGGTCGCCTTGGTGAGCTCTACCGCCTGGATGGTAGCTCCGCTGACGACGAGCCGGTAGACATCTCCCCGGATGGTCAGCTCGTTGCCCTCAAGGGTGTAGGTGACAGGCTCCTTTGAATTGACAATAGGCTGGGAAGCACCTGTAGACTCAAAGAGACCAAGCGCGCCGACCGTGAGATGTACGGAACTAGCGGCTTTGTCAAAGGTGAGCTTAATTACGCATTCGCCCATCTCGGGAGCATCAGAGCCTCGGTAGTCTAGCCCCTTGCCCGAGTCGGCAAAGTCAGCGTAATCGACGACGCGCCAGTAATGAGCAAGCGCTTTGTCCACAAGTGCCTTGGGACAGACGTTGCCCTCGAGGGTGCTGGGTGAGTTCACCACCTTAAAGAGTCCCCGCGTGCGCCCAGTGCGATTCGGTAGCTGAGCAATGATTTGCGCCATCTGTGGCTCCTTGATTTGGTTGTCATAGATGTCTACCTGGCGAAGCGGAGCTCCAGATGGGAGGATGATGCTGGAGAGATTGTTGTCATTGCAGAGTAGCTCCTCTAGATGCGTCTGTGCTGAGAGGTCTAGGGAGCTGAGGTTATTGTAGAAGAGGTGTAGCGTCTTGAGGGACTTCTGTGCGGATAGGTCTAGCTGCGAGAGATTATTGTGCCCGAGGCGTAGTGTCACGAGCTTAGGATTGTGACTCAGGTCAAGCGACTTAATCTGCAGGTCCCCGCAGCTGAGCTCCTCGAGTAGTGGGCAGTGTGAGACATCTAGCCCGGCAAAAGGGTTCTTGGCACAGCTCAGGACCCGGAGGTTCTTACTGTGTGAAAGGTCTAGCGCAGCAAGCTGTCCGTAAGCACAGGAGAGCTCCTCGAGAAGTGGGAGCTTAGAGAGGTCCAAGCTCCTAACCAAAGCCCCGTACAGGTCTAAGTGGCGTAACTGGGGATGATTGCCGAGGTTTAGCTTGCTCAGATTAGAGCAGTTGGCGACGGAGAGACGCTCCAGCGAGGATAGGTGCGCAACGTCTAGGGAGGATATCTCGTTGTCCCCACAAGAGAGTGAGCGCAGAGCCCCGTTGTGAGACAGATCTATGGTGCGAAACTTGTTCTTTGCCAAGTCCAGCTCTTGCAAATTAGGGCATTTGCTTAGGTCAATAAAGGCGGGATAGTAGTTGTCCGAGTAGTCGAGGATTGCCAAGTCAGGACAATTATCTAGGGCAAGGCTCTTGACATAATTGCCTTTTATGCGCAGTTCCTTGAGACGAACTGACTTGGAGATGTCCAACCGTTCTAGCTGATTGTATGTGCAGTCTAGACGTTCTAGCGCTTTGGCAAAGGAGAGGTCGAGCTCCGTGAGGTTGTTATCTACGCAGCGCAGCTCCGTTAGTTCCCTAGCCTGACGAATGTCTAGCGCAGAAATCTTCTGGTGCGAGAGCGTGATGGCAGTGATGGCTCCTGAGAGAGTCACCTTAGCGTCCTGGATGGTGTAGGCGTGTGCCTTGCCATCGGCGAGGATAGCTCCTGATAGTCCTTGGGCTGTTACGTCACCATCTGCGGTGATGGTGAGCGTAATCGTCGAGCCTACTGGCAGATCCGTGGTGAATAGGACACGAGAAGCGGCAAAGCTCTGTAGAGAGCATAGGGCGAGGCCCATGAGCATAGTCGCCATGAGTCCTCGCCTTATGAAAGAGTGAAGCATAGGTTTGTCTTGCTTATTGTGCGATGATTACCTTGTCCGTCTGCACGCTGTCGGAGGATATCGTACGAACGATGTATAGCCCGTCAGGAAGCTCGCTGACGCCCATGTCGATGCGCTGGCAGGGAGCTGTGCGGTAGTCCCGGAGTAGTTGCCCTGTAGTGTCGTATAGTTGCAGAGCCTCGAGCGCAGAGCCCTCGACGATGATTGTGCCGTAGGCGTACTGTACGGTCGTAGTTCCTCTGTCGACTAGCTCCTGGAGGTGACGTGGCGAAGCTTCAAAGGCGTAAACGAAGTCTATGAAGTGCTTCTCTTTGCCCTCGCTTAGGCTCCAATACTCAGCCTTCTGGCAGTAACCCGTGAGGTCGTAGAGGAACTCCGCGAGCGTACCTCCACCCTCTGTAAAGGGTCGCTTAGGCCAGAAGACCCGTGCCGTCCGCTCTGGTGCATACTGGAATCGCAACTCATATACAGGCTTAGCAACACCCTTGTCGGCATCCTTCTCACCTTCTGGGTACTCGAAGTTGACCGCTTGATAGTTCTTTAGGAGTCCGTCGTTGTCCCACTGGTACACCTCGCCCTTGAAGTAGCGCCAGTTGAACTGAGCGGCTGAGGTCTTCATCTCGCTCTTCTGTCCCTGCTCGTTGTAACTATAGAAGGTTTTTGCCGAGGGCGCGGTGATGGATGGACGCTCTTGTGAGAGGTCAGGTGCGCCAAATTGCTCTTCGATGAGCTGACCCTTCTCATTGTATATGTACTCGTACATCACCTGAGCCTTCTCGTCTACCCAATAGTCTAGCTGACCATCCGGACGGTAGTGTATTTTGTAGTCAGCCATCAGATTATCGTAGAGCTTCATCTGACGACCGGTCAGGAGCCCCTGGTCATCATATGTGAAGTGTGCAAACATACTTGGCTTGCCATCTCCATCGTAGTCCGTGGAGATAGTCGTGGCGATGTCGGAGATTCGTCCCTGCGCGTCGTAAGAGATGGCATTGTGCTGGGAGATTGAGCCATCAGGCTTGGTCTCGGTACGGCTGATCCATCGCTTGTTTTCATCGTAACCATAGGTATAAGTGTAGAGGTCCGGGTGAGGCTTCGAGGGCTCTACCTTGGTGAGATAGTACTGATATGCGCTAGCCTCTGCAAAGGTAGCCGTAAGCTTGCCGTCTGCCATCAGATCAAACTGCATATCCTTGAGGATATCCTCGCCGCCAAACTGGAGGGTCTCGAGCTGGTATCCCTCATCTGGCGTAGCGACCACCTGATAGGTCTCACCCTGGGGGAGGAAAGCTAGGTCCTCGGTGTCTAGTCCTTTGAGAGCTAGCTGACCATGCTCTGCCTTTTCGATGGTGACCTTGGCGTAGCTGCTGTAGAGCGGTGTGGGGATGGAGTTATCATTGTCGTTCTTAAAGTAGAGAGCCCAACCCTTGCGTCTGGCGACGCTTGCAGCCTTGGGGGACCACACGTTTGCCTCTGTATAGTCAATCTTGACGCCCTTTGCGTAGATTTTGAAGGCAGGCTTCGTAGCGTCGTACTCGGCACTGTGGTCTGCAAGTCCATCGACGATGGCGAGGGTAGCCTCGGCGGGAAGGGCACTAAGGTGCAGGCTGAGTAGTTTGAGCTTCGGACAGTTGGACACGGTCACTTTGGCGAGGGACTTGTTGTGTTCCAGATATGCCTCTTTAAGCCCCGACAAATCGGAGAGGTCTACCGCTTTGAGAGGCGTACAGTCCGACAGATACAGATACTCTAGTTTATCTGTCTTAGGAAGCTGGACGGTCGCGAGCTCGCTACAGCGGGAGGCTGTGAGCATCTCTAGAGCTGTACAGTCAGAGAGCTCTAGAGCTGTGAGGTTTGTTCCCTCGACGTTGAGGGTCGTGAGCTTGGTCAGTCCGGTCATCTGGAGCTTAGTCAGTGGGTTGCGCTCTAGCTGGAGGCTCTTGACATTGGTCAAGCCTGAGAGATCCAGCGACTTTATTTCACCGTTTTGCAACTGTATCTCCTCTAGTGCCGTGCAACCTGTGAGGGTGACGCTCGTGAGCTTCATACAGGAGTTTGCCTCGAGCTTCTTCAGTCCCGTGCAGCCAGTCAGATCTAGTGTGGGGATAGAGGTGCGGGCACAGATGAGTTCTTGAAGAGAGGTGACGCCCTGGACCTGTAGGTCTGTCACGCCGCTGTTCTTGACGTTGAGCTTTTCGATAGATTGCGACTTGGTTAGGTCTACCTGTGAGAGTACGTTGGCGTAGTCGCAGCGAATGGACTTGACGGAGCCGCGAATTGTAATCTCGAGCTGGGTGGGCTGGTAGGCGGTGCGATCCGCTGCGTAGGCCTCAGCGACGCCCTCGATGGTTATGCCCTCACCCTGCACAGCTAGTGGGAGAGAGGTGGGCTCATCGTCATCATTGGTGGGAAATGCGGAGAGCTTAATTCGGATGACATTTGTCTGGTCAGCTTGCTGAGCTGGTAGAGGGGCGTACATAGCCATCCCGAGGAGAGCTAGTAGTGTGGCGATTAGTAATCGATGGTTCATTGCTTTAAGTTTTGTTGATTAGTGTTGTGTTACGTTGCGAGCAAAGGTAATAATTTTTCTCTTAGTACACAATAGGACTATATCGATTCATTTATGTATTACTGTGGAGCTATTCATCTGCCTCTCTAGAGGAGTGGTCCAGTGGTCGGTGAAAGTGCAGGAACCATCTCTATACAAAGCTGTTATCAGCCAGGAACTCTACAGTATCCTATGGCTCTAGAGGAAGGTCTCTCTCTGGAGGAAAGCATCCATCGTCACGAAAAAATGAAACAATTGCTCCAGAGGAGCGAGACGCCCCCTCCGGAAAAGTCATATCACTTTTGCGGAAATGTCGAACCACTCCTCCGCAGAAGTCGGGACACTTTTGCGTAAGAAAAGTTTCGTCCCCCCCAGAAGAGTTTATTCATTCTCCTAGGGGGTCAGATATGAGCGGGTCGACTACTTGATGCGCAGACCGAGCGTCTTGGAGAGGTAGGCGACCTCCTTGTAATTGTCGATGTAGTAAGCAGCGCGCTCCTGTGCGGTGGAGGCGTGCTGTGTCTGCTCGACAGCGGTGACCTCGGTAGTAAGTGTCAGATGGTCGTTGCAGAGCTGCTTCTTGAGATAGCGCAGTAGCGGGCGAGCGATACGCTCGAAGGAGTCTAGCTGTATGTTGCTCACGAGTGTCACGGTGAGGCTATGCGGTGGGTCGAGACGCGGAGTCACCGTGTGGAGGAGCTGAGAGAGATAGGCATCCTCGGTGAGCTCATCATCAGCGTATGCGAGCCACCACTTCAGTAGCTCATCCTCGGAGACCGGCTCATCCCGAAGTTCGCTACCACGATTGCTCTCCGAGTCGTCTGAAGTCGTCGTCTCCTCCTGCGACACTAGGCGCTCCTCGGCCTGCTTCTTGATTTGAGAGATACGCAGAGAGGTAGCTCCCGTGGGTTGGTACTGCTTAGGGGGTGTGGCTAGCGGAGTGTCCTTTTTTTTTTGCTCTGGGGTGGCAGCTACCGATGGCTGAGCGGGAGTGACCTTTGCGGTGGTCGCCTGATAGGGGGCTGCTGGCTCAGTCGTTTTTGCCTCTGCCTGAGCGGGCGTGGCTGGTGCAGGAGGAGTTACGGTCGTGGCACTCTTGAAGGCACCACACATCTCGGAGATGCCCATGAGCGTTAGCTCGACGAGTAGCCGCTTCGCCTGCGAGGAGCGGTAGTTGCGCTCGCAAGCGACCAGCTTGGATACGGACTTATAGAGGAAGAGCGGGTGAATCTGCTGAGCGAGCGTCATGAAGCGCTCTGCATTGGCTCCTGTATAGGGGAAGAGTCGCGCCGTCTCGGGTGTCCGCGCTACCAGCAGATTGCGCATGAAGTCAGCTAGTCCGATGATGAGCTGCCGCATAGCGACCCCTTTGCCTAGGAGCTCATCGAGGAGGAGGAGTGCCTGCTTGTAGTCACCTCCATACAGATAGGAAGTGAAGTAGAAGTAGTACTCGTCGTCTAGGATGTTGAGCACTTGTAGCGTCTGCTCGTAGGTAATGACGCCCCCCTGGGCGGTACTCGCTAGGCGGTCGAAGAGTGATAGAGCGTCGCGCATACCACCGTCGGCAATCCGCGCTATGGTGTCGAAGGAACGAGCGTCGTACTGTAGTCCCTCGGCATCGGCTACACGGCGTAGCTGCTCGGCAATCTGCTCTGGCGGTATCGGCTTGAAGTCGTAGACCTGACAGCGGGAGAGGATGGTGGGGAGGACTTTGTCCTTCTCCGTAGTGGCTAGTATGAAGACGACGTAGCTGGGGGGCTCTTCGAGGGTTTTGAGAAAAGCGTTGAATGCTCCCGAAGAGAGCATGTGTACCTCGTCAATGATGTAAACTTTGTACTTACCTCTCTGAGGACGTATGTAGACATCCTCGTTGAGCCGTCGGATATCGTCGACGGAGTTATTGGAAGCCGCGTCTAGCTCATATATATTAAAAGCTCTCTGATGGAGGGCTGCCTGACAATTGTCGCACTGCCCGCACGCCTCGCCCTCGGGAGTGAGGTGCTCGCAATTGATGGTGCGCGCGAGGATACGCGCCGCGGAAGTCTTGCCGACACCGCGTGGACCACAGAAGAGGTAGGCATGGGCTATCTTGCCCTGCTGTATGGCACTCTGGAGCGTGAGGCAGATAGCCTCCTGCCCGAGCATCTCTCCGAAGGTCTGCGGGCGATACTTACGAGCAGATACGATGAAGTTGTCACTCATGTTCCTCAGGTTTGTCTTCGTCTGTGAGCTTCTCGTCACGCTCTTCTCGCTCTGACTGAGTCAGCGCTGAGAGACCATTGCTCTGCACGATGCGAGAGAGACGCTCGAGAGACTTCGCCTCTTGGAGCTCCGTAGAGGCTGTCGGCTTGGCTTTTGAGCCAGGCACGAAGTCATGACGATAGAGATTGATAAAAAGTACGATGAGGGATAGAATCAGCGGTCCGAAGATAACGCCCCAGAATCCGAAAAGCGAGAGACCGATGAAGACGCCGAAGATGGTGATGAGTGGGTGAATGTTTGCCATCTGCTTCTGTAGGAGCAGACGAGCGACGTTGTCCACACCACCGATAACTATGAAGCCGTAGACAGCTAGCAGTATGGCATTGAGCCAGTCCCCGTTGATACCCATGACGACCGCTATGGGAATCCACACAATCATCGTACCTAGCACGGGGATGATGGTGGTGAAGGTCGTCAGCACGGCAAAGAGCAAAGCATTGTCCACTCCGAAGATAAGGTACCCGATATAAGCGAAGACGCCCTGTACGAGTGCAAGGAGCGGGATGCCGATGGCATTGCTCTTGACGATGCTGATGGTCTCGTTGGAGACAGTTTTCTTGTTTTTTTCCGTGAATGGCAGGAGTTCCTCGACGGCTGCCTCAAACTGGTCATATCCTCGTAGCATAAAGTATAGGAGGAAGAGAATAACGAAGGCATTTAAGAAGAAGGATGACATCCCTTGGAGCAACCCTTTCACCAGATTTGTGGAGAAAGTGGTCAGTCGCTGGAGGTTATCGTTGCTCCAAAGCTCAATGCCAAACCGGTCTTCCACATGCTTGATCATATCCTGCGCCTGGGTCGTCAGCACATTGAGCGACTCTGGGTCGAAAGAAGAGAAAAGGTCGATCAGCATCAAGACGATACCCAGCAGCGGTATGAGAAAGAAGAAGATAGCCTCCACCGTCAGTAGCGAGGCCGCCCAGTTACGTCCCCAGTGCTTACGCTCTACGAGCCACCGCATCTGACCTCTCAAGAGGACATAGATGGTCAGCGCCCCCAGCACGCCACTCATATAGGGTAGCGCGTGCTTGCCAATGATGAATAGCAAGAGTAGGATGAGTACAATCAGCGATGTGCGTGGCGTCCAGAAGGTGACCTTATGGACGGGCTCACTAGGCTGCGCCTGTCCCCCTTTTGCATCTGAGATGTTGAGTCGCTCATCACTCTCAGAGTTAAGCGAATGCGGATTGGAATGATTGGATGCGTCTAGCTGTGTCATACGGGGTAACCACTAAGTGTATTGCATCCAAAGGTACGAAAATTAGACTATCCACAAGAACTCCCAGCGACACCCGCAGGGCCGACGCATTATGATCGCTCTGTCAGGAACTACACATGAGCGACCAGCGAGGAGTAGAGAGGTCGATGAGTTCATTATAATATAATGCGTCAGCCCTGGGATGCAAAGATAGTGCTTCGGCTATGCCATATTAAAGCTCATCTTTCTTTATCTCACGATTATTTGTCTTTCGTCGGGCACGTCTTGGGTATCTGAACGGAGTTTGGCACGGCGATTCTCTATTGAGAGGCTGTGGCGTATCACCACATTGCGGGCTTCCACTTCGCCTGCAAGACGAAGATAGCGGGAATATCCCTGAGATGTGTTACCACCTTTGGCAAAACCTTCTGCCTCCTGTATTAAATGTTGTACTTCGTGAAGCAACACGCCTTCAATCTGTTGGTCGAAGGGTGCATTGGGGGTTCCGATTGTCACCACCATACCATAATTGATGGGGTCAAAGTAGCCTAACGTGCCTCCTCTCGAAGTGTAAGAAGAGAACAATCTTCGCCCAAGTTTCACGGCAAAAATGAATTTCGGGGCATTTTGCAGCGAAACTAGATGAGGCGAGAGTCGTAACTGATTGAGTGTCAAAGGGGGCTTTTGGCGAGTGAGGCGGATCCCGATTTGTAGGACACTTTTGGGTGAAATATTTGTCGTTACTTTGCGCCATGCACGCAAATGTTCAGACCCGTTTCAACCCAGCCATCGGCGAGAAGGCTCCTTACTATCGACTGAAGGAGTCTTATCGTGATGTGCGGGGAAATGTCCATTCGCTGATCTTGCTCAACGTCGGCTTTGACCCCTCCATTGATGCCCTGCAGGCTAAGAAGATAGCTCGTGCACTAACGAATAGGTTTGAGAATCGCCACGCCACGACGCTCTTCTCCGAACGGCTCAATGAGTTGACTGAGCACGAACAAGCTAAGGCTGACGAGTGGTGGAATAGGATGATTCAGGAGGGCGGCATAGACCGCTTTGACAAAAGGGAGCAGGCTGCTCGCAAGGAGGCGGAGCACTACATTGACCTGAACACCGCCAAGCACACCGATGCCCGCAATGTGGGTGCTGAGTGGCTTTGCAAGCAAACGATCGATAAGCTAGAGCTGGAGAGCTTTTTGAAGCGTCAAGGTTGGTCCGAGCAGTCCATCCACACCGCTCTCTCGGCACTGATCGTTCGCACTGTCTACGCCACCTCGGAGCACGCCTCTTACTTCACCATGCGTGACAATTCGGCGGCTGCTGAGCTTTACTCAGGTCGCCCTGATTGGCTTCCAGGCAGGAATGCACTCTACACGATTACTGACCAACTCTTTGCCCTCAAGGAGCAACTCGAGCAGCATCTCTGTATGATGACTGACCACCTCTTTAATATAGACAATAAGCTGATGCTGTTTGACTTGACTAACTTCTATTTTGAGGGAAGCAAGCGCAACAGCCAGAAGAGCAAGTTTGGTCGCTCCAAGGAAAAACGTTCCGACTGCAAGATCCTTGTCTTGGCGCTGTGCATCAACAAAGAGGGCTTCATACGCTACTCTTCGATCCTCGAGGGCAATACGGCTGATCCGAAGTCTTTGCCCGATATGATTGAGAGCTTGGCTCAGAAAAGCCCTGCCAGAAAGGAAAAGACGCTGATCGTCATGGATGCGGGCATTGCCACTGAGGAGAACCTAACGAAGATCAAAGCGAAGGGCTACAACTACCTCTGCGTCTCGCGTACGAGGCTGAAGGAGTACACCCTCCGAGAGGACCACAAGTGTGTCGTCGTGCAGGACTCCAGCAAGCGAGAAATAAAGCTTCGTGAGGTGCACACAGCTCCCGATGAGGACTATTTTCTAGAGATTACCTCCCCCTCAAAAGCGATGACCGAAGCCTCTATGAACAGGCAATGGCACAGTCGTTTTGAAGCTGAGTTGGTCAAGATCAACGAGGCGATCAAGAAGAAGGGCGGCACGAAGAAGTACGAAAGGGTCGTGGAGCGAACAGGCAGAGCCATAGAGCGTTATCCGTCGATTGCACGCTACTACGAGATAAACTACATTCGCAGTGAGGAGAAGCCCCTAGAGATGCAAGAGGTGGCTTGGAAGATCAAAGACCTCTCCAAGGTAGAGGGCGGTCACGGCGTTTACTTCCTGCGCACCAACGTCCGTACACTAGACGAGCGCACTACTTGGGACTATTACAACTTGATCCGAGAGATAGAGTGCACGAATCGTCAGCTCAAGACGGACCTACACTTGCGCCCGCTCTTTCACCAGACGGATCAGCGCAGCGATGCCCATCTTTTCTTTGGCCTGCTCGCTTACTGGGTTGTCAACACCATACGCTGTGGGCTCAAGGCGCAGGGTGAGAACTGCTACTGGCGAGAGATCGTGCGACGTATGTCGACGCAGAAGTTGGTCACCACCGAAGGCGTCAATCCGCTGGGCGAAAAGGTCGAAATGCGACAATGTAGCAAGCCCTCGAAACAGGCCTCCGAGATCTACCAAAAGCTAGGTTTACGAGAAGCCCCCTTTCAGGAAAATCAAAATCTGTAGGACACAAAGTTCATAACCCAAACGCTCTCGCCCGCACCCAGCAACCATTACACGCTTTTCCCTGTGAAACTTGGGTCGAGGAGCAGCTGTTCTCTACGGAAACATAGTCATATTTGGGGTCAATAGAAAGACCGTCACGAACAAACACCTCCTTATAATAGAATGCTTCGAGGAAACCTCTTGCATCTGATGTGGGTTCATCCCTACCAAGGTTATGTATGGCTACTACCATGCATACAAGAACCATAAGAGGAATAACAAAAAGTTTTTTTCATGGCCTATAGTTCGTTGTGAGTTGGTAATTCCTTCAATTCGTTGATATTGAGTAAATGAAAAAACGTACCATTATGCTCGTAAGTAGCAGATTGATGGTAGTGGCCATAGTACCAGTAGCGGAGAGGATGGCCATATTTCGATAGCCACTCATATACTTTGTTAAGTCCCTCACGCTCTCGTCTTACATCTTCTGCTAGGTTCTTGTCGTTAGCGCAGAAGTATTCAAAGTCACCTTTGGTATGTGGTGGGCAAAAAGATGGCGCAGGATGTGTAATAACAGCGTCAATACGCACAGACTCATCTTCCAGCACTTGAAGTTCCTCTAATTTGAAAACAAAAGGCTCATCAGTCCACCATAAAGGCATCTTTCCTTTCTCTTGGATAGACATCATAGATATGCGGAAGTTCCTATCCTGCGAAACAGCACCTCCAATGCATAGTATGTTATGGCCAGCTGTATGTACGATGGTATAGTCTGGAAGCGTCTTCATATACGGATAGTCTATCAACTCTTTCTCAAAGTAGATAGGGTCATCATGATTGCCACGTAACATCAGTAGTAAAACATTGGCCTTTGCCAACTTCTTATGCAACTTCCGCTTGTAGAGGTTATCGTAGTAACCGATACGGCAGAAACCAAAACCGCAGTCCCCTGCTACAATCACAGTGGCATCAGTTATCTGGCGCCGATCTATGTCATAGACCAACGTCTCAAAATCCCCATGTATGTCACCGCAGACAATCACGTTGTCGGGATGGTCGGAAAGGTCTAGATACTGCATACCATCTTATACATTTATTGATTGTCACAACTTTGATTTAGGCTCGTACAATTCCAAGGTCGATCGTTTGCATCAATATTGTAACTATCGGCCAAAAGGTCGAGCATCATGTTTTTGTGCTCGTCAGACACTTTCCTTGACCAACAACCAGATTGTCTAGCCATAAGATACATGTGATACATTTTTAGGCTTTGCAGTGAATAACGATTTACTTGATCTTCTACGCGAGCAAACTTCACATGAACAGGATCGTTACCTTGTGTAGAGTTGAACGATTGGGATATCAGAGCCAGATTGCCAAACGAGTGAATCGGATGTATGTCTTCGTCATCTCTTTTGGCCCACTTGTCATTGTTGCTTTCTTCTTGTGGGTGAAGATGCTCTACAGAGTTGTTGGAGCGGAAGCGGTAGTCGTGAACAGGTTTTATATTATCTGCCAGTCTTTCGAATACGCTTTCCGCTTTTTCCCACAGTAAGTATTCCAGTCGCCAAAACAGGTAATGGTTGCCTCGGACAATATGATAACTCAAAGCCTTATCTATATTGCCTGTTGGCCACGGATGGATTTGGGTGTCGTAATATCTCAGCCAAATCAAGATATTGTTTGATGATGGCTCTTGATTGCACGTTGATACATATTTGAGGTATGCCACCAGCCATCTGGAATAAGAGGTGGAAACATCCATCATGGCCAAATATTGCTCAAGGGCATCATGATTGCTCCGTTGCTTGTCGGTAGATGTGAAGAGAAGCCTATAGTCGAAACGATTTTGCTCTGAGTAGCTCTTGCGAATCACATACAAATCGAGCAGAAGACGTACTTGAAGCAGGGTTTCAAAGAATTTGGTCGCGTCAGGTTTCTCTTTTTTGAAGGTTTCAGTCAGTTTGTCTGTACGGAAACTGATATTGTAGCCCATATAGCTTAGTGTTACCAGCAACAATTCGGGAAAGTTGATGATACTTGCCTCTTTGTCGAAACGACTGTTTTGGAATTTGTATTCCTTAATGGGTGTAAGGGCTATGGTAGTAGCATCATCACTGGTTGTGGCATGAGCCATATCACAATATTCAAAGGCAGCGGAACAATTCCCGTTTTTGCAACACTCAATTGCTTCACGGTATCTTTCAATGCGCTGTTTGTCATCTTCTTCGCTTGCAGTGATAAGTTTCTTGTCCATGGTAGCCACAGCATTCCATATGCGCGTGTAGAATGGCTTGTTTTCCATAGGCTGACGTAGCAATTCCACTTTCAGAATTTCATGTTGTTCCAGACTCTTTCCTGTTGAGTTCATGGCCTCAAAATAGCGATTCAGAGAGTCTGGCACAGTCTGGTAGTGTTCTGGGAGAATGCTGTTGAAGATAGTCAGATCTGCAAACACAACTCTCGCAAAGCGGAGCTTCTCATCGTCATCAGGTATCTCATTATTGAGTTTAGCCGAGATGGCACACAAGGCCTCGTCCATTTTCTTGTTAGTATAACGAGAGATGGCATGAGAGTCTACGCTTGCAATTTGACTCAAATATTTCTCGTCATCATCACGCCCTACAAACTTTAACCTTGCTCCGCCCTGAACAAAACGTCTCCAGTCATCAGAAAACTTTTGTTGGCAGATACCAATCAACATTAGCATGGTAAAACGTTGTTGGCCGTCAATCAGTTCATACGTGCCATTATTCCTCACTGTGGTTATCATGCCAATATAATATGGAGTTCCTGATTTGTAGCGATAATGCTCAATCAAGTCATCCATGAGTTGGTTCACCTCTTTCAATCCCCATACGAACAAGCGTTGATAAAGAGGTATGGCAAATGAAATATTGTTGTTGACAATATCTTGCGGTGTGAGTTTGCCTATCGGTGTGAGTTTACCAATCGAATTCATCTTCTATGCGTTTTGAGATTTCTTTATCTGAGACTGCTGGAATTGCTTTGAACAGATTTTTGAGAGAATTGAAGAATGCTGAATGTACAGGTCTTACGTCCTCCTGCATTTCATACACACATGGTACAATACGTTCCAGTGCTTCAGCAAGAAAGAACGTGGGCGAAGAGGATTGCTCAACCATCATAATTATCTCACTGTTTTGGGCATATTCCCTCACGCTGACCGTAGTGGCACGCGGTGTGGAATAACGATGTTTGGCCATATAAGAGCAGATGCAGAACAAAGCCTCTGTCAGGTATGCTCGTCCAAATTTGAGATAATATCCAAATAGCAGACTCTCGATGACACTGGCATATCTGGCATGTGCTCCCCAATTCAGGTGTCTATCCAGTAACTCGACAATCTTCGTTTGCCGAAAGTCCTCATAGGAATGGACAAAATTTTCGGCATAAGCAAAGAAGTGGCTCCCGCCCTGAATCTTTTCGTTGAAAACAAACGATTCGCCAAACGGAGGTATGCCTATCATTACCGGAGCTGCCTGGTATTCCTTTTGTACGTGCCTGTAAGCATCTTCGTCTGCAAAATTTCTCCGCATCCAATGACGCAGGCGGAATAGATGTACCGCGAGGGTCTGGTTGAGATTGTTTTCTTTGCCTGAACCATCTTGCTCTTGTGTCATTGCATTCCATTTCTCTGCGAGGTGCATAGCCTGCTCCTCGATATGTATGTAGCGTAAATGGTGAGCTTTGAGAAGGTCAAAATCTGACAAGGGTACGCCACGTGAGTTCTGCGCCGAAAAGAAAGTGTAGGCTAAATCCATATTGTTGCCAGTGAGAATTAGCACCGCAAACGACAACTTTTCGAGCATCGTCTTGGCAAAATCTTGAGGCTCTTTTTCACGAGCGACAAGTGTTTTGATGACGTATTTTGCATTAGACACATGCTTCGTAGACTCATGAGAGAAGAATGAATGTTTCATCAACGGCAACTGACCGGTTGCCCCCAAAGCCCTTATCATCAGGCTTAGTGTGACCAAACGTTGTTGGCCGTCAATAATATCATAAACATAAGGCTTGTCGGGAGTTGTGTCCTGATGGTAATGCAGGATAATGGTTCCCAAATGGTAGTCGTTTTGTAAACGTGAGGATTTAATGGCATGCCATAAAGTGACTATATCGTTATTCTCCCAACAATAGTCTCTTTGATAGTCAGGCAATGCCAAATTCCAATTCATCAACTCGCCAAGATGCATAGAGAATGCGGAAACGCCATCTTCAGATGTGTCTGAATAAGGAGTTTCATCAAATGTTTCTTTTATGTTGTACGGAGCCTCCAAACTTTCCACTTCAGGTTGTGAAAGAAAATCCATTATCAAGGGTAAGAAGTATGTCTCTAACCGTTTGAGGTTTGCAACGAGTGCATCTAAATCTGGAGTGTCAACAGACAGACGCGCATATGGAAGGTTTGTAAAACCGTTCCAATTCCACGATAGCCATTCGATGTCTTCTTTGCCAACAGTTTTGTTTTTCAGGAACCGGGCCAATCGTCTTATTCTTCCTTCACTTTCGGTTTGGGGCTCAAAATGCAAAAGTACATAGCCGTCCCTCCATGTGCCATTACTATGATACTCATAGTGAACTTCTTCATCATGAGCATCATTATCAGGGGCGTAGCCAGCAGAGAATCGTATATGGCGCGAACTTTGCCACGAACCTCCGGGAGCATGAATGCCGGAGACCCTAGCGTTTAGACCACTCCGTGTCAAAGCTGCGTTTAGTTCTTCTTTATTGTTTTGAATCCAATATGCCATCGCCGTATCCTTTATTTACTAGTGGGTTGTTCTATAAGTTCACATTGTGCAGTGTCTGCGATTTCTCGCAAATACAATCTTGCACACATCTCAGCATCGTCACCAGCACGATGGTGAGTGCCTTCGGGAATGTCGAGTTGCTTGCAGAGGTATTCGAGGGAGTTGCAGCCGAAGTCGTAGATACGACGAGCCGTTTGCAATGAACATTCCCATTTTAGTTCGGGCAAATGCAAATGATATAACTCTGAAGAATGTTCTAAGCAACTGCGGTCAAAACCGGCATTATGGGCCACAAAGGTGTCGAACTCATCAAGATAGAGGCGTTCTATCTCCTCCCACACTTGCGGAAAGTCGGGAGCGTTTTTAGTGTCCTCTGGCTGTATGCCATGACATTGCATATTCCAGTAACTATATAAGTTGTCCTCTGGACGCACAAGCCAAGATTTGGTTTCTTGCACAGTACCGTCCTTTACCACACAAATGCCAACTTCACAAACCGATGCACGTTTGCCAGTGGCGGTTTCAAAGTCTATTGCGATGAAATTCACTCCTTTTTTCATAGTCAGTCCTCCCCAAAGAAACCGTCAATACTAAAATCGTCATCGTCATAATCGTCATCATGACGATTCGGAAACATCATGTCCATTTCAGCTTCGGGGTCGTAGAAGTCGTATTCTGCCGACACTTGCTTCACCAGTTTCTCGAAGAGGTTAATACGTTCTTCTGTATAATGCGGGATATACCCTTCTCGATTAATGAGCGCCGTTTCAGAAAGGAAAGACATTTCTTCTTTCATCTCAGCAACTTCCTCCTGAAGGGTATCAATATCGTCAACGTCTGGATGGTTATCCACCAGTTCCTGAAGGCGATGGATATAGCCCTCCAACTGTGGGTGTGTTTTCACGCCACCATCATAGATGCCAAATTCGATACGAATATCTCTCAACAAGCCCTTTAAGCGTTTCTGATCCTTTTCATCGTTTTCATTGTTGGGGACAAAGGACTCGTTAAAATCAAGGGCCTCCTTATACATATTGATGGCCTTAGACGCTTTCGGGGTTTTATTTGCGATGTCGCACAATGCGTTGATGTGCTTCTGAATATCACTTGCCATAGCTGTTATTTATAGATATGCATTAAGTTTTTTGCGATGTTCCGCATTTGCTTCCTTACTGATTCCGGTTCCACGACCTCTATCTGATCCACCTGCATAAGTAAGGCTTGTAGAAACTCGTAGTTGGGCCGCACATCGTATGAAAAAGTCGTTGATTCATCATCTCGGGCAATTTCTTTCTGAGAAGGGTGGATGGGCAGTGTGGCCAGGTATTTACGGGCATAGTCATACGCTTTGATAACTACATGCTCAATGTCGATTTTTTTATCCGCGATGACACCAACGCAACCTTCAAAGAATGCATTGATGTCAAGATCGTCCGGCATCTTAAACGTCTTCTCCAGTACCTCTATCTCCTGTATGCGGTCAAGGCCGTATATGCGTACATCGTCGTAATAAGGAGAGCGACCAACGAGGTACCACCGGCGATTATAGACTTTCATCGCGTAAGGCTCCACCTCAAAGGTTGAAGCATAGTCCTTGCCAAAGCCTTGGTGGGTTATCTTCAGCACTCTATCAAAGCGCATAGCCTCCAGAATACGTGTAAGGAAACGGCTACCCGACGGCATTTCCTCAAACTGAATGCGATGTTCCAATGAACGGTCGGCCTGCAACTGGTTAAGAGTGGCATAACTGTCCACCAACCATGAGCGCAAACCATCGCCCTCCAGGTCTTCAGGATGGTCGATGTAATACTTGTAGCCGTCCTTGGCATCGCACTCAATATAGACATTGAATACGTCCACAATTGCTTTCTTGTGGTTCATAAATGTCCGCCACGGCAGGTCATCGCCATAGCCGAGGTGACTGCGCTTCCAGCATTCATTGATTTCCTGAAATGTTATGCGTCCGTGGCTCCGTATGGTGTCTATAAGCCATACATAGCGGCCGCACAGGTCTGCGTTTCGTGCTCCCATATCTAATGCCTTGATTTTACGACTGCAAAGTTACCAATAGTCTATGCAAAATTGCGGCATAGCAGTGCGATTTCTGCGTTTAATCGCCATTATTTGAGGTTTTTTCTGCATTTTGAGATGTGAAAGCAGCAATAATCACTCCCGTAGGAGGCATTCTGTCGGGGAAGTATAGACCAAACTTCATCTCAACGTGGTTGCTTTCCATCTTTTCTTAGATGTCTTTAAGGTATGCTGCCCATAGAGGCACCTCTTCTTGGTCGCGGATAGCCATATTGCATAGCCAGGAGGATAAAGTTATTTCTTCGTGTGCTTGTCGAAGTTGCTGGATTGCGGACGTAATACGATTAGGACTATCCCTGGAGATGTCAAAGGCCAAGGCATCAAGAACATCTCCCGACTTGCATACTGCCTCAATGTCTTGTAAATCGAGACTAATCAGATTTTGCTGTTTCACAATACGCTCTATAACTAACTCACGATAGTTCTCATACGTGGATAGTCTCTTAACTTTGTTGTTGAGATGCAATGCCTTGCTCATCTCGTCAAATCTTTCTAAAATAGAATCACTCATCGCTGTAATTGCTATAGTTAGACATTGCTGATGCCAGTTCCATCGTCTTATATGCCGTGGCAAACTCCTTTGGGAAGTGGACTTTAAGATAGCCAATCTGATACGCAAGGAATGTGTAGCACACAGCATGGCTGCGAATGAAAGTATAGCAGGTAGTATGCTCCCATTCCTCGAAGATGCCCCGTAGGGCATCAGTCGGAAAACCATTCCGCGTTCCTTGGGCAATGAACTTGTCCTTGAGCACGACAAAGCTATCATACTTTTTCTTTCCAAGGTCTCTGCGCAGTTGGTCGCTCTCTCCAGGTGTGAACGATGCCAACCTTTGGGCTATGAGCATTATTTGCTCTTGATAAATGGTCATACCGTAGGTGTAACCAAGTATTTCCCTCAGTTCTGGGATGACATACTCTATGGGCTTATCCCCGTTCTTGCGGGCAATATATTCTGTTGTCCAATCCAGTGGCCCAGGATGGCACATAGTGTAGAGTGCAACCAGTTCCTCGAATGTCTGTGGTGCAGCTTGCCGAAGCAGGTCTTGCATGGTTGAACTGTCAAAGTCATAGATGCCACAGGTATCTCCTTGGCGAAATAGATTCATTGTGGTTTTGTCATTCAAAGGAAGATTATCCAAATCGAAATTGCCATCAGACATTGTCAAGCACAAGTCAATGACAGATAGTGCTTCAGTTCGTAGCAGATGAAATGGTATCAACCCTGCGTCTTCCGCATCCAACATAGATACAGCAATGGTCGGTCTATTTCTGACCCCTTTTTTCTCAACAGAGACAATGTCTACGATGTTTTGGGAACAGATAAAGATGGGATGCGTTTCTTCACGTCCGTATGCCACATGGTCGTAGTGTTCACTCAGATAATCGAACATCTTGCCTTGCGTAGCCATGTCCACATCAATATCGATGTCAGGCAATAACCTCTTGTCAGGATTGCAGAAACGCTCGAACAGTAGCCCAAACTTCAAAGGGTCGATAGACGTGATGCCAAGGCAATAATTTACAATAGAACTGGCAGCACTGCCTCTTCCAGGACTGACACGCCCGATTTCTCGTGCGTGCTGCACATAGTCAGCCACAATGAGGAAGTAATCAGCATATCCAGAATCCTCAATATATCTCAGTTCATAATCTATGCGGTTGGCCAGTTCGTCTGACCAATCCTCGCCATAGCGTTCGCACGCACCCTCAACAACGAGGTCTCGTAGATATTCCTCGTCACCAGAGGCATTATTCCAATATTTGGGAAGGAGATAATCTTTTTTCGCCATATTCTTTTGTTAATTGGATGCAAAGATAGTGCTTCGGCTATGCCATATTAAAGTACATCTTTCTTTATCTCACGATTATTTGTCTTTCGTCGGGCACGTCTTGGGTATCTGAACGGAGTTTGGCACGGCGATTCTCTATTGAGAGGCTGTGGCGTATCACCACATTGCGGGCTTCCACTTCGCCTGCAAGACGAAGATAGCGGGAATATCCCTGAGATGTGTTACCACCTTTGGCAAAACCTTCTGCCTCCTGTATTAAATGTTGTACTTCGTGAAGCAACACGCCTTCAATCTGTTGGTCGAAGGGTGCATTGGGGGTTCCGATTGTCACCACCATACCATAATTGATGGGGTCAAAGTAGCCCAATGTGCCTCCTCTCGAAGTGTAAGAGGAGAACAATCTTAGCAGATTAAAGGCGGGATATGCCGAAAGCAAGGAGGTATCAGCCATACATAGAGCTATGTTTATTGGTTCGCCGTAATGCCTTTTTACGAGATCTTCGATGACGGCATTGGGGTGGAATGGGTCTGGGTATTCAAACTTCCACAAACCCTCCACTCCAAGTTCCCAACCTGTCCGCATTTTAATGCAAGACATGGTTGTCCCCATACGCATTTCCTGTTTAGCCGTGTGAAGTGCAGCCTTCAGAACTTCTGCGTTTTCTGTATTTGCGATGCCTTTTTCGCCAAGATACATTTGTTTAATCCATTATTACGTCAGTCTCTCCGTCCAGGTATCTTCTCAAAGAGTGCACTAGATGCTCAAGACGGTTACTACAAGGGCAGTTGTTAAGGAACTCCATAACCTGTTCTCGTGGTGGAGACATGAAAAGAAATTCTTCTTTGAAGCGTTCTCTAATACTCGTAACAACATCGAGACGCTCCTTGCAACTTGCCTTGTATAATCTATCGTAACAAGCCAAACTAATCTTATCGGTCGGTTCAATCAGGGCATGGCGCAGTTCGTCCAATACGGCACGACGTAACGAACGTTCATTGTCGTCAAGATGAGAGCAAGAACGCCAGTTGAAATAGAGGCTTCTGGACTGCAATCTTGTTGCCATATCCTTCATACTGCATCCTTCCAACTTTAATGTGGCTTTGCAAAGAGTCACAAATGGAGAGTATGATTGTACGTCCAGACCTGCATCATCGTCATTTAGCATGGGTGGTGTGATATGTAGAAGAACCTCACGGTGCGAGGGCGGAAGCGGTTGTTCTGTCTCGTTTTGCCAGTCGAGAACAGGCCAAGCCATGTTCTCTTCATGAAGCGATTGCGATTCAAATTGTTTAAGTTCACCGATGGTAATCTGTTCGCGTGGTACGACAATCATCGCTTTATTCTTTACCCAAAAGGCAATGATGCTCTGCATAGTCTCACTCTCAAAACGCAGATTGTCCGTATGGTATCTCATACGAGTTTTGCGTTGCTTCGGGTTGTTTGAAGCTTTGTCACGTTCTGACCATTTGGAAGACACAGGCTCCGCTATGAATAAAGAGCGTATCGGAGCATAGAGTTGCTCAAAAGCCTTGGTACTTCTTTCATCCACACTGATACGAAATTTCAGTCCATCGTTTGATTTTTCGCGGATGGGCATAAGCAAGAATGTGACATCCAGACCAGTAACATAATATACCGAAGATGTTGAGTTTGCATAACGCAATCCATCAGCTAATGGCAGCGTCACATTTTTCAACACTTCACGCAGACGCGCCTCGTCGAGAGGCATCAGTAGGCCATGAGCTACCGTCTTTTTTCTGGCCTTATCTGGGGCGAGTGTAAAAGTGATGAAACGAGGTTTTAAGTTGGCTATGGCTGGGTCGCTATAAGCTCCGAGTATATTGCCTGTGACGATTTTGCGCTCTATAATCCGGTTGTTATATTTGGCTATTTCTTTGTCCCAAACCATTGCATCGAAGGGATATGGCTGTCCATATTTCATGATACCTTCCAGTTTGCCGTAGTTGCTGTTCTTTTCAGAATGCACCAGATTGATGGAGATTTCACGCATACCGGCAGACAGAGCAAACACCAACTCCACCTTGCCCGGAAGGAATTTCTTCTCAATGTCTTGGCCAAAGCGAATGTCTTTTAAGACACCAATGACATGATTGCATTCAAATTCCAGTTCAACACAGCCACTCATATCGTATGAAAAGCCCAGTTTAGCAGCCGAAAGAATGGTGCGCAGACGTTTACCTTCTTCGCTAATCTTCTTGAGGTTCTTGTCAAGGCGCTGCGTATGGGTCATCCATTCATTAGAATAGGATTTCAGACGGCGCAGTATTGTATTCTGCATATGCAAGCCCTTTACTTTTTCTTTTGCCATACCACACCAGGACTCATAGGGCTGTTGTGCTATGGCTATCAGTTCATCTACCAACTCGTCATTCGTGACATGTTTCTTCAGAGACTCACGAACATTCAGAGTTAGAATATTCTGACGCTGTGCGATGCGCTCTCGCACTTTCTTGCGTTGCAGTCTGTAGTATGCATCCACCTCCTTCTGCAATACCCTGTTCTCTCTGAATGGTAGGCCATATTGTTGCTGGGCTTCTATTATGGCTTTTTGGAGAGATTTTGAATCATAGGGGAAAGTGCGATGGCGGCAGCGGTAGGTAGTGAGGTACGACCCTCCGCCTAATCGAGAGTCATCGAGCGCAGCCGTAAAGAACTCATCACGAACAAAAACAGCCTCAAAATCGCGATGCTCTCGTTCGAGATCCCATTGATTGATGCGGCGCAAGTCCGTTTCAAGTGTTTGGTAAGCAGTAAAGAGTTCGTCGATGGCATCCTGTTGTGCAGTAACGCTAAGCATGGCAAGGCGTGCCATCAGGCGGCTTGCAGTAAGAGAAGATGTTGGCTTCAGACCTAGCACAAAGGACAACTCCGTATGTGCTTCAAGAAACTCACGTGCCACCTGATTGCCGTATTTATTGCTCAAGTCAATAAAGTCGGCTTGCTTGCGATTCTGGTCCTGATTGGCCGCAGTATTTGCACTCAGTATTCGCAATTTGGCGCGAAGCATCATATTTAGCCTTTTCTCTGACGGGATGGAGGTGATGATATATTCGTAAAGGGGCGGTAAGTCCATGCGCTGTCCTGTGCGGTTGATACGTCCACGCTTTTGGAGGTCTATATTTACATCCAGGTCTGTCTGCACAATGAGCATCTTGCGCTGACGCACTTGCGATTCGGGCACCTCTGCTGTGGCTATGGCATGGGCACTTGCTCCGATAGCACCACATGCGTTGATAAGGATTACATCAAGTTTGTTGTTCTGAAAATCGTTAAAGATACGGTTACTGTGCACCTTACGTCGTGACACGATGGTAGCCGCACAGAAATCGTCCTCTCCGTCAGGCCATGTGTATTCCAACTGGTGGACACGGCCTGTACACTCTTCAAAGCGAATATGAATAAAACGCCCGTCTGGAGCCTCAAAGGTCTCCCTTGTTATCAATTGTCTCATGACATCAATGGGCGAAAGAGGTAGATGAAAGGTGTCTTCCTTAATGCCATGTTTGAGTAGTTCATAGAAAGTTTCCGCCTCAGCAATAGCAGTTGCGACTTCATCTGCTCCTGGTAAGTCCATATCAAAAGTGAGGTCGAACAGAGACCTATAGGAGTGGGTGTCTATGACCGTCTTCTCCAATAAACGAAGCAATATAGCCGAAAAGTCGCCAGAGCAATTACCTTTCTCATCCTTCACCACATCCTGCAGCACGCATTCCAACGTATCGCTCATTCCGATAACCACGCTACGTCCCTGCCTAACCTCCCCAACAGCTGCGTCGGCGATAGTCTTGGCTTTCAAGGCAATCAATAGGATCTTGTTTACATAAAACAACTGTCCGCGTGTAGGATAACATCCCCAATCAGCTATGAGTTGGTAGAGCCTTCCAAGCGCAATAGCCTGATGAACCATTTGACTCAATGTTACCAATTCGCGAAACCAATACATTACCCTGTCAAACAGCTCGGAGTGTACCACCAAATCGTCATCAAGATAGGTGTAAATAGGGTCAGGAATACCTTCGTTTGAATGTTCACGCCGTATCATCTGCCCTTCTGCAGCCAAGGTAGAAGATACAAATTCCTGCATGGGTACACCTCCGCTGGCAAAAGCAAGTTGAAGCGTTGCTTTTGTGGCCAAAGCACTCAAAGCAGTGCGCTGCATAAAGGTTATCAGGCATTCAGGACGTTTGGCAAATGTTGCTGAGAGGAAAACGCATTGGGCTTCAGCACTATTTTCCAGCACAGAGTTTATGCATTGGGTGATGACAGACACGTTGCCAGCCGAGACGCTACTGCTGCGGTGTGCTTCGTCAAAGATGAAAAGCAGACGATGCTTTTCGCAAAGCGCATTGAGGAAATCGAGTCGTGTCTTGTCTTTCTTGGCATCCTTTAGTTGAGAATAGGTCATCATCAAATACTCGTAGCAACCTTCAGGAATGTCTCTTTTGCTGTATATGATTTCCATCTCACGTTTCTTCAGCGATTTATATACAACCTCATATTGCTTTTGGTAGAGTGTCATCAATCCGCTGTCATCAGCCTTCTCATCCTCACCGATTGTAGGAGACCAAATTTCGTCAGGCGCATCAGGCATTGACTCGGGTTCTATCACTTTGTCAAAATCTACAACCGAGACACCGCTATTCACGATCAACGGTCGTGCCTCTTGTATGCCCAACGCCTTGCAATCACGATACATGTCGCTAAAAAGCGTATAGCGGTCAGTGAAGAAAACGGGCAGATAGCCGGACAACATACCATAGCGGATCATAGCTGCAGCTTGTCGCCCTTTACCTATGCCAGTCTGGTCTCCAATGATAACGGCCTGACTCCGCATTTCGATATTATAGATAGCCATGGCCACACTGTCTATCTGCTCCATAGCCAATGCTTGAAACAGTTCTTTTTGAGAAAAGTGAAGTCGTTTGGCCACAAATCCGCTAACATCCCCGCCAAGTGCATCTCGCAGTTTTTCAAGCGCATGTGTGGTGTCATTGGCCAACTGGCTTGGCACTAAAGTGCCAAGCTCTTGAGCACCAGCGGATATGCCTTTGTATTCTGTAGAAAGGGCCTCCATACTATACTCTGGGTAAATTAGCAACAGATATTCTTACACGCACAATATTTTCTGTCATTAGCGTGAAGCATCTGCTTTACCTGCTGTCGGAATGTTGTTGTCCTCCTGGCGTTTCTTGTCGAAATCACTCATTGTCCTTGGTTATGTCTTTGTATCGCCGACCGGCCTGGTCTGTTAGCCGTTGACAAACCAATTGAACATTCACATCAAAACTGTTGATGCGCAGGATGTCGGCCAGTGAATAAGGGTTATGGGTATAGAGGGAATGGAATGCGTACCCAAAGCAGATATGCTTGAGGTCATCGCGATGCAGGCACTCGTCCCAACTGGTGCCATCGTCCAAATCTGCGAAGTCAACGACAAGCAATTCCTCGTCCGTCATGTCTGGCGTGTTTCCCTCTTCGTGCCGCACACAGCAGTTGTCAATGTAGCCAAGAGCGCAACGTCTCTTTTCTTCGTTGTTCCTGATGACATACAGCATATAGGCGAAGTCAGAGCCATAGTAAGCATCGTTTTCCAGATGCAGGACGGTCCCATAATCGCCCTCATTGCTATCGTATTCAACTCCTACAGTCAGTTTGCCCTCCACCTCATAGTCGTCATCGAAACTTTCGTCAACGCCATGGGCCAGTAAAGTGCGGTACAATGCACAAATACGCCGGCACATATTCCTGCGCAAGTCCGTAAGGAGCGTGTTCACCTGCTCTATGCGTTCAATCTCGTCGGGAGCATAGGTAAACATCTTGTCCAATATCACAGTTCTCAGACCGATGTAGTTGTCTATTTCTTCTATGGCCTGTTGTGAAGGACGTTCAAGATAGAAACTCAATGGATCGTTCCCGATGATACCCTTTATATCTTCTTCCACTGACAGCAATAACTCGCGCAAGGTTGCGACATCCTTGGCCGCTTTAATGCGCTCAATATTGACTGTGCTCTCTTTTCGTGTCATTGGCATATACCTGTCTGCGTTTGATAGGGCAAAGGTAGTATGGCACTTATGCCAAAACGTGGCAGTGCCAAACAAAAAACCGCGATTATCTCTTCCAAAGGTACAGAAACATTGGTCCCAATAATCACTTCGCGCCCGACAACAGTCTCCCAATCGGCATTATCCGAATGATATGCCGCTAGACATAGCTCCTTGGCATCCTCAATATAATACTCCACTGTCGGGGGAAAAGGGATTTCCACGTGGATATTTCGAAATCCCCACGTGGAGAATTTTTATTTTCCACGTGGGGAAGAAAAAATTCCTCGGAGGAATCAAATGAAACTTCGGAGGAAATGAATCACGCCCACGTGGAAAATAAAAAATATCCACGTGGAGATTTGAGATTTTCCACGTGGATATTCGAAAAAGGAGGGTAATTAGAGGTTAGAGGGCAGGGGCGATACCCGCGACGACTAGGAGGACTCTCGCCAAAGAATCGAGCGACTACGCCCTAGCATAGATCGCATCTAGTCGCTGACGTAGCGTATCAATGTCGACATCGACGTCAATCTTACCGTCTTGCGCGAGGGAGATCTTGCCGCGCTCCTCGCTAATCACGATTACTAGGCAGTCGGTCGCTTGCGAAAGGCCCAAAGCACTGCGGTGACGTAGTCCTAAGTCTTTGGAGAGGTTGGGGTCGTTAGAGACGGGGAGGATGCAGCCTGCCGCACGGATGTCGCTATCGATGATGATCATGGCTCCGTCGTGGAGTGGGCTGTTCTTGAAAAATATGTTCTCAATCAGACGCGCGTTGACCTCCGCCCTGAAGACCTCTCCCGTATGGAGGTAGGTTGTCAGCTCCTGTGTCGCTTGGATAGCTATGAGCGCTCCCACTTTCTTACGCGCCATATTCATACAGGCTAATACGAGTGCGGCGACACAGCGCTGCTCTTCTTGAGCCGTCTCGACGTCACCTTTGAACATCTTACGCAGGAAGCGCCACCGATGGGTACTACCCAGAGTAATAAGAAAGCGCCGTATCTCCTCCTGGAAGATAATCACCAAGATGAGCATTCCTGTGCCAATGAGCTCGTCGAGGATGCCACCCAGCAGGAGCATCCCGGCCCACTTCGAGACGATGAGCCACACGAGGATAAAGGTTAAGACACCTAAGATAAGTGCCCTCGAGGCAGTCGCTCTCAATGTCTTGTAGACATAGTAGAAGAGCAGTGCCGAGAGGATGATGTCAAAGAGGTCGACAAGCGTGAAGGATAACCAGTCTAGCGTCACAGTCCTAAGTCTTCTAAGCGTAAGAGATTCAGTGAAGGTCCAGCGGTCTCTGCCAGTGAGTGTAGCGGCTCTCCCCAGCTGCGTCAGGGAGATGGCGACGTATCATATCGGTCATCTGGATAGCCTCGACAGCCAGTCGCACATCGTGCGTACGGATGACCTGAGCTATGCCCTCCATCAAGGCGTAGGTGTGTAGCACATTGGTCGCATCGCCAGAGTGCATGGCGTCAGCACCGATGACCGTCTGCACCATCCTCTTGCGAGAGAAGCCAACCAGTACAGGCTCCGTGAAGTCCGCCAGAGCCGCCTTTTGGTGGGTCAGCAGACGGTAATGGTCATCCATGCTTTTACTAAAGCCATAGCCTGGGTCAAGGATGACATCTTTCACACCGCAACTGTGGAGCTGCTCCAGTCGGCTGCGGAAGTAGTCCGCGACGCACACCTCGACAGAGGGCTTGTAGTCCACCACTTGGTGCCTTCCCTCTACGCTATGCTCTAGATGCATCAGTATATAGGCGACACCCAGCTCGCCCACGGTGCGGTACATCTCTGCGTCCGCCTGACCGCCCGAGATGTCATTGATAATCTCTACGGCGTACTCCTCGACGCACGCCCTTGCCACATCGGCACGGTAAGTGTCCACAGAAATCGGCAGGTCGGGCGCCTCGGCACGGATGATGGCTAGGGCTGCTCGTAGTCGCCGTAGCTCTTCCTCGGCATCGACTACTAGCTCGCCCCCCGGACGTGTCGAGCAGGCGCCAATGTCGATGATGCGCCCACCCTCCTGGACAATCTCGTGGGTGCGCTCGGCAATCGCTGTAGCGGTCTGCTTGCGACTACCCGCATAGAAGGAGTCAGGCGTCACATTGAGGATGCCCATCACGACCGGCTCCGAGAGGTCGAAAGGGCGTCCGCCCAAGTTTAGTACATAGGACATAAGTTTGTCGAGTCTTGTAGTCTTTGTGGTCGCTCCCCGTCACCTATTATATATAATGTATAGGAGTCGGTGACGAGGAGCGCTCATATTATTGATTAAATCTGCGCTTGTCGCATATCCTTTGTCTCTGCGAAGGCTTTATGAAAGGCAAAAGCCTTCTCCAGACAGACAGGCGTCTGTCCTTCCGTCGCCTGTGCCAGATAGGCACGTAGCAGAGGTCGGTAGTCGGGATGGGCACAGTTCTCTATGATTCGCTCAGCGCGCTGTCGAGGAGAGAGACCTCTCAGGTCAGCGATGCCGAACTCTGTGATGAGAACCTTCACGGAGTGCTCCGTATGGTCCACGTGGCTGACCATCGGTACGATAGCACTGATGGCTCCCCCCTTAGCCGTAGAGGGCGTGGTGAAGATGGATATGTAGCCATTACGTGTGAAGTCGCCCGAGCCTCCGATACCGTTCATCATCTTCGTGCCGAGGACGTGCGTCGAGTTTATGTTACCATAGATATCCGCCTCTAGAGCCGTATTCATCGTGATGACCCCAAGACGGCGCACGATGCCAGGATTGTTGGAGTACTCCTCGGGGCGCAGGAGTAGCTTGTCCTTGAAGAAATCCCAATTGTTGTAGATGTCGAGGATGACCTCTCGGCTCACTGAGAGCGAGCATCCCGAGGCAAACTTGACGCGTCCCTCCTTCATCAGCCCAATGACTGCATCCTGGATGACCTCTGTGTAAACATCAAATGGTGGGATGCTGGGGCTCTTCCCTACGGAGGCTAGGACTGCGTTGGCTATGTTACCCACACCACTCTGTAGCGGGAGGAACTCACGAGAGATGCGTCCTGTGCGTATCTCCTCCTCGAGGAACTTAGCAACATTATCACCGATCGCCCGCGTCACATCGTCGAGTGGGGCGAACCCTCCGTCATCGTTTGGTTCGCTCGTCTTGACGACCGCAACAACCTTCTTAGGGTCGAGCTGTACATAGGGCTTGCCGACACGGTCAGAGGGCTTGTAGATAGGTAGCTCGCGACGTGCGGGCGGATCGAGCGGCTCAGCGATGTCGTGCAGCCCACGTATCTTAGCTGGGTGGCGATCATTGAGCTCTACAATGATGCGGTCTGCAAGCCGGCAGATGGTAGGTAGGATGCCGACGCCCGTCGTCGGGACCAGCTGACCATCTTCCGTCAGCTCGGCAGCCTCGACGATAGCTACGTCGAGCTTGCCAAAGAAGCCTGCGCGCATCTCCTGCGCTAGCTGCGAGAGGTGCATGTCGCAGTAGGCTACCTCGCCACTATTTATCTCGGCGCGAAGGTCTTTGTTCGACTGATAGGGCGCCCTAAACTTGACTGCGTGCGCCCTTGCCAGCGCACCATCTAGGCGGTCGCCCGTCGAGGCTCCTGTGAAGACACTGATGCGAAAGGGTCTCCCCGCCGCATGCTCCTCCTCGGCATAGTGTGCGATAGCTTGAGGGACCACCTTGGGGCAACCAGCCGGTGTGAAGCCACTGAAGCCCACCTGGTCACCATCGTGAACGAATCTCGCAGCCTCCTGGGCTGTCATGATTGGGTAAGACATACTATATATAAGGTTAAGTGTTGGTACTACTCCAGAGACCCCGCTAGAGCATTGTCGTAGCAAGGGTTTCTCAAAGGTACAAAAAAAGACCCGTTTCCCGAGAAAGCACTATATTTGTCCTCACATACATTCTCCTCGCTCCTCATATGAGGACGAGACAATTCTCTAAGCAACAACAAAACATACCACACAAATGATGAAACAAACTGCTACCCTCTGGAGTTTACTCCTGACGCTCCTCATGGCTGTCACTGCAAGTACAGCCCAAGAGACTGTGACCTCTCGTCTGCAGGCTGTAAGTGCAGACGCAACCCTCCGAGCAGGCGCGACCCTATCGGGCTTCGGCTACGCTGACCGCACTAGCGAGAGGATTAGTTACTTAGGTGTAGGCAAGACAGATCTCTACCTCTCTACCTACATCCTCCTCCCTGATGTAGGAACCAATAAGATTGAGCAAATCTCCTTTCCTGCCACAAAAGCAGACAAGCACGCCTACATCCTCATCCTATCAGAGGATGGCAAGAAGACACTTTACAACCAGCCCTGTGAGATTGTAAGCGGAGTCAATCAGATAGCACTCACGACACCCTTTGCGATTGAGGCGGGCAAACGCTATCTAGTTGGCTTTGCCACGAAGGCCGTTGGCGATGATGAAGAGAAAGATCCGTGGGTTATCCCCTTCGACGGCACCTTTGGTATTCGCGACGCTCAGTACATGGCATACGGCACCGATCCCTATCCTACGAAGAATAGCACGGCAAAGGAGTTCAACATGTTCTCCGCACAGGGCTACGGCTCTGCCCTTGTTTTTGTCAAGCTACAAGACGAGAGCAAGCTCCAGTCTGTAGGTTACTTCCTCTGGGCGGACGGCGACTTCAAGCTAGTTAAGACAGGTGCGGAGATTCCTACGGAGGTAGCTTTCTACAACTCAGGCATGCAGGATATCACCTCCTTTGAGGTCTCCTATCGCTTTGGCAATGGTGAGACCAAAATCCTCAAGAGAACCCTCCAGGAACCCCTTAAGCCGGCAAAAGCTATGGCATCGACCATTAATATTCCTGCCGAGATGGAGGGTATGGGTACCCTGCACGTGGCACTCACCAAGGTCAATGAGCAGGACAACATCTTCGCAAGCTATAGCAATCAGCTCCCTTATCAGATTGGCAACTCTGCTGCTATCGACCGAGAGACGGTGCTACTAGAGCGCTTCTCCACGGAGAGGTGTCATAACTGCCCCCCAGCAGACCGCTATGTCAAGGACAATATCAAGCAATTTCAAGCAGCAGGGCTCCGCGTCAGCTACATAGTCTACCACTCGGGATTCTTCACAGACTTCCTAACGACCAACGAGAGTGAGGAGCTCTATGTCTACTTCTTTGACGAGGGCTCCTTTGCGCCAGCTATGTCTATCAACAGAACTTTCATCCCCAGTCGGAATGCGCTCGTACACTCTGCTGCTGCCTATCCCTCTAAGGAGTGGGTTCCGAGAGTAAAGAGTGACAAGCAGGGTGTCCGCATTGAGCGAATAGACCAGAAGATTGACAATCAAAAGCTCACGGCTGTCGTCAGCGGTGTGGCACTCAAAGATAGCTTTGACCCAGAGGATCTCTATCTGACAGTCATCGTAACCGAAGACAACATCCCAGCTAAGGCGCAGCAGGGCGCCAAGCGAGGCTACAAGCACAACGCCGTGCCTCGTCTCTTCCTCACAGCGCCTACGGGTGACAAGCTCCAGGTCAAGGCTGACGGCACATTCTCTGTCCAGCTAGAGGGCACCCTCTTGCCTATGTGGGACGGGAGTCAGTGCAAGGTGGTCGCCTTCGCTCACTCGAGCGTCACGCAGAGCAATCGAAGAAACCGCACGGTACACACGGCAGAGACCGCTCAGCTGGGCTTCCCGCTAGCCAATGCACCGGTCGCTCCAGCACAAGCTCCTATCGTAACCGTTGAGGATGGCTACATAAACATCCAGGGTCCTGTCGATGCTTTCGAGCTATATGATATGTCAGGTGCGCTCGTCACCACATCTGTCGAGACGCGTCTGTTGCCTGGGACTTACATCGTTCGCACCTTTAGCAATCTACATGTCTACACCTCCAAGGTGATTGTCCGCTAATAGGACTCCATCAGTAACAGGGGAGGCACACTCTGGGACGCAACAAGTCCCGAGCGTGCCTCCCCTGTCACATATAGCAACTTGATGAGCAGCGATTTGTAGGGGCGCACGGATGTGTCTAGTCGGAGGGCGTCCGTTGTGTCAAAGCAAGACGTCCTCTATCGAACGATAAAAGTGAAATCACTATTGCGGAGAGGTGAAGTGACCTTTCCGCAAGGAGGGCGCAGATGGTGCTATAAGCTTGCTTACACCGCTGGAGTGCAGGCGACTGGCGAGTGTAGACGGGAGAGGGGACTAATCCTCTTGCTCCTGGAGCTTGGTGTAGGCCTTCTTGAGGAGCTCGAGCGTATCTCGCGCAGCCTCCTGCTGGGCGCGCTTCTTACTACTACCAGAGCCACGACCCACCGGCTTGTCGTCTATCCAGACGGTATAGGTGAAGAGGTCGTGTGGCTCCATAGAGTGCTCCTCGAGACGGAACTCGTGCGAGAGGTGATGCTTCTGAACCCACTCGATGAGCTCGCTCTTGAAATTCTGAATGCTTACGACAGTATGCGCCCTCATATCTCGATAAGTGGGGATGATGTGCTCCCGAATAAACTCCTGCGTGCGGGCGTAGCCCTGATCGAGATAGATAGCACCGATGAGTGCCTCCAGGGTGTTGCCGTAGATGTCCACCGAATTGTCCAAGGCACTCGGTACCATGATGAGGTACCGCTCTAGATGTAAGCGTCGTCCCACCTCATTATTGACGGGACGGCTCACGAGTGAACTCTTGCACTTGCTCAGCTCTCCCTCGTCCCATGTGGGATGAAGGTGATAAAGGTAAGTACAGACAGAAGCCTCGAGGACAGCGTCACCGAGAAACTCGAGGCGCTCATTATTGAGCTTGGTACCCTGCTCATCCGTGATGGTGCAGGAGCGGTGACGCATCGCCAGAAGGTAGAGATCTGTGCGAACAGGAACGATATCGATTCTCTCGAAGAGCGGGATGAGATCTGGGACATACTGCTTGGCATCTCCACGTAACCTCCTCCACCAGTGCTTCCAGCGCTCCCCTAGCTCTCGGAGCCAAGCTCTACTCTTCGATGTTCTTCTGAGGGTCATAGCGGAAGCTCTTGAAGAGATACGAAGAGACGACACCCCTCCATACCCGAAAGCTCTAGTGAGCGGTGACATCGAGGTATGAGGGGGTGTCGCTGATAGCGTGTCATAGTCGCGATAGGAGGCGGGGACTAGTTCTGAACCTTCTTAAAGACGACGCAGGCGTTGTGACCGCCGAAGCCGAAGGTGTTGCTCATTGCTACGTTGACCGTGCGCTTTTGTGCCTTGTCAAAAGTAAAGTTGAGCTTGTAATCAATCTGGTCATCTTCGTCACCCGGCTCATGATTGATGGTAGGCGTGACCACATCCTCCTGGATAGACTTGACGATAGCCATAGCTTCGAGTGCACCCGTAGCACCAAGGAGGTGTCCTGTCATGGACTTCGATGAGCTAATGTTGAGGTCGTACGCTTTGTCTCCCCAGACACTCTGGATAGCTTTGACCTCAGAGGCGTCACCGACAGGGGTCGAGGTGCCGTGGACATTTATGTAGTCGACATCCTCGGGCTTCAGACCAGCATCCTCGAGCGCGCGGGTCATCACGAGCTTGGCTCCTAGACCCTCTGGATGACTGGCGGTCAGGTGATGCGCATCGGCCGAGAGCCCGAAGCCGGCGAACTCGGCATAAATCTTAGCACCACGCGCCACAGCGTGCTCGTACTCCTCGAGCATAAGGATGGCTGCACCCTCACCTAGTACGAAGCCGTCGCGGCTTGCGCTGAAGGGGCGAGAAGCTGTCTCGGGCGAGTCATTGCGGGTGGAGAGAGCGTGCATCGCGTTAAAGCCACCGATACCGGCGACAGTCACGGCCGCTTCACTACCGCCAGCCACCATCATCTTTGCCTTGCCGAGGCGTATCATGATGGCAGCGTCGATGATGGCATTGGTCGAGGAGGCGCAGGCCGATGCGACACTATAGTTAGGTCCGTGGAAGCCGTACTCTATCGAGACTAGACCAGCGGCAATGTCGGAGATCATCTTCGGGATGAAGAATGGGTTGAAGCGGGGACCCCGCTCGGGATCATACTGCATAATCTCCTCCTGAAAGGTCTCCAGCCCTCCGATGCCGGCGCTGATTATGACGCCGACCTCGTTCTTATCGACGGCATCTAAGTCTATAGCCGAGTCTTGTATTGCCTCTTTTGTCGCCACGAGTGCGAGCTGTGTGTAGCGATCATAGCGGCGTACCTCCTTACGGTCGAAGTGCTCATTGGGGTCAAAGCCCTTGACCTCACAGGCGAATTGGGTCTTGAACTTGGAGGCATCGAACTGTGTGATGGGAGCGGCTCCGCTCTTGCCGGCTAGCATATTTTGCCAGGTTGTGGGAGCGTCATTGCCAATGGGGGTGATGGCACCTAGGCCAGTCACGACTACTCTTTTGAATTGCATAGGCTTATATCAGTGTCAAGCGTCGGGAATATGGAGAGAGTACGCGCTAGAGCTCTGCCCTAACGAGGTAAACTATAAGGCTTAGTGTACACGCGAGGGCAAGCCCAGCACCCATGGCTGGGATATCTGACGCCTGCCCTCGAGCTCTGTATGTGCTACAGTGAGACGTGCGCTGTCGCACGATGGTGTGACCCATACCCCTGTAGCGGATGGTGAGGCGTGAGCCGTGAGCTCACGCCTCTAGGTCTTACTTATGCTTGCTGCTTCTCGATGTAATCGATAGCGTCGCCGACAGTCTTGATGCCCTCAGCCTCCTCGTCGGGGATGGTCATGTCAAACTCCTTCTCGAATGCCATCATCAGCTCGACTGTATCGAGAGAGTCAGCACCGAGGTCGGTCGTAAAGTTCGCCTCACGAGTTACCTCTGAGAGCTCGACGTTGAGCTTGTCTGCGATCAGGTCTTTTACCTTGCTTTCTATTTCTGCGTTCATTGCTTAATAGGTTATTGATGAATAATTAATTAGTCTTACTCCAGTGGGTAGTGGCTACTTCCTGACCCCGCTACCTAGCCTAGGGCATATGCGTGTCAGCGGATTTAGCTGTACCTTTGTACACAAGAGGAGTGCTGAGCCTGTAGATGCGGATGCACTTTTGCACACTCACGCCCCTTATGTGCAACAAATGTACGAATAAAAATGGAAACCATAGCAATCTTCGCCTCGGGCAATGGGACAAATGCTGAGGCCCTCGTCAACTATCTGACCTCCGTCCAGGAGGTGTCAGTAGCTCTCATAGCCACAGACAATCCCCAAGCAGGAGTCCTCCAGCGAGCCGAGAGACTTGGCGTGCCACATCTGGTCTTCCGTCGTAAGGAAATGGGGGAGGTCGCTTTTGCCCAGCGACTTCGGGAGGATTATCAGGTGACCGCTATCGTCCTCGCGGGCTTCCTCGGATTGGTGCCGGAGTGCCTGCTGGCGACCTTCCCCAGGCGCATCCTCAACATCCACCCTGGGCTCCTCCCAGAGTACGGGGGCAGAGGGATGTACGGCGACCGTGTCCATGAGCGTGTTCTCGAGGAGCGATGCTCCGTGAGCGGTATCACCATCCACCTTATCGATGGTGAGTATGACCGTGGCTCGACACTCTGCGAGGTGCGCCTAGCGGTGCACAGCGATGACACAGTCGATACGCTTGCTGAGCGCATACACCGCCTAGAGCATACCTACTACCCCATCGTCGTCGCCGATTACCTCACCCGCCCTGACCTCCCACCACTCGACTAGCACCCTGCTAGTGGCGGAGGTCTGAGTAGTGCTGTGCTGGTGAGTGCACTCCTTATACTATATAGAGATAGTGGTATATCCGCTTTTTCTGTACCTTTGCCGAGCAGTGAGGGGTCGCTAGCTCGATAGCGGGGCTCTCACGATGAGACGCAGGAGACTGCCCAGATGGTGGAATCGGTAGACACGAGGGACTTAAACTCCCTTGGCCAATTGCGGTCGTGCGGGTTCAAGTCCCGCTCTGGGTACTTCTCGCATCAGGGCTGAAGAAATGCATCGCTGGCTCGCTACAATAATTTAGACCCGACTACATATCGATACGGTCCTATGTCGGGGAAAACGGATTTCCACGTGGATATTTCGAAATATCCAGGTGGATATTTCAGATTTTCCACGTGGGGAAGAAAAAATTCCTCGGAGGAATCAAATAAAACTTCGGAGGAAATGAATCACGCCCACGTGGAAAATAAAAAATATCCACGTGGAGATTTCAGATTTCCCACGTGGATATTCGAAAAAGGAGGGTAATTAGAAGTTAGAGGGCTGAGATTAGAGATCCGATCATTCTGATAGCTCCGATGGTTCCGACAGCTAATAGCCAATCCATGGGTGACTCATCATATATAATGAGCTCATCTACCTCTCCACTCCTCGCTGGTCGCTATCTGTAGCTCCTGCCAGAGCAATTAGAGAGACTATCGTAACAGTCTCATTATAATGCGTCAGCCCTGGGGAGCGAAGAGGAGTGGTGTGCCCTTTCGCCAAGTTTTAGTATCTTTGTAGAGAACGCAAGGAAATCATTATGGCTCCCAAAGACAAGAAAGTACTCTACATATCTCAAGAGATATACCCTTATCTCCCTGAGAGTGACCTCGCTCACGTGGCTCGCTATCTGCCTGAACATATACAGAGCGCCGGGCATGACGTGCGCATCTTCATGCCGCGCTACGGGCTCGTCAATGAGCGTCGCAACCAGCTCCACGAGGTCATCAGGCTATCGGGTATCAACGTCATCGTCGATGACTACGACCACCCACTCGTCATCAAGGTCGCCTCGATACCCTCGACGCGCATACAGGTGTACTTCATCGACAACCCAGACCTCTTCGGGCGCAAGAGCCTCTTCGGGCCACCCTCCGAGGGTGCGCCTAGCGACAATGCGGATAGAAGTATCTTCTTCATCCGAGGAGTCTTTGAGGCAATCAAGAATCTCCGCTGGATACCTGACTTGATACACTGTATGGGATGGTTCTCGGCACTAGCACCGGTCTACCTCAAGACCGCATACAAGGACGACCCTTACTTCGAGCGTGCGAAGGTAATCTTCTCCGTCGATGGAAACGAGGAGGAGGGCGTGATCGGCGAAGACTTAATCAAGAAGCTCGAGTTTGACAAAATCACGGGAGCTATGCTAGATCCGCTCCAGGGGGAGGTGACGCCAGACGCTCTCCGTCGTATGGCTATTCACTACTCCGACGGGGTAATTCTGGGACAAGAGCAAGTTTCGCCGGCACTGGTCGACTACCTACGCGCACAGCCCGACCGCAAAATCTTGGAGTACCCAGGACCAGCTGCGGAGCATCCCGAGGCTTATGTGGACTTCTACCGGAGCTTTACCGAGTAGTCGTCACGGCCTAGCTGGAGACACATTTAATTATTTAGCACCAAGCCCCTACTGATTACACGACAATCGCTAGGGGCTTGATGCTGTCTGGAGGTCACGTCAGAGGGCTTCTGGTGGGTACTCCTTGCTCTCGTACCGAAAAATGGTTAGTGGCAACGAAATAAGTAGTACCTTTGTGCTATCTATGTGGTTGCGCCCATCCGCTTACGGCGGTGGTGTGGTGAGCAGTCGCTAGCTCCCCCTATTTCTAGCACTGGTTCACCAGCACTCGACAGCTGTAGGAGGGGGCGTGGGACGCATGGTGTACAAAAGTTTTCCTGTAGGGGTCCTATTGCTCGGAAGGTTTCGCTCAATCACCCTCTCAAGGATTTGAGCCCTACACCTTTTTATTCATCTTAATATTATGACAGACAAACCGAACAAAAGAATTATCGAAGAGGTAGTAGTACGCTTCTCAGGCGACTCGGGCGACGGTATGCAGCTCACGGGTACCATCTTCTCTGATATGTCAGCGATGTATGGTAACTCGGTCTCGACCTTTCCCGACTATCCTGCTGAGATCCGAGCTCCTCAAGGCACACTGGGAGGTGTGTCAGGCTTTCAGGTACGCATCGGTCGTAGTCAAGTCCACACTCCAGGAGACTACGCTGACGTCCTCGTGGCAATGAATGCAGCAGCACTCAAGGTCAACGTGAAGAACCTGCGCCACGACTCCATCATCATCATAGATAGTGACTCCTGTGGCGAGAAAGATCTCAAGAAAGCTCTCTACCAGACGGACGACCCTATCCAAGAACTGGGGCTTAACCCCGACAGAGTCCTCGCATGCCCCATCAGCACGATGGTCCAGGAGGTGCTAAAAGACATAGATATGGATGCTAAGGGCAGACTGAGGTGCAAGAACATGTTTGCCCTAGGTATAGTCTCTTGGCTTTTCGATAGACCTCTCGAGCAGGCAGAGCACTTCATCAGTAAGAAATTTGCCAAGAAGGAGCTCGTCCGCCAAGCCAACATTTCGGCACTCCATGGGGGATACTCTTACGCTGCTAACACACACGCCTCGGTAGGCACCCCCTTTGTCATCGAGGGCGCTCCACAAGAGGCTGGCGTCTATCTAGATGTAACAGGCAATAAGGCGACCGCTTTCGGACTCATCGCTGGCGCAGAACGTGCCGGTCTCAAGCTATTCCTCGGCTCATACCCCATCACCCCTGCGACCGATATCCTACACTTCCTCGCTAAGTACAAGTCTCTCGACGTAATTACCATGCAGGCTGAGGATGAGATAGCAGGCATCTGTACCGCCATAGGTGCCTCCTATGCGGGTCGCCTTGGTGTCACATCAACCTCTGGACCAGGAGTCGCACTCAAGAGTGAGGCACTGAACCTCGCCGTCATCGCCGAGCTACCACTCGTACTTGTAGATGTACAGCGCGGTGGGCCCTCGACGGGTATGCCGACGAAGTCAGAGCAGACCGACCTCCTCCAGGCTATGTTCGGGCGCAATGGTGAGTCGCCGATGGTAGTCATCGCGCCCACCTCTCCCTCTAAGTGCTTTGACGCCGCATACTACGCCGTGAAGCTAGCCATAGAGCACATGACGCCCGTCGTTCTCCTCTCAGACGCTTACCTAGGAAACGGCTCTGTCGCTTGGCGCATCCCCGACTACGAGCAGTATCCCGAGATTAAACCGCACTACGTCGACCAATATAAGGGCGAGGAGCCCTGGATGCCTTATACGCGCGACCCAGAGACGCTCGTACGCTACTGGTCAGTCCCAGGAGCGGGTGCCCTGCCTTATCGCACGGGTGGTCTGGAGAAGGACAATAAGACTGGCGCAATCAGCACCGATGGTCCTAACCATGAGCTGATGGTCCTACAGCGTCACAACAAGATTCAGCACATTGCCGAGGTGATTCCTCCGCTCACCGTAGAGGGTGATGTCGAGGATGCCGACCTGCTTATCGTAGGATGGGGTAGCACCTATGGGCACCTGAGCGACGCTTGCCGTGCGCTACAGAAGAAGGGACACAAGGTAGCGCACACGCAGTTCACCTTTATCAATCCTATGCCTAAGAACACAGAGGATATCCTACGTCGCTACCCACGTGTCGTCGTCGCCGAGCAGAACCTCGGTCAGATGGCCATGCTCCTACGCAACAAGGTGCCTGATGCCAATATCTATCAGTACAACCAGGTGCAGGGACAGCCCCTCAAGGTGGGCAATCTAGTCACTGCTTTTGAAGAGATACTCGCCGAGCAACTATAAATAAGACCACAACTGCAATGATTGAAACGAATAGTAATCTAGAAAAGGGTGCGCTACGATTTGCCCCTAAGGATTTCAAAAACGCATCACCCGTCAAGTGGTGCCCAGGTTGTGGCGACCACGGTGTCCTAGCGGCTGTCCATAAGGCGATGGCTGAGCTAGACATAGCTCCCGATGAGACGGTCGTCGTCTCAGGTATCGGCTGCTCTTCGCGACTTCCTTATTATATGAGTACTTTCGGCTTTCACACCGTACATGGTCGTGGTGCCGCAGTAGCTACTGGCGTTAAGGTGGCCCGTCCCGACCTCACCGTCTGGCTTATGTCTGGCGATGGTGATAGTCTTGCTATCGGTGGTAACCACTTCATCCACGCCGTACGACGCAATGTCGATATCAATGAGGTACTCTTCAACAACCGCATCTACGGACTGACCAAGGGGCAGTACTCGCCCACGTCGCCTCGTGGACTAGTTACGAAGAGCTCTCCCTACGGAACCGTTGAGGATCCCTTCGAGCCGGCCGAGCTGGTTATGGGTGCTCGTGGCAACTTCTTCGCACGCTCGCTCGACGTAGATCAGCCTACGCTCACCGCTTGCCTACTGGCAGGTGCTAAGCACAAGGGCTTTGCCGTCACAGAGGTCTTGGTAAACTGTATGATTTTCAACAACGGAGCGCACGCGGCTATCAGTGACCGTGCTGTCCGAGCCGACAAGACCATCGTCCTGCAGCACGGTGAGAAGATGCTCTTCGGTGAAGACAAGCAGCGTGGTCTCGTACTCGACGGCTTCAAGCTGCGCGCTGTCACCATCGGGGAGGAGGGCTACACGCTCGACGACGTGCTGACGCACGATGCCCATGAGCCAAACCCCTTCCTACATATGATGCTTGCCGCTATGAACGGTGCCGATGGGCTACCCGTCGCTATGGGAGTCATACGTGACGTCGAGGGTCCGACCTACGACTGGGCCGTCCACGACCAGATTGACCAGCAAAAGGAAAAGAACAAGGTACGCACACTCCGCGAGCTCCTCATGACCGAGGACACGTGGGAGATTAAGTAGCGGACTCTATTCATCGACCGACAGTCCCAGGCTTACGGGACTAATGGGACTCAGCTCTGAGTCGCCACACACGGTCTGACGATACTAGAAGTAGCCTGTACGCTCCTCCTACGGGGTGGGCGTGTGGGCTACTCCGTTTTTACACAATATTTATATACCTTTGTGGATATTAGTTAATCACAAACCAACGAACCTACTCTACTATCTTATGTCACAGGACAAAACCATACGATGCCTTATCATTGGCTCTGGACCTGCGGGCTACACCGCAGCCATCTATGCTTCACGCGCTAACCTATCTCCCGTGCTTTATCAGGGACTTCAGCCTGGCGGTCAGCTAACGACGACCACCGAGGTGGAGAACTTCCCCGGCTTCCCAGAGGGAATCACGGGCACTCAACTACTAGAACAGATGCGCCAGCAGGCAGAGCGCTTCGGAGCTGACATACGTTCAGGCGAGGTGACGCGCATCGATCTCTCGGAGCGTCCCTTTAAGGTGGAGATCGATGGCTCGACGGAGCTGACGGCTCAGGCAGTTATCATCGCTACAGGCGCACGCGCTAAGTATCTCGGTCTAGAGGACGAAACGAAGTATGCTGGAATGGGCGTCTCGGCATGCGCTACGTGTGACGGCTTCTTCTATCGTAAGAAGCGTGTCGCTGTAGTAGGCGGTGGTGATACCGCTTGCGAGGAGGCTCTATACCTGGCAGGTCTCGCTGAGCAGGTTTACCTCATCGTACGCAAGGATCATCTACGCGCCTCTAAGGTGATGCAGGAGCGAGTCTTCGCTCAGCAGAATATAGAGGTGCTCTTCGAGCATAACACGCTCGGACTCTTTGGAGACAACGGCGTGGAGGGCGCACATCTTGTTTACAAGAAGGGCACCCCCGAGGAGGCCAAGCGGGATATAGCCATCGATGGCTTCTTCCTAGCTATCGGACACAAGCCTAATACGGACTTCCTCGCAGGTCAGCTGGAGCTGGACGCTGCGGGCTATATCGTGACTTATGAGGGAAGACCGCTCACTAGTGTGGAGGGAGTCTTCGCGGCTGGTGACGTAGCTGACCCACGCTATCGCCAGGCTATTACCTCTGCCGGTACAGGCTGTCGCGCAGCCCTCGAGGTGGAGAAGTTCCTCCTCGAGAAGGGCGTCTAGCACTACGCCAGCGGGGCGCGTCACTTCATCTGCAGAAACACACCACTTAATCTAAATAGGTATGGATATGAACAAGCAGTGGACCTTTTGGGCAGCCTTGGTACTGGCTGTCGCCTTTGTCCTAGGCATCTGGATCGCAGGCTCGACCTATCTGTCGGTCCGTAAGCAGCGTATCGTCTCGGTCACGGGAAATGCGGAGCAGGACTTCGAGAGCGATCTGATCGTCTGGAGTGCTTCCTTTCGCGTGCAACGCGCTACGCTGGGCGAAGCCTACACAGAGATAGAGCGAGAGCGCACCGTCGTCCAGGAATACCTCCAGAATGCGGGGCTCAAAGCTAACGGCTTCTCCTTCGGGAGTCTAGATGTAACGCAGAGTTACAACAGTGGCTACGACACGCATGGTAACTACCAGCAGGTGCCCAACGGCTACATCCTCACGCAGACTGTCACGGTGACTAGCGGAGACCTCGACGGTGTCGAGGAGCTCTCGAAGAGTATCTCTTCGCTCATCTCGCAGGGAGTGGAGATCACGAGCGAGGCACCCGCCTACTACTACACAAGTCTCGATGACCTCAAGCATCAGATGCTACGCCAAGCCTCTGAGGACGCGCTGAACCGCGCCGAAGAGATTGCCTCGGGAAGCCGTGGCAAGGTGGGCAAGTTGCAGAATGCCTCAATGGGCGTCTTCCAAATTGTCGGCAAGAACGCAGGCGAAGACTACTCGTGGGGCGGTGCGTTCAACACCTCCTCTCGCCAGAAGACCATCTCCGTAACCGTTCGCGCCACCTACGCTCTCCGCTAAGCGTACGACCTGACTGCAAGAGCAGTCGGACCACTTCTCATCATCTGTAGCCCGCTGTAAGGATGCGCCTCATCACGAGCCTCCACACAGCGGGCTACACCGTTCCGCCGATTCCTTCATCACTCCTCCCGCATCTCTACCGTCTCCCCTCGCATCGCTCGACAATCTTCCCGTTGCATCAGTCTCAAATAATCAGTACCTTTGTGACGATTTACGCTAGGAGTAAATCAAAACACGATGACAATCACACCGACTACCCCCTCTGCTTCTGACTCAAAGCAGACCATCTTAGACCGCCGTTACCTGCGTATGGCTCGCATATGGGCTGAGAACTCTTACTGCCGCCGCAGACAAGTAGGAGCACTCATCGTGCGCGATCAGATGATTATCTCGGACGGCTACAACGGTACGCCTTCTGGATTCGAGAATGTGTGCGAAGATGAGGAGGGGATTACCAAGCCCTACGTCCTCCACGCTGAGGCAAATGCTATCACCAAGGTAGCAGCATCGGGCAATAACTGCACAGGCGCCACTATTTATATCACAGCTTCTCCCTGTCTTGAGTGCGCCAAGCTAATCATCCAAAGTCGTATCAGGCGCGTCGTCTACGGAGAGCAGTACCGTCTTACGGATGGCGTCGAGCTACTCGAGCGGGCTGGTATCGAAGTGGTCTACATACCTCTCGACACCGCACCCCAAGCGACAGAGCAGTCGTCTCATTAGTATATGTACCTATCTAGATATTGAGAAGAACAAGTGGTCGATATGCGTCGTCAATATAAGTATTTGCTCTGCCTCGCTGCGGGTGTACTGATCGGGGGAGGGGCATTCTGGCTTGTGTCTCGCTATAGAAGTTTCACACACGCCGACAAGTTTGATCAGGTACTTCAGTTGATTGACAAGTACTATGTGGACTCAGTGGATGTCGAAGAGCTAAGGACCAATATGCTTCCCTACTTGCTCGGTGCGCTCGATCCGCACTCGACTTACATTCCTCCCCTAGAGTCTGAGCGTGAGGAGCAGAGACTGGAGGGACAGTTCGAGGGGATTGGTATCATCTACAACATCATCACCGACACAATTGTCGTGGATCAGGTCTTCGATGGGGGGCCCTCGGAGACGGCGGGGCTAGAGCCGGGTGATCGCATCCTCTCCTGCAATGGCAAGAGTCTCCTCAGAGAGCGCAACAATCAGGACTCCATCATGAGTGCTTTAAGAGGTCCCGTGGGATCCGTGGCGCAGCTCTCTATCCTACGACGCCATAAGCCCTCCAAGGTAAGTGTAGTACGGGGTCCTGTACCCATTAGGAGCATCGACGTGAGCTACATGCTGACGCCGACCATCGGGCTGATGCAGATTACCACCTGGGCACGTACCACTTATGACGAGTTCATCCAGCACTGGGGACAGTTGCAGCGGGCTGGAGCTAAAGCCCTAATCCTCGACCTAAGAGACAACACCGGTGGATACATGACCTCCGCAATCGCAGTCGCTAATGAGTTCCTACGTAAAGACCAATTGGTAGTTTACACTGAGGGACGCACAATGCCCCGCGAAGATATCATAGCAAACGGTGAGGGGATGCTCCAAGACCTGCCACTTATCGTGCTGGTCAATGAGAATAGTGCCTCGGCCTCTGAGATTTTTTCGGGGGCTATGCAGGACCACGATCGCGCTATCATCGTAGGGCGGCAGACCTATGGCAAGGGATTAGTTCAGCAACCCTTTACCTTCTCTGACCACTCCAGTGTACGTCTCACCGTAGCTCGCTACTACACCCCCTCGGGGCGCAACATCCAGCGTCCCTATGAGCAGGGCAGTCTCTCCTCCATCGAGGAGAGTCTCTCGAGCGTCTCTGATATCAAGCCCGTGGGAGACTGTCCCGACTCCTTGAGCCTTACTAGGGGCAGACAGTACCACAGCGACAAGGGGCGTCTCCTATTCAGTGGCTACGGCATCATGCCCGACATCTTCATTCCTCAGGACACCGCCATGATTAATGCGTATGCAGCGCGCCTGATTATGTCCGGAGCTATGCAGGAGTTTGCCTTTTACTTTGTAGACCTCAATAGAGAGAGCCTGAGTGATTTGAGTTCCGTGCAGGAGCTCCTTGCACTCCTTGTACAGGACAGGTCTCTACTCAATGACCTTGCTGCCTACGCTGCCGAGCAAGGCATTGCCCAGCGTCCGCAGATGCTACGCCAAGCAGCCCAAAGGCTCTCACAGCAAATGTACGCTCTAATAGCCAACCATCTCTTTGGCGCCACTGGATTCTATCAGGTGATGACCCAGGAAGACCCGATGATATCCAGTGCTGAGCGATACTTACTAGACAATTACCCTACTCTATAACAAGAGAATGAGCACCCCCACGACACAGAGAGAAGAGAAAAAAGCCCTTCGCCGCGCCCTTCGCGAGGCGAAGCGTAGCTACTGGACCGAAGAATACCGGCAGAGCGTCTCGGAGCGCATCTGTCAGCAGATAGAGAGCTTTCTTCCCTTCGTGCGCAGCCAGTGCGTAGCCCTTTACTGTGCACTGCCTGACGAAGTAGACCTGACGCCGATTCTAACCGCTCATAAGCAGGAAAAGCAGCTCTTGATACCGCGCGTCGAGGGTGACGACATCAACTTCTACGCCTACGAGCCTGACGCCCTAGTCACCAGCGGGGGGTACAAAATCCTCGAGCCGACAGCCCTGCAGGACGAAGCGGTAGACCCAGCCGACATCGAGCTAATCCTAGTACCAGGGGTCGCTTTCGACCCGCACGGCGGACGCATGGGTCGTGGCAAGGGGTACTACGACCGCTTTTTCGTACGCTGTCCTCACGCTCTGCGTGTAGCGGTCACTGACTCGCAGCAGATTGTCGAGCGCATCCCTCTAGACCCGTGGGACAAGACAATGCACTACGTCATCTCAGAGGAGCGCGTCCTCGAGGTGCGCGACTAGCACCCTAGGCGAGCGAACTGCTACTGCGTCCGAACCCCGATGACGAGTAACGATATGTAGGGACGCACGTTGAGTATCTAGTGGGAGGGCGTCCGTTGTCGAATGATCTTGACGATGTTTCGCTTTGACGGGGACGGACGCACAGACCGTGCGTCCCTACAGATCGGGGTTACAGCGTTTGATGAGTGGAATTGTCGTGCTGACGTAGCTTGTGTAGGGGCGGACCTACGTGTCCGCCCGCAGAATAGACTGCGCTCTGGTGAGGACGGGCGGACACACAGGTCCGCCCCTACGGTGGGAGCCCCCACCCCGCCGAGCGGTTCACCGAAGAGAAGTCGACCGAGCTTCCGAAACGAGAAAAAAAACTTCGCTTTTTACTTGCATATGAACTTAGAAAGCAGGGTGTCGTATCGATGTTCTAGTCAGAGGGCGTCCGTTGTGTCAAAGTGAGACAGCGTTAAGTTGTTATCGGTCACGGCTGGTTCGGGGACGGACGCCCTCCGGCTGGACACTTCCGTGCGTCCCTATAAAGAGTTACGTCCGACTCCCTCCTTTCTCGAATATCCACGTGGGAAATCTCAAATCTCCACGTGGATATTTTTTATTTTCCACGTGGGCGTCATTCATTTCCTCCGAAGTTTCATTTGATTCCTCCGAGGAATTTTTTCTTCCCCACGTGGGAAATAAAAATTCTCCACCTGGATATTTCGAAATATCCACGTGGGAATCCGTTTCCTCCGACATAGTGCCGTATCAATATGTAGTCGGGTCTAAATTAATGCGTCAGCCTTGGATAAGTGGAGGGGTATTTGGTCTTCTCAGATATTCTTCGTATCTTTGCAGATACAAACGACCGCGGAGTGGAGCAGTGGTAGCTCGTTGGGCTCATAACCCAAAGGTCACAGGTTCGAGTCCTGTCTCCGCAACTATGATTCGAGAGGTGTCTTTTCCTACTAGGGAGAGACACCTCTTTTTCTTATTCAGTGGCGGGTGAGCGAGCAATAGTCTCATATAAGGAAAGCACGCTACGCACCGACGAGGGTGTGTAGCGTGCTTTGCGATGATGTAGTGGGAGGGAGCGAGAGAGGCGGTGTGCGCTCTCAGACTCCGATGAGTGGCTTACTTGTCAGCCTTCTTGCCACGATTGCCGTAACGGCTCATGAACTTATCGACACGTCCTGCCGTATCGACGAGCTTGGCCTTGCCCGTGTAGAAAGGGTGAGAGGTGTTCGAAATCTCTATCTTAATAAGAGGATAGGTCTCACCATCAATCTCGATAGTCTCCTTAGCGTTTGCTGTACTCTTCGTGATGAAGACTTCGTCGTTGGACATATCTTTGAATGCCACTGGACGGTAATTCTCAGGATGTAGATCCTTTTTCATTGCTTTGTTGCGTTTAAGTAGTTAATAATCTTGCAGGAGCGTGGCTCTCCTCATACTCAGTAGCAGGAGGGCTAGTGATGGTCTCTGCCATCGTCTAGCACCACGTGGATACCGCAAGGGCTTGTCTCGATCAAGTAGCAATCGTGAGCTGCTCACACTTGGGGAGACAAGCTTCGAGGGGCAAAGGTACAATAAATATCTGAATCTTCGCCCCTCGAGACCGTTTTCGACTATGTCGCAAGTCGGGCTAGAGTGTTACCTTAATCCATTCGTTGCCGACCTGCAGGAGGTAGACGCCTGCGGGAAGCTGTGCGACGGTGAGCGTAGCACTGCCCGTTGCGGTGGCGACGAGTGTGCCGGTGAGTGTGTAGAGACGGATGGTCTCGCCTGCTGAGGCTCCCAGCACAGTGAGCGTCTGGTCGGTCTGCGCAATCTGATAGCGTGTAGCTGCTACCGCATCGATGGCGTCATGGATGGCGAAGATGACCTTGACCTCCGTCTTCTTGTCAACAGTCAGTGTATAGCTTGCTTGCTCCTTGCCCACAGGGATGATCTCCTCATTGACCTGCCACTCCTTGACGATGTTGTTGGTGAAAGCTTTCGCCTCAAAGAGCACCTTCGTACCCTTGGCAACGAATGTCCCTGAGGTAAACGGCTTGCCATCGACCGTGACCGTCAGCTTGCCCTCGCCCTCCTGGGAGAAGGTGACGAGACAGTTGTCTTCTGCCTTGGCAAAGGTGACAGTGACGTTCATTGGCTCGCTATACATATTGACTTGGATGGTGCTCTCCGTGACGGGCTTCTTGTTAATCCCTGGAGTCATCTGTACGACATTATTGATGCTCCACTTAGTAATCATATAGCCCTCAGCTGGTGTTGCTGTGAATGTGAGTGGTGTACCCGGCTCTACCTCGGCACCTGTGGTGAGCTTAGTGTCACCCGCCATGGCGTCGATGGTGCCTCCCTCACTAGCGGTGAAGGTAAGTTTCTGCTTTTCCTGAGGATAGACGGCACCCTCGCGAGCGATGTCTAGCTTGAGCTCAGGATCTTCATACTTGCTCTTACCGTAGTCGGGGTAGTAGGCATTGGTGGTCTTGATGCTTAGCTGGATAGCGTCTAGCGGGTTGTCGCCGCCAAAGCCACCGAAGCCACGCTCGAGGATGATGAGATCGCTCCCCTTGCGGATGTAGTCCTGTCCCTCTTTGAGCGTACGTGGCGTGTTGAGCTGCTTGACCTGCTTGAGGGTTGTAAGCTGTGGTGCGCCGTCGGCATCTTTCACCTCGAGCATATCGGCTAGGTGGATGGTGTTCTTGTCCACGCACTCGGGAGCTAGGCGTATGCCAGCCTGCCCATATTCAAACTTGGTGAGCGCCGGACGCTTGAGCGGTAACGAAGAGTAGGGGAGGAAGTTGCCTGAGAGGTCGACCTCTTTAAGCGCAACTAGCTCCTTGATGCCGTTGATTTTATAGAGGTTGCACTGCTTGAGCGTGAGGTCGGTTAGGGTAGTCGCTCCGGTTAGATCGATCGTCTCCAGGTTCGGCTGATACTGTAGATTGACCTGCTTTAGGGCGGTGTAGCCAGATAGGTCTAGATGCTTATTGGAGAGTGTGGCATAGTATCTATCCGTAGTAGAGGCGGGGCTAGTGATGGATACGCTCCTAAGTAGCGATTGCTCTGAAGGAAGCTTAATCCCAGGCGCATTGTAGAGGACGATATCCTCAAGTTTGGGACAATTCGTAAGGTCTACCATCTGCTCGCGACTGTCTCGAAGCGTGTAGTTTGGAACGCCAAGCCGCAACTTCTGTAGCTCTGGGGCTACAATCTTGCCAAAGCCTGAGAAGCCTGCAGCAACACTGGAGCTGCGTAGCTGCGTAAGATGGGCAGCGTCAATCTTGATGACTGTCTCCTCCGCTAGCGCAGTGGCATACGAGTGGTGGACAGACCGATACTGTCCATTGTACTTCTCTACGGTGCCATCGCCGAAGTCGATGCTGCTCGCCTCAGCCCCACTGAGGTAGCTCACCTCAAAGTTGACAAATAGCGCGCCCTTAGGTACGATTAGTTCTACCTGAGCGGGCTCAGCGGGCTCCTGAGCCGTACAGACGACCTGCCCCAGCAGGAGGACGGTCAGCGTAAGTAGTAAATAGTGTAGTCTTTGTGTCATAGACTTTTGTCTTTAGATGATTGGTTCTCACAAATGTACAAAAAACATTGATGCACTGAGCTATGCTCCGTAGTAACTTGCGCCACGCCGACTCTCTCGAAGGGGTGAGCTGTAGCAGGGGGCGCGAGTTTTTGGCGCAAGCTTGCCAGATATCTAATCTCTGACTTCCAATCTCTTTTTCGTATCTTTGTCCCAAGTCTATTTTTCACTGGTAGATTATGCACAGATTTAAGACCCCTACCCGACTAATTAGATGGGCGATGGTGATGACGATGGTGTGGCTCACGAGTTGCGCTAGTCGTCAGGCGACTGTGACTCCGTACGTGGCTGGCGAACAGCCTGCGAACGGGGTCGTTTACTATCTACCGAAGACACAACTACGCATTCACTTTATCATCTCGGAGGAGCAGTTTGAGCCAGGCGCGCTGGTCGCTTACGCCTCTAGGTATCTAGGTGAGAGCTATGCGACGCAGCCCACGACACGCTACCAGATAGAGCGTGTGGCGATGCACGCTCATGGCGTACCCGACACGACACAGAGCTATCTAATTCAGTCGGTGGCGACGCCCTCTGTCGAGCAGCTAGCAGCACTAACGCCCGAAGGACTGCTCTACTCACTCCACGGCAAGGCGTACAAGCCTACCACGACAGACTACCTCGCAGACTATCCCAAGGGGGTAACCCAACAGGAGGCGAGTCAGGCACTACCTCAAGAGTATGCCCTAGCGACCTCACGTGCCAAGCAGGCTGAGGTAGCGGCTAGTAGACTCTTCGAACTACGAGAGCGTCGTGTGGAGCTGCTCTCGGGTCAAGTCGAGACGATGCCGTGCGACGGGCCAGCACTCAAGATGGTCCTAGACGGACTGGACAAAGAGATAGCAGCACTGCAAGCACTCTTTGCTGGTCGTACTACGAGACGATACTACGAGGAGATTGTGGATGTCCCCATTGACGAGCCAGTCTCGCAGCAGGTAGTGGCTCGCTTTGCGCCACAGTACGGCTTGGTCGACAAGGGAGACCTCTCGGGTGCTCCTATATACATAAGTGTCGAGGCACTAGATCATTCCACGCAGCAGAGCGATACGGAGCTACATAAGTTGACCAAGAGCAAGGCACTCCGCTACATCGAGCCAGGACGAGCTCGCGTAGCACTACAGCTGCCCGAGCGGAGCCAGGCGATCATGCTAGAGCTTTCGGTGGCGCAGTGGGGACGCACAGCACTCCTAGAGCACAAGCTCGGTGCTGACAAGCTAGGCCAGCTGCCCTACACAATCTACTTCGACCTAACGAGTGGCTCTATCAAGCTGATCGAGCTACCGCAGCAATGAATAACTTGAAAAATACTAATCTATAAACGAACCATTCATATGGAAAATAAACACCCCAAGGGGCTCATCGTATTGGCCCTAACGAATATGGGAGAGCGCTTTGGCTACTATACGATGCTAGCCATATTGACGCTCTACCTACAGGCGAAGTTCGGCTTCTCCTCGGCAACGACTAGTATGCTATATGGAACCTTCCTAGCGCTGGTCTACTTCCTCCCAATCTTCGGTGGTATCATAGCTGATAAATGGCTCGGATATGGTAAAACCATCTTTGCAGGTGTCACGATCATGTTCGCTGGTTACCTCCTCCTAGGGTTACCTTTTGGTTCTGGAGCTGCAGGCGTCACGATCATGCTCTTGTCCCTCTTCCTCATCGCTGCTGGTACGGGACTCTTCAAGGGTAACCTACAGGCACTCGTGGGTAAGATCTATGACGACCCACGCTACTCTAAGGGACGTGATATGGCGTTCTCTATCTTCTACATGTTCATCAACATCGGTGCCTTCTTTGCTCCTAGCATGGGTAACTGGATTACGAACAATGTACTAGCTAAGGAGAACTACTTCTACGATGCAACCATTCCCGCAAACTACAATAAGCTCAACGATGAGACGGTCGATGCTGATGCCTTTATCGCAGAGCTACAAGCTAAGCACCCTGAGTATGCTCAGCTAACGGCTGAGGAGCAGAGCCAAAAGGTTACAGCTGCTAAGAAGAAGGCTGGCGTCATGTTCCCCGAGGACGAGGCTCAGGTTCTTCACGACCTACGTATAGCAGCTCTCCGCCAGTATACTAAAGCTGGGCTAGTGACAGATCCGCAACTGCAGATCACGGATGCTGACCATGAGATCCTCATCAGTCGCAATGCAAAGGACGAGCCGGCCAAGTTTGCTATCAATGAGCGCGTGGCTATGCTGCAGATCCCAGCTGAGTGGACGGCTGATCTAAACAATAAACTCAATGCGGAGCGTGAAGACAGAGGTGAAGCAGCTCAAGAGTTAAGCTTCGAGCGTGCCTTCGGTGAGCACTATGTGTCGACGACCTTGTCACAGTCTTATAGTCTCTCGTTCTTTGTGGCTTGTATCAGCTTGATCATATCTATCTTGATCTTCGTACTCTGTCGTAAGACCTGGAAGGCAGCAGACGTAACCGTCAAGCAAGCTAAGGCTATGGCAGCACAGGGCGACAGCTCAGCGCATGTCGTCGAGATGTCTAAGGCTGAGGTTAAGGAGCGTCTCATCGCACTAGGACTGGTCTTCTTCGTTGTGATCTTCTTCTGGATGGCTTTCCACCAGAACGGCTTGACGATGACCTTCTTCGCACGAGACTATACCGTATCACGTGTAGACGCTGCGGGCTATATGCCGTTTAGTCTACTGATGCTGATACCTTTCATCTGCTTTATGTATGGTATCTACCTCTCTACCTTCGGACTACTGGGTGGTAAGAAGAATGTCAAGACAGGCTTAGTCCTCGTCGTGCTAGGTATCGCTGGTCTCGCCGGTGGATACTTCGTAGACATCAAGCCTATCGCTGATGCTCTGAGAAACATTACACCTCAGATCTTCCAGCAGTTCAACCCATTCTTCATCATCCTGCTAACTCCTGTCACGGTAGGTCTCTTTGGTTATCTAGCCAATCGTGGTAAGGAGCCCTCAGCTCCTCGCAAGATAGGTATCGGTATGCTCCTAGCAGCTATCGGATTCTGCGTACTACTGATCCCAACGATCATGTACGCACTACCCGCTCCTGCTCATATCCATGGCACCAGTGATACGCTCGTATCGCCTAATTGGCTAATCGGTACTTACTTCGTACTGACACTTGCTGAGCTCTTCCTTAGCCCGATGGGTCTCTCCTTCGTTTCTAAGGTAGCACCTCCACAGTACGCTGGTCTTATGCAGGGTGGATGGCTCGCAGCAACCGCTATCGGTAACCTGCTCGTCGGCGTGATGGGCTCTCTCTGGGACAAGATGCCTATGGGCTGGTTCTGGGGCGTGCTAATCATCTGCTGTCTCCTCTCTGCCGCTTTCATATTTGCTGTTATGAAGCGACTCGAGCGCGCTACGGCTGACTAAAGAGGCTGTACTATGAGATAACAGTCTCCAACAAAAGACTGTATCAATTCTCCACCAATAACGATGGACGTATCGCAGACTCCTTTACTAAGCAAGGGGTGGGCGATGCGTCCATTCGATTATAGATATACAATAGAATGCTCATGAGACCTTTATCAGACATCGTTACCTCTCTCTGCTCTTCCGATCCCGTGGAGGTGACACAAGAAGAAGCACTCCAACTCGCCAAAGAAGCGACTAGCGAGGCTCTCTACGAGGCAGCCCACCGCGTGACGCGGCACTGTATGGGAGACGCTTTCGACACTTGCTCGATCATCAACGTCAAGAGCGGACACTGCTCCGAGGATTGTCACTGGTGCGCTCAGAGTGCTCACTACCATACGCAGGCAGAGGCCTATCCGCTACTGGATGTCGAGCCGTGCGTGGATGAGTCACGAGCTAATCGTCAGGCGGGCATCGGGCGCATCGCACTCGTGGCCAGTGGACGAGGGCAGAGTAATCGGGAGATAGAGCGTATCGCGCAGCACTATGAGGCGATGCACCAGGCGAGCGACATCAAGCTTTGCGCCTCTATGGGACTGCTAACGAAGGAGCAGCTCCGACGCCTGCACGAGGCGGGTGTCACCACCTATCACTGCAATCTGGAGAGTGCTCCGTCACACTTTCCCAAGCTCTGCACGACCCACACGCAGGCAGAGAAAGAGCAGACCATTCGTTGGGCTCGAGAGGTAGGGCTGCAGGTTTGCTCGGGAGGGATCATCGGCATGGGCGAGACGATGGCACAGCGCATCGAGTTCGCCTGCTATCTCCGTTCGCTCGCCATACGCTCCATACCTATTAATATACTCCAGCCGATCGCTGGGACGCCACTAGCCGACGAGCCTCGCCTGACGGACGAGGAGTATCTGCGCACGGTGGCACTCTTTCGTCTGATCAATCCGACGGCTTTCCTGCGCTTTAGTGGGGGGCGGCTGAGGCTTTCGCCAGAGGTGATGCGCCAAGCTATGTACATCGGCATCAATAGTGCCATCACGGGCGACATGCTGACGACCAGCGGTATGCAGGCGCGCGAAGACATGCAGCTCATCGCCGAGATGGGCTATCGCAATACCAACGAAAAGGATTGGCGTACCGAAGAAACCGCTTAAACTATGAAGCAATACGACTCAACAGTCCAGCAAGCCTTAGCGTGGGACCGCAAGCACCTGTGGCATCCCTACACATCAACGGAAGATCCGCTACCAGTCTACCCTGTATCGCACGCTGAGGGGGTACACATCTACCTAGCCGACGGCACAGAGCTGATCGACGGCATGAGCTCCTGGTGGTGCGCAGTGCATGGGTACAACCACCCTGTGCTCAATGCTGCCGTGGAGACGCAGATAGGGCAGATGAGCCACGTCATGTTTGGCGGGCTAACGCATCAGCCTGCCATAGCACTCGGCGAGGAACTTCTGAAGATGCTCCCCGATGGCTTCGATTGGATCTTCTACGCCGACAGCGGTTCGGTGGCTGTCGAGGTGGCACTCAAGATGGCGATCCAGTACCAGCAGTCCCTCGGTGAGACGCAGCGAGACCACTTCGTCACCATTCGTCGGGGCTACCACGGCGACACCTGGCACGCTATGAGCGTCTGCGACCCCGTCACGGGGATGCATAGTATCTTCGGCACGGCACTACCACAGCAACACTTCCTCGCACCGCCCTCGGTCAAGTGGGGCGAGCCGTGGCGTGACGACGCTATGGAGCCACTCCGCCAAGTGCTCGCTCAGCACGGCGAGCAGATCGCAGCACTCATCCTAGAGCCTATCGTGCAGGGAGCCGGCGGTATGTACTTCTACCACCCCAACTACCTCGTCGAGGCGCGCAAGCTGTGCGATCAGTATGGCGTGCTGCTCATCTTCGACGAGATAGCCACAGGCTTCGGGCGTACGGGACGTATGTTTGCGATGGAGCATGCGGGCGTCCTGCCCGACATCGTCACCCTCGGCAAGGCACTCACAGGAGGCTATATGACGCTCTCCGCCATTGTCACGACGCAGCGCGTCGCTGAGACCGTTTGCCGTGGCGAGGCGGGCTGCTTTATGCACGGGCCGACCTTTATGGCCAACCCTTTGGCTTGCTCCGTGGCCCTCGCCAGTCTGCAACTCCTGCAGCGTGAACCAACGCTAGAGCGTGTCGCCAAGATCGAGGCGCAACTGAAGCGTGAGCTAGCACCCGCCAGCACCTTCGCCGGGGTCACCGAGGTGCGCGTCCTCGGCACTATCGGCGTGATCGAGCTAGATGAGCCGGTCGATATGGCCTTTATGCAGCGACGCTTTGTGGAGCTTGGCATCTGGGTACGACCTTTCGGCCGGCTCTGCTACATCATGCCCCCATACATCATCCAACCCGACGAACTCTCCCAGCTGACCGCAGGCTTGCTCACGGTCGTCCAGGAGATGGTCACGAGACAATCACGATAAAAGTAACGCAGTATGAAACAAACGATAGTCATTGGTGCCGGTATCACAGGACTCACCACGGCACTCTATCTACGAAGAGCGGGACTGCCCGTACTCGTCCTCGAGGAGGCGGAGCGTGCTGGTGGACAAATCCGCACTTTGCAGGAGGAGGGCTACACCTTCGAGACAGGGCCTAACACAGGGTCGATATCTTTTCCCGAAGTTGCCGAGCTCTTTGCCCTCCTACCCTCAGGCTACGAGGCCGCCACACCAGCGGGCAACTGCCGATACATCTATAAGAAAGGAAGGCTACACCAGCTCCCATCAGGTCCTTGGAGCGGACTCACGACACCGCTCTTTACGCTGAGTGACAAGTTCCGTCTGCTCAGTGAGCCGTGGCGCAAGAAAGGCAACGATCCCTACGAGTCTGTCGGCTCTCTTGCGAAGCGACGTCTCGGCAAGAGCTTCCTGCAGTATGCCGTCGACCCCTTCGTCGGGGGCATCTACGCTGGAGACCCGATGAAGCTGGAGACTCGCCACGCACTACCCAAGCTCTACAACCTAGAGCAGGAGTATGGGAGCTTCATTCGTGGAGCTATGGCAAAAGCCAAAGAGCCCAAGAGCGACCGTGATCGCCTAGCCACCAAAGAGGTCTACTCCGCACGTCACGGATTGGAGACGATGATTCACGAGATGGTCGAGCTGATTGGAGCCGACTACATTCGCACGGGAGCCACCGTCACATCGGTCAGACAGGGCGCAGCAGGCGACTGGCTTGTCACCTACCAGCAAGGCGGAGAGCTACACGAAGTCTCAGCCGAGCAGGTGGTCTCGACCGTAGGTGCCCACGCCTTGGCGAGCTTCCTCGGAGAGACCCTTCCCGACGAACTCTTAGCACCCTTTAGAGCCCTCTACTATGCGCCGATCGTCGAGGTGGCTGTCGGCTTTGACCATAAGGTCAGTAACTATCGCGGCTTCGGTGCGCTCATGCCTTCGTCAGAGCCGGTGGACATCCTCGGGGTTCTCTTTCCGTCGGACTGCTTTGCCGAGCGAACTCCTACCGACGAAGGGGTTCTTTACAGCATCTTTATGGGAGGAACGCGCTACCCCGACTTAATCGACCAAGACGATGAGACGGTACGTGCGCTCGCACTCAGAGACCTCTACAAGGTGCTCGACATCGATCCCCGCATCGCACCCGACATGGTGCATCTCTCACGCCACCGCCATGCTATCCCGCAGTACGGTCCCGACAGCGAGCGACGCTATGCCGCCACCGACGAGATAGAGCATCGCTACCCTGGACTCATCATCGCAGGCAATTGCCGAGACGGCATCGGCATGGCGCACCGCATCACGCAGGCGACCCACATAGCCGAGCGAATCATCGCCACCAGCGGTCACTGAGAAACGGGAAATTTCGTCCGATTCCCTTCTTTTTCGAATATCCACGTGGGAAATCTCAAATCTCCACGTGGATATTTTTTATTTTCCACGTGGGCGTCATTCATTTCCTCCGAAGTTTCATTTGATTCCTCCGAAGAATTTTTTCTTCCCCACGTGGAAAATAAAAATTCTCCACCTGGATATTTCGAAATATCCACGTGGAGAATCCGTTTTTGCCGACAGTTGGCTAGAGCTATCGGAATAGTCGGAACCATCGGAGCTATCGGAGCCATCGGAGTAATCGGAGTGCTAACGACTAACAGCCAACACCCAATAGCTAACAGCTAACGGCCAACAGCTAACAGGCCAAAGGCCAACAGCCAATATCTAAGCTCTAATTTCGTACCTTTGTACAGATTAGCCCATCTCTATGTGGCAGACGGCCACCACGAGAGCGGGATGGGCGCGCCTCCTTATCACTCATTAAGACAGAAGACAGTAGAATAGAAAGATGATTATAGTCAACGACCTCACGATACAGTTTGGCAAGCGCGTACTCTTTGCCGACGTCAACCTTAAGTTTACCCCGGGCAACTGCTACGGCATCATTGGTGCCAACGGTGCGGGCAAGTCAACTATGCTCCGTATGATCAGCGGAGAGCTGGAGCCGACACGCGGTACCGTCACCTTTGGGCCCGACGAGCGTCTCTCGGTGCTCAGTCAGGATCACTTCGCCTTTGACGAGTACACGGTCATCGATACCGTCCTGATGGGGCATGACAAGCTCTGGCAGATCATGAAGGAAAAGGACGCTATCTACGCTAAGGAAGACTTTTCCGACGAAGATGGTGTCAAGGCGGCTGAGCTCGAGGAGCAGTTTGCCAACCTCGACGGGTGGAACGCTGAGAGTGAGGCAGCAGCCCTCTTGAGCGGCCTCGGCATCAAGGAGGATCTGCACTACCGCCTGATGGGCGACATTAGCGGTAAGCAGAAGGTGCGTGTGCTACTAGCACGCTGTCTCTTTGGCAAGCCGGACAATCTACTCCTCGATGAGCCGACGAACGACCTAGACCTAGAGACCGTCTCTTGGCTCGAGGACTATCTCGCCGAGACGGAGAGCACCGTCCTCGTGGTGAGCCACGACCGTCACTTCCTCGATGCCGTGTCGACCCATACGGTGGATATAGACTTTGGCAAGGTGAGACTCTTCGCTGGTAACTACAGCTACTGGTACGAGTCTAGCCAGTTGGCGCTCAGACAGCAACAGCAGCAGAATAAGAAGCTCGAGGAGAAGAAGAAAGAGCTCGAGGAGTTCATCCGTCGCTTCAGTGCCAACGTGGCAAAGAGCAAGCAGACGACCAGCCGCAAGAAGATGCTGGAGCGTCTCGACATCAACGAAATCGAGCCGTCGTCACGCCGCTACCCAGGCATCCTCTTCCAACCAGAGCGTGAGCCGGGTAATAAGGTGCTAGAGGTCAACGACCTCTCGGCAGTGACGGACGAGGGAGAGGTGCTCTTCAAGGGGCTCACCTTCAATGTGGAGCGAGACGACAAGATCGTCTTCATCAGTCACGACCCACGTGCTATGACCGCCCTTTTTGAGATTATCAATGGCAACCGCAAGGCGCAGCAAGGTAGCTACGAGTGGGGACAAACGATCACGACCGCCTATCTGCCACTGGACAACAGTGCTTACTTCGACACAGATATGACCATTTTGGACTGGCTCGGGCAGTTTGCCAAGGACACAAACGATGTCTACCTCAAGGGCTTCCTAGGGCGTATGCTCTTCAGCGGTGAGGAGGTGAACAAGCGCGCCTCGGTCCTCTCGGGAGGTGAGAAGATGCGCTGTATGATTAGCCGTATGATGCTTCCCCCAGGGGCTAATGTGCTGATACTCGACACGCCGACGAACCACCTGGACCTGGAGTCGATACAAGCGTTCAACAACACGCTCATCTCCTTCAAGGGGAATGTGCTCTTCTCGAGTCACGACCACGAGTTCATCCGCACGGTGGCGAATCGTGTCATCGAGCTCACTCCAAACGGGATCATCGACCGCATCATCAACTACGACGACTACATCACCGATCCCAAGATTGCCGAGCTACGCGAGAAGTACTACAACGCATAGAGAGACCACACACCTATGGCTCGCATCCTCGCTATCGACTACGGTACCAAGCGCACCGGGCTGGCGGTGACCGACGCACTGCAGATCACTCCAGGGGCACTCGACACGGTGCCTACGCATCAGCTCCTCAACTATCTGGCGGACTACCTGGGGCGTGAGGAGGTGGAGACTATCGTCCTTGGCAAGCCGACACAGATGAACGCAACGCCCTCGGCGACGTGGCAGGCGATACAAGCTTTGGCTAAGAAGTTGCAACATCTCTACCCCCAGATACGTCTAGAATATGTGGACGAGCGCTTTACCTCTGTCTTGGCACAGCAGACAATCCGCGAGGCGGGCATCGGCAAGCAGCGACGCCGACAGGACAAAGGGCTGGTGGATCGTGTCAGTGCGACCATTATCTTACAGAGCTATCTGGATAGCTTGCGTATGCTTCACTAAAAACAGAAAATTAACCGATTACACTTATGGCTAAGACCTTACCTATATACCTTTACGGGCATCCCGTCCTACGCAACATGAGCGAGGATATAACGCCTGACTACCCGAACCTCTCCGAGCTGATCGCAGATATGTGGCAGACGATGTATGAGAGCGACGGCATCGGGTTGGCAGCTCCACAGATCGGGCGCAACATACGTCTGCAGGTGATCGATGCCACGCCTATGGCTGAGGAGTACCCTGAGTGTGCCCAGCTCAAGCTGGTTATGATCAATGCGCACATGCGTTCCCTCAGCGAGGAGACCTGCTCGGAGGCTGAGGGTTGTCTGAGCTTGCCTGGCATTAACGAGCGGGTCGTACGACCAGAGTCGATCGTGGTGGACTATATGAATGAGCAGTTTGAGCCACAGCATCTAGAGCTCTCGGGCTTTGCCGCTCGTGTGGTGCAGCATGAGTATGACCACCTGGATGGGAAGCTCTTTGTGGATCACATCTCGGCGATGCGCAAGCGCATGATTAAGAAGAAGCTACAGCATATAGCCGACGGGCGTGTACGTGTCGGCTACCCTGTCATGCGCAATCCGATACACTAGCCTCTATGCGTCCGCTCCTACGTTCCCTCACTCTGCTGCTCTGCACACTCTGCGTGTGGAGCACTACGCTCTGGTCGCAGATAGATACGGAGCGGGTGATGACGATCGGGCGCAATGCGATAGGCTTCAAGGATTATGTGGTCGCCATCGAGCACTTTAACCAAGTAATTGAGGTGTCGCCTACGATGGCCGACCCGTACTACTACAGAGCTTTTGCAAAGCTTATGCTGGGCGACTATGCGGGTGCTGAGCGAGACGCGACGCTCTGCCTAGAGCGCAACCCTTTCCTCTCTAGAGCCTATATGGTACGGGGGGCGGCACGGCACAATCTGCAGCACTATGCGGAGGCTGCGACCGACTATGCACAAGCGCTCAAGATCACGCCGGACGACTTCTACCTCTCGTTCAACTTAGCTGGCTCGCTCTACGGAGCCGAGCAGTATGAGCGTGCCGACTCGGCAGCACTTGCCTTGACGCAGCGTCATCCGAAGGAAGCGCGTGGCTACTTCCTCGCAGCGGAGATAGCTTTGCGACGACAAGACACGGTCGCAGCAGAGGGACGAATAGCCGAGGGCTTGGCGATAGACTCGCTGAGCGCTGCGCCTTATCGGATGCTCTCGACGATTGCTTACCTGCGGGGGGACTACGAGGGGGCGCTACGCTACCACGACAAGAGCATTGCTTTAGAGCCAGACCAGGCGAGCGACTACATCAACCGTGGACTGACTCGCTACAAACTAAAGGAGTACCGTGGCGCTATGGAGGACTACGACCAGGCACTCCTCTTGACGCCTCACGATGCGGTCGCTCGCCACAACCGAGCCTTGCTACGTGTCGAGGTGGGCGACTTACTGGGTGCTCGCGAGGACCTGCTAGAGGTGGTGCGCCAGCAACCGACGAACCTGACGGCTCACTTCAACTTAGCCTTGGTGCAGACACAGACGGGACAGTACAGAGCTGCCATCGAGACGCTAGACTATATCCTCGGTCGTCGACCTGAGTTCCTCTCGGGTTACTATCAGCGCTCGGAGGTGAAGCGTCTGCTCGGTGATGCTGCTGGAGCCGACAGAGACTATTGGCTGGCTTACAAGCTAGAGCGTGGACAGATCAAACCGCCTAAGCCAACCATTGCCGACAGCACCGCATCGAGTGTAGCTAGCGACGAGCTCTACGCACTGGAGCATCATGCCGAGCTACAGTCTGTAAGTAGTGAGACAACATCCTCCTCTATCACTGCGACTGGTGGCTCTCTGCGGGGGGCCATTCAAGAGCAAGCTTCTTCGGCCGATGCTTTCCCCGCTTACGAGCTAACCTACTTCGTTCAGAAGGGGCACGACAAACTATTGCCTCGCTCGAACTACTCGGCTGAGCTGGAGGCATACAACGAGCGCACGGGCTACCAGCCTCGGCTCCTGCTTGCCGTCGGCACGCAGTCGCTAGACAGCACGCAGCTTCACGTCGTGCTGGAGGATATAGCTCGTCTGCAGGCTCGTGACACAGAGCAGATGGCCGACTGGCACCTGCGTATGGGAGTCAACGACTTGCTCTTACGAGACATCGGTGAGGCGGTCTCACAGTTCAACGCTTGTCTCGAGCTAGCTCCTCAGCAACCACTCGCACTTCTCGCCCTGAGCACGGCGCGCCTCATGCAGGCAGAGACACTCACAGACGCTAAGCAGCAGACGCTTATGTACGACTTAGCGATGCGTGAGCTCACCGCCGCCATCGGCCACGCCCCGCAGATGGGCTACCTATACTATAATCGGGCGCACCTGCACCAGTCGCTGGGACATAGAGACCAAGCTATCGCAGACTATACCAAGGCGATTGAGCTACTACCTCAAGCTGGCGAAGCTTACTTCAATCGCGCTCTGCTCCTCGAGCAGCAGGGACAGCATGAGCAGGCGATAGATGACCTGAGCCGTGCAGGCGAACTAGGCATCTATCAGGCTTATTCTCTCATCCACACTATCCAGACACGCTGATGATATCCGTTCAAGACCTTACGGTAGACTTTGGTAAGCAACTCCTCTTTGACTCGATCAACTTTGTCATCAGCAAAGGCGAGCGGGTCGCACTTGTCGGCCATAATGGGGCGGGTAAGTCAACCTTGATGAAGATTCTCGTCGGCATCGAGCAACCGACCAGTGGTGCCGTCAGCCGTCCCCGCGACCTCTCCATCGGTTACCTACCACAGGTCAAAGAATTGGTCGACCACACCACGCTACGGGCGGAGGTCGAGGAGGTCTTTAAGGATGTGCAGTCGCTCAACGATCAGTACGACCGTCTGAGCGAAGAGCTAGCGACACGCACCGACTACGACTCGCCCGAGTACTTAGAGCTGATCGAGCGTCACGGACATCTCACCGACCTGATACAGATGCACCACCCCTCGCAGTACCTTGCCGAGATGGAGCGCACGCTCCTCGGACTAGGCTTCGAGCGGAGCGACTTCGACCGGCCGACGCGTGAGTTCTCCGGCGGATGGCGTATGCGTATCGAGCTGGCTAAGGTGCTGCTGAGCAATCCCGATCTGCTCCTCCTCGATGAGCCAACGAACCACCTAGATATCGAGTCCATCGACTGGCTCGAGCACTTCCTCATCGCCCGTGGGGTCACGCTCCTGCTTGTCTCGCACGACCGCACCTTCCTCGACAACGTGACCAACCGCACCATCGAGATCGAGCTGGGACGCATCTACGACTACAAGACCTCTTACAGCCACTACGTCACGCTACGTGAGGAGCGTCTGGAGCAGCAGAAGCGAGCTTACGAGAATCAGCAGAAGAAGATCCAAGACATCGAGTCCTTCGTCGAGCGGTTCCGATATAAGCCGACGAAGAGCGCACAGGTGCAGAGCCGCATCAAGCAGCTAGACAAGATCGAGGAGATTGAGCTCGACGAGATAGACACACGGCATATCAACTTCACCTTCCCGATGGCGGGGCGCAGTGGAGACTACCCAGTCATCATCGAGGAGCTGGACAAGAGCTACGGCTCTCTCTCGGTGCTACGAGGCGTCTCGATGACCATCAAGCGTGGCGAAAAGGTCGCCTTCGTCGGGAAGAACGGCTCTGGCAAGTCAACCCTCATGCGCTGCATCATGGGACAAGAGGAGTACACCGGCAAGCTCCAGATAGGGCATGGCGTAGAGGTCGCTTACTTCTCTCAGAATAGGGCGCAGGAGCTACCTGCCAACCAAACCATCCGTGAGGCTATCGACAGCTTGGCGCGTGGCGATATGAGACTGCATATCAATGATATGCTAGGTGCCTTCCTCTTTGGCGGGGAGGTAGCCGACAAGCCCATCAGCGTACTCAGTGGTGGTGAGCGCGCTCGTGTCGCTATCATGCAGATGCTCCTAGAGCCTGCCAACCTGCTCATCCTCGACGAGCCGACCAACCATCTGGACATCCGAACCAAAGAGATCCTCAAGCGAGCCATCGCAGCCTTCCCTGGGACGGTCATCGTCGTCTCGCACGACCGCTACTTCCTCTCGGGGCTCGTCGACCGCATCTTCTCCTTCAGCCATGGTACTGTGCGAGAGTGCATGGACGGCCTCGACGGCTACCTCGCCACCCTCCACGAAGAGCTAAACCAACAGCCCTCAACCAACAGCCAATCGCCAACGGCCAACGGCCAACAGCCAGCGGCCAAAGCCCAGCCCCAGCTCGACTACCAGCAGCAGAAAGAGCAGCAAAAGCGCTTGCGCACCCTACGTCGCACTGCCGAGAGTCTCGGTGAGCAGCTAGAGCAACTCAAGAAAAGCCTTGCTGAGCTAGAGCAGCAGATAGCCACGGCAGCCACCCCACAGCTCATTGATCAGTACACCCAGGTCAACAAAGAGATCCAAGAGATCACCCCTCAGTGGGAGGAGGCCGAGTTTGCGCTTATGGAGTACGAGGAAGAGATCCAACAGTAGTAATTAGCCAGCCAACCAACCCGTGAGACAGTTTCTCAAGCTCTTCGGTAAGTATATCCGCCCCTACCGCCACTACGTCACAGGCGGTGTCGTAGCTAACATCCTCTCGGCGTTGCTCAACCTGCTCGCCTTCTCGCTCATCATGCCAATCCTGCGCATCCTCTTTGGCATGGATCAGACCACACCCGTCTACCATGCGCTCGATGGCATCAACTGGTTACACCCCTCGGAGTGGAGCGTGGCGATAGACTATATCGTGGGCAACTTCAACTACTACGTCTACCAGCTCATCCAGCAGTACGGCCCCGCTCACACGCTACTCCTCCTCTGCATCTATCTCGTCGTCATGACACTCATTAAGGTCGGGGTTACTTACGCCGGTATCTATATGTTGGTGCCGATTCGTACAGGCGTCGTCAGAGACCTGCGCAATGAGTTCAATGCCAAGCTCCTCCGGTTACCTATTTCATTAATCAGCGAAGAGCGCAAAGGCGACCTCCTCGCCCGCTTCTCAGGAGATGTTGCCGAGATTGAGTACTCCATCATCAGCATTCTCGAGACGCTTATCAAGAACCCCATACTCATCGTCATCTACCTCATCGCACTCTTTGCCATCAGCTGGGAGCTCACCCTCTTCGTCCTCATCGTCCTACCCATCGCCGGTTACATCATGGGCGCCGTGGGCAAGCGGCTCAAGCGAGACAGCCTCGAGGGGCAGACGCAGTGGGGACGACTCATGAGCATGGTCGAGGAGACCCTCTCGGGGCTGCGCATCATCAAGGCGTTTAATGCGGAGCAGCAGATAGCCCACCGCTTTACTAAAGCCAATGAACAGTATCGACGCACCATCTCGCAGGTCTATGCCAGGCAAGGCTTAGCGCACCCCATGAGCGAGTTCCTCGGCACCACCGCCATTGCTATCATCCTCTGGTACGGCGGTAACTTAATCTTTGCAGGCGATAGCACCATCACGGCCGATGCTTTCATCTACTACCTCGTAGTCTTCTACAGCATCATCAACCCCGCCAAAGAGCTGAGCCGCGCCTCCTACTCGATCCAAAAGGGACTCGCCTCGATGACTCGCATACAAACCATCCTCGACTACCCCGAGCGCATCACAGACCCAGAGGAGCCACTGCCCGTCACCTTTGAGCGGAGCATCTCTTACGAAGATGTTTCCTTCCGCTACGAAGAGCCGTGGGTACTGCACAACCTGTCGCTCACCATACCCAAAGGGCAAATGATTGCACTCGTCGGAGCTTCGGGTGCCGGCAAGAGTACGCTCGTAGACCTGCTGCCCCGCTTTTACGACGTCACCTCAGGGCGCATCACCATCGACGGCACTGACATACGGCAGGTACGGGCGAGCGAACTGCGAGAGCTCATAGGCTATGTCAATCAGACGCCTATCCTCTTCAACGATACGATACGCAACAACATTACCTTCGGCATGGAGCGCGCCGTCAGCGACGAGGAGGTGCGTACTGCTGCCGAGGCGGCCAATGCGACTGAGTTCATCGACCAGCTCCCCGAGGGGTTCGAGTACAACATCGGTGACGGCGGTAGCAAGCTCAGCGGAGGGCAGCGTCAGCGACTCAGCATAGCACGCGCTCTGCTCAAGGACTCGCCCATCCTCATTCTCGATGAGGCGACCTCGGCACTCGACAATGTCTCTGAGCAACTAGTTCAGGAAGCTATCCAGCATCTCGTCAGCGACCGCACCACCATCGTCATCGCTCACCGCCTCTCCACAATCATGCACGCCGACCTCATCTGCGTCATGCAGGAGGGGCAGATCGTCGAGCAGGGTACCCACGCAGAGCTACTTGAGCGCGGCGGGCTCTATGCTCAGCTTTACCAGATACAGTTCAAGGAGTAATCCTCCACCACCAACCAGTCGACAGCTAGCGGTGACCGCATCGTAGCCTCCTCACGAAGAAATCCACAGGGGGCAGACGCACCGATGGTCTGCGTCCTGTGCGCTGCTCTAAGCTCTAATTTCGTACCTTTGGAAGTAAATCGATATTGCGACACCTATGTCTAGACCTATAGCACTCATCACCGGCATCACGGGGCAAGACGGCTCTTACCTCGCTGAGTTGCTTCTATCTAAGGGATACGAGGTGCACGGCACGTTGCGCCGCGCCTCTTACTTCAACACGGCGCGCATCGAGCACCTATACCTTGACGACTGGGTGCGTGACCAGAGTCAGCGGCGCAAAATAGAGCTGCACTGGGCCGACATGACGGACAGTTCGTCGCTCATACGCATCATCCAGGAGGTGCGCCCCACGGAGATCTACAACCTAGCGGCTCAGAGCCATGTCAAGGTCTCCTTTGACGTGCCAGAGTACACAGGCGATGTGACCGCCATTGGGACGCTCAGACTACTCGAGGCGGTGCGCATCTTAGGCATGAGCCAGTCAGTACGCATCTACCAAGCCTCCACGAGTGAGCTATACGGTCACGTGGCAGAGACTCCGCAAAATGAGCTGACGCCCTTCCGCCCCTGCTCACCCTACGCTTGCGCTAAGCTGTACGCCTACTGGATCATTCGCAACTATCGGGAGAGCTACGATATGTTTGCGGTCAATGGAATCCTCTTTAACCATGAGAGTGAGCGACGAGGCGAGAACTTTGTCACTCGTAAGATTACGATGGCAGCAGCACGCATCAAGCTGGGACTACAGGACAAGCTTTACCTAGGCAATCTCAATGCGCTCCGTGACTGGGGCTACGCGCCTGACTACGTCTACTGTATGTGGCTGATGCTGCAAAACGAAAAGCCCGAGGACTTTGTCATCGCTACGGGCGAGCAGCACTCGGTGCGGGAGTTTGCCACGCTCGCTTTCCACTATGTCGGCATTGAGCTGGAGTGGCGAGGTGAAGGCCTGCGCGAGGAGGGTGTGGATCGTGCCACGGGGCGCGTGCTGGTCGCTGTGGACGAGAGCTTCTTCCGTCCCGCTGAGGTGGAGACGCTCCTGGGTGACCCAACGAAGGCACGAGAGCTCCTCGGCTGGAACCCACGGATGACACCTTTCGAGGAACTGGTCAAGCGTATGGTCGAGAGCGATCTAGAGCTATTTGCCAAAGAAGAGCGTAAGAAGCTATGAAACAATTGACACTTGAGAGCCACATCTATGTGGCTGGACATCGCGGCTTGGTAGGATCGGCGATACTCCGCCAACTGCAAGCACGAGGCTACCAGCAGCTGATCACCCGCACGCATCAAGAGCTAGACTTGCTAGACACTGTGGCGGTAGAGCGCTTCATGCGTGAGGAGCGGCCCGACTACATATTCCTCGCAGCAGCGCATGTGGGCGGGATCATGGCCAATCAGACCTATCGTGCCGACTTTATCATGAACAATCTGGGGATCCAGCAAAACGTCCTCACCTCCGCACTCCGCAATGGTGTCGAGGGACTGCTCTTCCTCGGCAGTAGCTGCATCTATCCTCGGCTTGCGCCTCAGCCGATGCGTGAGGATGCGCTGCTCACCTCGCCTCTGGAGTACACCAACGAGCCGTACGCTATCGCCAAGATCGCGGGAATGAAGATGTGCGAGAGTATGAACCTCCAGTACGGCACGAACTATCTCTCGGTCATGCCGACCAATTTATATGGTTACGGGGACAACTTTGACCTAGTCAATAGCCATGTCCTGCCCGCTATGATTCGTAAGCTGCACCTGGCGGGCGCATTGCTCCGTGGCGACCTAACAGCACTACGGCGGGACGTGGCGCAGCGTCCACTGGAGGGCTTGACAGAGCAGAGTAGTCTGGAGGAGTTCACGGCAGAGCTAGCACACTACGGCATCACGCCTACCAGTTTGCAGCTATGGGGTACGGGGGCGGCACTGCGTGAGTTCATGTGGAGTGACGACCTTGCTGAGGCTTGCATAACGATTGCCGAGCGGGTGTCATTTGCTGAGTTATATTCGGCTGACGAGCGAGAGATCCGCAACACGCACATCAACATCGGCTCGGGCGAAGAGGTCTCCATCCGCACGCTGGCCACACTTGTCGCCGAGGCGACGCACTACGAGGGGCGCATCGAGTGGGACAGCACAAAGCCCGACGGCACCCCCCGCAAGCTCCTCGACCTGACGCGTCTCACCTCCCTCGGCTACACCGCCACGACGCCCCTCGCCGTCGGCATACCCCAGCTCTACGACTGGTACTGCCAGCAATCTCTCTGATTAAGTATCGTAATTAGAAAAATGGACATCAATCGAATCAAGCAATACAAGTCAACATTTGACAGTATCGTACATGTGATTCCTACTGCAGAGAAAGAGGATCGAGTAGAGGTATGGTATGCTCGAGAGCTACAAAAGGTGTTAGGATATGCACGCTGGGAGAATTTCCTCACTGCCATTAAGAGAGCTATAGAATCTTGTATCTCGCAGGGAGTGAATGTTGAAGACCATTTTCGTGAGGTCACGAAAATGGTTGAGTTAGGGAGTGGTGCTAAGCGTGAAGTGTCCGACTATATGATTACTCGATACGCTTGCTTCCTCATTGCCCAGAATGGAGATCCCCAAAAAGAAGAAATAGCTTTTGCTCAAAGCTACTTTGCAGTACAAACGAGAAAGACTGAACTTATTGAAGAGCGTCTTCGCTCTCGGTATCGTCTAGATACTAGAGACAAACTGAGACTAGCAGAGAAGAGACTTTCCCAAAACATCTACGAAAGAGGGGTTGATGACAAAGGGTTTGGAAGAATCCGATCTCGTGGTGATAGAGCTCTTTTTGGGGGACATACGACTGAAGAGATGAAGCGACGGTTAGGAATAAAGGGGAGTCGTCCATTGGCAGACTTCCTGCCAACGCTTACCATTGCAGCAAAAAATCTCGCTACAGAGATGACTAACTACAATGTTGAGCAGAAAGACCTATATGGAGAATCACCTATTACCATCGAGCATGTTCACAACAATCAAAGTGTAAGAGACATGTTGGGCGCGAGAGGTATTACTCCAGAGGAACTCCCGCCTGATGAGGATATAAAGAAGTTAGAGAGGAGAGTTTCTCAAGAAGAGAAAAAGATAGAGACCGAAACGAAGAAACTCCCCAAGTAATCCACGCTATTCACACAATAAGCTACGCATCTATGTCCGCAATACAGATACTTTGGGTCGATGACGAGATAGATCTTCTGAGACCGCACATCATATTCCTCGAGCAGCACGGCTATCAGGTCACCCCCTGCGTGAGTGGTGCCGATGCCCTTGACTTGCTGCAGGAGCGGTCGTACGACTTAGTCTTCCTCGACGAGCAGATGCCAGGTTTGTCGGGACTAGAGACGCTCGCACGCATCGCTCCGCTCTACCCCTACCTCCCCGTCGTCATGGTCACCAAGAGCGAGGAGGAGCATCTGATGAATGAGGCCATAAGCCGTCAGATAGCCGACTACCTCATCAAGCCAGTCAATCCCCACCAACTCCTCCTCTCGCTCAAGAAAGTTCTGCACCGAGAGCAGATCGTCACTGAGGCTACACAGCAAAACTACATACAAGCCTTTCGTGAGCTATCCCTAAGAATCAATAGTGCTGGCACCATCGACGAGTGGATGGCTATCTACAAGGAGCTCTCTAAGTGGGTCATGCAGGTAGACAACTACCTCCCCGATATGGCGGAGACGCTTCAGTCGCAGCGTGACGAGGCAAATAGACTCTTTGCCAAGTACATTATTAAGGAGTACGAGGGGTGGATACAGAATCCTAAGCGCGCTCCGCTGATGAGCCATACGCTGATGCGCGACAAAGTCTTCCCCCTACTGGATCGTGGCGAGCATGTTTTCCTCATCCTCATCGACAACTTCCGCTGGGACCAGTGGCTTGCCGTGCAGGAGATGCTGAGCGGACTCTTCACCTTCGACGATGGTATGTACACCGCTATCCTGCCCACAGCTACACAATATGCACGCAATGCAATCTTCTCAGGGCTCATGCCCCTAGAGATTGAGAAAACCTTTCCCGAGCTATGGGTCGATGAGGAGAGCGAAGAGGGCAAAAATCTCAACGAAGAGCCCATGATCGCAAGCCTCCTCAAGCGTTATCGCAAGCCCTATAGCTTCGCCTACCGCAAGGTTTACGAGACTTCCTTCGGCGAGCGAGTCCTCGCTCAGCTCAACGAGCTGGAGGACAATCAGCTCAACGTCATCGTCCTCAACTTCGTCGATATGCTATCGCACGCTCGCACCGAGAGCAAGATGATCCGCGAGCTTGCCAGCAGTGAGGCCGCTTACCGCTCCCTGACGCAGAGTTGGTTTCGCCACTCGACCACCTATCGGCTCTTCGAGCAAGTCGCCCAGATGGGCGCTAAGATTATCTTGACCACCGACCACGGTTCCGTCCGCGTCCGCAAACCGGTCAAGATCGTCGGTAATCGCAACACTTCGACCAATCTGCGCTACAAGCTAGGGCAAAGCCTCACCTTCGACGCCAAGGAGGCCTACGCACCCAGCAAACCTAAGGATATAGGTCTTCCTGTCAACCATCTGACAGACAGTTACGTCTTCTGCTACGAGCAGAACTTCTTCGCCTATCCCAACAACTACAACTACTACGTCAATTACTACCGTGACACGCTCCAGCACGGAGGTATCTCTATGGAGGAGATGCTCGTGCCTTGTATCACGCTCACGCCTCGTTAATACCATTAGCTATATGCGTCTCACACTACAATCTCTCGCCGACCTCCCACGCATAGCCCAGGAGGTGCACACACGACTAGCCGACTACCCCGTCATCGCCCTCCAGGGAGATCTAGGCGCGGGCAAGACAACGCTCGTTCACGAGCTGTGCCGTCTCGATGGCGCCAGCGAAGAGGAGGTGGTCAATAGCCCCACCTTTGCCATTGTCAACGTCTACACGACTCAGTCCGACGAAACCATCTATCATATAGACTGCTACCGTCTGGAGAACCTCGCAGATGCCGACCAGATAGGACTAGCCGAGTATATCCGCTCAGGCGCTCGCTGCTATATCGAGTGGCCCGATGTCATCGCCCCCCTACTTCCCGAGGACACCGCCGTCATCCACATCGAGGCGCAGCCCGACGGCTCCCGCCTCCTGACCCTCCTCACCGAGTAAGCGCACACTCATTGCGCTTCGCCTACTAGCGCGAGAAGACTGTGCAAAGGTACTACACGCACCACGGGAGCTCCTCCTCTACTGCTGTCAAAGGTCGCGAGCAAGCGTCAGTCACATCCCCCACCACCCCGAGGAGAGCTAATATCCTGAAAAGAGCAAAAATCATCGCGCTACACGCTTTCCTATATATATGGAGTTATTGCTGTCCGATAAAAGTCAGAAAGGGCATACCGAGGGGGCTCAATCGCTGAATTGAAGCGGTTGAGCTTTCTGATTTTGCTTTCCAAGCCCCCCTTTTGGGCAAAACGTCTTCTTTACCTTCAAATATCACTAGTTTTTCAACAGTGTCGCCACCTAAGCAAATGTTTTTCAGTGATTAACTCGGCTGTCCGATGAAATAAGAAACTCTTCTTCCGCTGAAAAACATTTATCGGACAGCAATGCTTCTATATAAGGCTAGTGACACAAAAGCTTGAAGATGTGCATAACGCCTTGCATATCAACGACCTTAGCTATATATAGTCCGACCTCCCACGAGGGGAGGTCGTTATGCGGGGTGTACCCATCGGCTCCCCCAGTCGTTCGGGCTATGCCCTCCGACTGGGGGCTAGGATCCGTCCGACCGCTCTGCGGTCGTTCCTCTCTAAGCCTGAGAGCGAAACGTCATTGTCATCTGTTGTGACATCCGCAGGAGGTGATACGAAAGATCCATATTGCAGATACACGTCGTTTGTGACCTCCGCAGGAGGGGATACGAAAGATCCATATTGCAGATACACGTCGTTTGTGACATCCGCAGGAGGGGATACGAAGGATCCATATTGCAGATACACGTCGT
>UQBE01000006.1 GCA_900539155.1 uncultured Porphyromonas sp.
AAATAACTACGATATAAGGAGTTAGAAGGCTTGGTTTACAACCCTCCCTCTCCGCAGTAATAATAATCAAACTAGAAATAATCAACTAACACAACTATCGCAATGAAAAAGTTATTTGCAACGTTATCATGCATGGCTCTGCTCACACTGGGCCTCACACAGATGACCTACGCACAGGAGGCTGCTCCAGTAGCTACAGACACCACAGAGGAGGTGGCAGCTACTCCCGTTGAAGAGGCTGTCGAAGTCGACATGGAGGCCGTTATGGAGCAAGACGCTACGGCTGACCAGACCTTCCATCAGGCTCTCAAGACCAAGTTCATCGAGGGTGGTGCTGACTTTATGGCACTCATCGCACTGGTCCTCATCCTCGGACTCGTCCTCTGTCTAGAGCGTATCATCTACCTCAACCTAGCAGACAACAACTACGAGGCATTCCTACGCAAGCTCGAGGAGGCTCTCAACCGTGGTGATATGAATGGTGCTAAGGACATCGCACGCAACACACGTGGTCCCGTTGCTTCCATTGCTTATCAGGCACTCATGCGCTTTGACCAGGGCATCGACGTAGTCGAGCGTTCCATCGTCTCCTACGGTGGTGTACAGGGCGGACTTCTCGAGAAGAACCTCTCTTGGATTACCCTCTTCATCGCTATTGCTCCTTCACTCGGATTCCTTGGTACCGTCGTCGGTATGGTCATGGCGTTCGATAAGATTGAGAAGGTAGGTGATATCAGCCCAACGGTCGTCGCTGGTGGTATGAAGGTGGCTCTAATCACGACCATCGGTGGTCTGATTGTAGCTATGATCCTACAGGTCTTCTACAACTACATCCTATCTAAGGTTGAGTCTATCCTCAATCGTATGGAGGATGCTTCAATCACGCTTGTAGACTTTGCTATCAAGTACAACCTACATAAGTAATACGCAACCATGGCAGTAACCAAAATTCGTAAGATCTCTAGCTGGACGCTACTAGTACTATTAGTAGTCTCCGTTGCGGTCTGCCTTGCGTTCTTCGTCGGGGGAGTCGAGCTAGATGCTGCGGGCAATAAGGTCTATGCCAATACAGACTTAGTCTTGTATTGGGGCTATGCACTTGTTGCGCTGACGCTCATAGCAACGATAGTCTTCGCTATCGTCTCCTTAATTCAAGGATTCCGCACCAATCCAAAGAGGGCTCTTCAGAGTCTCTTAGTCTTCATCGTCTTGATTGTGATACTAGGCATCACCTATGCTATAGGCGATGGCACTCCGATGTCTGTCAATGAAGACTCAGCACAATACAACACTCCAGGGTGGCTTAAGATCATAGATATGTGTATCTATACCACCTATACGCTCGTGGCTCTCATTGTCGTGGGTGTCATCTGGGGTGGTATCCGTAAGCGTCTCAGCAAGTAAGTAATCAACAACTATATCAGCAAAGAGCAATGTCTAAAACTAAAAAGAAGGTACCCAGCATCAATGGGTCATCCATGGCCGACATCTCTTTTATTCTTCTGATCTTCTTCTTGATTACTACTTCAATGGACACCGATCAGGGACTAAAGAGGCGCCTACCGCCGTTGGTTCCCCCCGAGCAGCAGCAACAGGACATCGAGATACGTGATCGTAACGTACTTCGTATTCTTGTGAACCGCTCGGATCAGATAGCTGTCATCAAAAAGGATGCGTCTGGACGTGACGAGATGGCTATGGTACCTCTTGATAAGCTCAAGGATCGTACTGTCGAGTTCATCCTCAACCCTCAGGACTTGCCACATCTCCCCGAGAAGGAGACGCGCTACATCCCAGGGCTAGGCGATCGTCTCGTGACGACATCATCGTATGCTATCTCGCTCAAGAACGAGGTCGAGACCAGCTACCAGATGTATATCGATGTACAGAACGAGTTACTCCGAGCTTACAATGAGGTATGGGATATCATCGCTCAGAAGGAGTACGGTCAGTCGTATGACGAGCTGACTCCTGACAAGCAGAAGGTAGTCGTCGACTGCTATCCGATGCATATCTCAGAGATGCCACTGAACTCGTAATCTTCACTTCAACTTATAGCGCATTATTATGGGAAAGTTTAAACAAGCTGGAGGGCGTACGATGCCAGAGCTGAATACATCCTCCCTGCCAGACTTGATTTTTGCCTTTCTGTTCTTCATCATGATGGTGACGAGTATCCGAGAGGTGACGCCGAAGGTTGCCTTTCAGAATCTCCCCACAGCGACTGAGCTGACCAAGTTGGAGGAAAAGTCTCTTGTCTCCTTTATCTATGTAGGTAAGCCGATCCCTGAGCTACAGGCTAAGTTTGGTACTGCACCAGCTATCCAGCTCAACGATCAGATTACAACAGATGCCTCAGCCGTCTACGGCTTTGTCAAGGAGGAAGAGTCACAGATACAGGATGAGCGTCGCAAGTTGATGACTGTATCTATCAAGGGCGATGCTTCTACCAAGATGAAAATCATAGCAGATATCAAGCAAGAGCTACGTCGTGCTGACGCCTTGAATATATCATACTCAGCAAGACCTAAGCGAGATAACTAATAGAGACACGTTGCGCTAAGCAACAGACTCTCTCACTTAATCACGAGGAGGGTGCTACATAGGGTGGCATCCTCCTCTTCTTTTGTTCACGTAGGCAGACCCTTTGACAGCACAGGTCGCACGAGGAGATTGTTGCAAAAGTCAACAGTCGCACAACCTTTTAGACCCGACGACATATCGATACGACACTATGTCGGAGAAAACGGATTCTCCACCTGGATATTTCGAAATATCCAGGTGGAGAATTTTTATTTTCCACGTGGGGACAGAAAAATTCTTCGGAGGAATCAAATGAAACTTCGGAGGAAATGAATCACGCCCACGTGGAAAATAAAAAATATCCACGTGGAGATTTGAGATTCTCCACGTGGATATTCGAGAAAGGAGGGTAATTAGAGATTAGAGGTTAGAGGGGACGAGTAACCCTTTGTCGGGACGCACGAAAGTGTCTAGTCGGAGGTAGTCCGTCCCCGTTAAGTGTTACGGTGTCCGGGTTGTGGAGTTCCGGTCGTTCGACAACGGATTCCTTCCGACTAGACACACCCGTGCGTTCTTACAGATCGGGGTTACAGCGTTTGATGAGTGGAATTGTCGTGCTGACGTAGCTTGTGTAGGGGCGGACCTACGTGTCCGCCCGCAGAATAGACTGCGCTCAGGTGAGGACGGGCGGACACACAGGTCCGCCCCTACGGTGGGAGCCCCCACCTCGCCGAGCGGTTCACCCGAAGAGAAGTCGACCGAGCTTCCGAAACGAGAAAAAACTTCGCATTTTACTTGCATATGAACTTAGAAAGCAGCGGGTTGTTCGTTGGGCTGGGCATGGACGCAGCGACGGTCTGCGTCCCGACCGATTGTTCCTACGGGTCGCTACACGTCAAGTTGCTGTCTCTTTCCTGCGGAGAAGTCAATTCGCATTTCTGGAGAGGTAGAATCAGCGTTCCGCTCAAAAGCTTACGTTCTTCCGTAGAGGAGTTCTGTCGGATCCCATCGGAGTGATTGGTGGCTATCGAGTCAGTTGGTGACTATTGGTCTCATCGGTGGTTGAGCGTCTATGCGTATGCATCATTACTGGTAGGAGGGGACCGAGGTAGCCAGTCGGTTGAGTTCGCCGTTTAGCACAGTAACTTTAGCGGGGATTGATGTCCTGCCAGCAGATACTCGCGGTGAAACCTTTACAGCTCTCTGCACGGTAACGGGGTGGGTAGCCTTATGATGGCACTAGTCCTGCTGAGGAGATTTTGTGTGCATTGCCTTATTCAAAAGAAAAGTTTATCTTTGTGAGTGAAACAGTTGGGGTGTTGTGACAAAGGGAACACCCTCCAGCCGAATGGGGAATGGTGCCTTCATCGCTGCTTTATGGAGGATTGCTATGAGAGTATGTGAGTCTCTGTAGCTACTCTGTAGCAGAGTAATCGGTACGCTCCTTGAGGTTTGTCTCGGACGAGATGCCAATGTATCACATAACTAAATAACTTACTTAACTATGAACATCATCAAGCAGTATGTGGATCGTCTCTTGCAGTACATCGACAGTGGGCGATTCTTCCGAAATCCTCTGAAGGTACTCTACATCCTATTCGGAGTGTGTGCATTCCTTCCTGCGGTAATGCTCCTACTGGAGTTCTTTAGCGATGACACGTGGAATTCACTGAGTTCTTTAGGCTACTACCTAGATGGGTGGAGCAAGGTGATTATGTACCTAGCTCTCTTCCTGATTCTTGTCTATCTCGTCCTCCTGGGCATCATTGGTCTCTACTACTGGCTCAATAGGAAGAATGACCTCTACAACACCATCCGGATAGGGGATAAGATCAAAGCTCTTCCAACTATCGCTCACTTTGTCAAGTGTCTAGGGGAGTCGTATGGTGTACTATCTTTCCTAGCTCCTCTTGGCGTCTACATCATATCCTACGTACTACTTCTCATCACAGGCTTTAAGCCACTAGGCGTTGTGGAGGTAGGAGAATTTTTCAAGTATCTATTCATCGGTCTCTTGGCAGCTCCAGTGCTAGCTGTCATCCTCTTTTTGCATAGCTATCTGATTATCCTCCTTGCCCACGGTATATCTGAGCGTCTATTCATCAAGACCTCTATTGCCAACAATGTCTCAGACATTGGCGATATACAGAGAGCTACGACGATGCCCGAGGAGGAGTCTGAGGAGCTACACGCTGATCAGCCCCATGTCGAGACAGAGCAACCAGTACCCCCTATCCCTACTGTCGAAGAGATGACGGAGGAGCATGTGGACCCTACTAAGGAGCTGTAGATTATGGCTAAGCAAAACTTAGTACCAGTTATGAGGTGTCCCGTCTGTGGGCACCTCATACCAAAGAATCGTCAGACCTGTCCCTACTGTAGCAATGCTGAGGTCAAGGTGCCGACAGTGCCACAGGGACCGAAGAGCTCCTCAGCAGCTTCGAGTGTATCACAGGCATCACAACCTACGCAATCACCTGTGCAGAAGCCTACGCCGAAGCAGATGAATAAGGGCGTTCGTAATGGTCTCATCATCGGAGGGTCACTTGTCGTAGCTGCCATCCTTGGTGTCTTGGTGTGGCGACTTGTGTCTGATGCTAGAGTGCTTAAGCAAAGTATTCTAGAGCCACTGACTCAGAAGCAACTAGAGGCAAATAGTAAGAACCACCCTCAGTTCATTGAGTATGCTGATCTCTTTCGCCAGATGCGTGATGAGGTGATTGGTACGCCCGAAGAGGCTACTTATCGTGCCATCACTTATGAGCAGATGATAGACTATCTAGACTTCCTGTCTAGTGATACCGAGCGGGAGAAGCTCCAGAATAAGGCACTGACGGCCTATGCCGATTATCGCAAGCCTTATGATGTAAAGTTTCAAACAGAGGCAGACCGGTGGACCACCTTTTACAATGAGCATGATCCTAGTGCGTACCTAGACCTCACGTTCCATACCAGGTATGAAAGCGAGGAGGACTACTACTACACTAATTACTATCCAGCCTTTTGGGTGGAGATCGCCTATCCCAAGGGAGCAATCAAGGATTGTGAGGTCTTCTTTGGGCTCTGGAGTGATAACTATCAGGAGTGGCACTACGATGCTACGGCAATGTTATCGCTGAAGGAGCTGAGGGAGTGTAAGGAATCTGCTAACTACTACTTCCAGCATGTCTCTAGCACCTCTCCTGATATTTACGACTACTACTCACTTAGGTATGAGATTCGGAGTGTGACTCTGAGCGATGGCACTATCATCTCGACCTCTGGCAGAGAGGAGATTCCTCATGAGATGCTACAATACATCGAGGATCCGACACCAGAAAACAAGGATGAAGCTATCTCAGCTGTAGTGGACTCTAACTTCCAAGGGCAGGAGGAGTATGTCGATTCCTACACGGAGAAGTATATGGAGCAGAAGGACAAGCTTTGCTTCGACCTTATCTCCAAAGTACTCCCATAAATAAACTAGTCGTAGTGGTCGCTAACTTTCTAGAGCAAGGCTTGAGCGAGTGACCTACTACGGATAAAGAAAAATCCCCTTGTAGTACCTGATGGTACTGCAAGGGAATTTCTTATGTGAACTGTGGAGCTATCGCTCTCTGGAAAGCGAATAGTGACTGTTGCAACAGTCTCGCATTGTGACTACTCCTCAGCACGAAACATAGGACTCCATGGGGGTAGGAGCCTAGGTGTCTTGCCTTGTAGTTCCTTGGCACGTGGCGTGAGGTACTTCTTATGGACCACAAGTCGGAAGGTATATGCGTCAAACCACTCATCGGTCATGATCAAGTGTCCCTGATGCCCTGAGGTAGCGCCCCAGCTATTCTCGACCATCCACTTGGTTGGCTTGCCAGACTTGTCTAGGTCTACCGCGACGAGTGTCATAGCGTGTGTAGAGCCACTGTCAAAGGATGCGATGCGCTCGCCCTTTGTCATAGTCATCGGGACGCCCGTGATCGCCTCGTAGTCGTCGTAGCCGAGGGTGAGTAGGCCAGACTCTTTGTTGAGCTCCTTGCCTACATCGCAGGAGTAGTACATCATATTTCCATCTTTGAGAGATGCGATGGCCATCTCCTTGATTTCTTCCATGGGGAGGTTGATGTAGGTCCAGTCCTTGCCATCCCAAGCGTGACGGTCATACTCGATGGCGTAGGTCTCGTAGTAGGGCTGCGAGGGGTCGTTCATAATCATCACGTAGTCATCCTTGAGGTTGACGCCGATATGCTCTTGATAGAAGCTCAGCGGGGTGTACTCCTTGGTCGAGAGGACCTTGCCGTCGGCATCTCTGAGGGTGTACTCAAAGGTGGTGGGCGGAGTGCCGAGGTTGAGACAGAGAAGACGGTAGATGGCTTGTAGGGTAGTCTCCTTATCCTTGCGAAGCTCTGCTAGTATGGCACCTTGCTGGGCTTTGCTACGTAGCTCCATGCCACCCTGACGGAGTAGCTTGGCTATGAGTGAGGAGAGGCGTGCGGTGTTGTTGCTACTATAGGTCTCGGGCATGACATCGCTGGGTACGACTCCGTACTTGAGGAGGTTGTCCGAGATACCAGTGAATTGCCCACCGTCATTGATTGGGTGCTGGAAGAGCCACTCCACCTTGCGGTCGGTGATGGGGAGTGTGCGGGTCTCGAGGATACCTTCAAGGAAGAGGTTGGCCTTCTCTAGCTGATCCCAAAAGAAGGAGTAGCAGTGGGAGAAGTAAAACGCTCCGAGGTTGTTGTCCTTGATGAACTGAGCCCGTAGGACGTTGAAGCCAGTGAAGAGCCAGCAGCGTCCAGACCTCTTCTGATCGGTGATTCCTTTGGTCGGTACTCGGTAGGTGAAGTGGTCGTCGGGCGGAGTTAAGAGCTCAGCATTGGCGAGGACCATACCGTTTTGAGCAATACTATTGTATAGGGCTCGCTCAGCTGGAGCCTTAGGGGTGGCTTGTTGGAGCTTCTGCAGGAGCTCGGGTGTGATGGCTCCATCGGTACGATTGGGACTTTCACTCTGTGCTAGTAGCATGATGCTGGATAGTAATAGGAGTAAGGGTAAGAGAAGTTTCTTCATAAAAGCGTAGGTATTATATGACGGCAAAGGGTATGGAGTAGCTGTGCTTGCCCTCGCTGTCTGATAGTAATGCGTGGTAGATGCCCGAAGGGTAACGATCACCACTTGGCAAGCGTGTGGTGATGGTGAGCTCGCCTGTTTGTGCCATCTCCTGATAGATGAGATTGCCCGCACTGTCTAGTATGCGTACCGTTGTGCCAGCCGGGAGCTGCGAGAGCGTGACTTGGTCGGGGTCTTCGGGGCGCAGTGGGTTAGGGTAGATGTAGACCTCTTTACTCTGTGCGGACCAGTCGCTCGTCTGACCTATGTATAGGGAGACAAGCCCGGCCGAGGTAGCTATGTAAAGCTGTCCTCGCTCTTTGTCGATGGCAAGGGAGAGGATGTCGTTGGTGAGTAGAGGACTATTGTCCTTAGTATAGTGAGCTAGGAGCTGCGTGCCATCTGAGGAAAGTAGGTAGAGCCCGTCTGACCCTGTGCCACACCACTTATTACCAAGCGCATCGATGGCGATGGCAGTTATGGGCATATTGTCGAGTACGTAGTAGAGGTTCGGTTCTTTGCCCCCTACAGGACGGGAAGCAAGCGGTGCTGTTTGTGTGAGGATGGTACTGGGGGAGGCGATGGAGATGGGTCCCTTGTCAGTGGCTATCCAGAGGTTGCCAGAAGGATCTAGAGCAAGGTCGTAGTAACGCTTGGCTGCAATCTCCTTACCAGTGCGATCGACAAAGTTATTGATCAGACGGTACTCATCGTCTGACTGGTCTAGCGGTGTCCCCTTGTCGTCAAAGACGAAGACACCATTATTCCCATCTGTACTACGGTGATATATGAGTAGCCACTTGACACCATTCGGCAGAGCCAGCATAGGACCGAAGGCGTTCACGAAGTCTATCTCTGGGTATGAGAGAGCCTTCATCTCGCCATCAGGGGTGCGCACTACGATGGAGTTGGCTACCGTTCCTTGGCCTTGAGCCATCCATAGGTTGCCCCTATGATCGTAGCAGAGGGAGCCGACACGGACGTTGTGTGCTGTGGGAGAGTCACTATCCCAAGCACCAATCAAGGGACTGTTCTCAGGTGTATATCGATTAACGACTTGACGACCCTGTATTTCATAGAGTCCCTCTCCCCACGAGCCAACGAAGTAGTGGTCGGCGTCCCTGGGGTCGACGGCTATGGAGACGAGGTCGTAGACGGGTATGTAGTTGGTCTGCTCGACGATCTGCCAGTAGGTCCAGCCACTCCATAGGGGTGGGGTGTAAATCTGTATGTGACCAGGCTGCCAGTAGGCGTTGTAGTTACGCCCGCCACTGACGGAGTAGAGCCGACCGTGCTGATACGTTATATAAAAGTGCTTGTTGACTTTCGGTGCGTTGGCTTCGAGGACTAGCTTTTCGAGAGAGACTTTGCCCTCAGTAGCAGAGGTGAGGTTGGCTCGGTACAGGGAGCCCCCAGCGGTCAGCCATAGTTGGTTCGCCGAGTTGTCACCAGAGAGACTCTGCAGACGGGCGGGGAGGTCGATGCGTATGCGCTCGCCACTAGCTCTCCATACGATGAGTGAGTCGGCTCCAGCAACTGTCACCCCGTCAGCTATCGAGAAGAGACGCTCAGCCCAGCCACTCTGCGCCATAATCTGATGAGTTGCACTGGATTGGGCTAGTGTAGAGCGATAGAGATTGTTCAGACTGTCGATATACCAGAGCGAGCCATCGGGTAGGGCGGTGATGGAGATGAGGTCCTTTTGTGTCAAGCCCTCGATAGGTTGCCACGAGGCGGGGTCTTGTATGTTTTGCGATAAGAGGCTATAGCGTAGTCCATCTTTAGTCAGTGCATAGAGCTTGTCGTCAAGAGCAAAGGCGTCTAAGACCTCTTTCCCGAGGAAGGCTGTGGCTACAATCTGATGGTTGCTGAGATCAATCTGCATAAGTCCGAAGTGACCCGCAATGAAAGCGTACTCCTTATAATAGAAGATGCGTGTGGCGGTCTTGTCGTTGAGGTTGCTATTGTCACTGATGCCCACTAGGTTGTAGATACGGTCGCTGTAGATGAGGTCTATACGCCCCAATCTGTAGTAGACCGTGGTGACTTTGTGCCTAGGCGAGTAGCGGATCATCTCAGCGTCTAGGTCGCTGATAGGCGTCAAGCCATCAAGTAGATGTATCTCATCGGGATGCTCTGGAGAGACGGTGCCGATGACGCCCCCTGTGGTGAAGAGTACCTGCTCGGGCAGGTCGGCCACAAGCTCTACATCTCCTACGGCTAGATGCCACTGCCACAGCTGCTCCTGAGCTGCGAGCGGGAGGGTGCATAGAAGGAGCGGGAGGAGTAGGTGTATAGGGGCTTTCATAGGCTGTGCTTGGTAAGATATGTGCGGAGCTGCTCTACGGCTCGTGTGCGGTGGCTGATGGTATTCTTCTCCTGTGGGCTCATCATGGCAAAGGTCTTGTCAAAGTCCTCCGGCACGAAGAGGCTGTCGTAGCCAAAGCCCTCGGAACCCTCCTCGTGGTCTATGATACGTCCCGCTACACGCCCCACGAAGTGGTGCTGCTCGCCCTGACTATCGATCAGTACGATGACACACTCGAAGTAAGCGCGCCACGGCTCGGGGTGTGAGGCTAAGGAGTCCAGAAGGTGCTTCCTATTAGCCACATCGTCACCATCACGACCAGCGTAGCGAGCTGAGTGCACGCCAGGGTCACCGCCTAGCGTCTCGACAAAGAGTCCCGTGTCGTCCGCAATGCAGGGCTTGTGGTAGAGGTCGTAGAGAGCTTGCGCCTTGATGGTGGCATTGCCTAGGAGCGTGGAGGCACTCTCGTCGGGAGCTGTGTAGTGACCTAGCGAAGAGGCTGAGCGCACTTCGCAAGTATCTCCGAGCATCGACTGAATCTCGAGGAGCTTGTGAGCATTGTGTGTGGCGAGGTAAAGGACTTTCATGTAACTTTGTGGAGGTTCTATAAGACTGATTACAAAAGTACTGAAATGAATGGGATAAGCCAAATAGATGAGCTCTGTCGCCAGTTGCCCTACTGCGAGGTGGACGCCCCGTTTGGTCCAGAGGTGGTGACCTACCGTCTGTCGCGACGCATCTTTGCGCTGCTATGGCTGGAGCATGACCCAGGCATGGTGTCGCTCAAGGTGAACCCTGACTTGATAGAGCCATTGCTAGACCGGCATAGCGACCTGCAGCCCGCCTTTCACCTCAATAAGAAGCACTGGATACAGCTGGAGCTGCCGACTAGTGAGTCTGAGGAGTGGATCGCTCGGCTCCTACGTCACTCCTATGCGCAGGTGTGGCGCAAGCTCCCGAAGATCCAGCAGCGTCTCCTGCCTCTCGGAATAGACATCTACAACCAAGCACAGAATGAACAAGATCTCCTTTGAGATAACCGAACTAGACCACCCCATAGAGAGCACCTACGACTACCTGGTCAAGCTCCTACAGGAGAGATCCGATCTCCCCTCGGGGACGGTCATACATACGGACTATCAGACGGCGGGGCGAGGACAGCTAAACAATAGCTGGTTTAGCAGTCCTCGGCTCAACGCGTTGCCTTCGATTTACCTTCGTTTGCATCGACCTTTGCAGCAGATATGGTCTATCAGTGAGGCGACCGCCCTAGCGGTTTATAAGAGCTACAAGGAGCAGCTTTCGAGCGAAGATACGATTGAGATCAAGTGGCCCAACGATATCTTCGTCAATGACCACAAGATAGCTGGCATCCTGATTCACAATGCGCTGGCCGAGGGCTCGGTCGCAGAGACGATCATCGGTATCGGCATGAATATCAACGAGGGGACCTTCCCGCCTGAGCTCCCGCAAGCGATCTCTTTGCGTCTCGTGACGGGGCAGACCTACGATGTGAAAGCTTTCCTCCGCCAGATGCTCCGTCATCTAGGGGAGCAGCTCGCTCGTCAAGACTATGCGGCACTGCACGCAGAGTACAACGACCTGCTCTATCAGCGAGGCATACCAGCTCGCTACCGTGATGTCGCCACCGAGGAGGCGTTTGATGCGACAATCCAGGAGGTAAGCCCTCAGGGTCAGCTCGTCCTAACGACCACCACGGGTCAGGAGCGACGCTACGCCTTTAAGGAGATTGTATACCTATAATATAAGAGTATGTCTGAGCGCACAAAGATAGAGCACCGGCCCCTCACCCATGCTGAGGTGAAGCTGATTAAAAGCTTGCAACTGGCGAAGTATCGTCGGCAGTCCAACCTCTTTATCGCTGAGGGTGAGAAGCTAATCGGCGAGATGCTCCCAGCTTATCGCTGCCAGCTACTAGTTGGTACAGAGGAGCTAGTCGAGCCTCTGCTAGAGCGATGTCCAGAGAGCATTGCCGAGGCGGTGATCCTGCCTGACCCGAAGCAGATAGAGCGGGTGAGTGGACTGAAGAGTCCTCGTCCGCTATTGGCTCTTTGCGAGATCCCAACGGTAGAGGCTCCCCAAGCGTTACAACAACCCACGCTCCTTCTAGACGATGTGCAGGACCCCGGCAATGTCGGGACGCTCCTACGCACTTGTGACTGGATGGGCATCAGGCAGGTGCTCTGCACAGAGGGATGCGCAGACGTCTATGCGCCCAAGGTGCTACAAGCGACTATGGGTGCTCTGGCGCGTGTGCAAGTCTATCGCTATACCGATAGGACCGCTCTGCTCACGACGCTAACGCAGACGGAGATACCCGTGATAGGGACCTTCATCGATGGTGCACCGCTTCGTACGTTACGACTGGCACCTGAGCAACCTTATATATTGGTACTAGGCAATGAGGGCAATGGTATCTCGCCGGAGCTCTCAGCTCTAGTCTCTCAGCGAATTACGATCCCGTCGCCTGTCGATAACCACTGCGAGTCGCTCAACGTGGCGGTCGCCGGCGCTATCGTTATGGCGCATCTGATGCTTTAGCTAGTCCTGGTTGGGGAAGTTCAACGCTGACTCGTTACAATAATTTAGGCCCAACGACAAATCGAAACGACCCTGTGTCGGGGAAAAGTGATTTCCACGTGGATATTTCGAAATATCCAGGTGGAGAATTTTTATTTTCCACGTGGGGAAGAAAAAATTCCTCGGAGGAATCAAATGAAACTTCGGAGGAAATGAATCACGCCCACGTGGAAAATAAAAAATATCCACGTGGAGATTTGAGATTCTCCACGTGGATATTCGAGAAAGGAGGGAATCGGACGAAATTCCCTGTAAAGATATGTTATTAGAGATTAGAGGTTAGAGATTAGCGGAATGTTGTCACACTCAATCGTTTTCAAGGCGGTGTTCTTTGACACGTCCAAGTTAGTCAGTTGATTCTCTCCACAGTATAGCTCTTTCAAGGCGGTATTCTTTGACACGTTCAAGTTAGTCAGTTGGTTGCTGGAACACGCAAGCTTTGTTAGGGCGGTGTTCTTTGATATGTCCAAGCTCGTCAGTTGATTGTTGAAGCAGTCAAGCTGTGTCAAGAAGATGTTCTTTGAGATGTTCAAACTGGTCAGCTGATTGTTGAAGCAGTCAAGCTGTGTCAAGATGGTGCAGCCAGAGACATTCAAGCTGGTCAGTTGATTACAGCAGCAGTTAAGCTTTGTCAAGAAGGTGTTCTTGGATACATCCAAGCTGGTCAGTTGATTGCTGGAGCAGTATAGCTCTTTCAAGATTGTGTCCTTTGACACGTCCAAGCTGGTTAGTTGATTCTCGCTGCAGTTAAGCATTGTCAAGACGGTACAACCAGAGACGTTCAAACTGGTCATCTGATTGTTGAAGCAGTCAAGTTGTGTCAAGATGGTGCAGCCAGAGACATTCAAGCTGGTCAGTTGATTACAGCAGCAGTTAAGCTTTGTCAAGAAGGTATTCTTGGATACATCAAAGCTGGTCAGTTGATTGCTGGAGCAGTATAGCTCTTTCAAGATTGTGTTCTTTGACACCTCCAAGCTCGTCAGTTGATTCTCGTTGCAGTTAAGCATTGTCAAGACGGTACAATCAGAGACGTTCAAGCTGGTCAGTTGATTGCTGGAACACCAAAGATATGTCAAGAAGGTGTTCTTTGACACGTCCAAGCTGGTCAGTAGATTCTCGCTGCAGTAAAGAACTATCAAGGCAGTACAATCAGAGACGTTCAGGTTAGTCAGTTGATTCTCGCTACAGTAAAGCATTTCCAAGGCGGTGTTCTTTGACACGTCCAAGCTCGTCAGTTGATTGCTGAAGCAATAAAGCTTTGTCAAGGCGGTGCAACCCGATACGTCCAAGTTAGTCAGTTGATTCTCGCTGCACCGAAGCTCTGTCAAGGCGGTGTTCTTTGACACGTCCAAGCTCGTCAATTGATTCTCTCCACAAGAAAGCGTTGTCAAGGCTCTATTCCTTGATACATTCAAGCTCGTCAGTTGATTGCTGAAGCAATAAAGCTTTGTCAAGGCGGTGCAACCCGATACGTTCAAGCTGGTCAATTGGTTGCTGGAACACTCAAGCTTTGTTAGGGCGGTGCTCTTTGACACGTTCAAGCTGGTTAGTTGATTGAGTTGACACCAAAGCTTTGTCAAGGCGGTGTGTTGCGACAGATCCAAGCTGGTCAGTAGATTATCGCTGCAGTCAAGCTCTGTCAAGGCGGTGTGTTGCGACAGATCCAAGCTGGTCAGTAGATTCTCGCTGCAGTCAAACTCTGTCAAGGCGGTGTTCTTTGAGACGTTCAAACTGGTCAGTTGATTGCAGCAGCAGTCAAGCTTTGTTAGGGCGGTGTTCTTTGACACGTCCAGGCTGGTCAGTTGGTTGTAAGAGCACTCAAGCGATGTCAAGACGGTGTTCTGAGACAGATTCAAGCTGGTCAGTTCGCTCTCCCCGCAATTAAGCGATGTTACATCGCCTCGGATGGTAATCGTCTGGCTTTTAATCGTGTAGAACTTGAAACCATCCTCGTTCATTTCTCCAGTCTCTAGGGCTCCATCGATGGCGATGTCGCCTTTGGCCAAGATTCCCAATAAGATCTCCTCTCCGACGGCCTTGGAGGTGGTCATCGTGATGACGCCTTCGGCGAGGAGGGTGCTGCTCGCGAGGAGGGTGCCGAGGAGGACAAAGAGCCAGATGCGGAGTTGCTTATCCATAGTGTAGTTAGAGATTAGAAGTGGGGGGAGCGGTGAGGGCTCTGCCGTGTGAGTGATGTCTTCTGCGAAGTTATGCCTTTACTTTGAGGTATGCAAGAGATTGGAAATTAGAGGTTAGACGTCACCATGTAGGGACGTCTAACCTCTAACTTCTAATCTCTAATCTCTCAGACGACTCCGACAGCTTCAGCGGTGTTCATAGTGACGATACTCTTTCCAGAGCCTGAGTAGCTCACCCAGTCCGAGCGCTCTTATTTTAGAACTTTCCAGTTTTTCCTCTTTGCAGTAGCTACGTCAGCAGCGCTACACCTGTTTTTATCGCTTTTCTTAGAGGAGCTATCTACTAGAAAAATAGTACCACAGTACATACCCCTTCGATTGGGAAGACAATTCACCAACTTGGTCATAGCCTTTCCTTTGATATAATTGCTGTCGCAAGCAATAACCCTCAATCTAGCACACCCAGACATGTTCAAGTTGGTCAGCTTATTGTTGCTGCAGAAAAGCAGATCCAAAGCGGTGTTCTTTGACACGTCCAAGTTAGTCAGCTTATTGTCGTTGCAGTAAAGTATTTCCAAGGCGGCACTCTTTGACACGTCCAAGCTCGTCAGTAGATTCCATGAGCAGTCAAGCTTTGTCAAGGCGGTGTTCTGCGACAGATCCAAGCTGGTCAGTTGATTCTCATTGCAGTCAAGCTCTGTCACATCGCCTCGGATGGTAATCGTCTGGCTTTTAATCGTGTAGAACTTGAAACCATCCTCGTTCATTTCTCCAGTCTCTAGGGCTCCATCGATGGCGATGTCGCCTTTGGCCAAGATTCCCAATAAGATCTTCTCTCCGATGGCCTTGGAGGTGGTCATCGTGATGATGCCTTCGGCGAGGAGGGAGGTGGAGGTGAGGAGCGTGCCGAGGAGGACAAAGAGCCAGATGCGGAGTTGCTTACCCATAGTCTAGCTAGAGATTAGAGGTTAGAGGTTAGAATTTGGGGGAAGCAAAGGCTCTACCTGCGCTAGTACATCGTCTAGGTCGGCTAGGGTAGGGGCTTGGAGCATCGCTATGCGTAGCGCACGAAAGTTGGGGATGCCCTTAAAGAGTGGTGTGGCGGCTAGGTGGCGACGACTATGCAGGATGCCTCTGCGCTCGTCCAGCTTCTCGATATTCTTGTGGACGATCTCTTTGAGGATCTCCAGCTGTTGCTGGGAGGTTAGCTGAGGAGCAGTAAAGGTCGGGTCGACGGCTGCGCGCATTTCGCCAAAGATCCATGGCTGTCCGATGGCTGCTCGTCCGACCATCACCCCATCCACCCCATAGGTGTCAAAAGCGTGCCGCACCTCCTCGCCTGTCGTTATATCGCCATTGCCGATGATCGGGATCTGGATCTCTGGATTGGAGCGCACCGCACCGATCAAAGTCCAGTCTGCACTCCCCTTGTACATATCGCTGCGCGTACGTCCATGGATGGTCAGAGCTGCGATGCCACAAGCTTGTAGGCGTGGTGCCAGCTCGGTGATGATGAGACTGTTGTGATCCCATCCTAGACGCGTCTTGACCGTCACGGGGCAACTAGCCGCAGCAACCACTGCGGCGGTGATTTCGAGGAGTAGCTCGGGTTCACGAAGCATACCACTGCCCGCCCCCTTGCCCGCGACCCGCTTGACGGGGCAACCGAAGTTGAGGTCGAGTAGATCAGGCTCCAGTTGGCAGGCGATACGAGCCGCCTCACACATCGTCTCCACATCACGACCATAGATCTGTATGGCGACGGGACGCTCTGCCGGGTCTATACGCATCTTGCGCATCGTGCTGGGTACGTAACGCACGAGCGCATCGGCACTGATGAACTCAGTGTAGACGAGGCTAGCACCAAACTGCTTACAGAGCAGGCGAAAGGGTGCATCGCTCACATCCTCCATCGGTGCGAGCAGTAGCGGTCTAGAGCCTAAGTCAAGGGTGCCTATCTGCATAGCTATTCTTCTGTCGGGGCGAAGCAGGTAAACTGTACGGCGCTGTAGGACTTGTGCCAAGCGAAGCGGGCGGACTCTGCAAAGTCCACCGTGTCGGGGTGCTCTAGTACGAAGATAGAGCTAGGGCACCACGCTTTACTGGCAAAGAGTAAGTCGGGTATATCCTTGATCCACGGCAAGTTGTAGGGAGGGTCGGCAAAGATTAGGTCGTAAGGCTCCCCATCGTACTGACGTAAGTACTGCTCTACCGAGCGGTTGAGGACGAGGAGCTGCTTGGTCGAGAGGATCTCCTTGTCTAGGGTGTCAGCGGCCGACCGAATGAAGGCTGCATGCTTAGGATGCTTTTCGATAGAAGTCACCGAGGCTGCTCCCCGTGAGACAAACTCTAGAGAGATACTCCCGATGCCCGCAAAGAGATCTAGCACCCGCATACCCTCTATGTCATATTGAGCTGAAAGGCTATTGAAGAGAGCCTCCTTAGCAATGTCTGTCGTGGGGCGGAGCGTCAGCCCTTTAGGCGGGGAGAGACGACGGCGACCATATTTGCCAGCTATAATGCGCATGGTAGAGCTTGAGTTTAGGATTGCCAGTAGTGGGGCGGTGTGATGCTCACTGACCAGTCGGCTGTGGCAAACTGTCGATGGAGTGCTGATAGTAGCTCCTCTGCGAGACTATCAGCGCCTGCCGTACCATCCGAGAGAATGATTGAGATAGGCTTGGCATAGTCAGTCGTACAGTCTAGATAGATTTTGCTGAGGAAGTAGAGTACTTGATAGAGATGGTGCTGCCACGTATGGTAGCGAGGCCAGCTGTAGTGATTAGCTCGTAGTAGGTCGCCCGACTGACACAAGACAATATCGCAGCCAGACTCGAAGAGCTCGACTCCTAGCGAGAAGCCAGCTTGCAGAGCCGAGTGACGTAGCACATACTGGGTGAAAGGTAAAATCGTCGGGACAAATCTGCTCGCTACGAAGCTACGCTGTATGAAGCCTTTGATTAAGTTGTCGTACCCCACAGCTAAGACTGGCTTGCCGTCACCAAGAGAGTAGCTATCGCAGTAGTACTGACTGGTCTCGGCAAAAATAGGAGCTGTCAGTCGCCACCACTGCACATCCTGGTCGCCACTCATACCGCTCGGTATCACTACATAGTGAGAGGCGGGGTAGAGTACACGTACCTCTCCGGCAGGGTCTGCCAGGATGGGATGATGTGCTATCAAGTCGCCCCAGAGAGTTGATAGGTGCGCCCAATCTATCTGGACGAACCGTGGCTCCTGTAGCCCCCCAGGAGTCGTCGCCTCAACGTCTCTAGCAGAGCGTGGTGTGTGCTGCTCCTCTGATGTGGTAGGTAGATAGACGAAGCCATCCGCCGTGAGTCGCAAGGTGAGCGATGAAGCTGCGGATTCAGATGAGAGCATATCTACGGGAAGTGCTGGGGGCTGCTGCATAGTAACTATATATAATAAGGAGTCAGACGATAAACTTTAAGGTCCTGCGCCCCATCTCCTCTCTCGGAGAGCTAAGTCTCAGTCGAGAGAGTAAGAATCAGCAGACGACGCTTGAAGTCTATAGTCTGACTCAGTAGAGCAGTATGTCTACCACAGATAGGGTAGTAGCTGGGGCGCAGTTGCGATTACTCCCAGTTGCCTGTGTTCTTGACCTCCTTGAGAGATCCTAGAGCTAGTCCAGGATATCCAGTGCCTTGATAGCGAGCCTCTGCATCCTTGATAGCTGTGTTGAGGAGCTTATGATCCTGATCAGCTAGGTAGACAGAGAGAGGTACAGCGGTACGGAATACGGGTACCATCACGACATCGTCGCCAATCTCCTGAGCGATTGAGGCTGTGTCAATCTCTATAATAGACTCGGGGAAGCCTGGTACCTGCAGGAACTCCTCGGGAGTTATCCCCCCCTTGAGTAGTGAGTCGCGTGCGCTCACCCATACAGTGTCACGGACGATGAGCCCCTTGGCAGCAGCCTCGCGCTCATTCATACCAGCCTCGCGCATAGCGTCGGTGTAGTCACCCTCGGAACGTACATAAAAAATCTTGCCATCCGTAAGGAACTGACGTAACTCGTCTACTGGAGCGTAGCGGTTGTAGACATCGTGAAAGGCATTCTCCACGAAAGCTACCTCTTTCAGACGCACCTGGATGGGAGCCTCACGAGCAATGCGTGTCTTGCTGAATTGCTCTGGTGTTAGGATGCTCATGACTGCTAGATAGCCTACGACAACGGCTGCTATAAGCAGGAGGACGGTCATTAGTTTTCTCATAATATCGCCTATAAGTATTTGTGTTGATTACGCTAAGTTAGTAACAGGTGAATCTAGAGACTTCAAGGACGGTGTGCCGATGAAGTCCATGCAATTACAGCGCAAATATACGCTTTTCTCAATAGATAGAGCAAATTATTGTCTACCAATTACACCCACATAGGTCCAGAAGTCCCAGATTATAGAGGTGCAATTCCCAGAGAACGACTACAAGTCGCGGTATCTCGGGGCGCTCCGCCGAGGGGCTAGTGGGCGAGCTGGCATCCCCGTTAAAAGCATGGAGCGACCTGTTTTCGTGAGTGAGAGAGGACGCTCCGATGGACTACGTCCGATAGGACTGCTGGTTTCTCGGGAAATGTTGTTTGGCTTCTGCGAATGAGCTTTAGCGGTGCTAGAAGGAGACGGAGATGCCGAGACGGACGGAGTGGCGCTGTCGTGCGGGGAGCCCCTTGCCTGTGATGCGGTAGAAGTATTGGACGGAGAGCATCTTGAAGATGTTGCTTAGCCCTGCTGAGAACTCTAGGTGTAGGTTGTTGCGCATGGGCTCGGCGTAGGTGGGTAGGAGGATTTGCCCTGGGCGCGGAGAGCGGTGTCGTGGCGATGTGTCGCCCCAGTAACCGTGTATGCCGACGAGCTCTCGCAGTCCGAGACGCTTGACGAGCGGGATGCGGTTGAAGAGCAAGCCTTCCATACGATAGAGGAGCTTGAAGTCGAGGTATTTGTCAGCTATGAACTCAAGGGGTTGTATAGTCTGGAAGGCATCGGGGACGAGTAGCCAGGCACGATTGCCGTAGGGTGTGAAGAGTTGTGACTGAGGGGTGTCGCCTAGTGCAATACCGCTCTGGAGGGTTATGTCTAGTGCACCAAATATGCTGAGATATAGTCTCTGGCTGTAGGCGAGGTGGAGTGCGCCGTGGGTCTGCTCGTTGCCCCATAGACCTCGTGGATAGATTGATCCCGAGAGTGTAAAGGTGGGCTTGTAGATGTCTGCCGATACGATGCTGCCGGGCTTTCGTCCTGAGTATGGGGTGCGTCCGGGTGTCCAGCTGAGCGAGGCACCGATCTCGGTCTGTCGTAGTTCCTCGACTTCGTACTGCTTGCCTGCGGCATCAAGTGCGTAGTAGTGGAGCGTGCCGGTGGGTCTTTGTCGCTGGTAGTCGACCCAGATGTTGGTGTATAGTCCAGTTGACCAGTCAATCTCGTGTGAAGCGTTGATGTCTAGCCCGTAGTAGCGCCGCGTGATGCCGTAGGTGCCAAAAATGGAGGCGATACCATCTTTGTACAGTCCGTAGCTCTCCTCTCCAGGGAAGAAGAGATCGTTGCGTACGGCGAGTGCGAAGTTGTTGCGTGGGTAGCTGTGGGGGTGAAGTTCTTTTGGCTTGGTGGCGTAGGTGAGACGAGCATAGTACTTCCACTTTTTGTCCTTAAAGCCATAGGTGACATATCCCTCGGCAAAGAGCTGGTTGTGCAGTCTGGCTGTGGTCATACCACCAAGTCGAAGTCGCACGCCCTCGATTAGGTTGGCACTGATGAGGGTCTCTAGGGGACCTAGGTCTAGATAGACGCGCTCACGGTGTAGTGGCTCGGCAGGTATCGGGATAAAGCCTACGGAAGCCATCCTGGCTCCTAGCGAAAAGAGCTTGTACCCTGGGTCGTGGAGGATGTAGTCAACGAGCTGTGTGGCGCGCTGCTCGGTGGAGTCGATTGGCTCGGGACGAACGACCAACCCGTAGTCGTCGATGACGCGTGTCATGAGCTGCTGGAGCGTATCGGCAGGGAGGAGGAGACGAGGGTCGAGCGTCTCGGGTCGTAGTGCTGTGGCTCCTGTCTCGTAGTGGCTGTAGATGGAGGTGACACGTGCTAAGGCGGAGATGTCTAGTCGCTTGGATACGCGAAAGAGTGCATCGAGCCGTTGTCGCTCGGGAAGCCATAGGGTGTCGGGTCGTCCGTCTTGTCGTGTGATGCTCTGCGGGGCGTAGTCGATGGTAATTTCTAGGCGGTCGACCCAGTTGACATTGGCGGTGGTGGGTAGGCGCATCTCTACTCGGTGGATGCTATAGTCCACGGTGTCTACCAGTAGCGTACCCGAAAAGCCTGCGTCCCGCATCTCTATCGGTACGAACTGTATCTGATAGCAGGGATTGCCCGAAGCGTCTAGGATGGTGTCTCGTAGGTAGTATTTGTAGAAGGTGATGCCGAGCTGCGCGTGTAGGGGACCGATGATCTCTTTGGAGAGGAGTGGCAGGTCGTTGTCGTAGATGTCTACGGGAGCCAGGAGGGCGTCTATATTGCTCGATAGAAGACCCTCGTCAACCACCTGCTCGACCCCTTTGTGTCTGGTCCCGAGGAGTAATGGGGGCTCGGGGTGTCCGCTCTGCTGTGCGTAGACAATGTGTCGCTCACGTAGGGAGAAAGGAAGGATGGGTGTCCTAGCGAGTGCGGAGCTGTCGACGAAGCTCTTCATGCGCCACTTGGGGATACCCCAGTAACCTTTGCCTCGTGTGACGTCGCCCTGAGCGAGGAGGGTCTTCTGGTAGAGCTGGTAAGAGTAGTCGGGTAGGGCGGATAGGTGGTTGCGCTCTTTGTGCTGCATCACCTGGCGCATGATGGTTACGGCGGGATTGCCCTTGCGTCGGTAGCGCTCTTTCTTGGGCTTGACGACGACTGTCTCTATAACGGTCTCTTTTCGAGAGAGGGGGATGCGTCCTAATTCGTGGTTTTGGTATTTGTCTAAACGCAATGTTCGTCCCTCATAGCCTATACAGCTAATTTGTAGTGCTATGGTGTCTGACGCAATGAGCTCTTGTTGTAGCTTGATGGTGAAGGCTCCCTTGTCATCGCTTGCGGTGCCAGTGACGCTCTGGCGTGTCTCGGTAGAGATGGTGGCGTAGGGAATGGACTCTCCTGTCTGACGGTCGTATAGGATGCCTGAGATGGTCGTGCTACTGGTGACCTGTGCAGGGAGGAGGGTGGGGAGGAGACATAGGAAGCTCCAGAGCAGGATGAGGTAGCTGCGCTTCGTTTGCATAAGTGGGTCACTTAGTCAGCTTGCGACGCAGACGAGCCGTGGGGAGTCCGAGCTGTTGTCGATACTTAGCCGTGGTGCGACGCGCTATGTCGTAGCCTTGGCGTGAGAGTTCCTCCGTTAGTTGGTCGTCTGTGAGTGGCTGGAGAGGGTCTTCCCTTTCGATGATTTGCTTGAGACAATCTTTGATTACTTTGGTGGAGACGTCACTACCATCCTTGGCCTGCATGCTTTCGCTAAAGAAGAACTTGACAGGGTAGATGCCCCACTGGCACTGCACGTACTTGCTATTGCTGACACGTGAGATGGTGCTGATGTCTAGTCGGGCTAGCTCAGCAACGTCCTTGAGAATCATAGGACGCAGGTCTACGATGTCGCCTGAGAGGAAGAAGTCTCGCTGCAGCGTCATGATGATGGTCATGGTGGTGCGAAGGGTGTCGTAGCGCTGCTGCAGTGCGGAGATGAACCACTCGGCATCCTTGACTCGGTCACGGGTGTATTGAATCGTATCCTTGAGCTTGGCACGCTCGCTGGCTGGCGCATCACGGTAGTCGGCAATCATCTGTTTGTAGCTTGGCGATACGGTGAGGGCTGGTATCTCACGCTGGTCGGTGAGGGTCAGGGTGAGCTCGCCCTCGTGCTCAGTGATGATGAAGTCGGGCGTCACCTTCGAGAGAAGCGTCTCAGCCGAGGAGTCAAAGCCGTTGCCTGGCTTGGGCGAGAGTTGGTGAATAAGTGACGAGACCTCTTCGAGTTGCTGCTGGTCGAATCCTCGCTTGGTGAGTCGCTCGAACCGTTTGTAAGCAAAGTCGTCGAAGTAGCGAGAGACGATCTGCTCCGCATTGACGACGGTCTCGCTCTGCTCCATGCGGTGCAGTTGTAGTAGCAGGCACTCTTGTAGCGTCCTCGCACCTACGCCTGGAGGGTCTAAGCTCTGAATAATCTGAAGTAGCTCGGTGAGCTCCTGCTCGGAGGCATCGACGCCCTCTTTGAGGAGCAGATCCTGAGCAATGAGTGGAAGTGAGCGGTCTAGGTAACCATCCTCACGGAGGTTGCCTACTATATAAGGTACGAGTAACTGCTGCCGTTCGGTGAGCTCTAGGGTGGAGAGCTGGTTGTCGAGGTAGTCTGCGAGGGATAGACCATGAGCAGCAAAGGGTATCTCCTCGCGCTGCTGCTCTCTCTCGGCGATCATCCTGAGACGATAAGCTGGAATCTCGTCGTCATTGCCGAACTCGTTGCGCGCCTCGATTCGGTCTTGGTCGAACTGGCTTAGGGCGGAGTCGACTTGTTCGTTGGTTGCGTTGCTTTCATTAGAATCGTCATGAGCAGTATAGCCCTCTTCGAGGGCGGGGTTGCGCTCGATCTCAGCACTGATGCGCTGCTCCAGCTCGGTGACAGGTAGCTCCAGCAGTTGTATCTGCTGTATCTGTCGCGCTGTGAGAGTCTGTCGCTGCTCTAGCTGCTGTTGCTGGCGATTCTTTAGCATAGCTCCGCGATGGACGAGAGATGGTGCGAGTTAGAGCCTTTGATTAGGATAAAGCTGTGCTGCGGTTGGTGTCTGGTGAAGTATTGCTTGAGAGCTGTCGCTGAGGGGAAGAAGATGAAGTGCTCGCTCCCGTAGCGAGCCTGCAGGGCGAAGAAGTTGGGCCCGCAGAAGTAAGTAACCATCTTAGGATAGCGTAGGAGATAGCTCTGTATCTGTCTGATGACGGTGATATGCTCGCTCTCGGCTGCATCGCCTAGCTCGTTCATATCGCCAAGGATAAGCATACGATTGAGTCCCTGCGAATCCATCGTGAAGTAACTATTGAGTGCCACCTCCATGCTAGAGGGGTTGGCGTTGTAGCAGTCGAGGATGACGCGGTTGCCCTGCGCCGTCGGAGGGAGGACTTGTGACCGCTCATTGTGTGGCTGGTAATTGGTCACAGCCTCATTGATTGTCTTCGAATCTAGGCCGAAGTGTAGCCCCACGGTGATGGCTGCCAGTATGTTGTTGAGGTTGTAGTTGCCGACTAGCTTTGTAGCGAGCTGATAGCTCTCGCCCGTCTCCTGGTCACGCCACTCTATCTTGAGTAGTCCAGACTCATCGGTGGGGAGCACGGAGCCCGTGACGCGTGGCGACGTGGTGCCATTATAATAGACCGTGGGCAGCCCATTAAGATTGCTGATGAGCGTCTTGTCCTCGCCATTGCAGAAGGCTTGTCCGTCATGCTCTCGCAGATAAGCGTACAGCTCGCTTTTGGCCTTGACGACCCCCTCGGGCGTGCCAAAACCAGAGAGATGAGCTCGCCCCACATTCGTAATGATACCGTACTGTGGCTGTGCCAGCTTGCAGAGCGAAGCTATGTCTCCGATGTGCGAAGCACCTAGCTCGACGATGACAAACTGATGCTCGGGACGAACTTGTAGTAGGGTTAGCGGGACGCCTATCTCGTTATTGTAGTTACCCTGCGTGGCATGCACCCGATACTTAGCGGACAAGACCGCAGCGACCAGCTCCTTGGTGGTCGTCTTACCATTGGTCCCTGTGATTGCTATGAAGGTTGCCTCAGACTTCGCCCTATGTAGGAGCGCCAGCTCGTGGAGTGCCTCAAAGCCCCCATCTCTATAATAGATGAGTCGCTCCCGGAGGTCAGCGTCAGACTCCTCGACCTCATCTATATAGCTAAGGTCGTCGACGAGTGCATACTTGCAGCCCTGCTTGAGCGCATCCACCGCAAAGCGATTGCCATCGAAGTGCGCGCCTCGCAGCGATACGAAGAGTGAGTCGGGACGCAGATGTCTCGTGTCGGTGCAGATACCGTCACTCTGGAGGAGCAGGTCGTAGATATGATTGATGTCAGCTGATTGTCGCATAGTAAGAGGATAGGAGATAACTAATTAGTCAAAAGTCAAAGGCATGCCACTGGGTACGTAGTCCGATACATCTAGATTCCAGCTCAGGAGCTCCCGTACCATAGAGCTAGAGATGTGGAGCAACCCTTGCGCTCCAAAGAGTAGCACCGTCATAGGCCCATGCAGATGGTCATTAATCTGGGAGATACTCTGCTCGTACTCGAAGTCGCTCGTGGAGCGTACGCCACGTATGAGAAACTGTGCGCCACACTGCTTCGCCGCCTCGATGGTCATGCCGCTATAACTCACGACACGGACACGCGGCTCCTGCGCATAGACGGTCTCTATCTGTAGAGCGCGCTGCTCGGAGGTAAAGAATGGCTTTTTCGTCGGGTGCGTGCCGATACCTATGACCACCTCATCGAAAATCTTGAGAGCACGTGCCACAATGTCCGCATGCCCTAGTGTAAAGGGATCAAAGGAACCCGCAAAGAATCCGATACGTTTCATATCTGTCTGCTAAGCTAGGTGAGGAGACTCACACAATCTCCTCGTCGATGACTAGGTTGTCTATGATAAAGTCTTGACGGTCGGGTGTGTTCTTGCCCATGTAGAAGTGTAGCATTCGCTTGAGATTGTCCTCCTTGCGGAGCGATACCTGACGAAGCTTGATGTTTTCCTCCGTGATCAGCTCCTTAAACTCATTGGCGCTAATCTCTCCCAAACCCTTGAAGCGGGTGATCTGAGCCGAAGCACCCATCCGCTCGACAGCCGCATTGAGCTCCAGATCACTATAGCAGTAGGCAGAGGTCTCTTTCTCAGACCCAGGCTCGATGGTTACCTTCTTGCCACCCTTCTTCTTACCCGCGGAGGCAACACGTGCCGTGATGCTCTTCTTGCGCTTGGCTGGGAGCGAGACTCGGTAGAGCGGTGTCTCCAATATATATACGTGCCCACGCCGTACCAGCTCGGGAAAGAACTGTAAGAAGAAGGTCAGCGTCAGGAGTCGTATGTGCATACCGTCATCATCGGCATCGGTAGCGATGATCACACGGTTGTAGCGCAAGCCGTCGAGGCCGTCCTCGATATTGAGTGCTGCCTGGAGGAGGTTAAACTCTTCGTTCTCATAGACCACCTTCTTGCTCAGCCCGTAGCTGTTGAGCGGTTTGCCTCGCAAGCTAAAGACCGCCTGATAGCGTGCATCTCGGCTCTGTGTAATCGATCCACTAGCCGAGTTACCCTCGGTGATGAAGATACTGGTCAGCTCAGGATTCTTAGCCTTCGGATCGTTGTAGTGCTCGGTGCAGTCACGTAGCTTCTTATTGTGCAGGCTCGCCTTCTTAGCACGCTCACGCGCCAGCTTGGTGACGCCACTCATCGCTTTGCGCTCACGCTCATTGGCTTGAATCGTTTGGAGCATCACCTCGGAGACGTCGGGGTGCATATGGAGGTAGTTGTCGAGCTTCTCCTTGAGGAAGTCACCGACAAACTTCTGTACCGTCACACCCCGTAGTGGTTCGTGCTCAAACATCGGGTCCTGCGGCACCATCTCCTTGGAGCCGAGCTTAATCTTCGTCTGACTCTCGAACTCTGGCTCGATGATGCGGATGCTGATTGCTGCCGCCATGCCAGAGCGAATGTCTCCATACTCAAAGCCCTTGCCCGAAAACTCCTTGATGACACGAGCCACCTGCTCACGAAAGGCGGTCAAGTGGGTACCGCCCTGTGTGGTGTACTGACCATTGACGAAGCTGTAAAACTCCTCTCCGTACTGCTCAATGTGTGTGATAGCAACCTCTATATCAGGTCCCGAGAGATGGATAATCGGGTAGAGCGGATCGCCCGTGATGGTGTCTGAGAGGAAGTCTTCTAGCCCGTGACGGCTCACATACTTCTTATCGTTGAGGTAGAGTGTCAGCCCAGTGTTGAGGTAACTGTAGTTGCGCACGAGAGCCTCCACATGGCGCAGGTCGTAGTGTGAGTTGCGAAAGACCTCAGCGTCTGGTGTGAAGGTGACCAACGTGCCGTGCTCCTCCTTGTCCTCCCAAGGCTCTGCTGGCGTATGAGAGACCTTCTCAGCACGCTCGTAAGTAACAGAAGCTGTCTCCCCCTCGCGCCAGCTCTGTACCGTAAAGGTTGAGGAGAGCGCATTGACCGCTTTGAGACCGACACCATTCAGACCGACCGACTTCTTGAAGGCTTGTGAGTCAATCTTGGCACCCGTATTCATCTTAGAGGTCGCATCGACGAGCTTACCAAGTGGGATGCCACGACCATAGTCTCGTATCTTTACTTCGTTCGTCTCGCTGTCTATCGTGATGCGTATCTCATGCCCCACGCCCATGACAAACTCATCGATGGAGTTGTCTATCACCTCCTTGATAAGGATGTAGATACCGTCATCCGCCTGTGTCCCATCACCGAGCTTACCGATATACATACCGGGTCGCTTACGGATGTGCTCGCTCCAGGAGAGTGTCCGAAAGTCATCCTCCGTGTAGCCAGCGAGTGCGTTTGCTGGGGATAGTAGGTCTGGGTTATTTAGTGGTTCTGGTGTTGGCATGGGCAGCTAAGGTAATTTAGTAGCGAGTTGTCTAGAGCTCCTTGATGAAGACACGGCGCGTCTTGTGGTGCTTACGCTCGAAGTAGCTCCACTGTAGTTGGACTGCCATATTAGTCTCTAGCTCAGGATTGCTCTCAGCGATCTCGACACCGAGCTTGTTGTAGATTGGTATCAGGTCAGCAAAGATGAGGGCATTGATTCCCTTGTTCTGATACTCGGGCAGGATACCGATGAGATAAAGGTCTACAACCTTAGGTGGGGTCTTGAGCGCATTGAGTAGTGGTATGAAGCCAAAGGGGAAGAGCCGTCCCTTGGCTGCACGCATAGCCTTGCTCAGATTCGGCATCGTGATAGCGAAAGCAATCATCTGCTCATCACGCTCTCTGACGATGGCGGTAAAGAAGTCGAGACGTAGCAACGGCAGGTAGGCATTGGCATAGTACTCCATCTGTGCGGGCGACAACTCGCTAAAGCCGTAGAGCGGAGCGTACGCTTTATTGAGCGTGGTAAAGATTTCTTCAGCGTGAGACATGATCTCCTTGCGACTCTTGTACTTAACCACCTTGAGACCGTACTTCTCCTTAACCAGATTGGCGATACGCTGATGCTTCTCGGGAATCTCCTTGGGGATTTTGATGAGGTACTCCTTCCAGTCGGTACTCTTGACATATCCTAGTCGCTCTAGCTGCTTAGGATAGTAAGCGTAGTTGTAGAGTCCTACGGTCGTACCCATCTGGTCAAAGCCCTCCACGAGCATAGCCTCCTGATCCATATCGGTGAAGGACATCGGCCCGTGCATATAGTCCATACCCTTGTTGCGCCCCCACTGCTCGACAGTCTCAAAGAGCTTGTCGACCACCTCATCGTCATTGATGAAGTCCACGAAGCCAAAGCGAGCGTAGGTCTGGTTCCACGTCTCGTTGGCCTTATGATTGATAATCCCCGCGATGCGTCCTACGATTTTGCCATCCTTGTAGGCTAGAAAGTAAGCTGCCTCACAGAAGTCAAAGGAGGGATTCTTGTCCTTATCCAGCAGGTCAAGCTCATCTTTGATGATGCCGGGGACATGGTAAGGATTGTTTTTGTACAGCTCAAGGTTGAACTCAACAAACTTCTTCAGCTCCTTGCGTCCATCTATTTGTCTGATTTCTACTGCCATGATTTAAGCTTATGGTTTGCGTTACAACCCTCCACTATAAGGTAGGGGTACTTTCGGGGTAAATGTAGCGTCTGTACTACAACTGCAAGCAATAGAAGAGCCTCCGAAGCCTTAGCAAGTGAGACTACTCTCCTCTTACTGCTCTGGCGACAAAGTTAGCAAAATAAGCGATACGAATAACGCTCTGGCTGAGCTCATCCCCCTCCCTTGTGAAGCTGAATAGGCGGTCTTCAGCTCCTCGTATCGTCACAATTCATCGTCCGCTATGGAGACGAATCCAGTTTCCTCCGTATGAAACACCAGTTTCCTCCGTATGAAACACCAGTTTCCTACCTATGAAACTCTAGTTTCACTCGTATGAAACTCCAGTGCCAACAGGGGTTGGCACTCTAGTTTCACCTAAGTGGAACTGATGTTTGCGCCAGTTTTGACAGCTAAGCGGTTAGTGCAAAAGAATAGAAAAAGGGGACCGCACCGCAAAAGGTACAGTCCCCCTAATCGTATATAGGATGTGTTTGTGCTTTAGCTGAGCTCGTGGATGACGATACCAGAGCGGAGCTTAGGCTCGAACCATGTGGTCTTAGGTGGCATGATGTTGCCCGTGTCAGCGATGTCCATAATCTGCTTCATCGTGACGGGGTAGAGGGCTAGTGCGACCTTCATCTCGCCTGAGTCGACACGCTTCTTGAGCTCGCCGAGACCGCGGATACCACCGACGAAGTCGATGCGCTTGTCACTGCGTAGATCCTTGATGCCGAGGATCTCATCGAGGATATGATTCGACGAGATGGTGACGTCTAGGATGCCGATAGGATCGTTGTCATCGTAGGTGCCTGGCTTAGCGGTGAGTGAGTACCAGTTGCCATCGAGGTAGAGCGAGAAGTTGTGCAGCTTAGTGGGCTTATAGATATCTGTACCCTTCTTCTCGACGACGAAGTCCTTCTCGAGCTTCTTGAGGAACTCCTCGCTGGTTAGCCCGTTGAGGTCCTTGACGACACGGTTGTAGTCGATGACGGTGAGCTGGTTTGCGGGGAAGGCAACAGCCATAAAGTAGTTGTACTCCTCATCACCACGGTGATTGGGGTTTTGCTTAGCCTTCTCAGCACCTACGAGTGCTGCAGCAGCACTACGGTGGTGACCGTCAGCGATGTAGAGCGCGGGCATCTGGCCAAATAGCTCGGTGATGCGCTTGATATCCTGATCCTGATCGATGATCCAGAACTGATGCTGGAAGGTATCGTTGGCGACAAAGTCGTAGACCGGCTTCTCTGCCGTGTACTTAGCAACAATCTTGTCTAGCTCATCATTGTCAGGGTAAGCGAAGAAGACCGGCTCGATGTTCGCATTGTTGATGCGGACGTGCTTCATACGATCCTCCTCCTTGTCACGACGTGTGAGCTCGTGCTTCTTGATGACACCGTTGAGGTAATCCTCGACGTAAGCACCGATGACGAGACCATACTGTGTCTTGCCGTTCATCGTCTGAGCATAGACGTAGTAGCACTCCTTGTCGTCCTGTACGAGCCAGCCCTCCTTCTTAAAGTGCTGGTACTGCTTGACAGCCTCGTCGTAGACCTTGGGGTCGTGCTCGTCAGTGCCTGCGGGGAAGTTGATCTCCGGCTTGATGATGTGGTAGAGAGACATAGGATTGCCCTCAGCCTCCTTGCGTGCCTCGTCAGAGTTTAGCACGTCATAGGGACGAGAGTTGACCTTCTCGACAAGATTCTGTGGGGGTCTGTATCCTTTGAATGGTTTGATTATAGCCATAATAGAGAGTCTTAGTGGGGTGAGATTGAAAAGAAAGAGAGACTTCAGTCTCCTCTAGGTGAGGAGACCAAAGTCTCTAAGTCATTTACTGATTAGTTGACGCGGAAAGTCTCGCAACCATCCTTGATGAAGCCAACAATCTGGTTAGCAGCAGCTAGACCAGCGTTGATGTTTGCCTCAGCCGTCTGAGCACCCATCTTCTTAGCGGTAGCTAGGTAGCGATCCTGTAGCTCCTTCTGGTACTCCTCGTGCATGTCAGGTGCGATGTCGGTAGCGTAGCGTACGTCCGTGCGCTCCTTGAGAGCTGCTAGGAAGCACTCCTCGTCAATAATCTCCTTGCGAGCCGTATTGACGATGACACCGCCCTTAGGCATCATCTTGACATACTTGCCATTGATGCTCTTGACAGTCTCAGCGGTCTTAGGCGTATTGAGCGATACGATGTCGCACTGCTTGAAGAGGTCCTCCTGGCTGCAGTAGGTGAGCCCGAGCTCCTTCTCCTCAGCTGCATCAAGACGATGGCGCTTGTTGTAGTAAACCTCCATACCAAAGCCCTGAGCAATCTTAGCTAGGCAGCGACCGATGTGTCCGAAGCCCTGGATACCGAGCTTCTTGCCCTTGAGCTCAGAGCCAGACTTGCCGTTGAAGTGGTTGCGCACCATACCGAGCATGAGTGCAAAAGCGAGCTCAGCGACAGCGTTAGAGTTCTGTCCTGGGGTGTTCATCACGCAGACGTTGTGCTTGGTAGCAGCCTCTAGGTCTACGTTGTCATAGCCAGCACCAGCGCGTACGACGATCTTGAGGTTCTTAGCAGCCTCAAAGACGTCAGCCTGGACCTTGTCGCTACGTACGATGATAGCGTCTACATCCTTGACAGCGTCGAGGAGCTGCTGACGCTCTGTATATTTCTCTAGGAGTACTAGCTCAAAGCCAGCACCTTCTACAATCTTACGAATGCCATCTACAGCTACCGGTGCAAAGGGCTTCTCAGTTGCGATAAGTACTTTAGTCATAGTATTTGTGAGTGATATCTTTATTTAGGAGCCTACCCCGTAGACCCCCTATTGGTGTGAGGTGCTGCGGGGTAGGACAGATAGTGTTATGTAAGTAATGAGAGATTAGTGCTTCTTCTCGAAGTCCTGCATAGCCTGGATGAGAGCCTGTACGCTCTCCATCTCGAGACCGTTGTAGAGAGATGCACGGAAGCCACCTACAGAGCGGTGACCCTTGATACCCATCATACCACGCTCAGTAGCGAAGTTGAAGAAGTCATCCTGTAGCTCTGCATACTCATCGTTGAGGACGAAGCATACGTTCATACGAGAGCGATCCTCAGCCTCGACAGTGCCACGGAAGAGCTTGTTGCGGTCGATCTCTGTGTAGAGAGCGTCAGCCTTCTCCTTAGCACGCTGCTCCATAGCCTTGACACCGCCCATCTCCTTGTACCACTTCATAGTCTGGAGGCAAGCGTAGATAGGTAGGACAGGAGGTGTATTGAACATAGAGCCCTTCTTGACGTGCGTCTGGTAGTCGAGCATCGTAGGTAGTGGACGCTCGAACTTGCCTAGAGCATCCTTGCGGATGACTACGAAGGTCGTACCTGCAGGACCCATATTCTTCTGAGCACCACCGTAGATACAGTCGTACTTGCTGACGTCTACTGGACGAGAGAAGATATCACTACTCATATCGCATACGAGAGGTACCTTGCAGTCGAAGTCCTTGCGAATCTCTGTACCGTAGATGGTATTATTGGAGGTGTAGTGGAAGTAGTCTACATCCTCGGGGATGGTGAAGTTCTTAGGGATGTAGGTGAAGTTCTTGTCCTCTGAAGAAGCGACAACAACAGTCTCCGTACCGAACACCTTGTCTACGAAGCCAGCCTGCTTGATAGCGTTGGTAGACCACGTACCTGTGTTGAGGTAAGCTGCTTTCTTACCCATGAGGTTGAGCGGTACCATATAGAACTGAAGGCTAGCACCACCACCGAGGAAGAGTACCTCGTAACCCTCGGGGATGTCTAGTAGCTCCTTGAAGGTAGCTACGGCCTCGTCCATTACAGCTTGGAATTGCTTGCTGCGGTGAGAGATCTCAAGAAGTGAGAGATCCATGTCAGCAAAGTTCAGCACCGCATCAGCAGTGCGCTCGATCACGCCACGGTTCAGTACCGAGGGACCAGCATAGAAGTTGTGCTTTTTCATCTTACTATATTTATTGTTTTGGGATTATATGCTTGTATATCTGTGCAATAGGGGAGACTGGATAGCCTCCTTTTGCTTTGTTTAGAAGGGACAAAGGGAAAGCTTTTTAGGGTCTCCTCTCTTTGCCCCTACAAAGATACGCAATTAAAGTGGAGAAACAAACTATTTCCACAAGACCTTGCGCTAAAGTTCTTTTTTCTAGGTCCGCAAGGTGCTTTGCGGAGGAGACTATTTCCCTCGGGAGGCTTACCCTCTTGCGCCATCACCCCGCTGTGACTTCTGTCGGAGAGCCTTCTTGAATCTGGAAGAGTCGGTAGGGGACTTGCTTCGAGGAGATAATCTCGTCGAGGTACTTGCGGTTCGTGTCGGTGATAAAGATTTGCCCGAAGGTGTCCGTAGCGACGAGCTCGATGATGCGCTCCACGCGGTCACTATCTAGCTTGTCGAAGATGTCATCGAGGAGCAGTAGGGGAGCCGTCTGATTGGTCAGATGCTGCTGCAGGTAGCGATACTCTGCTAGCTTGTAGGCGATGAGGTAAGTCTTGTTTTGCCCTTCGGAGCCTATCTTGCGCATGAGGTTCTCGCCGAGGAGCATCTCAAAGTCATCCCTGTGGCAACCGGTCGCCGTGAAGCCATACTCGTAGTCTCGCTGACGGCGGTCTCGTAATATGCGCAGCTGCTCCTGGGCAGTGCTGGCACTGCCGGCACTAAAGGATAGGACCGCACGCTCTACCCCCGCAGCGAGATGCTGATAAATCTGATCGAAGGTGGGGACGAGCTCATCAACATAAGCCTGTCGCATCGTCGTGACCGCTAGCCCCGTCATCGCTAAGGTCTCCTCGAGGATATCCATCAGAGCAGGCTCGTGGATTTGATTGCGCAGCATATTGTTGCGCTGGTCGAGTGCCCTATTGTAGTTAATCAAGTTCGCCAGATAGGTCGCATCTTGCTGTGAGAGAATACGGTCCACAGAGCGTCTGCGCTCGTCGCTCCCTCCACGTATGAGTCTCTGATCGTGTGGCGAGATGATGACCAGTGGGTAGCGTCCTATGTGGTCGCTGTGACGCTTGTAGAGACGACCATTGCGAGAGAGCTGCTTGCTTCGCTCGGCAGAGATGCGCAGGCTGATCTTATCCTCCTGCCCATCGTCCCATAGGTACTCGCCCTGGATAATTGCCTCCTGCGCTCCGTGGCGTATGGCGTAGCGGTCAGTCGTACCTAGATGCCCACGCACCACCGAGAGGTAGTGGATAGCATCTAGGAGATTGGTCTTACCCATCCCATTGCCCCCGAAGAAACAATTGAGCTTGGGCGCAAAGTGGCAGTTTGCCGTAGCGACATTCTTAAAGTTGATGACACTCAGCGAGCTTAGTATCATAGTCGAGGCTCTATTCCTAACTGCTGCATGGGTACAAGTAGCTCTTCGTGCACCTCACGTAGTCGGCTCGTGAGCTGCTCTGTGGCGTGGCAGAGCGGCAGGCGCACTGCACAGGTCTCTATGAGCTGAATGGTGTGCAGCAGTCCCTTGATGCCTACGGGATTGCCTTCCTTAAAGAGCAACTGATACATCTCCGTAAAGAGCGCATCAATCTCATCCGCCTGCTCCCGCTGCTCCGTAATAAGCGCTGAGACAAGCGCTTTGATCGCTTGCGGATAAGCGTTTGCCACGACCGAGACCACTCCGTCGCCTCCAGCACGAATGATATCTTTCGTCAGGTGGTCATCGCCCGAGTAGACGAGCAGGTCAGGACGGCATAGCTCACGAATCTGACCAATCCGCTCCACATGCCCCGAAGCCTCCTTGATACCGATAATCTTTGCCGAGTCACGCTGCAAGCGTGCCACCGTCTCGGGCAGTAGGTCGCAACCGGTACGCGAGGGGATGTTGTATAGGATGATTGGCTTCTTGCTCGCCTCGGCAACAGCCATAAAGTGGAGGTATAGTCCCTCCTGCGTCGGCTTATTATAATAAGGTACCACCGAGAGGATGGCATCTACATTGTCATAGATTGGGTCGCTCATACGCTGGCACAGGTCCTGCGTGTTGTTGCTCCCGACACCTATGACCAGCGGACAGCGCCCATCGATGGCTCGTCGCACCACATCAATCAGTAGCAGTCGCTCAGGGTAAACGACCGTAGGCGACTCGCCCGTAGTGCCGAGTAGCACCACAAAGTCGCATCCGCCTGAGACCACATGCTCCGTCAGACGGCTCAGCGAAGCCGAGTCCACCTGCCCATTCTCCAGAAATGGAGTAATCAACGCCACGCCAGCGCCCGTCAGATGGCTATAAGGATGGTAAGTATATTTGTCGTACATATATAATAAGGTATAACCCCTAGCAATTTGTCCAGTTCATATCGAGCAGCTCCGCACGAGCCGCATTGTACTCAGCAATAAGATTTTCGAAGATCTGAGCCACTGGCTGCACCTCTTCTATCTGCGCAGCCACCTGACCAATCTCTAGCTCGCCCTCCTCAAGGTCTCCCTCGAAGATACCGCGCTTCGCTCTGGCCCGTCCTAGTAGCTCTCGTAGCTCATCGGCAGAGGCACCCCGAGCTTGCAGGGTGGCCACCTGTTGGTAAAAGTCGTTCTTCAGCAAGCGTGTCGGAGCGAGCTCCTTGAGGGTCAATATCGTGTCTCCCTCGTCACTCTTGACACACGCCTCCTTGAAGGTTGCATGCGCGCTACTCTCCTCACTCAGCGCAAAGAGCGTCCCAATCTGCACACCATCGGCACCCAGGCTCTGAGCCGCTAAGATAGAGCGCCCCGAAGCTATCCCGCCAGCCGCCACGAGGGGCAGGTCAATAGCCTCGGCCACAGCCGGTATCAGCGCTAGCGTCGTCGTCTCCTCACGACCGTTGTGACCACCCGCCTCAAAGCCCTCAGCAATTACCGCATCGACACCAGCCTCTTGGCACTTGACGGCAAACTTCGTACTGCTGACCACGTGCATCACCTTGATACCGTGCTCATGGAGGAGGGGTGTAAAGCGCTTGGGACTACCCGCCGAGGTAACCACGATAGGCACCTGCTCCTCGATGATAATCTGAATCAACGTATCAATCTCAGGGTAGAGCAGTGGCACATTAACCCCAAAAGGTCTATCCGTAGCCTCACGGCAGCGGGCTATATGTTCGCGTAGCACCTCAGGGTACATCGAGCCAGCCCCTAGGAGGCCCAGTCCCCCCGCATTGCTCACAGCCGAAGCCAGTCGCCAACCGCTACACCAGACCATACCACCCGCAATAATCGGGTAGCGAATGCCTAGCAGGTCGCAGAGTCTATTCTTCATATCGTCTCAATTCAAAATTCAAACTTCCTGCACAAAGCTACGCAAATCAGCCCACATATCCGTCACGCCCACGAGTAGCCCTTTGTAGGGACGCTCGGTCGTGCGTCCGTTGTACTACCGCAAGACGAGTAACGATTTGTAGGGACGCACGGTCGTGCGTCCGTTGTGTCAAAGGTTACAGCGTCAGGGCTTTAACGGGGACGGACGCACGACCGTGCGTCCCTACAACGGTTATACGTCCGGGGCATCGCCAAGGCGGAGTACTCGTTAGCGCTCTTCGTATCGTGCTGTATCCGTTATATATACGAGTTCCAAAAAGAGTTCCCCTCTTGGAACTTTTTAGTTCCAAGGGAGGAACTTTCGAGTTCCAAGGGAGGAACTTTTCAGTTCCAACGGAGGAAAAGATGTAGCACTTGACGAATAACGATTTGTAGGGACGCACGGTCGTGCGTCCGTTGTCGAACGACATAACGTGTCATCGGGACACTGTAACTATTAACGGGGACGGACGCACGACGAGTAACGATTTGTAGGGACGCACGGTCGTGCGTCCGTTGTGTCAAAGGTTACAGCGTCTGGGCTTTAACGGAGACGGACGCACGACCGTGCGTCCCTACAAAGGGTTACACGTATCATTGTTGCACGTCACGGGTTACACGTATCATCGCTGCACGTCACGGGTTACACGTATCATTGTTACACGTCACGGGTTACACGTATCATCGCTGCACGTTGGGATTGTTACACCTCCCAGCTGGGGCCTATAGTTGCGGTATCTAAGTTATTGCTACTTTTGTGTCGAACTTCAAGCACGCTCCTATTATGGACACCTCTTGCTACAATGATCGAAAATCCCCCCGCGCAACTTTTCACGATTACAAAGCTGGCATCTACTTCATAACTATCTGCACTAAGGATAAGCAACATTACTTCGGCAAAGTACAAGATGGTGTCATGCATCTCAGTCCGATAGGGGAGTTTTGCCAGCAACAGTGGGAAAAGGTCCCCGAGCATTACCCCTATGCCACTGTTCCGCTATTCGTCGTCATGCCGAACCATATCCATGCTATCGTATCAATCAATCAAGAGACGGAGCCTGAAGTCCAAAAGACGGATCGAAAAACTTTAGCAATTGTTGTAGGAGGTGTCAAGGGTGCTGTCTCATCTTTTGCACAGAAGCATAAGATAGAGTTCGGATGGCAGCCAAGGTATTATGATCGCATTATTAGGAATCGTAGAGAGGGAAACAACATTGCACACTACATCGAAAACAATGTGGCACGCTGGGATAGCGACGAGTACTACAGCAAGATGCCATAATGACGTGTAACGATCGGTATGGATGCCATGACGTATAACGACTGATATGGACGCTGTGACGTGTAACCCGCTGTAGGGACGCACGTATCATCATCATACGTTACGGGTTACACGTATCATTGTTACACGTCACGGGTTACACGTATCGCCTTGACACAACGGACGCACAGACCGTGCGTCCCTACAAAGGGTTACACGTCTCGTGCGTCCGTATAAATCGTTATTCGCCCCGTGCGTTCTTACGGGCGAATTATACTCGTCTAGCCCTTGAGTAGCTTGTGGGCTGCGCGACCCTCGACACGTGGAGGCTTGGTGTAGTGCTCCTCGTAGGTTATGTACTGAGGTGCACTACCTGGAGCGATGCGGGTGAAGATCTCTGCGATGACGACTTGCTCCTCGGGGCTGAGGGCTACGTAGCCGTGGCGTATGCGCTTCATCTCACTGTAGCCGAACTGCCTATTGAGCTGCGTCTGTATCTGTCGCCACTGGGCTAGGGTCAGATCGTCGTAGCTCCATACGAGTCCACGGGCGTAGCGTCTCAGCTTGTACTCGTAGTAGTTGGGACAGTGGTCGTATCCGCCCGCCTTGTCGATGAGCTGGGGATTGGTGATGGTGAGCAAGCTATTGCTGTGCTCGACTTCTTTGAGAGCGTTGTGCCAGAGGGTGCACTGCTCTCGTCTGGTGCATTGTGGTGTGTAACAACTGTTGTGTTCCATAGGTTTGTAATGTTTAGTAAAATCAGTTTTATTGTGCTTTCAGGGTTAGATTAGGGTTAGTCTGGGGTTAGTTAGAGGCTCCTATATACGCTCTAGGTGGGTGTAGCGGATGAGGACTTCGCGGGTCCGGCCGTCATCGAAGTGGATGGTGAGCTTGCCGCCCATGGCACTCTCGATGCGCTCTATCTTGCCATCGCCATGACGTGGATGGCGCACGCGGTCGCCGACGTGGTAGCCATCGAGGCTCTCGAGGGCGTTGACCGGCGAACTCTTCGCGAGCATCTGCTGGGGGGTTGGCTGTTGGCTATTGGCTGTTGGCCGTTGGCTGTTGGTTGTTGGCTGTTGGTCGTTGGCTATTAGCTGTTGGGTGTTGGGTGTTGGCATAGTTGCGCACGCTGGTGCCGATGGGGGCTGCCTCCTCGTGGAGGGTGTAGTGGGCCCGTGGTAGCTCGGCGATGAAGCGGCTGGGGATCATGAGCTCGGTCTTGCCGTTGCGCGTGCGTATGCTGGTATAGCTGAGGGTGCAGAGCTTTTGGGCTCGTGTGATGCCGACGTAGAGGAGTCGGCGCTCCTCTTCGATCATTTCGGCCGTGTCGAGGCTGCGTGAGGAGGGGAGGAGGTTTTCCTCGACACCTGCGATGTAGACGTAGGGGAACTCGAGTCCCTTGGCGGCGTGGATGGTCATGAGCTGTATCCTATCCTGCGGGGTGGCTCCGCTATGCTGCTCGACATTGTCTTGGTCTTGATTGGTCAGGAGGGGGATCTGCTGGGCAAAGGCGCTGAGCAGTTCGGTGCTTAGTGGCTCCTCGGCAAAGAGGTTGAGCGGGTCCTGTCTGTAGCGCGTCTCAAACTCGGAGGCACTGCTGACAAACTCCTTGAGGTTGTCGAGCTTGGCCTGGCTCTCGACGGTGTCTTCGCGTGTGAGCTCGGCGACGATGCCGCTCTCACGGAGTATGTGTGCGATCCACTCCTCGAGCTTGGCGTAGTGCTGATAAGCGGAGGCGAGCGAGTCGATGAGGTTGACGAAGGAGGCTATCTTGTTGCGCACGCCTCGGCTGAGACCGACGGGGTCGGCACTGTCGATAGCGGCGCAGAGCGCATCATAGAGCGATAGCTGCGGGCTGTGCTGCTGCGCATAGAGAGCTACCTTCTCGAGGGTTTTGTCGCCAATGCCTTTGCGCGGATAGGCGATGGCTCGGCGGAGCGCCAGCTCGTTGTGCGGGTTGATGATGAGCTGGAGGTAAGCTATGGCATCTTTGATCTCGGCACGTGCGTAAAAGGCCATGCCTCCGTAGATAACGTAGGGGATGCCCCCCGAGAGAAGGACCTCCTCGAACTTACGGCTCTGCGCGTTCGTGCGGTAGAGGATGGTCTGGTCAGAGAGCGGTATCTGCTCCTCATCGTGTCGCTGCGTGATGATGTCGATGAGTCGTGTCGCCTCCTCGTCGGACGAGGTGTAGTGGTAGAGCTGTAGCTTCTCGCCCTCGCCGAGGTCGGTGTAGACCTCCTTGGGGATGCGCTGCTGGTTGTGCTCGATGAGGGCATTGGCACTGCTGACGATATGGCCTGTGGAGCGGTAGTTTTGCTCTAACTTAAAGAGCTTGGCACCGGCAAAAGCTTGCTTGAAGCTGAGGATATTGGCAATGCGTGCCCCTCGGAAGGAGTAGATGCTCTGGGCATCGTCGCCCACGGCAAAGATGCGGTTGTGGTCGGCGACGAGGTGACGGGCTAATTCAAACTGCGAGGTGTTTGTATCCTGATACTCGTCGATGAGGAGGAAGTCTATGCCACTCTTGATCTCTTGGTGCGCCTCGGGGAAGTCGCGTATGAGGACGTTGAGGAGGAAGAGCAGGTCGTCGAAGTCCATCGCGTTGCTCTCCTTGCAGCGCTGGGTGTAGAGGCTGTAGAGCTTGTATAGCTCGCCCTCATGATTCATCGTATCGTACTTGCGTATCTCCTGATTGGCAGCGTAGGCTTGTGGGGAGATGAGCATGTTTTTCGCATCGGATATGCGCTTGAGGACACGCGTCGGGGTGTAGTTCTTGTCGCTGAGGTCTAGCTCCTTGATGCAGTTGCGTAGGAGTGCCTTGGTGTCACTGGTGTCGTAGATGGAGTAGTCCTGGCTGTAGCCGAGCAACGGGGCGTAGCGCCGCAGGATACGTCCACATATGGAGTGAAAGGTACCCATACGTAGTCTATAAGCGATGCTCTCGCCGAGCATGTCGCTGACACGTGAACGCATCTCGCCGGCTGCTTTGTTGGTAAAGGTGAGGGCGTAGAGTCGCTGGGGGGTCCACCCCTGGTCTACGAGGTGAGCCAGCTTGTAGGTGATGACGCGGGTCTTGCCTGAGCCTGCCCCGGCGATGACGAGGGCGGGCCCTTCGTTATAGACGACGGCAGCTCGCTGTGCTTCGTTGAGTGCAGTGAGGTCTACCATAATTACTCTTGCTCTGCCTGGAGTATTGCGTCTAGCGTCTCGAGCAGGCGTGTGCGTCGCTGGGGATCGGCGATGGCGTCTCGTAGTGCTTGGATGAGCTGGTGGGGGAGTGCCTCGTCGTCGCATACGGGTTCATTGCTCGGAGTGCTCGGCAGCTGTGGCTCGTAGGCGCGGATGGTGGGGTCGTCGGGTAGGAAGGTGACCAAACCCTCGAGACGCTCGGGGAGACGCTCAGGGAGGTCTGTCATCGGGAAGAACTGCTTGGCATCCTCAATGAACAGGTAGGTCGGGCCTAGCAGATAGGGGTCGATGTGCTGCGTGATAGAGGAGAACTGCAGGGGCGTGAAGAGCGATAGGTGCGGTACCGATATGTAGAGATGGTTGATGGCAAGACGCTTGAGCGCAATGGAGATGGGGTCGGTCCACTTGCTGAGCTTTTCGCCACAAGCTACATAGACTAGACTGTAGGCTCCTGAGATGCTTGTGTTTTGCCTAGTCACCTCGGAGGCAAGTGCTACGGTGACGCCCTCGGTGACACCTCGCTGGTCGAGGAGTGTGTACCAGATGCTTTGCTCTGCTTCACTACGCACCACAATCAGCATGCGCCCTGCGTCATGAATAGAGACGAAGCGCATCAGTGCTATGACTGGCTCTATGATGGTCTCGCTATGGGGGGCTGGGATGATACCGTAGCTCTGCAGCAGGAGCTGGTAAAGCGTCTGGCGCATCTCTTGACTAGCAACGGACTGCACGTAGGGCTGTGGCAGCTCACCGTCGGATAGCGTGCGGGAGACTAGCTCTCGCCAGTTGAGCAGACGGAGATAGCCACGGATCATCTCGTAGACATCGTCGTAGCACTGGAACGTGCTGGAGAGTTCCTGCGCCTCTCGGGTAATCTGATCTATGAGGTGGTAGTGCTTCGGAGGCAGTAGGGTGCCCTCGAAGTAGCGCGCTTGCCAGTCGGCATACAGTTCCTCTTTGCCCTTGCCTATGTTGCACTCGATGGTGCGTCCGCCCTTGTAGCTGATGAAGATAGAGGTGCGGTCGGGCTGGAAAGGAGTGGTGCCCCAGGGATAGCCAGGGACCTCCTCCGAGAGATAGTTGATGACCGCCTCGATATGCTTGCAGGTGCCTAGCCCGCTGGTGCGAAAGTCTAGACAAGCGCAGTAGTTGCGGTCACTCCGTACGCCTCGAAAGGCGACACGGTAGTGGTTTGAACCGCTCTGCACCATATAGTCGCCCCAGATACGGTTGTTGTCTAGGTGCGAGACGGTAAACTCGTTTTGCTCAGCAAACTGCTTACGAAGAGCTATCTGCCATGCTTCGACGCTCATCCCCTCAGGGCAGTATCGGTTGGAGAGTTTCTTGGGATCTGTCTGTTTCATACTTTAGTAAATCAATAGGTATATGTAAAGAGTGGCTTAGGAAGCCTGCTCGTCCGCCTCGGCGGTTGGGGTGCGCTGCATCTCCTCCTTGAGATACTGCGCTGTGTAGCTCTGCTCGTCGGGACACTGTGCCATCTCTTGGGGCGAGCCTGCGAAGATGACTTCGCCACCATTGCGTCCGCCTTCTAGTCCCATGTCAATGATGTAGTCAGCACTCTTGATTACGTCGAGATTGTGCTCGATGATGAGTACCGTATTGCCACGGTCCACCAGCTCATTGACCAGCTTGAGCAGGACACGTATGTCCTCAAAGTGTAGCCCCGTGGTCGGCTCATCGAGGACGTAGAGGGTGCGTCCCGTGTCTCGCTTCGAGAGCTCGGTCGCTAGCTTGACACGCTGGCTCTCTCCGCCAGAGAGCGTTGTGGAGGGCTGACCTAGCTTGACATAGCCTAGCCCGACACGCTGCAGTGTCGAGAGCTTACGGTAGAGCGAGGGGATATGCTCGAAGAATTCGACCGCTTGGTTGAATGTCATGTCCAGCACCTCGGCTATGCTCTTGCCTTTGTAGCGCACCTCGAGGGTCTCACGGTTGTACCGCTTGCCACGGCACACGTCGCAGGGGATGGTCACGTCGGGAAGGAAGTTCATCGAGATGGTCTTGTATCCATTGCCTTTGCACTCTTCGCAGCGCCCGCCCTTGACATTAAAGGAGAAGCGTCCTGGCTTGTAGCCTCGCGCACGACTCTCGGGTACCTGGACAAAGAGGTTTCGAATCTCGCTAAATAGACCCGTATAGGTCGCTGGATTGCTCCTCGCCGTGCGCCCTAGAGGTGACTGGTCAACGAAGGCTATCTTGTCGATTAACTCCAATCCCTCGATAGAGGAATAGGGGAGAGGTGCCTGTTTGCTACGATAGAGATGCTGCGAGATGATAGGTACCAATGTGCCGTTGATGAGCGAAGACTTGCCACTTCCAGAGACACCGGTGACGCAGACGAAGAGCCCTAGCGGGATAGAGACATCTACATTCTTGAGGTTGTTGCCCGTGCATCCCTTGAGGCGTAGCCACGCAGCATCGGTAGGCTGTCGGTAGGCTGCTGGTAGCGGGATGGCAAGCCTATTGGTCAGATAGTCACAAGTGAGTGTGTGCGTGCCTCCAATCGCAGAGGGTGGCCCCTGATAGGTCACATGCCCACCGAGACGACCTGCCCCTGGTCCCATATCAATCAGGTAGTCGGCAGCTAGCATCATATCGCGGTCATGCTCTACGACGAGGACCGTGTTCTGTGCGTCACGGAGCTTCTTGAGTGCATCGATAAGCATGCGGTTGTCCCGCTGGTGCAGCCCAATGCCTGGCTCATCTAATATATAGAGTACCTCGACCAGTCCTGTACCTATCTGCGTGGCGAGACGTATGCGCTGTGACTCGCCACCGCTGAGCGAGGCGGAGGGGCGAGCGAGCGTCAGATAGTAGAGCCCTACATCTAGTAAGAAGTTGAGCCGTAGGAGTATCTCCTTAATTACTTCGTGGGCGACCTTCTGCTGGTTTTTCGTTAGCTGCTCCTCGATATCCCGCAGTCGCCCTTCCAGACGGTCTAGGTCTACCTCCGTCAGGTCGGCGATGGTGTAGCCCACTAGCTTGTAGCTGAGAGCTATAGGGTTAAGCCGCTTTCCCTCACAGACGGGACAAGTTTGCTCCGTGAGAAACTCCTCTGCCCAGTGTCGCATCGAGGCGGTAGCGTCATCATCCTCTGCTAAGTTTCGCACATACTGAGAGACCCCCTCGAAGTCAAAGTGATCCTCCCCCTCATCGTCTGAGTCGTCTGACTCTGTGCCAAAGAATATCTGCTCGACAGCCTCCTCGGGAATCTTCTCAAATGGCGTGTCTATCGTACAGCCATGCTCCGTGAGGATTTCCTCGATGGAGGTGAAGAGTAGGCTCCGCTTCTTGTAGCGCCCGATGGGTACAATTGCTCCCTCACGTATGGAGAGCTTGCGGTCTGTGACCACTTTGTCGACATCAAGTACACCGACACGTCCCAAGCCCTTGCAACGCTTACAGTAGCCACGGGGCGAATTGAACGAGAAGTCGGCCGGTGAAGCGTCTGGATAGGCGATGCCACTCTCGGGGTCCATCAGGCGCTTGCTCAGATGTTGTAGCTCGCTGCTGTCGCGTCTCATCACATCAATCACGCCGTCGCCGAGCTTCATCGCTATTGCTACAGCCTCAGTAATGCGCTGCTTATTGCTCTCTCGTACGGTACACTTGTCCACGACGACGCTGACATAGTGTATGGAGAAGCGGTTGAGACGCATCCCAGGAGTAATCTCACTCACCTGCCCATCGATGTAAGCGTTTAGGAAGCCACGTCGTCTCATCTGCTCGAAGAGCTCACGGTAGTGCCCCTTGCGATCCACTACGACTGGAGCTAGTATGTAGATGCCCTCGTCAGCGTACTGCTCCATAATGTGCTCCACGACCTGCTCCTCGGTGTAGCGCACCATCTCCTTGCCTGTACGGTAGGAGTAGGGGGTGCCGACACGCGCATAGAGGATACGGAGGTAGTCGTAAATCTCCGTCACGGTGCCGACAGTCGAGCGGGGATTCGTCGAGGCACTCTTCTGCTCGATAGCGACCACAGGACTAAGCCCTACAATCTCATCTACGTCAGGTCGTCCGCCACCGCCCCCGATGAAGCTGCGAGCATAGGAGGAGAAAGTATCTAGATAGCGTCTCTGCCCCTCAGCCAGTAGTGTGTCAAAGGCTAGCGACGACTTGCCACTCCCCGATAGTCCCGTCACGACGGTCAACTTGTGGCGAGGTAGAGAGACATCTACATTCTTGAGGTTGTGCACGCGAGCCCCATGCACTTCGATAGCACCCATCGTCCAGAGCTCCTGGTCTGATGCTGAGGTGTGCGTGTCGCTGTCGTTAGGTGTATCTCTGTGAGTGTCTATCCGTCTGTCCTTGTCCATTTGTCTAGAAATGCGGTTCATAGCCTACAAATATAGTGCTTTTCTGCGACAATGAGGGTGGTTAGCTGTTAGCTATTGGCTAACGTACATTCCATCCGCTAATGCAATTTCTCAATAAAGTGTCTCTCCTTAGCTTCCTACACTGCGATCTCTCCCTTTTTTGTACCTTTACGGATGAAATGAATATAGCCTGTGCCGTATGATGAAGCATATCGTATCTATCGAGCAGTGTGATGAGCAAGATATACTACGTATCTTGGATCGCGCTGCACTCTTTGAGGCGAATCCTAATCGCCACCTAATGGATGGGATGGTGGGAGCCACCTTGTTTTTCGAACCGTCGACGCGTACCCGACTGAGCTTTGAGACGGCGGTCAATAGACTGGGCGGACGAGTCATCGGCTTCTCCGACCCGAAGTCTAGTAGCTCGACAAAGGGCGAGTCGCTCAAGGACACCCTACTCATCGTCTCTAACTACGCCGACGTGATTATCATGCGGCACTATCTCGAGGGCGCTGCTCTCTATGCTACGGAGGTCTCACCCGTACCAATCGTCAATGCCGGTGATGGTGCTAATCAGCACCCCTCGCAGACACTCCTAGACCTCTACACAATCCGCTCCACACAGGGCACGCTACAGGACTTACACATCGTGATGGTGGGTGACCTGCGCTTCGGACGTACCATCCACTCGCTCATAGAGGGGATGCGCTTCTTCTCACCTCGCTTCACCTTTGTCGCACCACCCGAGCTGCGACTGCCCGAGGAGTACCGACAGTATTGCGATGAGCATCATCTACGCTATGAGGAGACTTCGCTCTTTACCCCAGAGGTAATCGCCGATGCCGATATACTCTATATGACTCGGGTGCAGCGAGAGCGCTTTACCGATATGGAGGAGTATGAGCGTGTCAAGGATGTCTACATCCTGAATAAGGCGATGCTACAAGGGACTAAGGACAACCTTCGCATCCTCCATCCGCTACCTCGTGTCAATGAGATTGATACAGATGTGGATAGTAGCCCTAAGGCGGAGTACTTCCGCCAGGCGCAGAACGGACTATATATACGTCAGTCGATACTCTGCGAGGTACTCGGTATAGAAGTTGATAAGTAACACACTACACACTATGAATGCTAAGTCTCAAGAAGCTCTAATCAAGCAGCAAGAGGGAATGATGGTCACTGCCATCTGCAATGGTACCGTGATTGATCACATCCCTCCCAGAAAGCTCTTCAAGATAGCCCACCTCTTACAGCTCGAAGATATGGAGGAGCCCATAACCATCGGCAATAACTTGGACAGTCATTATCTAGGTAAGAAGGGGATTATAAAAATCTCAGGCCGGATGCTCTCGGACGAGGAGACCAGCCGCATAGCACTCCTTGCCCCTGATGTGCATGTCAATATCATCAAGGATTACGAGGTGGTGGACAAGCGGACGCTACACCTTCCCGAGGAGATTATAGGCTTCGTCAAGTGTCCCAATGCTAAGTGCATAACGAATAATGAACCGGTGCGCACACACTTTCACCTGATTGACGCTGAGCATGAAGTGCTCCGCTGTCACTACTGCGGACGCAAGGTCTCAGAGGAGCGCATCGAGCTATTATAAACAAACGAACTTACTAACAAACAAATATTTAATACTATGACAAATCAAGCTACAGCCCCCAAGACTCGTCGTGGTCTGATAACGACAATTATCATCGTGGCGGTCGTACTGCTCCTAGTCTTCTGGGGCGTGGGTCAGTACAACTCGCTCGTAGTGCTAGACGAGCAGGTCAACACCTCGTGGAGCCAAGTGGAGAACCAATACCAGCGCCGTGCCGACCTCATCCCCAATCTTGTGGAGACGGTCAAGGGCTACGCCTCTCATGAGCGTGAGACCCTAGAGGGAGTGATCAATGCTCGTGCTAAGGCTTCACAGCCCATCGTCCCGTCTGGCGAGGGGATGACTCAGGAGCAACTCAATCAATTCCAGCAAGCTCAGGGAGACCTGACCAGTGCGCTTAGCAAACTGATGGTTGTGGTGGAGCGTTACCCCGAGCTCAAGGCAGACGAGAACTTCCGTCAGCTACAAGCGAGCCTAGAGGGTACGGAAAACCGTATCACGGTGGCTCGTATGGACTTCAACAATGAGGCACAGCAGTACAATACGAAGATACGTCACTTCCCGACGAACATCTGTGCCGGTATCTTTGGCTTCCGCCAGCGTCCTTACTTCCAGGCAGAGGCTGGTGCGGAGCAGGCTCCTCAAGTGAAGTTTTAGTTGTTAGAGGTATAGGAATAGGATTTCACTAGAGCCTCTAGTGGCACTAGTGAGCCTAGCCCTCATCTCTCTCTAACCTCTAATCTCTAACCTTTAATCTCTAACCTCTAGACTCCCCCATGAAGCACACTTTACTCTTTCTCGGGCTCTTCCTCACTCTCTGGGTACTACCTGCTCAGGAGACTTTGTCATGGGAGGATATCCCGAACGTACAGCTGCAGGACAGCACGCAGTTTGTCTCGGATGTAGCGCATATTATCGAGCCTAATACGCTGGCGCGCATCAATGAGACACTCCAAAGTCTGCGCCAGACGCATGGCGTGGAGGGAGTCGTCATCACCCTCCCCACCATCGGTCAGAGTGGCTCTATCGAGGATTTAGCACGAGAGATACTTCGTGGCTGGGGTGTGGGCTCTAAGATAGACAATAGTGGCTTCGTCATGCTTATCTCGCTAGATAGTCGTCAGATACGCATCGAGACGGGCTACGGACTAGAGGGCGTGCTACCCGATGCCCTCTGTAGTCAGATCATCGCTCATCGTATGGCACCACACTTCAAGCGTGGAGACTATAGTACAGGTATCCTCTCTGGCGTGCAGGCGATACAAGAGACTATTACGGCAAACTACGAGGGGGCGACACGCACCGATGGTGCTGAGGAAGATCAAGTGGCGGAGGGCGTGTTCAATGGATTGGTGATCCTCTTGGTGCTGATCCTCTGTGTCGTCATGCTGGTCTCTTACAAAGATGAGCAGACAGCTCCGGAGCAGCGTATCAAGCGACTCAATAAGCAGATGCTAGGCTTCCTATTCATAGCCTTGATCGCTATGATAGGTGGAAGCTTTCTCTTGATAGCGGGAGCCATCGTCGTACTCCTTGCTCTCTACGCGATTTTGCGCCACCGGCTCTCTCAAGAGACACTCATCTGTCGCACATGCCACCAGAGCAAGCTACAGACTCTCTCTGACACGGCTAAGCTATCGCTACTCACGCCTGCACAGCAGCTGGAGGAGCGACTCGGCAGTGTGCACTACCTTGTCAAGCAGTGTGATAATTGTGGCGCCATAGAGCGTTATGGCGAGGTAGCTGGGAGCTCCCCCTACAAGCGTTGCCCGCACTGCGGGACCTATGCCCTGCAGCGCGTTGGTACGCGTCGACTGCGCTCTACTGATCGTCGTATCGCCTACATCCATCGTCAGGAGTATCACTGTCTCTATTGTGATCAAGACCATCACAAGGATGAGACGGTCTACCGTGATGATGGCTCGGGCGTTGTCACTGGTGCCATCATTGGCTCAATTCTCGGCAATTCACTCGGACGAGGAGGCCGTGGCGGAGGCTTCGGTGGAGGCTTCGGCGGTGGTTTCGGCGGCGGAGGCTTCGGTGGCGGTTCAGGCGGTGGCGGCGGTGCCACTGGAGGCTGGTAAACTTGTGATACACCTTACATCTTAGCGATTATGTCCATACTACTCTACTTCTTATTACTTATCCTAGGCTTAGTCATGATTACTGCTGGGGCAAACTTCCTCACGAGTGGATCGGTGACGATAGCTGAACGTCTAGGCGTGTCCCAACTAGTGATCGGTCTCACGATTGTAGGCTTTGGCACCTCTGCTCCTGAACTAGTTGTGAGCATCACCTCGGCTCTAGCCAACAAGCCGGACATAGCCATCGCCAACGTGGTAGGAAGTAACATCGCCAACATCCTGCTCATCCTAGGCGTCAGTGCTACGATCTACCCGATCCGTGTGACGCACGATGCTATGAAGCGAGACATCCCGATCGCTATGCTGGTCACAGCCATCTGTCTAGTTATGGCGAGCGATAATCTCCTCACGGGAGGCTTCTCGGGCAACTCCATCGACCGCGGTGATGGCATCGTGCTCCTCTGCTTCCTCATCTTCTACCTTTATCTAGCCTTCATGTCTGCAGCTAAGGAAAAAGCTCCCGAGCCTGACCTCTCGTCACTAGAGGATGATGCAGACAAGTCTAAGGCAAAGCATGAGACCAAGACACTGCTAATCTCTATCGCTAAGGTCATCGGGGGACTAGCCCTGCTGGTCTTCGGTGGACGTCTATTCGTAGACAATGCCTCTAGTATAGCACGCTCGTGGGGTGTGAGCGAAGCAATCATCGGACTTACTATCGTCGCCATCGGTACCTCACTGCCTGAGCTGGCGACATCAGTTGTGGCAGCCGCCAAGCGTCAGCCCGACTTGGCCATCGGCAACGTCGTGGGAAGCAGCATCTTCAACATTCTCTTCATCCTCGGAGCCTCCGCCACGATTACGCCCCTAGTCCCAGCTGGCATACAACTCATAGATTATATGATGATGATGGTGGCTGTCTTCCTCCTCTTCATCTTTAGCAACGTCCTCGGGCGAGCGATGATTAGTCGCAAGGAGGGTGTGGTACTGCTTGCTGTTTACGTAGCCTACATGACCTACCTCATCCTACAATCTCTAGGCATTGGGGTCTAGTGCTGGCTGAGCTGTATGGCTCCTGTAGGGCTGACGCATTATATTTGCTCTGTCAGGAGCTACACATAGCGACCAGCGAGGCATCAATTAGTGTACTATATAATGTATCACCCCCGCCCTCTAATCTCTAACCTCTAATTAACGGGGAATTTCATCCGACACCCTCCTTTCTCGAATATCCACGTGGAAAATTTCAAATCTCCACGTGGATATTTTTTATTTTCCACGTGGGCGTGATTCATTTCCTCCGAAGTTTCATTTGATTCCTCCGAAGAATTTTTTCTTCCCCACGTGGAAAATTTCAAATCTCCACCTGGATATTTTGAAATATCCACGTGGAAAATCACTTTTTCCCGATATAGTGCTGTTTTGATATGTAGTCGATTCGAATTATAGTAGCGATCCAGCGGTGAATTTGCCTAGCTAGGGGTGACGCATCATAAGACTGTTGCAAAAATCAACAGTCTCATCATCATCGCTCTGTCAGGAGCTACACATAGCGACCAGAAAGGAATAGATGAACTCATTATATAATGCGTCAGCCCTGGTGCCTCCTGCTACTTGAGTCATTTTGGTGTCCCTCTCGTTGCTACTTTTTTTTGCAACTTTATCAAATAGGGTGAGGTGTAGTGGTCACTATTTAGTACCTTTGCACTAATCTCGATGGGATGGGGCAAAGTGCCCCAATAGCATACAGCACTAATTATGACCGATACAAGATATATCTTCGTTACAGGAGGCGTGGTCTCCTCGCTCGGTAAGGGCATCGTGGCTGCCAGTCTAGGCAAGTTGCTACAAGCTCGTGGCTACAAGGTCACGATACAGAAGTTCGATCCTTACATAAACATTGACCCAGGAACGCTCAATCCTTACGAGCATGGCGAGTGCTATGTGACGGAAGATGGTCATGAGGCCGATCTAGACTTAGGTCACTATGAGCGCTTTCTCAATATCCGCACCTCTCGTGAGAACAACATCACCACGGGACGTATTTATCAAAGTGTGATCAATAAGGAGCGTCACGGGGATTACCTCGGTAAGACGGTACAGGTGATCCCGCATATCACTGACGAAATCAAGCGGAGCGTACGTCGCCTAGGACTGAAGCATCACTACGACTTTGTCATCACTGAGATAGGTGGTGTGGTCGGAGATATCGAGTCGCTTCCCTTCCTGGAGAGTGTACGTCAGCTCAAATGGGAGCTCAAGAACCATTGCGTCTGCGTTCATCTGACTTATGTCCCCTTTATCGCAGCAGCCAAGGAGTACAAGACCAAGCCTACGCAGCACTCGGTCAAGCAGCTTCAAGAGGAGGGAATCCAGCCCGACATCTTGGTGCTTCGTACGGAGCATAAGCTGAGCGAAGACTTGCTAGACAAGGTGGCGCTCTTCTGCAATGTATCTAAGGAGAGTGTCTTCCAGAGTATCGACATGCCGTCAATCTATGAGATACCGCTACTCCTGCAGGAGCAGGGACTAGATCGTCAGGTGATTCAACAGGCTGGTCTAGAGGTGGGCGAGACGCCTAAGCTAGAGGGATGGCGTGACTTCGTTCACCGGATGAAGTCGGCTACCAAGGAGCTACACATCGCTCTCGTGGGTAAGTATGTAGAGCTACAGGATGCCTACAAGTCTATCGATGAGGCGCTACTCCAGAGCTGTGTGTATCATGATCGCAAGCTCAAGCTCACCTCGATACATAGTGAGAGCATCACCAAGGACAATGTGGAGAAGCTCCTAAGTGGCTACGATGGGGTCGTGGTGGCTCCAGGCTTTGGCTCTAGAGGTGTAGAGGGTAAGTTGATAGCCCTAGAGTACACCCGTACGCATCAGATCCCGACGCTCGGCATCTGCCTAGGTATGCAGTGCATGGCGATTGAGTTTGCTCAAAATGTGCTAGGTCTAGAGGATTGTAACACGACCGAGATTAAGCCGACAGCAACCAATAAGATTATTGATCTGATGGACGAGCAGAAGGCCGTCTCAGACTTAGGTGCCTCTATGCGACTAGGTGCCTATGAGTGCGAACTCAAGGAAGGCTCTAAGCTGGCAGAAGCTTATGGCAAGCTCTTGATTTCAGAGAGACATAGACACCGCTATGAGTTCAACAGTCAGTACCGTACCGCCTTTGAGGAGGCTGGCTTTAAGTGCGTAGGTACCAATCCCGAGACGGGTCTCGTCGAGGCGCTCGAGCTAGAGGGACACCCTTGGTATATCGGTGTACAGTACCACCCAGAGTACAGCAGTACTGTCTTGCAGCCTAGTCCCATCTTTATGGCCTTTATCTCAGCAATTAGCAATCGATAGAGGCGCACATCTCGAGCAGATTCTTTTATACACGACATACTCTATACTTTAGATGAATAAATCAAACCTCATAGGTATCGTTCTGATTGGCGTGGTCATCGTCGTCTACTCAGTCTTCCTACTCCCTAAGCAGACGCCTGCATCTACTCCTACATCAGCAACTGATACCACTCAGGTCGATACAAATACAGCTGTAGCCACTACAGGGGATAGTCAAACGACTTCAGATGTGGCAAAGCCTACCTCTGTTGACTCGCTCTACGCTTTTGGTCAGCTGATGAGCCAGCCAGCTAAGGAGTACACGCTACAAAACGAAAAGTTGTGCGTCACCTTTACCACACAGGGTGCTATGCCTATCTCCGCAGAGCTGGCAGACTATCAGAGCTACGATAGCACACAGGTGCAACTCTTCGCTCCTGGTGACTTTATGCTCAATCTACCTCTCCGGACGAGCCGAAACCAAATCTTAGACACGCAGGATCTAATCTGGCAGGCCAGTCAGCCCAATGACTCAACGCTCCAGATGACGCTGCCGATAGACTCGTCAAGCTATCTGCGCATCATCTACACGATGCCTCACGAGGGCTATATGCTCGGTATGGCTATCGAGGGGCAGGGACTGGGCTCGCTACTGCAGAGCAACAATGCGATACAGGACCTAGAGATGAGCCTGCGCATACCGAGACAGGAGCGCTCCTGGAAGTTTGAAAATCAGTACTCCACTATATATTATAAGTATCCGGGAGATGATGTAGAGAAGCTCAAGGAGACCAAAAATGAGCAGGAGAAGGATGTCCGCGAGAAGATTCAGTGGGTAGCGATGAAGGACAAGTTCTTTAGCACCGTGCTCATAGGTCTGGGAGATACCCGACTAGAGGGGAATAAGATGTCTTTCAGTACGGAGCCTAAGGAGACGGACTATATCAAGGACTGCAAGTATCAGGGGGCTTTTGCTATGGACATACGTGATGGGCGCAAGGCGGACTTTGCGCTCTTCATGGGACCTCTAGACTACAACATGCTCAAGGCGATGGACGCTGGCGTGGACAAGGCGCAGCGACTAGACCTCAAGCGGATGATTTATGAGGGTGGCTCGCTCTTTAGATGGATCAATGTCACCCTGATTCGTCCGCTGATAGACTTCCTCCAGAGCTTTATCTCCAACTGGGGTATCATCATCCTCTTGCTGACACTCATTATCAAGCTGGTGCTCTCGCCACTCACCTTCAAGAGCTATATGTCGCAAGCTAAGATGCGCGTCTTGAAGCCGCAGGTAGAGGCAATCAATGCTAAGTATGCGGGCGATGATCAGCAGATGATGATGAAGCGCAGTCAGGCGACGATGCAGCTCTATCGTAATGCGGGAGCTAGCCCGATGAGTGGCTGCTTGCCGATGTTGCTGCAGATGCCTTTCTTGATAGCACTCTACATGTTCTTCCCGACGGCTATAGACCTTCGTGGGGAGAGCTTCCTCTGGGTCAAGGACCTCTCGACTTACGACCCGATTATCTCGTGGAGCACGGATATACCCTTTATCACGGGGCTGCTGGGTGGTAACCATATCAGTCTCTTCTGCTTGCTATGGGCTGTCACCAACATTATTTACTCTCGCTACACGATGAGCATGTCCGCTGGTGCAGACAATTCGCAGATGAAGATGATGCGCTTCATGCCTTATATCATGACGATCATGTTCTTCATCTTCTTCAATAGCAATGCCGCTGGTCTGACCTACTACTACTTTATCTCTACGCTGATTACAATCTTGCAGTTTGTTGCTAGCCGACTACTGATCAATGAGGAGAAGGTGCTGGCACGTCTCGAGGAGAACCAGAAGAAGCCCAAGAAGAAGAAAGGCTTTATGGCGCGTCTCGAGCAGATGCAGAAGGAGCAAGAGAAGCTCATGCGTGAGCAAAACAAGAAGCGTCGCTAACTAAGATATAACCCTCGGCGAATCTATGGAACCTCTCAAGCACGAGTGCGGGATAGCACTCATACGACTACGCAAACCCCTAAAGTACTACGCAGAGCACTATGGTACGACCCTCTACGGGCTGAACAAGCTCTACCTCCTGATGGAGAAGCAGCACAACCGTGGGCAAGATGGCGCTGGGCTAGCTGTGGTCAAGACACAGGCACCTCCAGGTGACGAGTATATCTATCGAGAGAGAGCTCTCGGCAGTAACGCTATTACGGAGATATTCAAGAAGGTACATGAGACCATAGCCATGGCTCACGATGGTACGACGCCTACCGTAGAGCAGGCGACGCAGGCTGAGCGTTATACGCCTTTCCTGGGCGATTGCTATATGGGTCATCTACGTTACAGTACGACGGACTTGGCGGGCTTGACCTTCGTACACCCGATGGTACGCCGTAGCAACTGGAGAGCGAAGTCCCTCGCCGTGTGTGGTAACTTCAACCTGACCAATGTGTCGGGTATCTTTGACGAGATTACAGCCATCGGTCAGCACCCTCGTACCTCTAGTGACACACATATTATATTAGACCAAGTAGGTCACCGTCTAGACCGTGAGGTGGAGCGTCTCTACAAGATCGCTCACGAGGAGCAGGGGCTAGAGGGGATGGATATAACGCACTTCATCGAGGACAATCTTGATCTGACCAACGTGCTGCATCGTACCAGTCCTATTTGGGATGGGGGCTTTGTGATGTGCGGCATGACGGGGTCGGGAGATTCCTTCGTCTTGAGAGATCGCAACGGCATCCGCCCCGCATTCTATTACATTGATGACGAGATCATCGTCGTAGCTAGCGAGCGTCCTGTGATCCAGACGGTGATGAATGTGACCTACGACAAGGTCCTCGAGCTAAACCCTGGCGAGGCACTCACCATAGACAACAAAGCTAATCCACGTATCACGCAGATCCTGGAGCCTGGTGAGTTGAAAGCTTGCTCCTTCGAGCGTATCTACTTCTCTCGTGGTAGTGATCGAGACATCTACCGAGAGCGTAAGATGCTAGGGCAACTCCTCACGCCAGCTATCCTCAGAGAGATAGACGGCGACTTGACCCACTCGGTCTTCTCCTTTATCCCAAATACCGCCGAGGTCGCTTACTTCGGTATGCTGGAGGGACTAAATCTAGAGCTCAACGAGCGCAAGGCGGAGCAGATCGAGCAGGTGCTGGGGGCTCCCGACTTTGACGCACAACTGAAGCATATCCTCTCGCAGCGCATACGTAGTGAGAAGGTCGCCATCAAGGATATCAAGCTACGCACCTTTATCTCCGAGGGCAATACGCGTAACGATCTAGCGACGCATGTCTACGACGTCACCTACGGCTCCATCGAGCGTGGCGTGGACAATCTCGTGGTCATCGACGATAGCATCGTACGAGGCACCACGATACGCCAGAGCATCCTCACGATCCTAGACCGCTTAGGACCGCGCAAGATAGTCTTCGTCTCCAGTGCTCCACAGATCCGCTATCCTGACTACTACGGCATCGATATGCGTCACGTGGACGAGTTCATAGCCTTTAGAGCTATGATCGCCCTTCTTCAGGAGCGAGGCCTGCAGCGTATGCTCGACGAGGCATACCGTGAGGCGATAGCGCTTAGAGAGCGTCCGCTCACGGAGTACGTACCTAATGTGATCAAGACCCTCTACGCACCCTTTACGGAGGAAGAAATCTCTGCCAAGATCGCTGAACTCGTTAAGTCTGACGGCATCAAGGCAGAGGTTAGCATTGTCTACCAGACAGTAGAGACACTACACGAGGCTATCCCACATCATCCAGGCGACTGGTACTTTACGGGCGACTATCCTACGCCTGGCGGGTCCCATCTCGTCAACGATGCTTTCATCGCTTACTACGAGCAGCAGTACAATCGCAAATAGACATAGACGCTCTTTTCAACTAATAATCATGCAAACATCCACTCAGCGCAAAGCTACGCTCACGCTACAAGACGGATCTACCTACACAGGCTGGCACTTCGGTGCGACCAGACAGTTGGCCGGGGAGGTAGTCTTTAATACAGCCATGAATGGTTACACCGAGTCGCTCACCGATCCCAGCTATATGGGGCAGATCTTGGTGATGACCTATCCGATGGTGGGCAACTACGGTGTCCCCGCTGCCACTCGAGATGAGTACGACATCCCTAGGTACTACGAGAGTGACGGCTGTCTCATGCGTGCCCTGATAGTCAATAGCTACTCGCCTGAGTACTCACACTGGAATGCGGAGCAGTCTCTAGGAGACTTTATGGCAGAGCAAGGCGTCGTGGGGATTACGGGCATCGATACACGAGCTCTGACCAAGCATCTGCGTGACCACGGCATACAGGTCGGCACGATAACCATCGAGGGCGAAACTTCTCCCATAGAGCCTGCCATCGGAGAGCAAAACTTAGTCGCTCAAGCCTCTTGTCCTGAGCCTCGCATCTACGGTTCGGGCGATTGTCATATAGCTTTGATCGACTGTGGACTCAAGGACAACATCCTTCGCTCGCTCATTGATGAGCGCTTCACCCTCCACCGCGTCCCTTGGGACTATCCTTTGGAGCAGATCGAGGGGCTGCGTGGTGTCTTCATCAGCAATGGTCCTGGATCACCGACTTGCTGCAAGGAGACGATCAGACAGATACAGTATGCCTTCGAGCGTCAGCTCCCCACTTACGGCATCTGCATGGGCAATCAGCTGATGGCGCTCGCCTCTGGTGCTAAGATTTATAAGATGAAGTATGGACACCACGGGCACAATCAAGCTGTCCAGTTGGTCGGCTCGCCCCAGTGCCTCATCACCAGCCAAAACCATAGCTACGCTGTCAACTCAGCGACACTCCCTCAGGGATGGGAAGAGTGGTACACCAACCTCAACGATGGCACCAACGAGGGGCTAATGCACACCGACCTGCCATTTCGCTCGGTACAGTTCCACCCAGAGGCAAAGGGCGGTCCGCTAGATGCGCTCAGCTTCTTCACAGACTTTCAGGATACCGTTCTGAACTACCCACAATTGTCGAAATAACCCATCAAGCTCGACCAAACCATGACTCAGCGTAAGCAATACAATAAGATACTCCTACTCGGATCTGGTGCACTCAAGATCGGAGAGGCAGGCGAATTTGACTATTCAGGCTCACAAGCTCTCAAAGCTGTCAAAGCGGAGGGTATCAAGACCGTCCTCATCAACCCCAATATCGCTACGGTACAGACCAGCGAAGGCGTTGCTGATGCGGTCTATTTCTTACCCGTCACGCCTTACTTCGTAGAGCGTGTCATAGAGCGTGAGCGTCCCGACGGCATCATGCTAGCCTTCGGTGGGCAGACCGCGCTCAACTGTGGTGTCCAGCTCTTTCAGTCGGGCGTCCTGGAGCGTTACGGCATTGACGTACTCGGCACACCCGTCGAGACCATTATGGCGACCGAAGACCGCGAGCTCTTTGTCGAGAAGCTTGACGAGATAGAGGTCAAGACGATTCAAAGCCACGCTGTCACCACGATGGAGGACGCTCTCGTCGCTGCCAACCAACTAGGCTACCCCGTCATCGTACGGGCCGCCTACGCCTTGGGAGGCTTGGGTAGTGGCTTCTGTGACAATGATGAGGAGCTCCGAGTCCTTGCGGAGAAAGCTTTCGCCTTCTCCCCACAACTCCTGATCGAGAAGAGCTTGCGTGGCTGGAAAGAGATCGAGTACGAGGTGGTGCGAGACGCTTACGACAACTGCATCACCGTCTGTAATATGGAGAACTTTGACCCGCTCGGCATCCACACCGGCGAGAGTATCGTCATCGCTCCCTCACAGACCCTCTCTAACGATGAGTATCACAAGCTCCGCACGATCGCTATCAAGATCATCCGTCACCTCGGCGTCGTAGGCGAGTGCAATGTGCAGTACGCCCTCGACCCATACAGTGAGGACTACCGCGTCATCGAGGTCAATGCGCGTCTCTCCCGCTCCTCAGCTCTAGCGAGCAAAGCTACCGGCTATCCCCTCGCACACGTTGCTGCGAAGCTCGGACTGGGCTATGGACTCTTTGAGGTGCAGAATGCGGTGACAGGCTCCACGCCAGCCTTCTTCGAGCCAGCACTAGACTACTGCGTCTGCAAGATACCACGCTGGGACCTAGGTAAGTTCCACGGCGTGTCTCGTCAACTCGGTAGTAGTATGAAGTCTGTCGGCGAGGTGATGGCGATCGGTCGCACCTTTGAGGAGGCAATCCAAAAGGGACTCCGCATGATCGGGCAGGGCATGCACGGCTTCTGCGAAAACAAAGAGCTCGTCATCCCCGACATCGACACAGCCCTGCGGGAGCCGACGGACACCCGCATTTTCGTCATCAGCAAAGCATTCCGTCAGGGATACAGCGTGGAGCAGATCCACGAGCTTACAAAGATAGATCGCTGGTTCCTCTATCGCCTCCAAGGCATCCTAGAGACCTCCGAGACACTGGGTACTTGCGACTCCATCGAGAGTCTCCCCGCTGAGCTACTACGACAAGCTAAGGAGCAAGGCTTCACCGACTTCCAGATCGCTCGTGCCGTCACCAAGGAGTACAAGAAGCCCCTCCTCAAAGAGGCTGACCAAGTACGCCAGCACCGCAAGAGCCTCGGCATACTACCTTATGTCAAGCAGATTGACACGCTAGCCGCTGAGGTGCCAGCCGAGAGCAACTACCTCTACCTTACCTATCATGGCGAGGAGCACGACATAGCTACAGAGCAAGACGGCAAGTCGGTCATCGTGCTAGGCTCGGGAGCTTATCGCATCGGTAGCTCCGTCGAGTTTGACTGGTGCGGTGTTAATGCGCTACACACCATTCGCAAGGCGGGTCTGCGCTCTATCATGATCAACTACAATCCAGAGACCGTCAGTACAGACTTTGATATGTCAGACCGTCTCTACTTTGACGAGCTCACTTTCGAGCGCGTCATGGATATCATAGACCTAGAGGCACCCAAGGGCGTCATCCTAGCTACGGGTGGGCAGATCCCGAACAACCTGGCACTACGTCTTGCCGCCAATGGGGTCACTATCCTAGGCACGCAAGCCGAAGATATAGACCATGCGGAGGATCGTCATAAGTTCTCCGCCATGCTAGACGAGCTAGGCATCGACCAGCCCGAGTGGAGCGAGCTCACCACCATTGAGGACATCGACCGCTTCGTAGAGCGTGTTGGCTATCCCGTCTTGGTACGTCCTAGCTACGTCCTCTCAGGAGCTGCGATGAATGTCTGCTCCAATCAGGAGGAGCTACTCCGCTTCTTGCAGCTCGCAGCCAATGTGTCCCAAGACCACCCCGTGGTCGTGTCGCAGTTTGTCGAGCATGCCAAGGAGATCGAGATGGATGCTGTCGCTGACCATGGCGAGATCATCGCCTATGCGATCAGCGAGCATATCGAGTTCGCCGGCGTCCATAGTGGTGATGCAACCATCCAGTTCCCCGCTCAGAAGCTTTACGTCGAGACCGTCCGACGCATCAAGCGCATCTCGCGCCAGATTGCCGAAGCACTACACATCTCGGGTCCGTTCAACATCCAGTTCCTCGCACGAGGCAACGAGATTAAAGTGATCGAGTGCAACCTCCGCGCCTCACGCAGCTTCCCCTTCGTGAGCAAGGTGCTGCGACTCAACTTCATCGACCTAGCAACCAAGATTATGTTAGGGTTGCCCTATGAGCACCCAACGAAGGATGCCTTCTCGCTAGACTATGTGGGAATCAAAGCTTCGCAGTTCTCCTTCTCCCGCTTGCAAAAGGCTGACCCCGTGCTAGGTGTCGATATGGTTTCCACGGGCGAAGTGGGCTGTATCGGCGAAGACACCGAAGAGGCTATCCTCAAGGCGATGCTCTCCGTGGGGCATCATATCCCAGAGCGTGGCGTCCTCCTCTCGACAGGTGGCGCTAAGCAAAAGGCCGACCTCCTCGAGGCATCACAGCTCCTCCACAAGAAAGGCTACAAGCTCTACGCTACGGCAGGCACGCAGCACTTCCTAGAGGAGAACGGGGTCCCCGCCACACTCGTTCACTGGCCAGACAGCACGGAGCAGCCGCAAGCACTCGATCTGCTGCACCAGCATGAGGTAGACCTCGTGGTCAACATCAATAAAAACCTCTCTACGGGTGAGTTGACCAATGGCTACAAGCTACGCCGTGCCGCGATTGATCTCAATATCCCGCTGATCACCAATGCGCGCCTTGCAGCCACCTATATCAAGGCATTCTGCACGCTCTCGCTAGAAGAGCTCGAAATCAAGAGCTGGCAAGAGTACTAACAGCCAACAGCCAACCAAAACTATGGACAAGCCCTTCTGCATGCGACATTACGCTCTCATGCAGGGGGCTTGTGCTATGCGTATCTCTACCGATGCGCTCTTCCTCGGAGCGTGGGCGAGGACGGCTCACACAGCCAGTCAAGTCCTAGATGTGGGAACAGGGACCGGCATCCTGTCGCTGATGCTCGCGCAGACCTATCCCAGTGCCATGGTCACCGCCATCGATATCGATGACGAAGCGGTCCGCACTGCCCAGGACAACTTCTCCCGCTCTCCTTATAGCGATCGGCTCACGGCACTGGCCTGTGACATCACCGCGCCTGAGCTAGTGCTACCATCCCGTACCTACGACCTCATCATCTCCAATCCTCCTTACTACGACGGACTCCAACCAGCGACGGCATCGCTCCGTCAGGCGCGCCACACGGGAGAGGGCTTTGCTCCACATCTACTCTTTCGTTACCTGGAGCCACTTGTCGCTCCCGAGCCAACGCTCTGCCTCGTCACGCCCATCGAAGCATTGCCCCTCTTGCGTCGGGAGGCGGTGCTGCACCGCTACAACCTCACACGGCTTTGCCAGCTGCACCACCAAGTAGGGCAGCCCGCCATACGACTCCTGACGCAGTGGCACCGCTCCACGACACCGCCTGACTCCTGTCGCTCCGAGAGCCTAGCCATACGCACCGCGCAGCACCGCTACACAGCTGAGGCGCAAGACTTCCTGCGCCCATACTTACTCGACGAATTCCTCGATTGACAGTTTGACGGACTGATACACTTATTTGAGGTTCAGTAAGATGTGTAAATTCTGATGCGAGAAATCTGTCTATTCCTTCCCAGGAAACTTTCGCTCCCCAAGGGGGGCCTGCGAGGAATAGATGAACTCATTAGAAATGAGACTGTTGCAAAAGTTTACAGCCTCATAATGTGTTACCCCTGCCCTCTAACTTCTAATCTCTAATTTATAATCTCTAATTAACGGGGAATTTTGTCCGATTCCCTCCTTTTTCGAATATCCACGTGGGGAATCTCAAATCTCCACGTGGATATTTT
>UQBE01000007.1 GCA_900539155.1 uncultured Porphyromonas sp.
TGTGTTGCTTTCGGGATTCGGCTTCGGTCACATACGGAGGTATGTGAGCTTCAGAACTCACCCTCAGCGCCTTGCGCTTAATCCTTTCTGCAAAGTCTAGACAATCTTGTTGGCAAGATTGTGAGACTGTTGACTTTTGCAACAGTCTCTATAGGTCGTTACAGGTAAGATTTGCGAAGGTGAGAGCTGATTGAGAATTTGTACATTTGTAGCCAGACTCAATGAAGAAAGAAAAGTAGTACGACCCCTATGAAAAACAGATTCCGACTAGACAGTAACTTCTCATGGTTTTGCTCCTTCATTGCCGCTTGGGTGCTCATGGTCTCTTCTCTAGGAGAAGCCTCTAATGAGCTTCATGTGCAGATGGCAAAGAGCCTAGCACTCTCGTTCACATTCCTACTGATCGTGCTGGTCGCCTGGGTGTGTCGCAAGGTCAATCATGGAGACTACCCAATCATAGGCGTCAAAAAGCTCCTCATAGTCTTAGGCACTAGCTATATACTCCCTCTGTTTAGCCTCTTATTCTGGTTAGATAGATATTGGATCTACGCCTTTGCGTTTCAGCTACTGCTTATAGTCTCTCTTTGGGTCGGAGAGGTCAGTAAGTCTCAAAAGAGCTAGACGACCTTACGTCTATTGAGAGACTGTTGCCTCTTGCAACAGTCTTATTGAGTTAACTGTCGTATAGGCTCAATCTCACAACAGCCCGAGACGTAGTAGCCAAAAGCCTGATTACAGAAAGACTAGTAAACAAAATAGGGGCGGACACGAGGTCCGTCCCTATTTGGTTAGTGGTTTGTGCGTCTAGTGAGACTTTTGCAACAGTCTCCTAGTAGGACGACTAGAAGGCGGTCCAGCCTTGTAGCCAGTTGCCCTTGCTAGCAGGGAAGGCACCGACCTGAGCACCCATGAAGTCGGCTGGAGTGCCGAAAGGAGCCTTCATGCCGAAGGTAGCTGCGGAGTCTTTGTTAATCACCTCGATGATGCCTGTGGTAGGCTTGGCGGAGCCGTTCTTGATCTCAAAGGCAGCGTCAAAACCGTGGAAAGAGCTACCCTCGATCTTGCTATGCTCCATCTTGTCGGCATCAGAGTCGAGGACGAAGCCCTTAGGATAACCAGTGAGGATGCAGTCCTTGAGCGTAATCTGACCACCACGACGTACACGAGCTGCGTACTTGTAGGCATCGCCCTGGAAGTTGTTGTGGACGTTGGCTACACGGGTAGATGCACCGATGATAGAGACGTTGGTCAGTGTGGGGTGCGTCTTAGGGATCAGTGAGAAGGTCTCGTCCTGAGCCTTAGCATTGTTGTCTAGCTCGATGCCGTTGCTGTCAGACTTACCCTTGCTGTCGGAGTGTGTCGAGGCGGGATTGGCAATAGCGACACCGTAAGTGATGCTACCGGTGAAGCCGTTGTCAAAGTCAAAGTTGTCATCGTCGCAAGCGTAGGAGACGAGGTGGGTAGCATTGACGCAACCACCGAAGAACTCGAAGCTGTCGTCTAGTCCCCAGCTAACCTGGATATGGTCTAGCGTGGTGCCACGACCTACGCCACCGCAGGTGAGACCATTGATCTCGTTGCTGTCGCCTAGGATGAAGCCAGCGTACTCGATGCGTACGTAGCGCAGTACACCGCTATTGTCCTCGTCATTGTCGCCACCATAGCGGTACTCCTCGACACCTTGGTTGAGGCCTTCGATGAACTGAGCGTCGGTCGGGGTATTGACCTTAGCCTTACCCAGTATGATGACGCCACCGAAGTCGCCAGGAGCGGGACGGCCAGCGTTGTTGTCGACAGCTTTGGAAGAGGTGAAGACGATAGGCTTCTGTGCGGTACCCTCGGCCATGATCTTAGCGCCGCGAGTTACGACGAGTACGCCCGTAGCACCTGATGGTGTGGGCTCCTCGATGATGGTGGTACCAGCGTCGATGGTGAGTGTCTCACTGGCTGGTACGGTGACGATGCCCTTGAGTGCGTAGACCTTGTCGGCTGTCCAGTGATTGTTCTTGCCATTGATGCGACCCTCGACAACTACGAGCTCCTTGCCACCGATGGTGCGACCAGAGACTTTGTTGTTGTCGCCACCACCATTAGGCTCATTGCCTGTTTCGTCGCATGAGGTAAGTAGTGCGAGGCTCATGAGGGTAGCCATCACGAGGCTTAGTAAACGGATTGTCTTATTCATGATATTATGATAGATAGTTGAAGTGTTAGTATCTCTGATTCTTTAGAAAGTCCAACTAATGGAGGCACTCAGCGAGATGCCGTCGCGGTACTGGTAGACAACGTTGTCGTGCCCTGGCTCGTAGTCGCTAGAGGTGCCATGTCTCATGGTGTCTAGGATCTGATTATTGTCAGCGGCACGCTCGAAGTCGTCCACATGGTTGGTGTAGATGATGTGCTTAGCGTTGAGTAGGTTAGAGCCATTGACCTTGATGGTGATGCCCTGCTTGGGGAAGGTGTAGGAGAGCTGTGCATCGAGCTGACTGAAGGGTGCCTCGTACTCCTGCTCGTAGGCTTGGTTCGTGTTGAGGACGAGCTTGCGTCCAGAGCGATTCATGGTAAGATTGGCTCCAAAGGTGTCGCTCTCGTAGGAGAGACCCACATTGTACATATAGGGCACCTGACTGTACATCGGTCGGCGCTGCGTGACGGGTACCCAGTGGAGGATACCGCGTTCGTCGGCACGTGAGACCATACCGGTGACGATACTCTGGGTAAAGGTGGCATTAGCATTGAGGTAAAGATGCTCAAGCCAGGAGCCTAGGGGGATGAAGCCGAAGTTCTTGCGAAGCTCTAACTCGACGCCGTAGCTGTGCGCCTTGTCGCTATTCATCAGCATGTAGAAGCGGGCGAAGGAAGCGGTCTTCTGAGCGATGCGCTCGATAGGTTTGTCTAGGTAACGGTAGAAGCCACCGATGGAGATCACCTCGCCAGCACCAGGGTACCACTCGACACGGAGGTCAGCACCGTCTACAGTCGTCGAGATGACGCTCTGGTTGAAGATCTCCCCGCCGAGGAAGGGGTCGTAGAAGCGGTAAGCTGTGCGCTCCATAAACTGCGGGCGCACCGTGTTGCGGCTGTAGCTCAGGCGTACGTTGAGGTCTTTGATCGGTGTGATCGTGAGATTGAGCGAAGGCATGATAGCCACGGGCTTCTCCTTGCGATCCTGCTCGACAATGTTTAGCTCGCCCATCGACATGGAGGGATTGCTCAGCTCTTGGTAGAGGTAGTGCTCGACACGCAGCCCCCAGACGAGACGCAGTAGCTCGCTGTATCGGTCATCGAGCATAGCGTAGAGCGCATTCTGGATAACTCGTCCGTGGTACATACGTCCGTCACCTTGGAGACGCTTGAGGTCCCAGGCGAAGCCACCGTCGCGCATGTTCTCCTCCTTGATGAGGTCAGCGATCGTGCTGGTGGTGAAGTCAAAGCCTCGTGTGTTGAAGAGGTGCATCGAGAGCTCCCAAAACTCAAAGCGGTTCTCCTTGAAGGCGCCGTCATACCCCGCCTTGAACTTGTGCGTCCAGTCATTGCCAAAGAGGTCGAAGGGTAGCTCCACATTGACCTGCCCGTTGAAGTCTCGCTCGTGGTTGAGGTACCAAGCACGTGTCAGCGGGAAGAGTGTCCCCGACTGCACGCCCACCTGATTGTAGAAGTGCCGCGCTCCAGTCTCGTCTAGCTGGCTCACCTGCTGTGTGAAGGCAGCGTCCTTCTGATTGCGCTGTACGTAGGTGTGTGCCAACGCCCAGTCGAGACGAAGCGACTCGCCTAGCTGATGCTTACCGCTGAGCTTGTTTTGTAAGAGGTCTTGGAAGGTTGGGTAGTTGACCTGCTGTCGGTAAGGATTGCTCTCGGGGTTGGGGTCTTCGTCACTCAGACCGGTTAGCTCTGAGAGGTCGTTGTCATACTTATGGGTGTAGGTGTTGCGCAGGCTGAGGCGATTAGTGCCTCGCTGCCAACCGATGTTGAGGACTCCGGCAAGGGTCGTGTTGTACTTATAGTTAGCACCACTATTGCGGATGCCGGTATCGACAAAGCTCTCCTGTACCTTATTATATTGCTTGGCATTCATCCACTCGCCACGCTCTATGTGGTCGATGATGGTCTGCTGCTGTGTGTTGCGATAGGTGAGTGAGGCGATCAGACCGAGCCGATGGTTGCCGCTCTTGTTGAGATCCCAGCTCTTACCGAGAGAGACTTGGTAGTTTTGCGAGAGCGGGGTCTTGCCCTCGTGGATGGTAAAGTTGTCAGTGGTCAGTCGCTTGCTCTGCTCGAAGAGCTCGGGAACGGGGTTGTACGGGTCGAAAGGTATCTCGTGCAGTCCCTTAGGGAGGGTGCGCCGCCCATCGTCATAGCCTAGCCAATCCCACTTTCCTCTGATGCGATACTTCTGCGTCTGGAAGGTGCTGAGCGAGTTGTAACTGGTGCCGGCACTGATGGAGATAAAGTCCTTCGTCGGTATGTCTCTCGTGGTGATCTGGATGAGACCGCCCGAGAAGTTGCCACTGACGTCTGGCGTAGCGGTCTTGAGGACCGTCACATTGTCTATGAGTGAAGTGGGAATCAGGTCGAAACCGAAGGCCTTTGAGTTGCTCTCCGTACTGGGTAGCGGGATGCCATCGAGCGAAGCTTCGTTCCAGCGCTCGCCCATACCACGCACGGCGACATACTTATTGCTCATGGTGGTGACGCCCGTGACACGCTTGAGTGCCTCGCCGAGGTTCTTGTCGGCCGTCTTACCGATCATCTCGCTCGATACGACTGTGGAGAGCTGAGGCATACTCTGCTGTATCTTCATCGCTCCCGCTGTATTGCTCGTCTTATAGGAACCGACCACAACCACCGTACCTAGTATATTGTCCGCAATCTCCAGAGCTACCGAGAGATTGGTCTCGCGTCCTGCGGTAATCTTGACGCTACTCACCTGCTTGGTTGTATAGCCAACGTAAGCAATCTCCACAGTATAAGTACCAGGGTCCAGACGTAGCACATAGTTACCGTCGAAGTCGGTGACCTGCCCCCCGCCCGTCTCGATGATGCGCACAGTGGCTCCGATGAGCCCCTCGCCGTGCTCGTCGACGATGCGCCCCGTGAGGGTGCCTAGGCGTAAATCAGCCTCGCTACGAGGAATGGGCTGCCCGTGGGGCTGGGCTGCGAGGGGAGATAATGTGATAAGCGCAAGAAGCGTGCTGAGAGTCAGTGAGGTAGTCAGCCGATGAAGTGCTCGGTGTAGCATACGGGAAGTGATAATCCTATTGTGTTTCAGTCTTACGGTGCAAAGGTAGAGCGGGAATGTTATCATACGGTTACTGCGCTGTGTCATTTTCATTGCGTAAGCCCATGGACACACCAGCCGTGCGAGTAACCCTCTGTAGGGACGCACGGTAGTGTCTAGCGGGAGGGCGTCCGTCCCCGTTAATACCACGATGCTGTAACTTTTGACACAACGGACGCTCAGACCGAGCGTCCCTACAAGACGAAGTGGGGGGATTATGGACGCACTATGACTCGATGCTAGCCGTGACTGAATCCTGTAGGGACGCTCGAGAGTGTCTAGCGAGAGGGCGTCCATCCCCGTTAAAGGTTACATCGTCTAGATTGTTCGACAACGGACGCCCTCTCGCTAGACATAAACCCTGTCTCCCCAACGGCCTTCCCCTTCCTTAGCCTAAAGCCACTAGCCCCACTAGAAGCACTGGCACCTCGAGCTGCTCATCTCTACCCCTCCACCTCCAGAACCGTCTAAAAACGACGAGAGGGAGCATCAGACTGATGTCTGACACTCCCTCTCTGATATGATGCTCTAGCGATAGCGCTGCCGGCTAATGTGCGGGCAGGCTCTCGCAGGGGCTTTTACTCCTGTGCAGGCTCTGCCTCAGCAGGTGCCTCGGTAGCGGGTGCTGCAGCGGTCTCCTGAGGAGCTGCTGCCTTGGCAGTGCTACCCGAACCACGGCGCGAACGACGTGTGCGCTTCTTGCCCTCGCCCTTGGTCGTAGAGGCTGCCTTGGTCATGTTGTCGTTGAAGTCTACAAGCTCGATAAAGCACATAGAGGCATTGTCGCCTAGACGTAGCCCTGTACGTATGATGCGTGTGTAGCCTCCGGGACGATCACCGACCTTGTCGGCGACCGGGCCAAAGAGCTCCTTGACTGCCTCCTTGTCACGTAGATAGCTGAAGGCTAGACGACGAGAAGCTGTCGTATCATTCTTTGCCATAGTGATAATAGGCTCGACATACTTGCGGAGAGCCTTAGCCTTGGCCACTGTCGTGTTGATCCGCTTGTGCATAATGAGGGAGCTAGCCATATTGGCAAGCATAGCCTCACGATGTGCCTTAGAGCGGCCTAGATGGTTGAATTTCTTATTGTGTCTCATAAGAGGAATTAATCGTTATCTAATCTATAGGGTGTGAGATCCATATCAAAGTCTAGCTCTTGCGTTGCTAAAAACTTCTCAATCTCGACAAGAGACTTCTTGCCAAAGTTCTTAATCTTCAAGAGCTCGTCACGATCTCGGCTCAGGAGGTCCGCAAGGGTGGTGATGCCAGCAGCCTTGAGACAGTTGAGCGCACGGACAGAAAGATCTGTCGTGGCTAGGTCTGTCATCAGGAGGGTGCGTACCTTCATCACCTGATTGTCGACGACCGCCTCTGGCTCCTCCTCAGGTAGCTCGACGTCAAACTCCTTGTCCGCAAAGAGTGCGAAGTGAGAAATCAAAATCGTCGCAGCCTGACGCAGAGCCTCTCGCGGATGAATCGTGCCATCGGTCTCAATCTCTAGTACTAGCTTCTCGTAGTCTGTCCTCTGGTCTACACGATAAGCCTCCGTGGTGTGCTGCACCTTACGGATGGGCGTGTAGATACCATCGATGGGTAGCGTATTGACGGGATCGTCCTCACGTCGGTTCTCCTCAGAGACAACGTAGCCACGTCCCTTGTTGATGCGGATCTCGATGGTGAAGTCTGCATCCTCAGCTAGATTACAGACGACTAGGTCTGGATTCTGAACCTTATAGCTGGTCAACACCTGATTGAGGTCTCCAGCACGGAAAGCATCCCGCCCCGTGACATGGAGCGTGACGGTCTCTTCCTGAGGGTCCTCTACAGCAGCCTTGAATCTAATCTGCTTAAGATTGAGTATGATATGGGTTACATCTTCCAATACCCCTGGAATAGTAGCAAATTCATGCTCTACACCTTCGATACGGATAGAAGCTATAGCATACCCCTCTAGCGAAGAGAGGAGGATGCGCCGCAAGGCGTTGCCAATAGTCATAGCATAGCCCGGCTCTAAAGGCTTAAATTCAAACTTGGCGTAGTGGTCCGAAGCGTCTAGCATGAGGACGCTCTCAGGTTGTTGAAATGCTAATATTGCCATAGAGTTCAGAGGGTTACTTAGAATACAATTCGACGATGAGCTGCTCCTTGATGGGCTCGGGGATCTCCTCACGTGTAGGTACGTTGAGGAACTTGCCACTGTAGGTGCGTCCGTCCCACTCTAGCCATGGATACTTACTATGATTGTAACCAGCTAGAGAGTCTGCAATGACCTCCATAGACTTATCGCGCTCACGTACGCCGATGGTCTGACCAGGCTTGAGCGTGTAGGAGGGGATATTGACCACCTTACCATCGACGACGATGTGACGGTGCGAGACGAGCTGACGAGCAGCTGCCCGTGTGGGAGCGATGCCGAGACGGAAGACGACGTTGTCTAGACGTGACTCGAGAAGCTGTAGGAGCACCTCGCCCGTGATGCCTGAGGTGCGCTGTGCCTTCTCAAAGAGATTGCGGAACTGACGCTCCAGAACCCCGTAGGTGTACTTGGCCATCTGCTTCTCACGGAGCTGTAGCGCATACTCGCTCTGCTTGCGACGACGGTTATTGCCGTGCTGACCTGGAGGATAGTTCTTCTTGCTCAGGACTTTGTCTGCACCAAAGATGGGCTCGCCAAACTTTCGTGCAATCTTGGACTTAGGACCGATATATCTTGCCATTGTTCTATTTCATTTTTTAATGCGACACCATACATCTGCTCTGCAGTGTATGCTCAGTGGAGTGTTCTCCCCCTAAGCTACATGAAGCCGAAACTGTAATCATATCTCAAGTAGTAAGTCCCGAAGTGACGACGCATATAGAGCAGCCGCGATGCGATTAGAATAAGAGGGAAAAAGTAAAAGAGCAACCGCATCAATCTCACACTACGTCTATCGACCTACCGAGTCTCTACCTAGAGTATATGACGAGGCTTGGACCTCGCTGTAGAGCTAGCTGTAGACGATCTGCACTAGAGCAACACAAGCGACTGACTGGCAGTCTATCTGTGGTGGAGCCTATAAGGTAGAGGGCTCTGTGAGTCCCTCCTTCCGCTCCTGAATGCACTAGGCTAAATCGCTGGGTAGCTGTGATATCTAATCTTGTAGCAACTAGACCTTACGTCTCTTAGGAGGACGGCAACCATTGTGTGGCAGTGGTGTGACGTCGATAATCTCAGTCACCTCGATACCTGCACCATGGATGGTACGTATAGCAGACTCGCGACCATTGCCGGGCCCCTTGACGTATGCCTTGACCTTACGTAGCCCTAAATCAAATGCTGTCTTCGCACAGTCTTGTGCTGCGAGCTGTGCAGCATAGGGGGTGTTCTTCTTAGAGCTACGGAACCCCATCTTACCAGCTGATGACCAGCTGATGACCTGACCCTCACTGTTTGTCAGGGTGATGATGATATTATTAAAAGAGGAGTGTATGTGCGCCTGCCCCTGGGCATCGACCTTGACTGCTCTCTTTTTTGTTACGGTTTTCTTTGCCATAAGGTGGTTCTATTACTTAGTTGCCTTCTTCTTACCAGCGACTGTCTTGCGCTTACCCTTACGTGTACGGGCATTATTCTTAGTGCTCTGACCACGTAGGGGGAGCCCTATACGATGCCTGATGCCTCGGTAGCAACCGATGTCCATGAGACGCTTGATGTTGAGCTGCGTCTCGCTACGCAGGTCACCCTCGACTTTGTAGCCGTTGGATATCTGCTCTCGGATAGCAGCAGCCTGATCATCTGTCCAGTCCTGGACCTTGATGCTACGGTCGACTCCGGCAGCATCCAAGATGCGAGCAGCACTGCTACGACCTATACCATATATATAGGTCAAGGCTATCTCACCTCTCTTGTTTTGCGGCAGATCGACGCCGACGATTCTTATTGCCATACTCTATATACTGTGTGATGTTTGTTGCATAATAAGCAGACCCTACACCTGATGCCACAAGGACGCCTAGATGTAGTAGCTTCACTAAGCTTAGCCTTGACGCTGCTTGAACTTAGGATTCTTCTTATTGATTATGTATAGACGCCCCTTGCGTCTGACGATCTTACAGTCTTCTGATCGCTTTTTGATTGATGCTCTGACTTTCATAGTATGCTCTTATTCTGATTGTCGCTATGACTTGATTACTTACTTATATCTATAGGAGATACGACCACGTGTGAGGTCGTACGGAGACATCTCTACTTTGACCTTGTCTCCTGGCAGTATCCGGATGAAGTGCATACGCATCTTGCCCGAGATATGTGCCGTGATGATATGTCCATTCTGGAGCTGTACCTTAAACATAGCATTGCTCAATGCCTCTAGGACGACTCCATCCTGTTCGATAGCAGTCTGTTTTGCCATATTAAAACTCTCGCGTACCTAACGCCTCTTTGATATACTCGTATGTGGATAAGATCTGAGGAGCTTGTCCATCAGGCATAATAGCGATGCAGTGCTCGAAATGAGCAGCTGGCTTGCCATCATGCGTGCGGACGGTCCACCCATCGGACTCGAAGACGATCTTGCGTCTTCCCATCGTGACCATAGGCTCGATGCAGATACACATACCTGCACGTAGCTTGGCCCCAAAACCTGGGTGACCATAGTTGGGGACATTGGGGTCCTCGTGCATCTCGTGTCCGATGCCATGTCCGACTAGCTCGCGCACGATACCATAACCCTGCGCCTCACAGTGACGCTGGACAGCGGCTCCGATATGCCCTACGTAATGCCCCTCGACAGCTTGCTTAATCCCTAAGTAGAGAGAGTCACGTGTGACCGTCAGCAGACGCTCCACCTCGGGTGAGATCTCCCCAACAGCAAAGGTATAGGCACTATCACCAGTGAAACCGTTGATATGCGTACCACAGTCTACAGAGATAATGTCTCCCTCGTGTAAAATCTCTCGATCCGAAGGAATACCATGTACCACGTGATCATTGATTGAGGTACAGATACTGGCTGGGAAACCTCCATAACCTAAGAACGCAGGAGTAGCACCATGATCACATATAAATGTATAGGCAATCGTGTCTAGCTGCTTTGTGGTAACCCCAGGAGCGATGTGCTTAGCCACCTCTCCCAGAGTTGCACCAACGAGCCTATTGGCTATACGCATTAGCTCTATCTCCTCAGCTGTCTTTAGGTAAATCATCTATTCCTTATGAGTAAATCAGACGAAACTAACTTGTTTAGGATTTGAGACTTGGATTAGTAAGCTGACACAGCTCCTCCTGTACGTCCCTTGATACGTCCACTCTTGAGCAGACCATCATAGTGACGCATCAGTAGATGACTCTCGACTTGCTGTAGCGTGTCAAGGACAACGCCGACAAGAATCAGCAGTGATGTACCACCAAAGAACTGCGCAAAGGCAGGACTAATACCCAGCAACTCAGCAAAAGCTGGCATAATGGCAACTAGTGCTAAGAAGAATGCTCCTGGCAGGGTAATACGATCCATAATACCATCAAGGTAATCGCGTGTGTTACGCCCAGGCTTAACTCCAGGGATGAACCCATTGTTGCGCTTCAGGTCATCTGCCATCTGTGTTGGATTAATCGTGATCGCCGTATAGAAATAGGTGAAGAGGATAATCAGCGTAGCAAAGATGAAGTTGTACCAAAAGCTGGTATTGTCAGACAACACCTGGATAAAGCGTGAGGGGGTACCATCACCTCCCGTGAAGTAGCTCGCCAGCGAAATAGGGATAAACATAATCGCCTGAGCGAAGATGATTGGCATCACATTGGCCGCATTGACCTTGAGCGGTATATACTGTCTAGCTCCACCATACTGCTTATTGCCTACGACACGCTTAGCATACTGTACAGGAACCTTGCGAGTACCCTGAACAAGTAGAATAGCACCTGCCGTGACAAAAAGTAGGAAGACAATCTCTGCAAGGAATGCGACTAAGCCACCCGACGAACTAATCAAGCGATAGTTGAACTCCGCAATCAATGCATGAGGCAGACGAGCTATAATACCAATAAGGATGATGAATGAGATACCATTGCCAACCCCCTTGTCTGTAATACGCTCACCAAGCCACAGGACAAACATACTGCCCGCAGCTAGTACGACGGTAGCAAATACACGATAGAGAAACCCTGAGGGTAGTGCCGAAGCTGCTGCTCGGAGCTGCATATCGAGGTTCAGCAGATAAGCTGGAGCCTGAATCAGCAAAATCAATACCGTCAGATAGCGTGTCCATTGATTGATCTTACGCCGTCCACTCTCACCCTCTCGTTGCATCTTCTGCATAGAAGGGACGATGATGGCCGCTAGTTGCATAACGATGCTTGCCGAGATGTAAGGCATGATACCTAGAGCAAATATCGAAGCATTCGAAAAGGCGCCTCCAGAGAACATATTGAGCAAAGCCATCAGACCCTCACTAGTCTGGCTGGCTAGGTTGGTCAATGCTGTGGAGTCGACCCCTGGTAGAACGACGAAGCTACCCAATCGGTATATGACGACATACAAGATGGTGATGAGAATCCGCTTACGCAGATCCTCTATCTTCCATATATTCTTTATTGTATCTACTAACCGCATATCAGCTTAATCTTATTGTATCGATCCTCCCTGAGCCTCTATGAGCTCCTTGGCACGTGCAGAGTAAGCGTCAGCCTCGACCTGTATGGGTCGTGTCAGCTCACCCTGTGCTAGGATCTTTACTAAATCATTACGTGAGGCTAGACCAGCAGCGACTAGTATATCCTTGGTGATGACGGCTGTCTCTGCTTGATTAGGGAAGAATGTAGTATCCTGTGCCAAGTGCTCGAGAGCTGCGAGGTTCACAGGACGGTAGTCTACCCTATTGATGTTGTTGAAGCCAAACTTAGGCAGGCGACGCTGTATAGGCATCTGACCGCCCTCGAATCCGACCTTATGCTTGTAACCAGAGCGAGACTTGGCTCCCTTGTGTCCACGCGTTGACGTGCCCCCACGGCCAGAACCCTGACCACGACCGATACGACGACGAGAGTGAACAGAACCCTCGGCTGGCTTAAGTGTAGATAAGTCCATTGCTATTATCTGTATATACGTTATTACTCTACAACCTGAACCAAGTGGTGTACTTTGGCCACCATACCCCTAATCTGCGGAGTATCCTCATGCTCTACGATCTGGTGCATCTTGCGAAGACCTAGACCATCAAGGGTGCGCTTCTGAGACTTGTTGCACCGTATACGACTACGGACTTGCTCAATTTTGATTTTTGCCATAATACTCTTTACTTGTCTAGGTGTTTATCCTTTAAATACGCGCTCCACAGAGATACCTCTATTCTGTGCAACCATCAAGGGGCTACGTAGCTCAGCAAGTGCTGCGATGGTTGCCTTGACAAGGTTGTGGGGGTTCGTTGATCCCTGGCTCTTTGCCAAGACATCCGTAACGCCTACACTGTCTAGTACCGCACGCATAGCACCTCCCGCGATGACTCCCGAACCTGCAGAGGCTGGGCGCAGTAAGATGCGAGCACCGCCGAAGCGACCGATCTGCTCGTGAGGTATGGTACCGTTGTGGATGGGGACACGTATGAGATTCTTCTTGGCAGCCTCTACGCCCTTAGCGATGGCTGCGGGCACTTCGCTGGCGCGACCCATACCATAGCCTACGACGCCATCCTCGTTACCGACGACAACAATCGCAGCAAAGGTAAAGGTGCGACCACCCTTAGTGACCTTGGTTACTCGATTGATAGCTACTAGGCGATCCTTAAGATCTAGATCATTGGTAGCTGTGACTCTATTTGTTGCTATTGCCATGATGTGCTCTATGATTTAGAATTTAAGACCTCCTGTACGAGCTGCATCTGCTAGCTCCTTAACGCGACCATGATAGAGATATCCATTACGATCGAAAACCACCGTATCAATGCCAGCAGCAAGAGCTACACGAGCTATCTCCTGTCCTACCTGAGCAGCTACCTCTTTCTTAGTGCCAGAGGTCTCCATCTTAAGTGAGGAAGCACTCGCTAGGGTACGTCCTTCTATATCATCGATAACCTGTGCGTAGATCTGCTTATTGCTTCTAAATACAGACAGACGTGGTCTCTGAGATGTACCACTTATCTTGCCACGCACACGTGTCTTGATGTGCTTTCTTCTTTGTGCTTTCTTGTTCATATGACTCTTTACTTAGATAGTGGATACGACTTACTTAGTAGCCGTCTTACCAGACTTGCGGCGTACCTCCTCACCGAGGAAGCGAACACCCTTACCCTTGTATGGCTCTGGCTTGCGGAATGAACGAATCTTAGCACAGACCTGTCCTAGTAGCTGCTTGTCGCAAGACTTTAGGATGATCTTAGGAGTCTGATTACGCACCATCTGCGTCTCAATCTTGATCTCGTCTGGGAGTACCATATAAATGGCGTGTGTGAAGCCTAGTGAGAGCTCTAGGACCTGTCCCTGATTGGCAGCACGGTAACCGACACCTATTAGTTCGAGCGTCTGAGTGAACTCTTCGTGCACCCCCATCACCATGTTATGAATCAACTGACGATAGAGACCATGTAGCGAGCGCTCCTGACGTTCATCTGAGTGACGTACGATTGTAACCTCTCCGTCCTCGACTGAGACCTCGATGCGAGGATCTATATATTGCTTGAGCTCACCCTTGGGGCCCTTTACTGTTACGTAGTGATCCTCCTGAGAGACGGTCACGCCCTGTGGTATAGCTATGGGTAGTTTACCTATTCTAGACATATTGCTTTGCTATAAGGAGGATTAATATACATAACATAGTACCTCACCACCGATCTTGAGCTCACGAGCCTCTTTGTCTGTCATGACGCCGTGAGATGTAGATAGTATGGCGATACCTAGTCCATTGAGTACGCGAGGCATATCTTTGTAGCCTACATACTTACGTAAGCCTGGGCGTGAGACACGCTTGAGGCATTTGATTGCATTGACCTTGTTCGAGAGGTCATACTTGAGGGCGACCTTGATGGTTCCTTTGCATCCCTCCTCCTCAAACATATAGTTGAGGATGTAGCCCTTGTCAAAGAGGATCTTGGTGATGTCCTTCTTGATGTTGCTAGCTGGGATTTCTACCACACGGTGACCCGCTTTGATTGCGTTGCGCAATCGGGTGAGATAATCTGCTATTGGATCTGTCATTGTGTATTAAGATTAAATTGATCTGGAGGGTTCCTAACTGGCTTATAGCTTCTCTCCGAGGCATCGCATACTCATCTATCTTAAGATCTCCACTCCTTGCATGAAAGGGGCAATCATCATATAGTTATAGAGCCACGAGTACCGAGGTCGGAAGCCGTAAGGGACAGGCTACCCCAGACAATATTTAATTGATTCGCTGTCAATCATCGCCCCACGCTCTCACTCCAAAGAGTGCGAGCATCTCATACATTCTCCCTGTTAAGAGGAGATATATGAGAGGACAATTCTGGGCAAAGATACGAATAGTCTAGATACTATGAAAACTTTTGGCGTCCGTCGAGAGCATATCGCACCTACCATACAGGCGATAGACAATGCTCTAACTCGCTCTCAGCGTAGTATATCTAAGCCCTATAACTCTCTCTAGATGATTTGCATCTCTCTATGAGAGTTTCTGTCCTCGTATGTGGGAGCCGACGAGAGATTTGTTACCAGCTGGCTTTCTTCACCCCTGGGATGAGACCAACAGAAGCCATCTCGCGGAACTGGATACGGCTGATGCCAAACTGTCTCATATAACCCTTAGGACGTCCCGTGATCTTGCAGCGATTGTGCAGACGCACGGGAGAAGAGTTGCGAGGGAGTGTCTGTAGCTTCTGCAGAGACTCGTAGTCTCCGGCAGCCTTGAGCTCAGCACGACGCTTCGCATACTTCTGAACGAGCTTCTGGCGCTTGGCCTCACGGGCCTTCATTGATTCTTTTGCCATAAACCTATATGTATCTTACTTATTAGTAGTACGGAAGGGGAGTCCAAATCTCTTGAGTAGCTCGAAGCCCTCCTCATCGGTAGGAGCTGAGGTTACAAAAGTGATGTTCATCCCTAGTATCTTCGTGATGCTATCAAGGTTAATCTCTGGGAAGATAATCTGCTCAGTGATACCTAGCGTATAGTTGCCACGTCCATCCAGCTTAGAGTTAATACCCTTAAAGTCTCGGATACGTGGGAGTGCAACACGTACAAGACGCTCGAGAAACTCGTACATACGGTCCCCACGAAGAGTAACCATGACACCGATAGGCATCTGCTTACGTAACTTGAAGTTGGATATATCCTTACGAGAGTATGTAGCGACTGCCTTCTGACCTGTGATTTGTGTCAACTCATCAATTGCTACATCAATAATCTTCTTGTCACCTGTAGCCATGCCAAGTCCCTGATTGATGACAATCTTCTCTAGGCGAGGGACCTGCATACTACTCTTGTAGGCAAAGTGCTTCATCAGATCTGGTGCGATCTGCTCGTTGTATTGCTTCTTAAGATTTACTGTCAGTGCCATAATTATTTAATTATTTCTCCTGAGTGCTTAGCAAAGCGTACCAGCTTACCATCATCATCGAGACGGCGTCCTATACGCGTTCCCTTGCCAGACTTAGGATCTAGCACATTCAGGTTGGATATGTGTATCGGAGCTTCGATGCTGAGAATGGCTCCCTGGGGGTTCTGTGCATTGGGCTTGGTATGCTTAGACACCATATTAAGCCCCTCGACAATCGCACGCTGCTTTTTGACAAGAACCTTGAGGACACGCCCCGTTTTGCCCTTGTCATCGCCAGCGTTCACCATAACGATATCGCCTTTCTTGATATGAAACTTGCTCATCTCTATTCTCTATATAAATTAAAGGACCTCTGGAGCCAGTGATACAACCTTCATATTGACGGCACGTAGCTCACGAGCTACAGGGCCGAAGATACGTGTACCACGTAGTTCGCCACTGGGTGTGAGTAGTACGCAGGCGTTGTCATCAAAGCGAATATAAGAGCCGTCTGTACGACGTATCTCTTTCTTTGTTCTTACGATGAGAGCTTTAGCGACGGTACCCTTTTTCATATCGCTCGAAGGGATGACACTCTTAACAGTCACCACGATGATATCTCCGACCGAAGCATAGCGACGGCGGGTACCACCGAGTACACGGATACAGAGTACCTCGCGAGCACCACTATTGTCTGCTACATTGAGTCTTGATTCTTGCTGTATCATAGTTTACTTCGCTCTTTCTATAATCTCGGTGAGTCTCCAACGCTTGGTGCGACTCAGAGGACGTGTCTCCATGATGCGGACACGATCACCGACGTTCGTTTCATTCTTCTCGTCATGTGCATAGTACTTCTTAGTCTTGCTGACGAACTTACCATATATAGGGTGCTTCTCCTTGAAGCGTGAGGCTACGGTGATGGTCTTGTCCATCTTATTGCTGGTGACGATCCCGATGCGCTCTTTTCTGTGTTTTCTTTCCATGTGAATATTAGTCTATTCTGCAGGGTTATTTTGTACCTCACGTTGAGCGAGGACTGTCTTGAGACGAGCAATCGTACGACGCTGTTCTCTAAAAGCTGCGGGATTTTCAGCTGGAGAGACATAGTGGTCTATCCTCTTCTGCTGATATGATGCCTGCTCGGTCTCTATACGCTCACGGATCTCCTCCGTTGTGAACTCATTGATTTCGCTTATCTGCATAGCTGTATAAGATCTAACGGATTAAACATTAGGGTTTGCAGAGTCGTAATCACGACGTATGACAAACTTAGTCGTAACGGGTAGCTTCTGTGCAGCCAAGCGGAGAGCCTCCTTAGCAATCTCGTATGGGACTCCCTCTACCTCAAAGAGCATACGTCCAGGTGTGACTGGAGCTACAAAGCCCTCTGGATTACCTTTACCTTTACCCATTCGCACCTCAGCAGGCTTTGCTGTGATTGGTTTGTCGGGGAAGATGCGACACCAGACCTGTCCTTGACGCTGCATATAACGTGTTACTGCAATACGAGCAGCCTCTATCTGACGACCAGTGATCCACTTACTCTCTAGGCTCTTAATACCGAAAGAACCAAATGCAAGCTGATTGCCACGCTGTGCATTGCCCTTCATACGGCCCTTTTGCTGCCTTCTAAATTTAGTCTTCTTAGGTTGTAACATAGCTGTGGTCTTTTATTTAACGGTTAGATCTATTGCGACCTCCACGACGGAAGCCTCCACGACGATCACCACGAGAGTCACCACCTCGAGTGCCACCCTGACGACGTGGCTGTGAGAAGTCAGGAGCTAAATCGCGACGCTCATATACTTCGCCATTCATAATCCAAACTTTGACCCCTATCATACCGACCTTAGTCAGAGCCTCTGTCTGAGCGTAGTCAATATCTGCACGGAGCGTGTGTAGTGGCGTGCGACCTTCTTTGTATAACTCAGAGCGAGCCATCTCAGCATTGTTGAGACGACCTGAGAGCTGTATTTTGATACCCTCAGCGCCAGCTCGCATAGCATTTGCGATAGCCATCTTGACCGTACGGCGGTAAGCCATACGTCCCTCCAGCTTACGTGCTATATCGTTTGCAACTATGACAGCATCTACCTCAGGCTTGCGTACCTCGTAGATGTTGATCTGTATGTTGTCTGCCTGTGTGACCTTCTTGAGCTCAGCTTTAAGGTTCTCCACGTTTTGTCCTCCCTTGCCCACAATCATACCAGGGCGAGCAGTGCATATCGTGATGGTGATTACCTTAAGGGCACGCTCTATGACAATGCGACTCACGAGGGCACCTGATAGACGTGTGTGTAGGTACTTCCTGATACGATCATCTTCTACTAGTGTATCGCCATAATCGCGACCACCATACCAGTTAGAATCCCAACCACGTATGTAGCCGAGTCTGTTTGCTATTGGATTAATTTTCTGTCCCATGTCAGTTACTTAGCTACGTTATTAACTATTTGATCGACCCACACTGTGATGTGATTCGAACGCTTGCGGATTCTGTAGCCACGGCCTTGTGGAGCTGGGCGTAGACGCTTGAGTGTGACTCCCTCGTCTACATAAATCTTGGAGACGTAGAGCTCACCCTCGTCAGCCTTGCGACCGTTGAGTTGCTCCCAGTTAGAGACGGCGCTACGTATGAGCTGCTCTACACGCTGAGCAGCTACCCGGCGAGAGCTAAATCTCAGGGTAGCCATCGCGCGCTCTACCTCCATGCCTCTTATGTTGTCGACGACTAGACGCATCTTACGAGGAGATGTGGGCACGTTGCGTAGCTTAGCTACGGCAGGCTGTGTCACAGTCTCCTGAGCAGTCGTCTCTATTGTATCTTGATTATTGGCACTCATGTGTGATAATTACTTTGATTCGATTTATTACAGGGTGCTAACTAGCGATTGCCAGAGTGACCACGGAAGGTACGTGTAGGAGCGAACTCTCCGAGCTTGTGACCTACCATATTCTCTGTAATAAATACAGGTATAAAACTCTTGCCATTGTGTACGGCGATCGTATGTCCCACGAAGTCTGGAGAAATCATTGAGGCGCGAGACCAAGTCTTGATGACTGATTTCTTGCCACTTTCATTCATAGCCAAAACTTTCTTTTCGAGCTTGACGCTGATAAATGGCCCTTTCTTAAGTGAACGACTCATGTGTTTAGTTCTTGCTTAAATGATACAATGATTACTTCTTACGCTTTGTGGCGGCTCTCTCGATGATGTACTTAGAGGAGTGCTTCTTAGGAGCTCTCGTCTTAAGACCCTTAGAGTATAGACCCGTACGTGAGCGTGGGTGTCCTCCGGAGGCACGACCTTCACCACCACCCATTGGGTGATCGACAGGGTTCATAGCCACACCGCGTACTCGTGGTCTACGACCTAGCCAGCGTGTGCGGCCAGCCTTGCCTGATCTCTCGAGTGCATGGTCGGAGTTACCGACACTACCTATCGTAGCTTTGCATGCAGCGAGGATACGGCGAGTCTCTCCACTAGGCATACGTAGTACGACATAATTATCCTCACGAGCTACCAGCTGTGCGAAGGCACCAGCACTACGTACCAGCTTACCACCCTGACCAGGGCGTAGCTCCACGTTGTGCACGATCATACCCACAGGTACCTTAGCTAGTGGTAGTGCGTTACCTACCTCAGGTGTTGCGTTTTCACCTGACATCACTTGCTGGCCTACAGTCAGTCCGTTAGGAGCGATGATATAGCTCTTAGCTCCATCGGCATAGTATAGGAGTGCGATGCGAGATGATCTGTTTGGATCATACTCGATACTCTTGACTGTAGCGGGGATGCCATCCTTTGTTCTCTTGAAGTCGACGAGACGATACTTGCGCTTGTGACCACCACCGACATTGCGTATGGTCATCTTACCAGTATTGTTACGACCACCCGATTTACGAGCTCCAACTACAAGAGACTTCTCTGGTGCACTGGCAGTGATGGCGTCAAATGCACCAATAGTTTTGTGTCTTTGCCCCGGCGTTGCGGGCTTTAGTTTACGGATTCCCATTGCTTATATATTGCTAAAGAAATCGATTGTATCCTCACCTTGGAGCGTTATGAAAGCCTTCTTGAAGGCTGGCTTACGACCCGTGATGACACCCGACTTGGTATAGCGACTAGAGCGCTTACCATCGTAGCGACAGGTGTTGACACTATCGACCTTGACGTTGTACATCTTCTCGACAGCGTTACGTATCTCAATCTTGTTTGCAGTGGGTGCTACTAAAAAGGCGTAGCGCTGCTGATTGCTCTCAGTGATTGCTGTCATCTTCTCTGAGATGATTGGTTTGATTATGATTCCCATATCAATGCTCTACTACTTCGTGTGACTTAAAACATCTCATTTACCTGCGCTAGAGCATCCTCTGTAAAGACTATCTTGCGACAATCTAGCACGCAGTAAGTATTAAGATCCTGAGCACGTATGATGCTGACTGAGGGTATGTTGCGAGCGCTAAGTGCTACTGCATCCTCAATCTGAGACACTACGTAGAGCGTCTTCTGCCCCTCGATATTGAGAGCCTTGGTCATGCTCACGAAAGACTTGGTCTTGGGTGTCTCAAAGGTCAGCTGGTCTAGTACCATAATCTGATTGTCCTGAGCCTTATAGGTGAGCGCACTGCGACGTGCTAGCTGACGGAGCTTCTTATTAAGCTTAAAGCTGTAGCTGCGTGGACGAGGTCCGAAGACGCGTGCACCACCACGTAGGATGTTTGAGTTGATATCACCACGACGAGCACCACCCGTACCTTTCTGGCGGAATAGCTTGCGTGTGGAGCCACTCATCTCGCTACGCTCCTTTGTCTTGTGGGTACCTTGACGCTGATTAGCGCGGTACTGCTTTACGGTTAGATAGATAGCGTGATCATTGGGCTCTACACCAAAGACGGAGCTCTCCAAGGCTATCTTACGTCCCGTATCTTCACCTTGTATATTGTAGATTGATAGTTCCATTACTTCTCTATTGCTATGATTGAACCCTTAGCTCCAGGCACGCTACCCTTCAGTACGAGGATGTTGTGCTCGGGCATTACTTTGATCACCTCGAGGTTTTGTACCGTGACGCGCTTGTTACCCATTTGACCAGCCATGCGTGTACCCTTGAAGACCTTTGCAGGGTAAGAGCATGCACCGACAGCACCTGGTGCGCGCAGACGGTCATCCTGACCGTGTGTCGTTTGGCCGACACCACCGAATCCGTGACGCTTGACTACGCCTTGAAATCCTTTACCCTTGCTCGTTCCGTGCACATCCACATAGTGGGTATCATTGAAGAGCTCTACGGTGATCTCATCACCGAGCTTGTAGTCGGATCCAAAGCCCATGAACTCGGCCAAGTGGCGCTTGTTAGTTACTCCGGCTGCCTTGAAGTGTCCCTGCAGTGGGCGTGTCGTATGCTTATCTTTAGCATCCTGAAAGCCCAGCTGGATTGCTTCATATCCATCACGGTCAGCAGTCTTTACTTGAGTCACTACACAAGGACCTACTTCGATGACAGTGCATGGCACATTGACGCCCTCGGCACTGAATACGGATGTCATTCCGATTTTCTTTCCTAATAATCCTGGCATTTCTGTAGTTGATTACTCTGTTAATACTTAATTTCGATGTCTACGCCACTGGGCATCTCCAGCTTCATCAGCGCGTCAATCGTAGGTGCTGAGGCATTGTAGATGTCGATAAGACGCTTATGAGCATTTAGCTCAAACTGCTCGCGACTCTTCTTGTTGACGAAGGTGGAGCGGTTCACCGTAAAGATGCGCTTATGCGTGGGCAGTGGCACGGGACCACTGACCAGCGCATTAGTATTCTGTACGGCCTTGACGATCTTCTCGGCAGACTTGTCTACGAGCATGTGGTCGTATGACCTCAGCTTGATTCTGATCTTTTGGCTCATTACTATATTGTGAGATTATTACTTTATCAAATCAACGCGACCATTGAGTTCCTCAAGGATCTTCTTAGCTATTGACGAGGAGACCTCTGCGTAGTGCGAGAAGCTCATCGTGCTGGAGGCACGACCACTCGTGATCGTACGTAGGGCTGTCACATAGCCAAACATCTCGCTTAGGGGCACCTTAGCCTTGATAACCTGTGCTCCAGAGCGGTTCACCTCTGAGCCCTCGACCTGACCGCGACGCTTGTTGAGGTCACCGATTACGTCACCCATGTTCTCCTCAGGTGTTACCACCTCAAGTTGCATGATAGGCTCCATGAGCACAGGGCTAGCCTTTTCAGAAGCCTCCTTAAAGGCCATCATAGCTGCTACCTCAAATGAGAGCTGATCCGAGTCTACGGGGTGGAACGAACCATCCACGAGTGTCACCTTGAGACTATCTAGAGGGTAGCCAGCTAGGACACCGCTCTTCATTGCCTTCTCGAAGCCCTTCTGAACTGAGGGGATGAACTCCTTCGGGATGTTACCACCCTTCACCTCATCGACAAACTGTAGTGCTCCGTCGAAGTCCTCGTCGGCTGGACCAAACTTGATGATGATGTCAGCGAACTTACCACGACCACCTGACTGCTTCTTGTAAACCTCGCGTAGGTCGACAGTCTGAGTGACAGCCTCCTTGTAAGCCACCTGTGGCTGACCCTGGTTACACTCGACCTTGAACTCACGCTTCAGACGGTCTATAATGATGTCTAGGTGTAGCTCACCCATACCGCTGATGACGGTCTGACCCGTTTCCTCATTGGTCTTGACAACAAACGTTGGATCCTCCTCAGCGAGCTTAGCCAGCCCGACACCAAGACGATCCATATCCTTCTGCGTCTTAGGCTCGACAGCGATACCGATCACAGGATCGGGGAAGTCGATAGACTCTAGTACGAGCGGTGCATTCTCATCACAGAGCGTGTCACCCGTACGGATATCCTTAAAGCCTACGCCAGCACCGATATCACCTGTACCGATAGACTCCATCGGATTCTGGTGATTAGAGTGCATCTGGAAGAGACGTGAGATACGCTCCTTCTTGCCAGAGCGTGAGTTAAAGACGTAGCTACCAGCATCGATGTGACCACTGTACACACGGAAGAAGCAGAGACGACCTACGAAGGGATCGGTAGCTATCTTAAAGGCGAGTGCACTCATAGGTGCATCGGGATCGACCTCACGCACCTCCTCCTTGTCAGAGTCTAGAGCATGACCTACCACCTCTGGCGTATCCATAGGACTAGGCAGATAAGCACAGACAGCATCTAGAAGTGTCTGTACGCCCTTATTCTTAAATGAAGAGCCACATAGCATCGGGAAGATTTCCATCGCTAGTGTAGCCTTGCGGATAGCTGTACGAATCTCGTCCTCTGTGATCGTAGAGGGATCATCAAAGTACTTCTCCATAAGCGTCTCGTCAGTCTCTGCGAGCGTCTCTAGGAGCTTCTCTCTCCACTCCTCAGCATCAGCGCGAAGATTGTCAGGGATCTCATCGATCTCGTACTCAGCGCCCATAGTCTCATCGTGCCAGAAGATAGCCTTCATGGTTATCAAGTCGACAACCCCCTTGAAGGAGTCCTCCTCCCCTACTGGGATTTGGATAGGGCAGGCCTTAGCTCCGAGCATGTCAACCATCTGACGCTGTACCTCGTAGAAGTTTGCGCCCGAACGGTCCATCTTATTAATGTATGCGATGCGTGGCACCTTGTACTTATCAGCCTGACGCCATACAGTCTCACTCTGAGGCTGTACACCGCCCACGGCACAGAAAGTAGCGACAGCACCATCGAGGACACGGAGTGAACGCTCTACCTCAACGGTAAAGTCCACGTGTCCCGGAGTGTCGATCAGGTTGATCTTATACTTCTTATTGTCATAGGTCCAGAAGGTTGTGGTAGCAGCAGAGGTAATCGTGATACCACGCTCCTGCTCCTGAGCCATCCAGTCCATCGTAGCGGCACCGTCGTGTACCTCTCCGATCTTGTGTGTTAGTCCGGTGTAGAAGAGTATTCGCTCAGAGGTTGTCGTCTTACCAGCATCGATGTGTGCCATGATGCCGATATTACGCGTTTGCTCGAGCTTAGAATGAATTGCAGACATAGATTTTATGGTTAGTGTAGGTTAGAAGCGGAAGTGTGCGAAGGCACGGTTGGCCTCAGCCATACGATGTACGTCCTCCTTACGCTTGAACGCGCCACCCTGACTGTTGTAAGCATCCATAATCTCTGCAGCTAGCTTGTCAGCCATGGTCTTACCACCACGCTTGCGTGCGAAGATGATGAGATTCTTCATGGAGATAGACTCCCGACGCTCTGGGCGTATCTCTGTCGGCACTTGGAAGGTTGCTCCTCCGATACGACGAGACTTAACCTCTACGTGGGGGGTGATATTGTCTAGAGCTGCCTTCCAAATCTCTAGGGCGCTCTTCTCCTCCTGCGACATCTTGTCCTTGACGATGTCTAGGGCTCTGTAGAAGATGCTGTACGCTAGGCTCTTCTTGCCATCGTACATGAGGTGGTTGACAAACTTTGTAACCTGACGATCTCCAAATACGGGATCGGGCAGTACCTGCCTCTTCTTAGGCTTAGCCTTTCTCATTGTTTCGTAATATTATACTATTGTCTCGTCGTCTTATTTGGGTTGCCATCATACTGAATTGTTGTCTTCAACGCCCCCTCTGGGGCATTTACTCAACCTGTGTCCTAAGTCTTAGGACCAGCAGATCCAAATAGTACCACGGGGACAAGTGTGGTTACTAGATTTAGATTGCACTCCTCTGCTGGGCGTAGCCTGCTCGCTTGTAGCTGAGACTACCACTATGGGGAGTATCTTTTAGATTTATCTGTGGGGAGAGGTACTCGCTGATGTACCTTTATATAGTGTACGCTTTAGGAGCGTAATGGGCTGAGGGAGGGTGATTCATCCAGCACCTCGCGCCACGACATCTGATTAATCTAGGCGACTCGTCTTACTTCGCCTTGGGACGCTTAGCACCATACTTAGAGCGGCGCTGGCGACGTCCATCGACACCGGCCGTATCGAGTGCTCCACGCACGATATGGTAGCGTACACCGGGCAGGTCCTTGACACGGCCTCCACGCACCAATACGATACTATGCTCCTGAAGGTTGTGACCCTCTCCGGGGATGTAGGCGTTCACCTCCTTGCCGTTGGTCAGACGCACACGTGCCACCTTACGCATAGCCGAGTTTGGCTTCTTGGGGGTAGTCGTGTAAACGCGGACACAGACACCACGACGCTGTGGGCATGAACCCAAAGCTGGAGACTTACCTTTTTCCTCAAAGGTCTCTCGTCCCTTTCTTACTAGCTGTTGGATAGTAGGCATTAACTTCTCGTTTACTTAGTTCTTGGTTTACAAAATATGATTCTAGTGCTACGCTACCAAGAGCCCGTAGCTGTGCAATAAGACGCACCTCACCACGACCTACAGTAGGCATAGCGGGGACAAAGGTACAAAAACTTTTTGACCTGACAAGCCTCATTACAAGGAGAATGATTCAAGCGTGACGGATAACCCTCTGTTGAGGAGCGCAAAGTCTGGACGTCCGACCTTGTGAAAGGGTACATCGTCTGGACGTGTCGCGATGCGACCACGGCTGTCCCCTACTTGAGAGCAAGTTCCACTCCTCCGCAAGGAGGATTCCGCTCCTCTACAAAAGCAAAATCACCTCTCCGCAAAAGTCAAGTGACATTTCCGGAGAAGTGAAATGAGTATTCCAGAAGAAAAGTTCTTTCTCTCTGGATAGGTTTATGCATCTTTCCCGTGACGCTCCGAAGAGCTGTGTCTCGACGGTCTGCGTCCTTGTAGGGTGATTACTGGATAGCAGCGAGTCCCGAGAAGCCCATGAAGGCCATCGCTAGGATGCCAGCGGTGATGAGGGCGATGGGGATTCCTTTCATAGCCCGAGGTGTACTGCCAGTCTTGGCGAGCTGCTCGCGGATACCTGCGAAGATGACCATAGCAAGAAGGAAGCCAATTCCGATGGAGACGGCATACATGAGCGACTCTGCGTAGGTGAAGTCCTTCTGGATGACGAGGATTGCGACACCGAGTACACAGCAGTTTGTCGTAATCAGCGGGAGGAAGACGCCGAGCGCTTGATAGAGCGCTGGGGAAATCTTCTTGATAATCATCTCAATCATCTGCACGAGAGTGGCGATGACGAGGATGAAGGCGATGGTCTGCAGGAATTCGAGACCTAGGGGAACTAATATATAGGTCTGTACGAGCCAGGTAACCATCGTCGCTAGTAGCAAGACGAAGGTGACGGCAGCTCCCATGCCTGTGGCGGTAGAGACTTTCTTAGAGACACCTAAGAAGGGGCAGATACCGAGGAACTGGGAGAGGACTACGTTGTTGACAAAGACCGCAACGATGAATATGATAAGAAATTTCATAGTAGTAAGTGTCTGTGTGATGAACTGTGGCTAGGAGTTAGCCTTTGCATCTCATTGGTTTGACCTATTGCTTCTTGGTGATAGCGTGATAGATGCCGATGAGTAGTCCTAGAGCGATGAAGGCTCCCGGAGGCAGTACGAAGAGCAGTGCGGAGTAGTCGTTGGGATAAGCGGTCATACCGAAGAATGAACCGCCGCCGAGCATCTCACGTACGATACCTAGGAGGGTTAGACCGATGGTAAAGCCTAGTCCGATACCGACACCGTCGAAGAAGGAGATGCCGACACTACTCTTCGAGGCGGTGGACTCGGCACGGCCGAGGACGATACAGTTGACCACGATCAGCGGGATAAAGATGCCTAGGCTCTGGTCAAGCGCCGGTAGGTATGCCTTGATAATCATCTGTAGCACGGTGACGAAACCAGCAATGACGACGATAAAGGCAGGGATACGTACCGCATCGGGTATGAGTCGCTTCAGGAGGGATATCATCACATTGGAGCAGATAAGCACGAAGGTGGTGGCTAATCCCATACTGAGTCCGTTGATGGCCGACGTGGTGGTCGCCAAGGTAGGACACATACCGAGGAGAAGCACGAAGGTGGGGTTCTCCGTAATGATACCATTGGTAACTGTCTTGATATACTTATTCATGGTCGTGCATTACTTTTACTTAGTAGATTCGTTTGCATTCGCCTCAAAGATGCGCTGCGCACGGGCGATGCCCTGGAGGATAGCTCGTGAAGAGACGGTCGAGCCTGTGACTGCGTCTATAGCTCCACCATCCTTGCTTAGCTTGAGGCTGGAGGGGGTGACTCTCTTGCCTATGAGCGAACTCTTGGAGGGCTTAGCGGTAGCAGGGTCTTGGTTGCCTCCGTAATGGTTGCTGATGGAGAGGAGCTTGCCTGTGGCGTTGAGGTCAGCTATGGCAAAGGCTGTGAGCACACCTTTATTGTCAAAGCAGACAAGCATCGGCAAGCAACGGCCCTCGTAATCATTGTCGCTGGTAGTGACGACGAGTAGGCCTGTCGTCTCGCTCATATTGTTGGGACCATAGCTCTGAGTTAGCCAGGGAGTGCCGTCGTCGGTGGTTCCGTTCTTCGCTTTGTCCACCAGACGATAAGCGGGGAGGAGCGTATTGAAGAGGCTGTCGATGACCTCTCGCTCGGGGAGCGCACAGCTACTCTCGGTGGGTTGTGCCGTGGAGCCACCCTCGCCGACGACGCTCTGGTAAGCTCGGTAAGCTCGCTCGAGTGCATCAATGAATGCCCGACTGGAGATGGTTGCTGCGGTTATGGCGTCAACCTTACCGCCGTCCTTAGAGACCTTCAGGGGCGAAGCTTGGCTCATGTTAAGCCCTCGCACATCACGGATAAGGTCAGCATTAGGTGCGGGAGAGGTGAACCACTCCTGTATCTTAGCACCTAGTCCTGGGGTCTCCTCGTGCTTGAGTACCTTGAAGCCGACGATCTGGCTCTCCATATCAAAGCCTACCATAATGTCGATGTGACCAGCGAAGCCTGCATCGGTGTAGGTCTCGATGGCGTAGCCGACGGGCTGTCCACCCTGCGTGGCGGGATAGACGGCGAGGGAGCCCTCACCCTCGAGTGCGACGGTGTCTCGCTCTTCGTAAGGATTATTGTCAAAGGCAGGGACAATCTCTTTGATTGCCTCGACCTTAGCTTTCGTCTCGGCCTGTGCGATGGTATCTTTGGTTGCTACATTGACCAAAGCTAGAATACCAGCTATAATCAGACAGATGATCCCGAGTGACAGGATCATGTTGGGGAGTGTAGAGGGTAGCTTCTTCATCTTTTAGCCTCCTTTCTAGATTTGACCACATGACCGAAGTGACGTGGCTTGATGTAGGTGTTGAGTAGTGGGGTGAACGCATTCATAATGAGGATAGCAAAGGACATACCCTCAGGGTAAGAGCCCCACAAGCGGATGATGACGGTGAGGAACCCAATCATACAGCCGTAGATGAGCTGCGCACGGTGCGAGATAGGCGAGGTGACGTAGTCGGTCGCCATAAAGACTGCACCAAAGAGCAGACCACCCGTCAGTAGGTGGAAGAAGGGACTAGCATACATCGCTGGGTCGTAGAGGTGCATGATGCCACTCAAGACGAAAGCGGAGACGATGATAGCCACAGGCGTGTGCCACGTGATGATGCGACGGATGAGTAGATAAGCTAAGCCGATGAGGATAGCGATGGCACTCACCTCTCCCATAGAGGAGAAGTTGAAGCCAACGAGAAGCTGTAGCGAGTCGGGCAGCTGATCGATAGCTCCTGACTTGAGGATGCCTAGAGGGGTTGCTCCTGTGACTGCATCGGCAGCTTGCTCGGCAAGACGGGCAGGAGTCTTCCAGGTAGTCATCTGTGCTGGATAGGAGATGAGGAGGAAGACACGCCCGACGAGCGCAGGGTTGAAGATGTTATTGCCCAGTCCTCCGAAAGCCATCTTGCCAATGCCGATAGCGACGACGCCACCCATCAGGACGAGCCACCAGGGAAGCGAGGCGGGGAGGTTGAAGGCTAGGATGACGCCTGTCAGGAGCGCCGAGCCGTCGAGCAGACGACAGGGACGATGCAGGAAGAAGCGGGTGATGACCCACTCCGTGAGCATACAGGAGGCTACCGAGATAGCGGTGATAAGTAGAGCGTCAGTCCTAAACTGGTAGAGCATGACGAGGAATGCTGGTATCAAAGCAATCAGCACCCCATACATATTCTTGCTAATGGTGTCACCGCTATGGATATGCGGTGAGGGTGATACGATGACTTGTTGTGCCATAAGCTATATATCGTAGTCGATGATGAGGATCGGTGATCTGTCTCAGTGTGTATTACTTCTTGCGGGCTCGCATGATACCCATGACGGTCTGCTTGCCGACACGTATGTAGTCGAGGAGCGGACGTCCCGCAGGGCAGGTGTAGCTACAAGAGCCGCACTCGATGCAGTCGGCGATGTAGTTGTGCTCGGTACTCTCCCAGTCTTTGTAGATGGTGTCACGCATGAGGAAGGCGGGATTGAGGCCCATCGGGCAGACCGATACGCACTTACCGCAACGTATGCAGTCGTGCATCTCGGGACGTGTCGACTCCTTGGCAGAGAGGATGAGTAGTCCTGACGAACCCTTGGCGACGGGTACCTCCGTGTTCACAAGTGCGCGACCCATCATAGGGCCACCACCGATGATTTTGCCAGGCTCCTCAGCATAACCTCCCGCAGCATCGATGAGCGTCTGCATAGGCGTACCGATACGCGCCTTGAAGTTGGAGGGATGTGAGATAGCTCGTCCCGTAACTGTGATAACTCGCTCGACGAGTGGCTTGTGCTTCATGACCGCCTCGTAGATAGCGAAGGTGGTCCCGACATTCTGCACGATAGCACCCGTAGAGATAGGCAGCGCACCTGAGGCAACCTGCTTGCGGATCAGTGCATCGATGAGCTGCTTCTCGCCACCTTGCGGGTAGCGCTTCTTGAGCGGTACGACAGCGATGCTCTGCCCCTCGGGGAGGAATGCCTTCGCCCGCTCGGCTGCGTCTCGCATCGTGCGGATAGCTTCTGGCTTATTGACCTCGATGCCGATGAGCGTTCGTGGAGCGCCTGTAGCTTTCATAATGATGGCACAGCCCACCATGATTTCCATCGCCTTGACACGCATGAGTGCGTCATCGCTCGTGAGGTAAGGCTCACACTCGACAGCGTTGATGATGACGTAGTCAGCACTCTGCCCAGGAGGGGGCGAGAGCTTGACATGGGTGGGGAAGGTCGCACCACCCATACCAACGATGCCCATCTCAGCTATACGGTCGATAATCTGCTTAGGGTCCAGCTCCGTCTCCGTGATGAGCGTATCTGTCTGGTCAATGTAGTCCTCCCACTCATCGCCCTCTACTTTGATAAAGATGGCGGGCTTCTTAAAGCCACTAGCGTCTGTTATTTGGTCCACCTTGGTAACGGTGCCCGAGACGGAGGAGTGAATATTTGCCGAGACAAAGCCTCCCGCCTTGCCTAGGAGTGTACCTACGCGCACCTGGTCGCCCTTGCTGACGGCAGCGGTGGCGGGCGCACCAATATGCTGTGCTAATGTGATGACCACCTCGTCTGGAGGAGCGACAACGGTGATAGGTACCCCGGCGCTAATCTTATGGTCATGGGGATGGATACCCCCTATTCTAAATGTCTTTGCCATAGCTTCGTGTTAATCTTTCTGAGATACAGATGCTGTTGAGGAGGTAGCAGCAGGAGCTGCAGTGGCAGCGGCTGTTGCCATAGCGGGAGCTGGCTTGTCGGCGGGCGCAGGCTTTGCTGCAGGTTCTTTGCGTGGCGGGAAGTTGACCTCATGGATAGCTCCCGTCGGACACTCGGCCGCACACTTACGACATAGACGGCACTTCTGGTGGTCTATGTAAGCAAGATTGTTCTCAAACGTAATCGCCTCAAAGGGGCAAACCTTAAAGCACTTGCTACATCCGATACAAGCGTTGGCGCAAGCCTTGCGCGCCACGCCTCCCTTGTCCTTATTGACACAGCTGACGTAGAGACGGCGTCCCTTGGGTCCCTTCTTGCGTAGCTCGATGATCATCTTCGGACAAGCCTTGACACAAGCGCCGCAGGCGGTACACTTATCTTCGTCCACCTCGGGAAGACCCGTCTCGGGATTCATGTGGATGGCATCGAAGTCGCAGACAGCGACGCAATCGCCATTGCCTAGACATCCGTAGCTACAGCCTGTCTCGCCACTGTAGAGAGTCGACTCAATCTTACAGCTGCGAGCTCCTATATAAGTATTGGTGCGTGGGCGCGCCTCGCAGGTACCATTACAGCGCACGACGGCTACGAGCGGATCGCTCTTGGCGACACTCTGACCGAGTATCTCTGCGACCTTGGTCATAACCGGCTCTCCGCCCACAGGGCACCAGAGCCCTTCGAGAGAGGAGGCTTCGCAGCAAGCCTTAGCAAAGCTGGCACAGCCTGGATGACCGCAGCCACCGCAGTTCGCCTGGGGGAGTACCTCAGCGACCTCGCCGATGCGCGGATCTTCTTTTACTTCAAACTTCTTGGAGGTGATAAAGAGCAGGACGGCACTCACGAGTGCTATCACTACAAGAACAAGTATGGTGGGTAGTATTGTCATAGAGGAGTGTGTATGAACTTACTTTTTTCGCACGGTAAAGGTGAATGTGCGCTCGAAGCGGTGGCGCATGAGCCAGAGTAGGAGCATATAGAGAGCAGCTACGCCTAGGGCTATCAGGATTTGAGCCAGAGTACCTATCTCTAGGTAACTCAGGAGGATTGTCGTAGCGATGATGAGTATTGTGGGGACGACCATCGTCAGGAGTACAGCGCGCATCCCTAGTGCGCTTTGCATCTCCAGAGAGACCTGATCCCCTAGGGCGATGTCGCTAGGGAGCTGCGAGCGTTCGAGCGTAATCGTCTCGAGACGACTCTCAGAGGCGTGGCAATGACTCGCGACTTCGCAGTGACTACACGCTGATGGGCGTAGCACTGTGAGACACACCTCGCCATCTTCTATGGCAGTTATGGTGGCACTTCGCTCTATACACTCAGACTTCATTGGCTCTATATTATTACATCGCTACAAGCTCCGCAACCGCAAAGGTAACAATAAATAATTAGTCTTAGTACGGTAGTGGGTGAATAATTTAGCAAAATGCCCCTCTCTCCTGGGGCCTACCTGCGACTTCCCGCAGAGTGGCAAAAGGGTTCTTCCCGAATAGTCAAAGGACTTTTCCAGAAATGTGATTTCACTCCTCCGAAACTGTCAAATCACTTCTGAGCAGCTGTCAAAAGACACTTCCGGAGGGGAAGTTTTTTTTCTCACCAGGAAGCTTTGCACTTCCCTCCACCAGGATTAGCTCACGGAGTGGCATGGTGCCGTAGACTCCTCTACGACACTCGGAGGTTGCGGGGCGGTAGCTCTTACCGCTCTGCGCAAAAGGCTGTGATAGCCTCTATAAGCTTCGCATTGTCTGCGGCGTCACGGGCGGTGATACGCACCATCTCGCCCTTGACTCCGCGGAGAGTCGTGGCGTCATAGATGGCAATATTGTGCTCCTCCATCAGATACTTAATCAGCTCAGCTGCCGTGGCGCAGTGTATCTGAACGAGAAAGAACGGCGCATCGCTCGGCATCACCTCAATACCATCTACCTGACGTAGCTTCGTCTCTAGCTCGAGGGCGTTCCGTTGCCACTTACGTATCGGTAGAGTAAACTGAGCCGGATGTATAAGGATGTACTTAGCTACTTCGACCGCCATAGTACTAACCGCCCACGGGTCTACAACCTTCTGAATTTCCTTGACAATTTTCTTGTCGGCAGTCACGTAGCCTATACGCAGTCCTGGCAAACCGTACGTCTGAGTAAAGGAACTAACGAAGATGATATTGGGATGGCTCTTCACATCGCTCAGCGTGAGTGTCGGCTGCGTCGTGAAGGTAGCATAGGACTGATCCACGATGAAGGATACCTGCGGGTGAGCGCTGATAAAATCTATGAGCTCAGCCCGTGAGCGAAAGCGCCCTGTCGCGCTATTCGGTGAGCAAATCCAGCAAAACTCCTGCCCCTCGAGCTGTATCTCCTGCGTCTCTACATCCTCGGGGATGTAGGTCAGCTGCCAGCCGTATCGCTTGGCGGCTAGCTCGTAGTGCTGATAGGAGGGGACAAGGATGACACCACGCTTGCCAGCGAATGCCTCAGCAATCGTATAGAATCCAGCAGTGCGCCCAGGGGTGATGACTATATTGTCGGCATGTAGTCCGTTGCGCTTGGCAATCATCGTACGGAGCGTCTTGTAGTCTGGCTCAGGGTAGTAGCGCATCATCTCTATCATGCGGTCGTTGAGGTGCTCAGCGAGCTTCGTCAGCTCGGGAGCAAACCATGAGGCGGTGTCAAACTGCAGCGGAGGCGTGACCATGCTTGTCGTCTGGGTCGAGTTCTTCTTTATCATAACTTGCGTGTTTAGACAGCTGTGAATGTTATTTCTGAGATACTTTGTTCTGTAGTTGCTCGGCTAGGGCTCGCATCTCCGGCGTGTGCAGTGCTTCGTAGAGCTGCTCCTTATTATATAGAGGACTCTCGGATGTTGCGCCCGCATGGAGCAATAGCTTATAGCAGAGTATGCGAAGGCAGCGGTCGTTGATAACCTCTGCGGGGAGTATGCCTGAGCGGTAAGCAGCGAGGAGCTCCTGGTAGCTCGCCAGCGGGTCTAGAGGACCGAGGAGGAAATCATTGCCCGCTAGGATGGCAGCCACAGAGATGGGCAACCCCTCCGTGCGCTGCACGCCCCGCATCTCCAGGCCATCGGTAAAGATGAGTCCCTGGAAGCCCATCTGCTCACGCAGTAGTCCGGTCACGATGGCGTGGCTTAGGGAGGAAGGGCAAGACACATCAGGCTCCAGTGCGGGTACCGAGAGGTGCGCCACCATAATGCCCCCGAGACCAGCATCTATATATGCGCGAAAGGGGGCTAGCTCTACCCGATTGAGTTCCTCAAGCGTGCCCGACACGGTGGGGAGTGTCTTGTGTGAATCTTTGTCCGTATTGCCATGCCCAGGGAAGTGCTTCGCAACGGACAGGACACCGCCGTCCTCAAGTCCTTTTGCCAAGGCTAGTCCGTGCGAGATGACTATGTCGGGCGTTGCGCCTAGGCTTCGGGAGCCGATGACGGGGTTCTTGGGATTGTTGTTGACATCCAGCACCGGCGCAAAGCTCACCTGTATGCCCATCACCCGGCACTGCTGCGCCATATGCTGCCCGAGGGTGTACATCTCCTCGGGCGTACAGTGGTCGGCAAGTTGCTTCATTCGGGGATAACGGATGGTTCCCTGGAGACGCATCGCCAGACCCCACTCGGCATCGGCGGTAATCAGTAGCGGGATGCGTGACTGCTCTTGGAGTAGGTGGGTGAGCCGGTACTGATCGTAGGGCTCGCCCTTGCGGAAGAGTACTCCGCCAGGTCCTATCTGGTCGATGAGGCGTAGGCAACGAGCTCGAGAAGCTTCGTCATAGCGTGGCTCCCAGATGGGAATTATGAGCTGACCGATCCGCTCCTCGATAGTGAGCGTGCGGAGCCAGTCGCTCGCCACACGGACGATGGAGTCCGAGCTCTGCTGGCTCGGCACCAGATGTGTGGGTAGTTGCTGTGCCGCTGTATCGGATCCTGCGCATCCCACGAGCAGCACCATCAATAGAGATAGCGACGAGAGCAGACGCCCCGAAGGTCTCCATCCTCGTACCCTCGCACAGCGCGAGACAAGCCAACGATCCGATCGTAAGAGATAGTTCATACTGCTACAATAATTGCGACTAACCTCTCTGCAAAGATAGAGAAATCAGTGCAAACGGATTGGCACCCTGTTTCTGTATTTAAGCATATCGTCATAAGTGGTCTCTGCCTGAAGCTGATTGGGTTATTGCTCGGGGTGATAGGACGAGTGAAAATAGCCCCTTTTAGGTATTGCGGGGTGTGAGATATGGGGGTAGCTTTGTGAAGCACATTAAAATCGAGTCCCCTTCACAATGAGTATGTCCATAAAGGTCGTGATATACAACCTTATACAGCGATATGCCTATCGCAATATTATTTGTTTGCTCCTCCTTATCGGTGGGGTGTTGAGTTTTACGGCAGAAGCTCAATCCCCCAAAGTAGGTATAATCCGTGGACGATTGGAGGGCGCCGAGAGTGAGGACCTTGCAGCTATTACCATTTCGCTTGACGGCACAAGTTATCACACCCTCACCGATGAACGGGGTAACTTTGAGCTACGCAACATACCTTGTGGCAAGTATCTCCTCAACATCACCTCTCTCTTCATAGAGCCCGAACAGCACAAAATCGTCTTGAACGCGCCACTTCTTGAGCTCCGCTATCAGGTGAAATCTAGCCAGACAGAGCTGGGGACAGTGGTGGTGACGGGTACATCGGCAAAGCGACGTACCGAGTTGAGTGGTTTCTCCGTCAATGTATTGGAACTAGATGCTACTAGTAAGTTTAGCCTATCCACCTCCGAAGTCCTCGACCGGCTCCCCGGCACCCGCATCCGCAGTAGTGGCGGTCTGGGGGCTCGCACCAATGTCAATATCAATGGAATGTCGGGCGAGTCGATCCGCACATTCATCAATGGCGTCCCTCAGAGTAGCTATGGAGGTAGCTTCTCCCTGCGTAGCATCCCCTCCTCGATGATTGAGCGCGTAGAGGTCTATAAAGGGGTGGTGCCTGCCTATCTCTCTGACGATGCTCTGGGTGGAGCCATCAATATCATCCTTAAGAACCGCAAGAGCAATCAGCTCGTTGTCTCCTACTCTGGGGGGTCGTTCAATACCCACCTTGCCAATCTCTATGGTAGCTATTACCTAGGGAATGGGTTTATGCTCTCCGCTTCGCTTTACTATAATTATAGCAAGAATAACTACTGGGTATGGGGCGATGACATCGTCTATGAGTATGGCAATGGACAAGTGACCAAAGTCGATAAGGCACGTCGTTTTCACGATGCTTATCGCGACTATGGTACCCGCTTGGCATTAAGTCTGAATGACCGCAGCTGGGTGGATCAGCTCTCTCTCAATGTGATTGCCTCGGGCGGATACAAAGAGATACAGCATGGTGCTCGTATGAATAGGGTCTATGGCAATCGCCATAGAAATAGTCGTATGCTGGCCGTAGAGACCAGTTACCGTAAGGATGACATCTTCACCGATGGGCTCTCCCTCGACCTGCAGCTAGGCTATACGAATAATCATAGAGTGGTGGTAGATACCGTGCCCTATCGTTATGACTGGAGTGGTCAGCCCATTGTGGATAGCAATAATCAGCCTATCAAGACCGACTTTGGCGCAGAGGTGCGCAATCCCCTCACGGGAGGGCCCTCACTGCAGACTGATATTAGCAATACCTTTACCACTCGCACGAGCTTGGCCTATACCTTCCTAAAGCACCACACCCTCACAGCTAGGTGGCAAGGCACCTACTTCTTACGTGATAGTCACGACCCGCTGGTGCCTAAGTACATTACTCCGCCCGACCAGAATAAAAGGTCCTTGAAGTCCATCGCCTCCCTCTCCCTGGAGGATAGTTGGCTAGAGGGACGTCTGAAAAACTCCCTCTTCTACAAGCAGTACTACCAGCAGGTACACGCCATCATGGAGCTGAATAACCCCACGACCGGTAAGCTGGAGAATACTCCCGTGGAGAGTGCCACCTCCTTTCACGGAGTGGGCGGTACCCTCTCTTATAAGGTGCTAGATGGTCTCTATCTACACGCTTCGGCCGAGCGGGCGATACGACTGCCTAGCGAGCTAGAGCTATTTGGCAATGTCGCCTCCAACGTCTCTCAGATGCCCAATCTAAAGCCCGAGCGAAGCAACAACTTCAACCTTGGCACCAACTTTGGCACCTACCATTTAGGGCCTCTAGGCATCAGCGGATCGGGTACTCTATTCGTACGTGATACACGTGATATGATTCGAGAGAAAGTGATGATCGGGCCTACGGCCGACTATTCGCAATTCGAGAATGTGGACAATATTCTGAGCCGTGGCATTGACACCGAGTGCTCGCTCTCACTATGGGATAAGCTCTTCCTCACGGGGAGCTACTCCTATACCAAGGCAACCTACAACAATCGCAACGAGTCAATCTACGGGCTACCCCTACGGCACGAGCCTCCACACAAGGCCAATCTCAACCTCCGCTACCTGATACCCAATCTTGGAGCCGAAGGCAATACCCTTACCCTCGGGGCCAATCTATTCTACGTAAGCAAGTTCCCCGTGGATCTTGTGATCTACAGCACCCCTTATGTGCCCTATCAGTCGCCAGTGAGCCTATCCGTCAGCTATACACTGCTCAAGGGGGCACTCACCATCAGTTTTGACGCAAAGAACATCTTCAATCAGCAGATATTCGACAACTATGCACTGCAAAAGCCAGGTCGTGCCTTCTTCGGCAAGCTGGTCTATACACTGCAATAAGAGACAACACTTTATTCACTTTATAGAAAACAATAGTATGAAACGAACTATCAAAACCCTCTTTACCATAGGGGCTACGGCACTCCTCGTCACGCTCTTCTCCAGTTGCGATGATGAGCAAGAGAAGCGTCTCGACCCTGTCAATCCAGGGAATGGTACAACCATCGTCGGAGCCGACATCACCACTGCAGGCACGTACGAGAGCAAAGATGGCCTTGACTTCTACATCGGATACACCGTAGGCTACAACGCTCGCACTAACAACTTCTACCTCCACCAGTTTGACAAGCTCGATGATCCCAATGTGACCATCGTAGGTGGTAAGGATGCCTTTCCATTGGTTTCCGATGCGAGAGCACCACACGCTTATAGAAGTAGCGATGGCTTCCTCTACAGCCTCACCTATCGTGTAGGCGATATCACCAATGTAATCTACAACAAGGCTACCAAGAAGTTTGAACTGCGCACCACCGTACGCTCACAGAATGTGATCGGGAATAGCAATATGCGCTTTGCCCTGCTACCAGGCTCCCACTACTCTTCCGTTCACGAGATCAGCCCCGTTCGCTTCGATGCTACTGGCCAGCAACTCGATAAGGATGCTACTGGCACTGCTGCATCTATTGGTGGCGCCTACAACATCGTGATCCTAGACAACACCTTGATGAAGCTAGGCAACAACAATAAGGGCAACGTCAGCCTACCCGAGTTGGATAAGCAAGGCTACTTCATCTCTCGCATCCACTCTCCAGTGATTACTGGTGGTAAGATCTACTACGGTGCTCAGATCAGTAAGATTGAGTCGCTCGACAAGGTGCCAGGTAAGAAAACGGTTAAGTCGACCGGCAAGACCGCAACCTTGATATTTGACTACCCAAGCTTTACGAATCCAAAGACCATATTCTATAAAGAGGAGGTAGGCTCCACCACAGGCTATCGCTCTCGCAATATGTTCCTCGCTGAGGATGGCAAGACCATCTACCAGTTGACAGGTTTTGAGGGTGGCAAGGTCTATATGCTCAAGATCAAGAATGGTGAGTATCAAGACTGGTCCATCGATATCGCAGGCAAGTGCGGAGACAGTAAGGCCAGAAGCATTGGCTGGTTCTACGCTGGCGATGGAATCGCCTTTGTACCCTACGAAAAGGGAGATGCAAAGCCTATTACCAACTACACCGACCCACACGGTAATGAGATACCTCAATACCCTTGGGGCATTGCTCGAGTAGATCTCAATACAGGACAGGTGATGGACCTAGAGGTGCCAAGCCATACCTACTTCTTCCAATACCAAGAGGCAGCTATCCGCAATGGTAAGATTTACTTCGCTATCACACCAGTCGGTAACAACTTTAGCAGCTACGATGGCAACGTCTATATTTGGGACATCAAGAATACCCAGGCTAAGCCACAGCTCGGAGCCAAGCTAGTCAGTGGATCCGACAACGTCTTCACGGCTATTTTCTAACTCCCTCACTTAGGCTTTAATTCGAAAGGGGCTCTCTCTCACAAGAGAGGTCCCTTTCTTTGTTTGTACAAAAGAAGAAACGCAAGTCCCCTCCTCCCTTGTACGACCACACAGGACCTACATGACCCAATATGAGACTGTTGACTTTTGCAACAGTCTCAATATAGCTGTCTGGTAAAAGCTTCTTGTGGGGGGATAGAGGAAGTCTCCCTGCTAAACGATAACTCTGACACCTCCGATAGCTCTGATGACTCCGATACCTCTGATAGCTCCGACACCCTCCGATAGCTCTGATAGCTCTGATGGCTCCGATAGCTCCGATAGCTCTGATGGCTCTGATGGCTCCGATGGCTCCGATCTCTAATCCCAGCCCTCTAACTTCTAATCTCTATTCTCGAATATCCACGTGGAGAATCTCAAATCTCCACGTGGATATTTTTTATTTTCCACGTGGGCGTGATTCATTTCCTCCGAAGTTTCATTTGATTCCTCCGAGGAATTTTTTCTTCCCCACGTGGAAAATAAAAATTCTCCACGTGAAGATTTCGAAATATCCACGTGAAGAATCCGTTTCCCCCGACATAGTGTCGTTTTGATATCTAGTCGGGTCTAAATTATTGTAGCCATCCAGCGTTGCATTTCTTCAGCCCTATCTTTTTCGCTAAGACAAGTCGCAGATACCAAATAAATAGTTATCTTTGTACACCGTTCATCGAGAAGAACTCTAACTAACAACTTTTATTACAGATACAATATGAAGAATTTGGACTGGTCATCACTGGGGTTTGGCTACCTCAAGACCGACTACAACGTGCGCTGCTACTATCGTGACGGCAAGTGGGGCGAGCTAGAAGTCTCATCTGAGGAGACTATCACCCTACACATGGGAGCTACCTGCCTGCACTACGGCCAGGAGGCTTTCGAGGGTCTCAAGGCTTACCGTGGCAAGGATGGTAAGATCCGCCTCTTCCGTGTCGAGGAAAACGCTAAGCGTATGATCCGCTCTGCAGAGGGTGTCGTCATGGCTCCCGTACCCGAAGAGCTTTTTATCAAGGCTGTCAAGAAGGCTGTCGAGCTCAACAAGGACTTCGTCCCTCCCTACGAGAGTGGCGCTTCGCTCTATATCCGCCCACTCCTCCTCGGTCTCGGTGCACAGGTCGGTGTCAAGCCAGCTCCTGAGTATCTATTCATCGTCTTCGTCTCTCCAGTAGGCCCCTACTTTAAGGAGGGCTTCAAGCCGACGCCTATGGCTATCATGCGTGGCTATGACCGTGCGGCTCCTCTGGGTACCGGAACAATCAAGGTAGGTGGTAACTATGCTGCCGGTATGGTACCTACCGTCTTGGCTCACGAGAAGGGCTACAGCGCTTGCCTCTTCCTAGATGCCAAGGAGAAGAAGTATATCGATGAGTGCGGTCCAGCTAACTTCTTCGGAATTAGAGACAACACTTATATCACGCCTGAGTCAACCTCTATCCTTCCCTCTATCACGAACAAGAGCTTGATGCAGCTCGCTGAGGATTTAGGTCTGAAGGTCGAGCGCCGTCATGTGCCTGAAGAGGAGCTTGCTACCTTTGAAGAGGCTGGAGCATGCGGAACGGCTGCTGTCATCAGCCCGATACTTCGTGTCGATGACCTCGATGAGCACAAGACTTATCAGATATCTAAGGACGGCAAGCCTGGACCTATCAGCGAGAAGCTCTACAACAAGCTTCGTGGTATCCAGTACGGTGACGAGCCTGATACGCACGGCTGGGTCACTATCCTAGACTAATGTAGCGACTGACGCTCACGACTGTCTGGTATGCTGTAGATGCCCTAGACGACTAGGCTACCATTGCAGCTACTAGATAACAGCATAGAGGGGTGTGTCCATGTGGACACACCCCTCGCTTGTTTTGCACCTCTCGGTAGCCTCTTCTGCTCGTGGCTAAGGTTCGCTGTCACAGCTTTCGACCGCTACTCTCTGACTGCGCACTTGGTCGTTCTGCATTTGCTAAGTAGAGACTGTTGCAAAAGTCAACAGTCTCAAGCAAGGGCGGGCACGCTGCGCTGAGCTGCTCGAAGGAGGTCGCCAGACGATACAACAAAGGGGACGCAAGATGTCTAGTCTCTTGCGTCCCCTCGTCTTAGGAGTTGTTAGCTCTGTCGCCTAGTTACATACGGATGACTGGAGTCAGACGAGCATATACATCCTCGACCTTATCTCCCTCATCGTTGATACGTGTCTTATAGTATATACGTACTACGTAGGGAAGTGTAGGATGGGTCTCCTCAAAGTAGTGACCACCATCTGGGTCTACCTGCAGTTCGGGAGGATTGTTTTGGTCGACCTCAAAGCCTAGATCCGAAATGTACCCGACATAAGTGAATTCGAACATTCCATTGGGCTGGTTTAAATACATAGCCTCGAGGTAAGGTCTCTCGGTGCCTCCAGGATTGAGGACATACGCAATATGCGTATAAGACATAGACATGCGACCTGCCTTCGTATTCTTGTCAATAAACCAGAGAGCCTTGTGCTCCTCATCGACGCGGTCGAAGAGATAGTTCGTGTTGCTTTCGATCATCTTCTTGAGTAGCTCCTGACGCTCCCACACATCCTCGAGATGCTCTGGGACGAAGAGTACCTTGCGACCAGAGCTCTTTAGGAAGGTCCCTGTCAGCCCCTTCTCCTCTACGACAAATTCGAAGTCAGCCTTGGCACCACCAGCGAGGACCTCTAGCTTGTAGGTTCCTACAGCAAGACCGGTGACTTTGTGTCCCTCAATCTTAACCTTGTCTGGCTCGGTGGTAGAGATGGTGAAGTCAGCAGCAGGTGTTGTCGTGACGACTACATCGACCCCAGCACCCTCCTGAGCACCGAAGACGATGGTACGATCTACTGGTGCACTGGTCCATGTGGGTGAGAGGGTTACCTTCTGATTCTTATTGGCAGCCTGTACCTCGACGGTCAGGAGGGCTCGCTGTGCCCCAGCGGTAACGGTGACGATTGCTTTGCCAGGAGCTACACCCTTGATGGTTTTGCCCTGGACCTGAGCTACCTGCTCATTGTCTACAGTTAGTGCGAAGTCCTCGCCCGAGGGGAGTATGACCTCTACGTCACCACCCTTACCAGTGCGTGTCAGGGTGATCTCCTGTCCGACGGCGATAGTGACCGTCTCCTTAGAGAGTTGCAGAGCCCCACTAGGACAGTCCTTGTCCTGACAGCCGACTAGGAGGACGAGAGCTGAGAGCAGTAGCCCGAGGCTCCATCTACAGTTCTTTTTCATGTTTAAATAAGCTATACTGTGGTTAAAAAAAGCGTGAGCCTGTCCTCAGAGACAGGCTCACGAGATAAGATTAGCGAAGTGTGCCCTTGTAGGCGACACCCTCTACGTATAGGATGACGCTGCCCGTGTAGTCTACGCGGACCTTGTCACCAGCACGGTAGCTACCAGCGAGGATGAGCTGACCATCAGCGCTGTATAGTGCTAGCGTGGCATCGCTTACGACGGTAAGACCCTCAGCGGTAAAGAGGACGGGAGCCGTCTCGCCGAGAATCTCCTGTGTGCTTGTGATAATCTTGCCAACGAGAGGTATCTCCTTGGTGACCTTCATCCCTTCAGCCTCGCCACCAGCGGTTAGGACGAGCTTAGCATTGATGGCTGCTACCTCCTTGGTTCCCTTGAGGGTAATTCTGAGGACACCTCCATTAGCGGGTAGGGCACTCTTGTCTACCTCGAAGAGGTCCTTGCCCTCTCCGACGACCTCTGCCTGGATACGCGTGGTGATGTGCTCACCCTCGACTACGATAGGCTTCTCTGACTTATCGTCCTTATTGACCGTACCGAAGTCCAGCTGATCGACGTCTGTCGTGATGACTGGTTCGGGAATCTCCTCAGTGAAGACCTTGACGTTGTCTAGTAGGACGGTTAGTGTCTTGCACTCTGACTTAATCTCTGGAGAATCGTCACCGATATACTCAAAGACGAAGTAGCTATCCTGACCATCGGCCTCGATAGCCTCGGAGAGAAGATCGAACTTATAAGCCATCTCATCGGTTGGCTCCTTAGGCTCGATCGTCTTAAGGTCAGCAATGAGCTTACCATCCTTGCTGAATCGCTTGACGATGAACTTCCCGCCCTTGGCAAATCCTACGCGGTAGTCAGCCGTCAGGCGTACTTTGTTGCCACTGCCTGCAATCTTGACGAGAGGAGTGATGAGTGCTGAGTGGACCTTCTGGCCACTACCTGCTGCCTCGATGGACATAACTGGCTCGTCATTGTAAGGAGTCCTGGGCTCCCAGTTCACATCTCCCTCGAAAGCTACCTTGCTCCAGCCAGAGAGTAGGGGATCCTTTGTGAACGGCTCGTTGAGGCCATCCACAGGCTTAGCATTGGGGTCTAGACCGTAGGGGTTAGCAGGATCTACACCTATACCCATAAGAGGAATGTCTAGGGCAAGGTCGCCAGAGGTGATGTGGAGTGTAGCCTCGCACTTGCCAGCAGCGGTAGGTGTAAACTCTAGATCGAGCGTGTGCTTGCCCGTATTCTCGGCATCCTCTGCATCCTTAGCAATCTTAAAGGCATCCTTGCCTTCTCCCGTTATCTCTGTCTTTACAGCAGCGGTAAGGTTCGTTCCGACGAACTCTAGCTGGAACTTGGCGGTCTCCCCGATGTTGGCTCTGCGGAAGTCTACCGACTTAACGTCAGATACGAGCGTTGGCTTGCCCTGCTTTTGAGTGACCTTGAGGTTGTTGATGAAAACGCCCTTGCAGTTATTGGCATTGGCATTGTTCAAGGTCTCGATGCGGAGTATCGTAGCACTCTGTCCTCCTGAGAAAGAGAAAGTGTGCGTCTCCCATCCCTCATCCTCACGATACTTGGTGGGTATATACTCCTGAGCGGAGGCATCGTTATCTACAATTGAGACCTTGAGGATACCTGACCCATCAGTGTTGATACCCTTGACCTCTAGTGTCACGTCAAAGGCACCTGCATTGCCCGATAGGTCTAGCGTCTTAAGCTCGAAGTAGCCGACTGCTGAGTTAGAGGTGCTACCCACGAGAATAGCATGGTCTGCCTGGTAGATGTTTTTCATCTGGGTCGTGTTGTCATTGCCCTTCCAGCGACTAAGCATTGCGAAGCGAGGATTCTTCGTGTTGCTGCCCGAGGTAATCTCGTCAAAGGTCTCCTCGAGGATGACCTTCTGCGCTGTCGCTCCCAGAGGGAGGAGCAGGAGAGCTATCAGTGATAGCCAGTAGGTAGTAATTCTTTTCATAGTAAATGTTACAGTTGTTATGTTAAGTCTATTGTGGTTTCTACAGCTTTAGGATTATGATGTCAGGAAGGTCCCAAAGAGACTATTCACTATAAATCGACCGCTAATATAGACATAATTTCTCAAATAGAGGGTATTTGGACGGTTTTTCTCCAATTTAAGTCTGCATTAAGAGCAGCGCTCATCACCTCAGCAAGAGATGCATGCCTCGAGAGCCTGAGATAGGAGAGTCTCCATATATAAATAAAAGTGTCCCCTATATATAATATAGGGTGCCCTACATATAATAGGTGTAGGAGCAATAGTCCCCCTGGTAAAGCCTAGCGAGGTGCTAGGCGGTAGAGGACAAACGAGATGGCGAGGTAGACGACATTCGGGAGCCATGCTGCGACCAGTGGAGACATCGTCCCAGTGACTGCAAAAGAGGAGGTCACCGTCATAAAGAGGATGTATATGAAGCTGAGCGAGAGACCCACAGCGAGCGAGAGACCCATTCCACCCTTTCGCTTGCGGGCCGAGAGCGACACTCCCATAAGTGTCAAGATAAAGGAGGCGGGTATAGTCGCGATGCGCTTGTGATACTCGATGGCGTATAGTTGTGTCGGCGCTCCGCGCATCTGTTGCTGCTGTATAGAGTTGTAGAGTTGCGGAGTGGTGAGCATCTCCACGTCGCCCTCGGTCACGAGAAACTCCCTAGGTGTGATTGGTATGACCGTGTCTAGCTGATTACCCCTAAGGAGCGAGTCTTGTCTCTCTCCGAAGTAGGTGATGGTGTAGTCGTGTAGCTGCCAGTTATGGAGCGTGTCGTAGGTGATGCTGTTTGCCATCACACGACTCTTTAGGTCCTTACCGTCGAAGCGATCCATCGAGAAGGTGTACCCGACCTTGCTCTCATCGTTGTAGTAGGACATGAACATAAAGGTCTCTGGTGCCACTTGCATCTGTATAGCATTGGCGTAGGTGATACGCTTGTCCTTGATATACTTATTCTGGAAGTCTATGCGCACCCTATTCCCCGGGGGGATGACGAAGCTGCTGAGTGTGAAGGTAAGCAGTGCTATCACCGCAGCGCCAAGCATATAGGGCTTCAAGAGTCGCTTGAAACTCATGCCACAGCTGAGGATTGCTATGATTTCGCTGTGCTCCGCAAGCCGAGAGGTGACATAGATGACGGCAATGAAGACAAAGAGCGGACTGAAGAGATTGGCATAGTAAGGGACAAAGTTAGCGTAGTAGTCCCAGATGATTGCACGGAGCGGTACCTCGGGCTGGAGAAGTTTGTCCAGCTTTTCGGTCACGTCAAAGGCTATCGCCACTGCCAAGATGAGGACAATGGAGAAAAAGTAGGTCGCCAGAAACTGGGTAAATATATACCTATCGACCGTCGAGATAAGCTTGCGTCGCATCTCTGTCTCTCTCTATTCTTGCGCTTGGTCCTGGTGGCATCCCCTCCCCTAGGAGAGAAGTGCCCGCCTTGCAATGACCTTACCTAGCCCGCCTTACCACGCTCTGCGAAAGTATCTACGGTAGACTACTTAGCGTAGCTCACGGCACGCGTCTCACGTATTACGGTAATCTTGACCTGCCCTGGGTAGGTCATCTCCGTCTGGATTCTGTGAGCGATGTCTGCCGAGAGGGTAGCTGTCGCCTCATCATCGATCTCGTCTGCCCCTACGATTACCCTTAGCTCGCGACCTGCTTGTATCGCATAGGTCTTGACCACACCAGGGTAGGAGAGTGGCAGCTGCTCCAGGTCCTTGAGACGCTTGATGTAAGCCTCGACAATCTCGTGTCGTGCTCCAGGTCTAGCTCCACTGATTGAGTCGCAGATTTGTACAATCGGTGCAATGAGAGACTCCATCTCGATTTCTTCGTGGTGGGCACCGACAGCATTGCATATGTCAGCCTTCTCCTTGTACTTCTCACAAATCTTCATACCGAGGATGGCATGTGGTAGCTCAGGCTCCTCATCTGAGACCTTTCCTATGTCGTGAAGGAGACCAGCACGACGAGCTTTCTTCGCATTAAGCCCCAGCTCGGATGCCATCGTGGCACACAGATTGGCCGTCTCGCGGGCATGCTGTAGAAGGTTCTGCCCATAGGAGGAGCGATACTTCATCTTGCCCACGAGACGCACCAGCTCAGGGTGCATACCGTGTATGCCGAGATCAATGATTGTCCGCTTACCCGTCTCGATAATCTCCTCCTCAATCTGCTTGCTGACACGGCCGACGACCTCCTCGATGCGTGCAGGGTGTATGCGGCCGTCCTGGACCAACTGGTGGAGGGCTAGACGAGCTATCTCACGGCGTACTGGGTCAAAGGCTGAGAGGACGATAGCTTCCGGTGTATCATCGACGATAATCTCCACGCCCGTTGCGGCCTCTAGAGCGCGTATATTACGACCCTCGCGACCGATGATGCGACCCTTTACCTCGTCGTTGTCTATGTGAAAGACCGAGACTGAGTTCTCCACCGAGGTCTCCGTAGCAACACGCTGTATGGTAGCGACAATGAGACGACGCGCCTCTTGCGAAGCGTTCATCTTCGCCTCCTCAATCACCTCAGCCGTGTAGGCAGCAGCCTGATCGCGCGCCTCCAGACGTAGCGACTCGATGAGCTGCTCTCGTGCCTGCGTAGCTGATAGTCCGCCTATCTCCTCCAGCTTAGCCTGCTGCGTACGGATCGCCTCGTCTAGCTCATCCTGCTTGCGGGCGACGGTCTGCTCCTGCTGAGCCATCTTCTTGCGCTGCGTCTCTAGTTCACTCGTCTCCTGCTCCAGCTGCTTGGTGCGTGCTGTGAGCGTCTGCTCGAGTTGCTGTAGTGTCGTCTCACGGCTCTGCACCTGAGCGGTACGGTCGGCGAGACGCTCCTCTAGCTCTCCCTTGAGCTGGAGTGCGTATTCCTTAGCTTCAATCAACTTCTGCTGCTTGAGTAGCTCGGCATCCTGCTTAGCCTTTTCGACGAGACTGTCAGCCTCGCGGAGTTCCTTCTTCTTTGTCTTGTGCGCCTCGAGGATAACCTTGTCGGCCGTCTGCTGAGCGTCTAGGAGGATGCGCTCAGCTCGCTGCTTGTATAGTCGCATCACCGCGAGCCATACAGCTCCTCCGCCTACCACGAGGGCTAGTAATATGAATAAAATCAGTAGGTATGTGCTAATCTGCATAGATCGTTTGTTACTTGTATTAAGTGTGTATATCTCTAATGTGTCTCGCTACCGTCACTACGGCTGATAGCAACACAGAGATGGGCACCCTGCTCTAAGGCACAGGCTCCAGATGTCCAAACAATCTAGCACGCCCCTCCGTCCTTCGCGGAACTGTAGGGGGGCCGGTTATAGCCTACGCTCCAAGAGGTGGCTCACCTCAGCGACTCGCTCTAGCATCTCAGTCGTGTCGTGACTCTCCCTGAGCACCTCACACTGCACCGCTATGTCTACCGCAGCCATCAGCCAGTGCAGTTGCTCATCGCTCTCCGTAGGCTTCGGATAGGCTGCACGATACTTCTTGACAAGAGCCGATATCGTATGCTGCGCACGACGATAGTAAGGCTCCTCGCTCCGAGGCACCTCAATCGGTAGAGCGACACCGTCCACGAGTAGGGTGATGCGCTGCATCGCATCTTGTGGAGTCTCGGTTGTCGTGCTATGTAGATTCTTCTGTGCCATTCGTTACTGTGGAGAGATTGTCTCTGTGCTATTGTGGTAGCTCTAGGAGAGCTATGCTTTGGTCCAATTGCTTGATCATCTGGGTCAGTCGCGCCTTAGCGACACCCATATCTGTACCGCTGACGATTAGAGCGCGAGACATCAAGAGCTGCCTATTGCGGCTCTCCAGCATCTCCTGTTCGGCACTCATTGCTTCCAGTCGTGCCTTGAGGTCTGCTATCTCTAGGCGCTGCGTCTCCACATCTTGTCGCAGCTGGTCTCGCTGCTCGATGAGGCGCAGAGCGTTGTGATAGAGAGTCTCCATCAGTAGTTGCTCGTCGTGCGTCATTTCGTCACCATAGTATGGTTACAAAGGTACAGAAAAAAGATTCATCCGAAAAACGCCCCCCGCCCAAGGCTTACTATCAGCCCGCTGACGGGGAGGCTAGCCTGGCGACAAACCGCTCTCGGGGTGTGCTCCGGATGGCGTTGCGGAGTGCAAACGTGGGACAATTTGTTTAGTCGGAAAAATGTTGTACCTTTGTACTCCGAAACACGGGATGTAGCTCAGTCCGGTTAGAGTGCGCGTCTGGGGGGCGTGAGGTCGCTGGTTCGAATCCAGTCATCCCGACTGATGGTCGTAAGACCTATCGCAAGAGTGGTGCCACGAGGGTGGTGCCACTCTTGTTTTGTTTTAGAAGGTCGGGGAGCATCTGGCATTCAGTAGAGGCGCTCCCGTCTAGCGTCTCCACCCTCCACGAGAGCCTCTCGAACTCTGTCGCCGTTGTCGACTGCAAGAGGGGGCGTCCGACTTGAAAAATCCAAACTAGCCAGTGTATTTGCTTTTTAAAAAAAGAATGCTTAATTTCGCCTTCGAAGGGAGAAGTCATCGCTAACTCCTCGCGCGCTCGCTCGTGCCACGCAGATAGGTGACACCGTGAGAGGCGGAGGAGGGTAGATATGTCCTCAAGGCCCCCCTCCTAGGCTATGCACACACTATAAACAAATACACTAAGCTTATGAAAAGAGTTTTACCTATTTTACTCTGTCTCTTGGCACTCGCCGTGCCGAGACTCTATGGTCAGGATCGCACCGTGATCTTCTCAGCCCAGCCGGCCGAGGGTGGATCCGTGGAGGCTTCTTACTTCGCTGGATCGTATGATGACCCTCCAGTCACCCTAAGATCTGGGGATAAGGTGAACAACCGTGAGTACGTCAACTTCAAAGCTATCCCCAACGAAGGCTATGAGGTCGAGAAGTGGGAGTTCAACGGCACGCCAGACGCTAGCGCAGCTGGTAAGAAAGAGTGCTCCAAGACTATTGAGGCAGACATGACCGTCGTGGTCTACTTCAAGAAGACAGCTACGCAGTCAGCGACACACACCGTCACAGTCTCCGCTGAGCCTGCCAGTAAGAAGAACTATGTGGCGATAAAGGACTTTAACACCTATGATCCGATTGCTTCTGGCTCTGCAGTAGCAGACGGAACTGCGATCAATATCTATGCTTACTGCGACAAGGATAAGTACAAGTTTGACTACTGGGAGGTGAACGGTGTACGAAGCGAAGAGTTTACCTCTGACAAAATCAAAAACTACGTCGTCACAGAGGATGTGACCTTCAAGGCTCACTTCAAGGAGCTCGAGATGCTCCCAGTCACTTTCTCCGCAAATGGTCCTGGTACCGTGACCGCAAAGAATACTTATATTGGAGCACTTAACACCGGAGATAAGGTACCCGAGGGCTTTTATGTGAGCTTCGTTGCAACGCCTGGTGAGAACGCTGAGATACAGGACTGGACAGTCAACGGCGTGAAGACCAAGGCTGGAAAGAAAAAATTCTCCTACAAGATGGATCCTACTAAGCCAAACACCGTCGTAGCTAACTTCGTATCGACCGCAACTACTCAGGAGTATGTCGTGACCTTTGTCGCTGATCCTATCGATGGTGGCACAGTAACGGCAGAGAATACGGTAACCTATGCAACTGTTAAGTCAGGTGCATCTGTAGCAGAGAACTCGTATTTGAAGTTTAAGGCCGAGCCAAAGGAAGGATATGAGTTCGACAATTGGACTGTCAATGGGCTACCCGCTGATGGCTCTTTCATAGACCCCATGGAGCTCTCCCGCGAGATTACAGGAGAGACTAGTGTCGTAGCTCACTTCAAGTCTGCAGCTCCCGCAGAGGAGTACACGGTAACCTTTGCTGCTGAGCCTGAAGGTCAGGGTACGCTCACCGCTACGCACTACGACCGCGAGAACGATGAGGAGGTTCCCTTCGAGTCGGGCGAGAAGTTCTCTGGCGAGAGCATCTTTATCACCTTTACAGCTAAGCCTGGTGCTGACTACAAGGTCGAGAAGTGGCTTGTAAATGGTGAGGCGATTGAGATGCCTAGCAACCCCAATGAGTATATCCACGAGCTTAAAGCAGATGTGGAGGTAAAGGTTGTCTTCACCGCAAAGCCCAATGAGGTGACGCTGAAGTACAGTGTTCCTACAGGCGATGGCGGTCAGATTGCAGTCGCAGTCACACCAAAGGATGGAGGTGATGCCGTCTCTGTCGAGAGTGGCGCAAAGGTAGCTCGTGGCTCGAGCGTTACTTTCACAGCCACGCCTAGTGAAGGCTATGAAGTAGAGAAGTGGCTCGTCAACGGCTCAGAGGACCGACAGGCTGGCCAGAATACTACACTGACGATGACCCTCGAGGAGGACACGGATGTACAGCTTTACTTCAAGAAGGAAGCAGCGAAGTATGTCGTTAACTTCACAGCTGACCCCGTTAAGGGTGGTACGATTACGGCTTCTGGCTATGTAAATGGTCAGCTCAAGACCATCACTACTGGTGAGTCTGTACCCGAGAGTACTTATATCGACTTCGAGGTCACGGCAAACGAGGGCTATAAGTTCGTAAAGTGGACTGTCAATGGTGTCGACGAAGAGCCAAACTTTGCTGAACCAAACAAGCGCTCTCAGGAGATTACTGCTAAGACAAACATCGTCGCTCACTTCAAGAGTGTCGACACGAAGATCACAATCACCTACTCCGCTGGTGAGCACGGTAAGTTCACCACGGTAAAGCTTCAGAAGGAAGGCCAGGATGATGTGGATGTCAAGTCAGGCGATAAGGTAGACAGAGGCTCATACATCGTCTTCAACGTGATGCCTGACAAGGGTTACATCGTAGACAAGTGGACCGTCAATGGTGAGGAGGTACATAGTAGAGAGGTGAACTCCTACGACTCATCCTTTGAGGAGACCAGCGAGGTCAAGGTAACCTTCAGAAAGCCCAAGCTGACGATTGCTGCAGCTGAGGGTGGTAAGGTCGTTGCTTTAGTAGACGGTAATGCAGTGTCTAACGACGCTGACGTAGCTCTGGGTGCCAATGTCTCTATCGAGGCAACACCAGACGCTGGCTACGAGCTCACCGCTCTTACAGCAAACGATAAGGATATCCTTGCTGTCAAGTCCTTTGCCATGAAGGGAGACACGAAGGTGGTCGCTACCTTTACTAAGAAAGCTCAGCCCACAACCTACAAGGTAACCCTAAAGGACAATGAGCACGGTAAGATTACTATCAAGGAGAAGGTTGATCTCAACGCTGTTCCCGAGGGAACGAAGCTGACTGTCGTAGCTAAGGGTGCTAACGACCAGTGCGAGCTCACCAAGCTTACGGCAAATGGCGAGGATATCCTCAAGGATATGACCTTCACCGTCACAAAAGATACGGAGGTTGTGGCTGTCTTCGTCGACCACACAGGAGTGGACGCTGTAGCTACTATGACGCTCACTGTCTATCCTAACCCCGCACGCGAGGCTGCTTCCGTAACGGGTCTAGCACCTGAGGCAGATGTTGCTCTCTACACGCTGGATGGTCAGCTGGTTACTCGCCTAGTCGCCGACCGCGCAGGTCGCCTACAGATAGACCTCACCGCACTGAGCGATGGTACCTATCTCGTAGTTACCGAGGGTGCTGCACAGCGACTCGTCGTCAAGCACTAAGGCTTATCGTCACGATCGGACAGTAGATAGACGCTCCTAGGCGACGAGACTATTCGTCGGATCGCGATCGACAGACTATAATTAGAGAGAGCTCCGTAGGACATCCTGCGGAGCTCTTCTCGTATAGACACTCCCGGCCGTTCGTCTCAGCACTGTTGGCAAAAACTGATTTCCACGTGGATATTTCGAAATATCCACGTGGAGAATTTTTATTTTCCACGTGGGGAAGAAAAAATTCTTCGGAGGAATCAAATGAAACTTCGGAGGAAATGAATCACGCCCACGTGGAAAATAAAAAATATCCACGTGGAGATTTGAGATTTCCCACGTGGATATTCGAGAATAGAGATTAGAAGTTAGAGATTAGAGGTTAGAGGGCTGGGATTAGAGATCGGAGGCATCAGAGCTATCAGAGCCATCAGAGCCATCGGAGCCATCAGAGCTATCGGAACCATCGGAGGGATCGGAGGCATCGGAGCTATCGGAGGTGTCGGAGGTCTCGGAGCCATCGGAGCTGTCGGAGCTGTCGGAGGTGTCAGAGCTATCGGAGGGGTCGGAGGTATCGGAGCTATCGGAGATGTCGGAGCCATCAGAGCTATCGGAGGGATCGTGGAGACTATTGCAACGGTCTCTATATATAATGTGTCACCCCTGCCCTCTAACTTCTAACTTCTAACTTCTAACCTCTAATTTAGTACCTTTGTATGCTTACAGAGGGCACAGCCTCGCTACTATAGGGCTTGGCAGGCTCTTCTCTCGCATCAGATATACTGTTCATTAGCACGCTATGCGCACCCACACCTCCAGCCATCTAGTTCCCCGTCACGGGCACCAGACTCCGCCACCTCACGAGCGACAGACCTTCACGCCTCGCCACACGCCCCTCGCCTTAGAGATTGTCTATCTCGTACTCGGCGCCATCTGTCAGGCAGTCGCTTATGCCTGCTTCATCGCTCCCGCGGATATTGTCCCTGGAGGATGCTACGGTATCAGTATCACAATCAACTATCTGACGCAGGGTGCTTTTGCAGCTTTTCCCGAGGGGCTACCCATTGGTGCCGTGGCACTCTGCTTCAACATCCCCTTCTTCCTTCTGGCTGCTCGCTCCCTCGGCTTACGTAGCGGGGGCAAGACGGTAGCCACCTTCCTCCTCATCTCTATCTGCACCGACCTCATCACCTCGATGACACGAGACATCGACATCGTGAGTAGCGACAAGGTCCTCTCCTCCGTCTACGGCGGTGCTATCCTCGGGCTAGGTGTCTTACTCACCTTCAAGGCAGGCAGCACCAGTGCTGGCACAGATGTCTTGGCTCGCGTCCTATCTAAGGGGAATAACATCAAGACTAGTCATATGATTATCGCCGTGGATTCGGCCGTTGTTCTCTTTGGTCTGGTAGCCTTTAGGGATGTAAGCGTACCGCTCTACTCATGGATTACCATCTTCGTCTACGGTAAGGTGGTCGACCTCCTACAGCCGGAGAATCCCAATAAAGCAATCTTCATCGTCTCCGAGCATACCGCAGAGCTACGCACGCTCATCATTGACCAGCTCAATCTGCGCGGCTCCTTCCTCCATGGCAGTGGCATCTACACAGGAGCAGAGCGGGATATTATTTTTATGATCGTCGAGCGCAAACATGTGAGTAGGCTCAAGAAGGCTGTCCTACAGGCGGACCCCAAAGCTTTCATTGCGACGACCAATGCGACGAACGATACCACTCCTCAGATTCTCTAAGCTATGAAAGCTCATATCACAACCCTCCTACTTCTCTTGGCACTCTGCATCCCCACGCTAACGGCTCAAACGGCGACCGATACGCTACCCGCAGGACGACGGGTCCTCGTGATGACTTCGCAGGGAGACTTCACGCTCCTACTCTATGACGACACGCCTCTACACCAAGCGGCCTTCCTAGAGCATGTACGTCGGGGAGACTACGAGGGAGTCTTGATGCACCGTGTCATAGCGCAGTTTATGATCCAGGGGGGTAACCTCTTGACCCGTTTTGCAACCCGCGAGACGGATGTATCCATAGATACCCTCTCAACCACCATTCCTGCGGAGATCCTACCGCAGCACATCCATAAGCGAGGCGCCCTAGCGGCAGCGCGTTTACCGGATGAAGAGAATCCGAAGAAGGACTCTTCGGGTAGTCAATTTTACATTGTCACGGGCACCTACTACACCGACTTTGACCTGGACGACATAGCAGCTCAGCGTGAGTGGGACTACACGCCTGAGCAGCGAGAGATTTACAAGCTACAGGGTGGCACTCCTTGGCTGGACAGGCAGTACACCGTCTTCGGCGAAGTGATCGACGGCATGCGCACCATTACCAAGATTGAAGACCTACCGACCGACGGCACAAACCGTCCCAAGCGAGATGTGATCATCAAGCTTATGACGCTCCTGCCCTAACCCCGCCGACACGATGCAGACTCCCGTCCCGTCTGACCTAATAGTCCAGCTAGCGCAAGCCTTTCCTGAGCATGCCACCCGCATTGTCGAGGCACTAGAGACACCACCCTCGGTTTCTCTGCGACTCAACCCAGCTCGTCCTCTGTTGTCGCCGCCTCATGTAGAGCTCCAAGACGGAACAATACCCTGGCTACCCACCGGAATAGAGGGCTACTGGCTCCGCGAGCGACCCACCTTTGCCCTAGACCCACTGTGGCACGCTGGAGCTTACTACGTGCAGGACTCCAGTGCTATGATTCTATCCACCATCTGGGATGAGCTCGACTGGCAGGAACCACCCGCCCTCGCTCTCGACCTCTGCGCGGCTCCTGGGGGCAAGAGTACGCTACTACGTGACCTACTCCCCGACGAAACACTCCTCGTGAGCAACGAGATACTCCCTAAGCGGTGCAAGATACTCGTGGAGAACCTCGTCAAGTGGTGCGGTGCCGACCATACAATCATCACACAGGAGGATCCACAGCAGCTCACGCCCCTACTGCGCGGTGCCTGCAATCTGGTATTAGTTGACGCTCCCTGTAGTGGCGAGGGTCTTATGCGTCGCGACGAGGAGGCGAGACGTATGTGGTCGCCTCAGCTTATCTCCGACTGCGTAAGCCGTCAGCGTGCCATCCTACGAGAAGCGATTCGTATGCTGATGCCCGAGGGTGTCCTACTATACGCCACCTGTACGCTCAATCAAGAGGAAAACGACCAGATGGTTCAGTGGCTCCTCGACCACTATCCCTGCCAGCTCATCGACCTCTCCCACACCGCCGAGCGCATCCCTGGAGCCTATGCAACCGCTTATGGGCTACACCTCTGGCCTGGCATCGTAAGAGGTGAGGGACAGTACCTCGCAGCTCTGCGCCTTACTGACATCCTGGAGCGACCGAGTGAGGTGCGCCGGACTAAGGGATTGACACGCTCCAGTCGACAAGAGCTCGCCAGTCTCTCCTGGCTCAGCGAGGTGCCCTCTGCCGATTGCTACACCATCGGCGAGCAAATCTACCAGCTCACCCCCGCGGCTGCGCAGCTCCTTGCCGAAGCTTCTCGGCAGCGACTTGCCGTTGCCACACCCGGCTTTGCAGTAGCCACTATGCGCCATCAGGCGAAAGGCTACGAGCCATCCTTTGCCCTACTCCATCATCCACTGTGTCGTACAGCGGAGCTCCCCGCTCTGGAGCTTCCTCTGCAGGAGGCTCTGCGCTACCTACGTGGCGAAGCACTCACGACGAGCAGCCCGAGCGCACGGGGCATCACAGCCATCACCTATCGGGGCATCCCCCTAGGCTTAGCGCACAGTACCGGTTCACGGCTCAACAACTTATACCCCAAGCCCTACCGACTACGTATCTAGAGAAACATCTAACCTGATATACAGCATTATGGATAAAAAGACGAAAAAGAAAGTCCTAATCTCCTTTGACACCGTTCGTCCCGGCTTTGAAGAACTTGCCGCGTGGGCCGATATGACTCGTCGCCCCGAAGGTGAGAGCTTCACTCGAGAGGAGCTGATGGAGATAGGCGCAGAGTATGATGCGCTCGCTACTCAATTCACATTCCCCGTGGATCGTGAGCTCATCGATGCTTTCCCCAACGTCAAGTTGATTGCCAACTATGGTGTCGGATACAACAACATTGACGTAGCTTACGCCCATAGTAAGGGAATTACCGTGACAAATACGCCTCGTGCCGTCATACAGCCGACAGCTGAGCTGACGATGGGTCTACTCCTGAGCTGCAGTCGCAAGATAGCTATGTGGGATCGACAGATGCGCCGTACCAAAAGCAGTGAGAAGTCGCTCTCCAATAGTTCCAGCATGGCTACCAATCTATGCGGTAAGACCATCGGAATCATCGGATATGGCAACATAGGGCGAGCCGTCGGACAGATGGCGCAAGCCTTCGGTATGAAGGTTCTTTATAATAAGCGTCACCGCCTCGACGCAGCCACCGAGCAGGAGCTAGGGGTCACCTATGCCGACCTGGACCAAATCTTTACAGAGGCTGACGTAGTATCGCTCCATACTCCCTACAATGCTGACTCGCACCACCTGCTCTCGGCAAGTCGCTTTGCCCAGATGAAGCGCAGCGCTATCCTAATCAATGCAGCGCGTGGCGCCGTCGTCGATGAGGCTGCTCTGGTGCATGCGCTACAGACTGGCGAGATAGCTGCAGCGGGACTGGACGTCTTCGAGCATAGTGACAACCCTCTCCCCGAGCTCTATGAGCTAGAGCAGGTGACTATGACGCCACATGTCGGCACGCAGACCTACGAGGCGCGTGTCGCTATGGCGCAGGAGCTGTGCAACTGCATCATCGGCTACTTCGAGGGGGATCGCCCCATCAGCATCGTTCGCTAAGGCGACGACCTACCCCAAGCGCGCAGCAAGTATGCGCGCACTACGACATAGAAGGCGGCTCACGGGTCGCCTTCTATCTTTTTGTCTGAGGGCGGTGAGCGTACAGTTGGAGACTGTTGCAAAAGTCAACAGTCTCACAATCTTGCTTGCAAGACTGTCTAGGCTTTGCAGAGAGGATGAAGCGCAAGGCGCTGAGGGTGAGGTCTGAAGGGAGCATACCTCTGTATGTGACCGAAGCCGAATCCCGAAAGCAACACTGCGATGCGCCTTTATGCAACAGCCTCATGTGCCCTCTACCCGCCAGCTCCTCCCAGGAGCCGCGCAGTTTATCCCCCGAGAAACTTGGGCTAAAAGGAACTTATCTATTGTCTGAAAAGTAGCGGGAGATAGCGTAGAGGGGGATGTTTTCCATCCAGCCTTGGTCTATGTAGCCTTTCATAGAGATGCGGAGACCTTTGAGTCCTCTTTCAGCATTGGCAGAAATGTATGTGCTCAATGAGCGACTGCGGACATTTTCCTCTGCTTTGACTTCAATAGGGATAACTCTATCACTGTCTTGTACAACAAAGTCGATCTCAGCAGTCGTGGTCTCGTTACTCCAATAATAAGGTGTCTTGCCCAATGCTACTAATTGCTGGAGGACAAATTGCTCGGTAAATGTTCCCTTATACTCCTTGAAGATGTTGTCTCCAACGAGCATCTGCTTTGCTGGTGCATCAACCATACAGGCAAATAGACCACAATCGAGGAGAAATAGTTTGAAGGCTGAGAGGCTTTCGTAAAACTTCACAGGCATTTGTATCTCTTTTACACGGCTTACTTTGTGGATAATCCCTGCATCCATCAGCCATTGGAATCTACACTTTTTCGAGGATAAAAAAGCAAGAATTACATTTTTTCGATGATAGAAACGGCATATTATTACACTTTTTCGATGATATACTTCTTAGCTTATTACACTTTTTCGAGGATAAGTCTATTTGGTAGCATAGAAGTATTTCTTTGAATTTCCTCTTGAAAAGTACTCAACTGGAAATAAGATTTTTCTCTGCTGGAAATCGTCAGGTAGCCAGACCAAATGACAGAGGAGTGAGCATCCGCTGCAACATTTCGACGACTCACTCGTCTTAATGGTGTACGACGCTCTTCTGGCCCGTTGGGCCGAGCGCGATACAAGTTACACATTGAGTTAGTTTTTAGTTTACAGTGATTACAATGGATGGAGCCACTTTCATACAGACCTACGTCCCCTTACGGTCGACGATTCTACAGGTCTGTATGGCTCTTCTATCCAACGAGATGGAAGCTGAGGACGTAACCCAAGATGTGCTTGTGAAGCTCTGGGAGCAACGCGACCATCTAGACGAGGTCGTCTCCCCAAAGGCCTATGCCATCCGCATCGCTCGCAACAAGTGCATTGACACACTACGAGCTCCCGCACAGCGACTACGCAACGCCGAGGAGCCCACGGAGCTGGAGATGCCTCTGGTCACGACGACACCCCAAGAGGAACTAATCGCCAAGGAGCAACTGACACGCATCGACAGCTGGGTAGCTACGCTCCCCGAGCAGCAGCAAGAGGTGTGGAGACTGCGGCAGGAGATGATGCTGACCAACGATGAGACGGCGCAGCGCTTGGGGCTACAAGAGGTGACCGTCCGCTCGATGATATCACGACTGCGCAAGGAGGCACGAAAGCTTTTTGCAGATATGGAGGCGTGATACGCATACCTTACTATATATAGAATACAGAAGCCACTATGATAGATTCATCACACGACATAGAGCAGCTACTAGAGCGCTACTACGACGGGATTAGCACGCCCGACGAGGAGTTTGTCCTCTACCTAGCACTCCTCAAGGAGGGTCCCGGCTCACCATACTATGCCGACCGCCTGCTCCTAGAGGCTACCCTGCAGCGTGCAGCGTCAGAGACCCAAGGAGCCGAGGAGTCACTACTCCCCCATCGCACTATCCCTCGATGGCGGATGTGGGTACGCAAGTACGCAGCTGTCGCTGCCGTGCTGCTCGTGGGCGGTGTAGGGGTTACCTTCTTCCAGTGGGGGCGCAGTAGCCGACAGGCGGAGCTATCCCTACGCAATGGCCAGCCCATACCGCAGGAGCAGGTCAATGAGTATGCACTGGCCGCTATTACCAAGCTGAGTGACTGTGTGGAGCTCTGCTCAGAGCAAAACGAGGAGATAGACCAAATCTTCGGACGCTTGCAGGACTCTTACCAGAGCTCCTTGGAGAAGATTCCCTTCGTCTCGGGGGCGGGCTGGACCCTGACGGGCAATTAACTTTTCCCAACCGCTGCAACAATCTCTGCTCTCAACCGACTTATATGTGGAAACCTCTTCATACAGACACACAGATTATGAAAGCATACATAACTCATCTCTCACGCCTAAGCATCGTCACGCTCACGATGCTACTCCTGATGGGGCTACCCGCAGTAGCGCAGCGTGGCTCAGCCCGTACACGTATCAATACGTCTAGGCTCATGGAGATCAAAAACGTGGACGTCATATATATATCCCCCGCAATGCTCCAAAGCGTACCCAAGGCGAGCCTTAAGATAGACGGCGCTGACGCTATGTCGGGTATTATGGACGGCATCACATCGATACATATCTACACCTCCTCCGACCGCAAGGCGATACAAGAGCTACGTCGTACCTTCGCTCCTATCATAGAGCTACGTCACTCGGATCTCGAGCAGCTGATGTATGTCAAGAATGATGACGGGATTGTCAGCTTGATCGGACAGCTACAGGGCGACAACGCCTCCGAGCTATACATGATCGTCACTGGCGATGACGAGTACACGGTGATCAACTTCTCGGGGAGCTTCTCCCGCCGAGAGCTCGAGAAGGCGGTCACCCAAGACAGTCGCAGGCGCAAGTAGCGACTCCCGTCCTGCCGATAGTCTAGACCCATCTACTTAACCTTTCCAATAAGTAAGTAACAACAAACGGGCTACACGTCTACTGTAGCATCTTGCGGGGATGAGACCATACGTGAGTACCGTCTCCACTCCATACACGATAAGAGCCGAGAGGCTCCGTGTGGCAAGGCTGTTTTGTGATTAGTTTTAGTTGTAAATTGAACAGAAGCGACGAGAGGGAGCCCCCGATATGGGGACTCCCTCTCTTTTGACTTGATAGAACTATCGACTAGGTCTACACCATGCCTTTAGTATTGACTCAAGGCAAAGGCGGAAGCTCCTGTGACAGCAATGATAATTACGTATATGATACCAATCACTGCTCCCGCGACGGCTGAGATAATCGCCCACTTGCGAGCGTTGCGGCTCGAAGCATTAGCACCCTCGTAGTCGCCCTGTAGGAAGCGAGAGGAGACCTGCGTTGAGTAGACGATGGCGACGATTCCACCAGGCAAACAGCAGAGGAGCGTCACGAGGATGCTCCAGACGAGGTAGTTGGGAGGCATAACCTGACCGTTTGGCGTCTGAGGCTGGGGATTGCCATAGGAAGGAGCAGCGTTGTAAGCCGGCGCCTGTGGAGGAACTGTGGGCTGAGCCATCTCTGGTCCTGGAGTCTGTGGTGCAAAGAGTGAGCTAAGCTCAGCGACCTGCTGTGCCGGCATCCAGTCACTCATGCCCTCTGTCCATACAGGAGTCTCAGGGGTGAGCTGCTGTGTAGCCAGCTGGTCGATGGTAAACGGGCCACTCTTCTCCCCATTGATGACGAGATAGTACTGTTTCATAGTCTATATGTTTTGTGATTAGAGTTGTGATATATGACTTGTCTTCATACAGTGTCCAGAGGCTTATCCAGACTGAGTCGTAAGCGACTGACGATGCTTTTGGCGATGGGCGCTGTAATCTGCCGTTTCTTGTGCGAAGTTAAGCAATTCTTACTATACAATCCTATGCGCTCTTCTCCTGCTACTCAGTACGCTCCAGTAGCACCACATGCTCAACCCCTATGGTTATGGGGAACATATCCACGCTCGTAGATGGAAACATATCA